>JACQWO010000091.1 GCA_016209225.1 Desulfobacterales bacterium
CAGAGGGCATTAATAACAAGATAAAACGTTTGTCCAGCATGGCCTATGGTTATAAGAATATCCACTTTTTCCTGCTCAAGATTCATCAGCATTGTGGACTACTCAACCCAAGGCTTTCAACTTAAACACGAAAGAAGGAAAAAGTTTAATCTAAGGGTATAGGAAGCAAACCATTCAAGATAATGTATTTATGATAAGTTTCGAAATTATTCATATATCTTCGAAATTATTTAAATTTTAGATATATTATTGTATATTATTCCCACTACTTGTTTTAACAGCTATAAATCATTATATTCAAGCCTTGATTTTTGGATTGAGGATGGATATTATAGCCAACAGTTAGCACTCGTATTAAATGAGTGCTAACAAAGGGGTATAAATAAACCAATAAATACTGGTATTTGTATAAGGAGGTGAGGGTGCTCAATCTAGTCATTTCATTTATTTGTATAACCAAAATAAGGGAGATTTAATTTATTAAAAGGAAAGGAGATTTTATTATTATGAAGATTCGGCCTTTACAAGATCGAGTGATAGTAAAGCGGATTGAGGAAGAGGATAAGACCAAAGGAGGAATAATCATTCCTGATTCTGCAAAAGAGAAGCCCATGGAAGGCAAGGTTGTCGCAGTAGGAACTGGTAAGGTTTTAGAAGATGGCAAGAAGCTTCCCCTGGATGTAAAAAAAGGAGATAAGATATTATTCGGCAAGTATGCTGGGACAGAGGTAAAGATAGATGGTGAGGAACATCTGATAATGCGAGAGGACGACATCTTGGGTATATTAGAATAGAGACTACACAACCATAAGGAGGAGTTTGTCAAATGGCAAAGGAGATAAAGTACGAACAGGCTGCAAGAGATTTGCTTTTAAAGGGTGTAAATACCCTGGCGGATGCGGTGAAAGTAACCCTTGGACCCAAGGGTAGGAATGTGATTTTGGAGAAGAGCTTTGGCTCGCCCTTAGTGACTAAAGATGGGGTTACCGTTGCCAAGGAGATAGAATTAGAGAATAAGTTTGAGAACATGGGTGCCCAGATGGTGAAAGAGGTTGCTTCCAAGACCAGTGATGTGGCTGGTGACGGGACTACAACGGCGACGCTGTTGGCTCAGGCAATTTATCGAGAAGGTTCCAAACTGGTAGCTGCTGGCAACAATCCCATGGAATTGAAGAGAGGTATAGAGAAGGCTGTAGAAGTAGTGGTGAAAGAGCTGGAGAAGCTTAGTAAACCCACGAAGGATCAGAAGGAAATAGCTCAGGTGGGAACCATCTCTGCCAACAACGATCATACGATAGGCAACATCATAGCTGAGGCGATGAACAAGGTTGGTAAAGAGGGGGTTATTACTGTTGAAGAGGCCAAGAGTATGGAGACCACTTTGGACATCGTTGAGGGTATGCAGTTTGACCGTGGTTATCTGTCGCCTTACTTTGTTACCGATGCTGAGAGGATGGAGGTGGTATTGGATGATCCTTACATCCTTCTGCATGAGAAGAAGATAAGCAATATGAAGGAAATGCTTCCCATACTGGAGCAGATAGCGAAGATGGGTAAGCCTTTTTTGATAATATCCGAGGATATAGAGGGAGAGGCGTTGGCTACATTGGTAGTCAACAAGCTTCGGGGTACATTGAGGTGTGCCGCTGTGAAGGCTCCTGGGTTTGGAGACAGGCGTAAGGCCATGTTGGAGGATATAGCCATACTCACAGGTGGTACGGCTATCTCTGAGGATTTAGGGCTCAACCTTGAGAAGATTACATTAAATGATTTGGGTTCAGCCAAGCGTATTACCATAGATAAGGACAACACCACGATAGTTGATGGGGGTGGTAAAAAGGGTGACTTAGAGGGTAGAGTCAAGACTATCAGAGCGCAGATAGAGGAGACCACATCGGACTATGACAGAGAGAAGCTTCAGGAGAGGTTGGCAAAGCTCATAGGTGGTGTGGCAGTTATCAACGTAGGTGCTGCTACTGAAACAGGGATGAAGGAGAAGAAGGCCAGAGTAGAGGATGCCTTAAACGCAACCAGGGCGGCTGTGGAGGAAGGTATCATTCCTGGGGGTGGTGTTGCCCTCTTGAGGGTAATACCTGCTTTGGAAAAGTTAAAACTGGAAGGGGATCAGCAGTTTGGTGTAAATATTGTCAAGCGGGCACTAGAGGAACCCATAAGGTGGATAGCCAACAATGCTGGGCTAGAGGGGTCCGTAGTAGTTGAGAGGGTAAAGAAGGAGAAGGGAGCATTTGGTCTCAATGCTCAGACCGAAATATATGAAGATTTGATTAAAGCTGGGATAATTGATCCTACTAAGGTTACCAGGTGTGCTCTTCAGAACGCAGCCAGTGTTTCATCCTTGTTGCTTACCACAGAGGCTATGATAGCGGAGAAGCCTAAGGAAGATAAAGGTCCTATGATGCCACCGGGAGGCATGCCGCCTGGAGGTATGTACTAGGAATTTTAGGGATTATACGTAGAAGAAAAAGTCCCCATTCTCACGAGTGGGGACTTTTTTTATCCTTTTTTACCCTTCGCATAACATTCCACATATAAACCCCCTTGTCTTCCACAGGGCCCAATAACATCCGTAGTCTTTATTAATTACCCCCTGTTATTTTTTAGTTAGTGGTGTCAAGAGTAAATAGAATTGTCCGCTTTTGTAGAAAATGAATTGTCCGCTTTTTCTGTCCTTCAA
>JACQWO010000079.1 GCA_016209225.1 Desulfobacterales bacterium
CCATTTAGATGAAGATTAATGGGCCTTGCTCCAATAGCACATCCCCCTGGCAGAGCTACCTTTGCCTTCTTTAACCTGGCAAGCAGGGGGCCAAGCACTAAGACTGATGCCCGCATCGTCTTAACCAGATCATACGGAGCCTCATAATTGTTTAACCCATCGGCATTGATCCTTACATCCTTCTCTCCTTCAACCTTTACCCCAAGACCTATAAGCAATTTTTTTATGGTCTCTATATCCCTTAGATTTGGGACATTTGAGAAGGTATTCCAACCCTCTGTAAGTATGGAAGCTGCAAGTATCGGCAGTGCAGCATTCTTGGCACCGCTAATCTCTACTTCACCCATTAATCTCTTTCCACCATTTATTATTATCTTTTCCAACTTATTTCCTGTCCTTCCTCTGGGCCTTTACTACCCTTTCAATCCCTGAAAAATCCTTTACAATAGATGTTGGATTGAATTCCCCTGTTAATTCTATAAGTCCGGTCACCTTTTCTGCTTGTCCTTTACCCAGCTCCAGTATTACCCAGCCATCTTTGGCCAGATACCTTCCTATTTGGGAGAATATCTGTCGATAGAATTTTAGACCTTCTTTCCCACCATTCAAGCTGATTCTCGGTTCAAAATCCCTCACCTCTGGTTGAATATCTCTAAAATCCTCTATGGGAATATACGGAGGGTTGGATATCACAAGATTAAATGTCCCGATTCTTTCCCTTACAGGCTCAAAGAGACTGCCCTTTAAAAAAGTTATCTGTTCCTCTAATCCATGTACCTTTGCATTTTCTCTGGCAGTTTTTATAGCTATGTCTGAAATGTCTGTTGCAACAACCAATCCTCTTTGGAGTTCTTTTGCCAGGGCAATGGCTACGGCTCCACTTCCTGTACCGAGTTCCAATATATTGATTGTTTTATCAAATGATTCATTTTGAGGAAATGTCTTGAGGGCTTCTTCTACTAAGATTTCAGTTTCTGGACGAGGGATCAATACCCCTTTGGTAACTTTGAGATTTAAAGACCAGAATTCTTGGTATCCTGTAATATACTGTAAAGGTTCTCTTTTTATCCTTCTTTTAATAAGCTTCTTATATTCTCTTAGTTCATCTTTGTGAATAGGCTTATCATAATTGAGGTACAACCTGAGTCGGTTGGTTTTTAAAGAGTGTGCCAACAGAACCTCAGCATCCAATCTGGGATTTTCAATCCCGTTTTCGTTAAAATATTGAGATGTCCAATTGAGCAGTCGTAGGATTGTCCAGGTCTTGTTATTCAAAAACTATATCCCTATCCTTGATGGCTTCGTAAAAAGTCCATCTGCGGCGTTGCACTGCATCCTTCGTCGTTGCGGCGTACCTATGGAAATAGTTCACGGTTCACCGTTCACTGTTTACCGTTCACCGTAAGTACATGGTTTGTTGACGGACAACGGTCAACGGTCAACAGATAATAGGATTTGCGCGCCTTGCATCTGGAGCTTTTTACTTTGCCATCCCCAATTTGACTTTTTACAAGTCCATAATCCTTGCGTTACAAAATACAAACCAGATTATTATTAAGGGGGAGAATTGGTTCAGGAGGTCTTATTATCCGGACTTTATGGCTTCAGCTTGATAGTGGGTAGTTAAGGCATCAATAATCTCGTCAATATCCCCCTCCAGGACTTTATCTAATTTGTATAGGGTAAGTCCGATTCTGTGGTCAGTAATTCTGCCTTGAGGGAAATTATAGGTTCTAATCCTTTCGCTTCGTTCTCCAGTACCCACCTGGTTTTTTCGAGTTTCAGAGATTTCTGACTTTTGCTCCTCACTCAATTTGTCTAAAAGTCGGGCATTGAGTACCCTTAATGCCTTTGCTTTATTCTTATGCTGTGATTTTTCATCCTGACAGGTAACTACTAAACCAGTTGGAAGATGGGTTATTCGAACTGCAGAATCAGTAGTATTTACACTCTGCCCCCCTGGCCCCGAAGAACGAAAGACATCGATCTTTAAATCATTTGGGTCTATCTGGACTTCTACCTCGTCAGCTTCTGGCAGGATTGCTACTGTTACGGTAGAGGTGTGAATCCTTCCTTGTGCCTCGGTAGAAGGAACTCTCTGGACACGGTGAACACCGCTTTCATATTTTAACTTACTGTATACCCCTTTCCCCTCTATAAGTGCAATAATCTCCTTGAAGCCGCCCATTCCAGTAACGTTTCGATCCATAATATCAATCTTCCAGTTATTCACCTCCGCATATTTACAGTACATTTTAAATAAAACAGCGGCAAATAGACTGGCTTCATCACCCCCTGTACCGGCTCTAATCTCCAGGAATATGTTTTTGCCGTCATTAGGATCTTTAGGGATGATCAGGATTCTTAGCCGTTTTTCAAATTCAGAAAACTTTTGCTGTAAGACATGTATTTCCGATTTTGCAAGTTCTCTAATTTCTTCGTCGTCCTCATCAAGCAATATCTTGTTTTCTTCTATTTCATCATTAATCCTTCTATAATTACGATACAATTCAACTATTTCAGATAGATCTGAATGTTCTCTGGCAATCTGTTTATATCTCTTTTGATCTTTAAGTACTTCAGGATTACTTAAAAGCCTATCCAATTCTAGATATCTTATCTCAGATGTTTCGAGTTTTTGTAACACAGTTCAGAATTTCCTATAGATTTCAGAATTATTTTATTTAATACCATATTTCCTTCTAAACTTCTCCACTCGCCCAGCAGGATCTATCAGTTTTTGCTTCCCTGTGAAAAAGGGATGGCATTTGGAGCAAATTTCTACAACTATGTCCTTTTTCGTTGACCTTGTCTCAATAGTACTCCCACAAGCACACCTGATGTTTGTTGGAGAATAATCGGGGTGAATTCCTTTTTTCATCTATCTTCCTCCAGATTATACGAATTTAAGCCTTTCCTTGAGAGCCTCCAAGGGTTTTTTAACATATTTCCAGCTATTTTACAAGAAAAATTGGGGCATTACCTGTTCATAGAATCTAAAAACTCCGTGTTGGTCTTGGTCCCTGAAATCTTATCCATAAGAAATTCCATTGCATCAATAGAATTCAACGGTTGAAGCACCTTTCTAAGTACCCATATTCTATTCAAATCTTCTTTGGAAATAAGGAGTTCTTCTTTTCTTGTGCCGGAACGATTGATATCCATGGCAGGAAATATCCTTCTGTCACTCAACTTTCTATCCAAATGTATCTCCATATTGCCTGTACCCTTGAATTCTTCAAATATAACTTCGTCCATTCTGCTGCCGGTATCAATCAAAGCTGTAGCAATAATAGTAAGACTTCCTCCATCCTCGATGTTTCTCGCTGCCCCGAAGAACCTCTTTGGACGATGGAGGGCGCTGGAATCTACTCCTCCGGAAAGGACTTTTCCACTTGGTGGAACTACAGCATTATATGCCCTGGCCAACCTGGTAATGCTATCAAGAAGAATAACAACATCTCCCTTGTGTTCTACAAGTCTTTTTGCCTTCTCGATAATCATCTCGGCAACCTGTACGTGTCTCTGAGCCGGTTCGTCAAAAGTGGAACTAACCACCTCCCCATCCACTGAGCGCTGCATATCCGTAACCTCTTCCGGACGCTCATCTATCAAAAGGACTATCAGGATTATCTCTTTATGATTGGTTGTAATAGCATTGGCTATGCTCTGAAGAAGCATCGTCTTACCGGCTCGAGGGGGTGAAACAATCAATCCCCTCTGTCCTTTTCCTATAGGGGTCAACAAATCCATTATCCTTGTGGAAAGATTCTCAGGGTTGGCTTCCAACTTAATTTTCTCCTCGGGATAAAGGGGGACCAAATTGTCGAAAAGAATCTTTTCCCTGGATGCTTCAGGATCTTCAAAATTAACAGACTCTACCTTAAGAAGAGCAAAGTATCTCTCGCTGTCCTTTGGCGGCCTTATTTGGCCTGAAACTGTGTCACCGGTTAAGAGATTGAATCTTCTAATCTGGGAAGGTGAGACATAGATATCATCTGGTCCAGGTAAATAGCTATAGTCAGGAGCCCTTAAGAAGCCGAAGCCATCGGGCAGGGTTTCAAGCACCCCTTCTCCGTATATCAACCCATTTTTTTCAGTTTCAGCTTGAAGTATGGCGAAGATCAACTCTTGCTTGCTCAGGAAATTGGCCCCTTCAATGAGTAGTTGTTTTGCCAGTTTTGTCAATTCACTGATCTTTTTTTCTTTTAGATCTCTTAAATTCAGGCCCACTCTGCCCCCCTTTTGAAATTTATGCTGCTTGGAAAATATTGATTAATGCCTCTAATACCAGATTGATCTCACCAAGGGTTAATCTACCTCCAAAACCCTTGATTTAAATTAACTAAACCATAGCGGATATAGATAACTCATATTTAGTATAGCATGTAACTTTTCATGGAATATGCAGTATTATTTTTAGAGGGATTAGCTCCACAAAAGGTGAGTTTATGGGTCGCTGTTAAGACCTCAAATGTAATAGCTGCTTTTTTGGAAAACTTCATAGGAAGGTATACAAAGTTTTAATTATACATAAATTATAGTAAAGCAAAAGTATTGTCAAGTAATTTTTGCCGGGGGCTCAAAAACTGTGCCTTTAGAAAGATATCCTTTAGAGGGTAAGAATATCTCCTTGGCCAATCTCTGTTGGAATAGCAACCTCTTTTTTCAATCTTTTTCCTATTTGTGGAGAGGGCTTTATTGTGAACTGACGTTTAACCAGGGGCGCCATTACACCGGCATAATCACTATTATCATAGATAAAATCTCTTATCTTTTTGAATTCTTCTCCTTTAAATATATCTTTACTTAGCTCAAGAATGCTCTTTATGGCACTGTTTTTCAGTTTACAATGAAGAACAAGGGGATTGTCCAATTCTAAAGAGTCTTTTAGTAGACTCTTCGGGTCTAACTGTGAAACAACCCTCTCTACTACCTGTATTAAACGGGTTATCTTATCCTGGGATATAAGGGGATTTATTTCTGCCTGAATTTGTTTTCTGATGTCCTCACCATGTATCACCGATTTATTTGTTACCTCAATACATCCTCCGACAATCTCATATCTCAGTGGAGACTCAACCTTATTTCTCCACCTTTTTATTACAAAATCTTCCCTGCCATTAGTCGCCTCAAAATAACTGGTTTTTAACGGTTCGGAATAGGGGCGATCACTGATATAAGATGCCCTGTTTACCCTCATATCTTCTACTTTGTGACGCTTGTGTTTCGTTATGAACGGCTCTCTGTCGTTCTTTACCAGTTCAATAAAGCAATCCTTTTTCTCGTCGTAATAGTACTCAACCGAAAAGTCGTGTTCTGTCATATTAATAATTTCATTACATTCTGTACACCTAAGCAGTCTACTTTCCACTTAAACCACCTTCTTTCTAAGCCTGAGGCCCCTTCTTATTATCTTTATTATCCGTAACTGTTCAGGTAGCCACCAAGGCACTAAGACACGAAGGATAGATATGAGTATTTTAATGTGCCCCTCATCAAGAAGGGTATTCAACAGCGGGCTTAAGCCCGCTGTTGTAAGCAATTTTAGTGTCTTAGTGTCTTAGTGGCTGAATAGTTACTATTGTCCAAGTCTATAGGCAGAATAACCTTAAAGCTTGTACCCTTATCTAATTTACTCTTTACCTCGATACGCCCTTGATGTTTCTCTACAAAAGTTTTAACAATAGACAGTCCAAGCCCCTTACCTTTTTCCGTTTCTTTTGTTGTAAAAAAAGGGGCAAATATCTTTTCCAAATTTTCTTCTTTTATCCCACATCCTGTATCAGAAATAGTCACCTCAACAGATTGTCCATCTGAGCTAAGGTCTGTTTCAACAATTAATTTCTTATTTGTTGTCTTCTCTACAGCATGGGAGGCATTTATGATTATGTTTATAAAAACCTGCTCTAATAGAGATTTGTCTCCTCTAATTAAAGGCAAAGCCTCCCGATAAAACCTGTGGACCTGGAACCTTTTAGTCTCTCCAAAATCCCTTAATAAATTAAGAGAATTATCCAGGATTTTCTGTACATTTATCTTATCTTCCTTGCATTCGGGTAGTTTCCCATATTTCATCAGTTCTTGGGCAATATGGTCTATCTTTTCAGCCTCTGTAAAAATGCCCTCAAAATACTTATTGAAGACGTATTCTCCTTTCGTTTTCATCAAGCCCTGTTGTGCCATTCCATATATAATCTGTAGATGGTTGTTAATCTCATGGGCAATCTTAGGGGTTAATTGGCCTAAAATAGTCAGCTTTTCAGCGTATAGGAGTTGATCCTCCAGTTGTGTATGCCCCATTTTTATAACCCCTTGTATTTCCTCGTTTGAAATATTTAACGTTTGAGTTAATATACGGCTCAGGATATTAATTTTGTGCCTTTTAATCCCCTTTTTTACAGCTTCCTCAACTTGAGGTATGTTAAAGGGTTTGTTGAGGTAGTCTAAGGCACCATATCTCAAGGCTTCTACCGCTGTATTCAGGCTTCCATAACCTGTAAGGACAATTACCTCGATGTCAGGGTTATAACCTTTTATCTCCTTTAACACTTCTATGCCAGGAATCCCTGGCATCCTGAGGTCTAATGTCACCAAATTTACAGGCTCTTGTCTTATGAATCTCA
This sequence comes from Desulfobacterales bacterium, assembly GCA_016209225.1. GTDB lineage: Bacteria > Desulfobacterota > UBA8473 > UBA8473 > UBA8473 > UBA8473. Next base: position 6,627 of record JACQWO010000079.1, read on the forward strand.
ATGCCTCCTCCCCATTTTCAACAGTGTGTATATTAAAGATGGGTTTTAAGATCATCCTTAGAGATTCCCGGGGTCCCAACTCATCATCCACTATTAAAACGCTTGCTTCCTCTTTCACATCAAAACCTCCGTAGGGAAATTATAGGTCAAACTTCTTCTTGCTAAAAAGCTCATTGCAAGCATCTACCACTCGAGAATCATAAAGCAAACCTCTATTCTGTGATATCTCCTCTAATGCTTTCTCTATACCCAAAGCTGGTCTATAGGGTCTATGGGATGCCATTGCTTCGACAACATCAGCCACAGCCAGGACCCTCGCTTCCAATGTAATATTTTCGCCTGACAGACCTTTGGGATGGCCAGAGCCATCCATTCTTTCGTGGTGTTGAAGTACCATTGGGCAAATAAGCCAAGGCAATTCCAATGTCTCTAATATATCTCGACCGATCTGAGGATGATCTTTAATGATATTCATCTCACTATCGCTCAATCTACCAGGCTTACTCATGATTTCGGCAGGAACATACATTTTGCCGATGTCATGAAGAATCCCAGATATACGGATTGTTTCAATCTGTTCTTTTGGAAGCCCCATCTCTTCAGCTATAGCCGAGGCAAGCCTAGCCACCCGTTGCTGATGGCCAGATGTATAAGGGTCCCTTGTTTCAACTATCGAAGCCATAGCCTGGATGGCTCCATCCATAGCTCTTTGCAACCTTTCATAACTTTGTCCCAGTTTTTCCTCAGCCAGCTTACGCTCTGTAACATCCATAAAATTTCCTAAAGTGGCTTTCTTGCCCTGGAACTGGATGGATGTTAGCTGCTCAGCAGCCCATCTGTTCTCACCGCTTTTACACAGGTATCTGTATTCATATGGAGAAACGCGCTCTTTTTTCAACATCTTCACTGCATTTTCCCTGACCATCTCCCTATCCTCAGGATGGACAATGTCGAAAGGCTCTATATTTAACAGTTCACTCTCAGTGTAGCCCACACTTTTCTGGAAGGTAGAGTTCACAAGCCTAAACATTCTGTCCCGGATTATATATATGCCAACAGGTGAACTATTGATTATCTCCAACAACAGTTTCTCAATTTGCCTGTGCTCGGTGATGTCCCATGAGAGTATTAATACACCCTCGGGCACGGGCTTCATGCTGAGCTGAAACCAGCCTTTACTGCCATTGGGGAAGGCAAATTCGTTTTCCATGACATGTGAGGTACGTTTTTCCATGCAATCTCTCAGCTTCACAAACATTTCCGTATCCTCAATGCCAGGGTACATCTCCATCATGGTGCGGCCCAGCAACTCTTTCTTGGTCTTGGAGCTGTGTCTGACTGCGGCGTCGTTCAGATACAGATAACGCCAGTCAGAACCGATAATCTGGCAACCCTCGAGTAAAATACCCAGCATATCCTGGTAGTGTTTATGAGATTTAAGCATAGCCTTTTTCTCCTCTCCTATAGTGGACAAAGTAGCATAGAATATGCCGAAGTCTCCTTGTAATAAGTAAAAAAGCCACTTACTCTGCGTAAGTGGCTTAAAAATAAATCAAATTTTTTTGTGTAATCTACTATTTGGGGATGGGAAGGATTGATACAGACAGGTTACTAATGAACATTTTTGTACGGCTTTTTGTGGAAAGAAAAGAAAACTGATTAATATTAGAAGGTATTTTCCCTTTGCCTAGATTGTACATTTTTGAACAATATGTGGTTGAACAGATCAGTATGTTGTAGCCTCAATACCCAACTTATCCATTTTGTACTTCAATATCCTCCTGCTTATACCCAAAAGTTCAGCAGCTTTGCTTTGAACATAATTTGTCTTTTTCAACGCATTTAAGATAATGTCCATTTCGAATTCTGCTTCTGCCTTTTCAAATGATAGTTTTCCTTCCAGCACAGCCTCTTTGATTGAGTTTAATTTAGCATTGCCTCTGATATTCAACGGCAAATCCTCCGGGAGTACCTTGCTGTTCTTGGATAAAAGTGTAATCCGCTCAATAATGTTCTCCAGTTCCCGAATATTACCGGGCCAGTTATACTCTATAAGTAAATCCAATGCATCACTGGATATACTTTTTGCCTTGACCTCTTTTTCTTTCATAATTCTATTAAAAAAATGATTCACTAATAAAGGGATGTCCTCTTTTCTCTCTCTTAAGGGCGGTAGATGTATAGGAACCACTTTTATCCTATAGTAAAGGTCTTCTCGAAAGGCTCCATTGGCCACAGAATCTTCGAGGTTTCTGTTGGTAGCGGCTATGAGTCTGACATCTACGTTTATGGTCTCCGTCCCTCCAACCCTGACCAATTCCCTCTCTTGCAAAAATCTCAAGATCTTTGCCTGGGTGGCCAGGCTGAGTTCGCTAATCTCATCAAGAAACAGGGTTCCAGAATCAGCCAGTTCAAATCGGCCTAATTTCCTTCCATAGGCATTGGTAAATGCCCCTTTTTCATAGCCAAATAATTCGCTTTCTATAAGGGTTTCTGGTATTCCTGCACAGTTAATAGCAATGAATGGCTTTCCCTTCCTGTTACTGTTAAAGTGGATAGCCTTTGCCACCAGTTCCTTCCCTGTCCCACTTTCTCCTTCAATTAACACTGTGGTTTTACTGTCAGCAATCCGCTTGATTGTATCGAAAATCTCTCTAATAATCCCTGTGTTACCAACAATATTCCCAAAGCTATAACCCTTATCTATCTCAGACCTCAGTATCTTCACCTCATTCCTTAAATCCTGAGTTGAGATGGCCTTTTTAATAATCAATCTTATTTCATCAAGGTCAAAAGGCTTGGTTATATAATCATATGCTCCTAATTTCATGGCATGAACGGCAATTTTAACCGTTTTTGTAGCTGTTATCATTATTACAATTATATCCTTATCTATTTCGTTAATTCTCTCCAATACAGCCAGACCGTCCATTCCAGGCATAATTATATCTAAAAGAACCAGGTTAGGTCTAAGTCTCTCAATTATCCCAAGGGCTTCTTCCCCAGAGGTAGCTGTTGTAATGTCATACTCCTTGTCGAAGATCATCCTGAGAGATTCCCTGGTACCTAGCTCATCATCTACTATAAGCAGCCTCTTCATACTTATTCATTCCCTAATTATCTAAATCTCCTTACGGGGAAGTTTTCATCCCTTCAGGATCCTTCACTCAGGGCAACAGGTAGCCTTATCTTGATTGCTACCCCCTCTTCACTAAAATTCGTTATCTCCATTATTCCAAGATTTTTATTTACTAATCTCTGGGCTAAAAATAATTCCAAATCCAGGATAGGGGGGGGGAGTGATAGAGACAAGGTTGTCATTACAGAATCAGACAAAGGGATAATTATCTCTACTGCCTTATTATCCATATATTCCAATCCCAACAGATGGTTTGCCTCTCCATGGTCAAATTCTGATACCCCTGTAGAGATTGATAAACCCTTTCCTTCAGGAATCGTAGTTAGTATATTTGAAAAGATATTATCAAAGATATACAGAAGCTGTTCTTTATCACTCAAAACAAGGGGCAAACCCTTATCGAATTCTCTTAAAATGGCCGATTTACGTTCACCCAGCCTGTATGAGTGTTTCTCCAGTACCTTTCCAATTAAGGTTTCAAGATTAACTGTACAAAATTTAGGCTTTGAGAATTTGGCATATCCTGTAATCTCCTCTACAAGGCTGTTTATCTTATCTACGTTTTCTCCCACTATTTGATAAAACTGGCCTCTAAATTCTGCGTCTTCAAATCTCTCTGGTAAAAGCTGAGCAAAGGTTTTTATAGAAACCAGGGGGTTTTTTACTTCGTGTGCCAGACTCGCAATAAGGGTCTCTAAGGAGAAATCGCCGGTTTTTACATTGTATTCCTGCCTGTGCGTTGCATCCAGACAGGCTTCCGATTTTTCATACTCTTTTGGGCTGCTGATTATATTGTCATCAATGCCAAAGGAAAGTTCTAGGTCTGAAACAATATCCTTGTCTGCTAAGATCGCACTGCGGGTTATAACGCTCTCCAGCTCTATTAGATTACCATGCCAGTAATAGTTTTTTAATACATTTAAGGCGGTTGTAGATAATCTCTTATTTTGTAATTTCATCCTTTGACTCAGATCACTCAGGATATAGTTTGCAATAGATGGAATATCTTCCTTCCTTTCTCGCAAAGGGGATAGACTGATTGGAATGGTATTTAACCGATAAAACAGATCTTCCCTAAATTCTCCATTATTGATCTTTTCTAATAGATCTCTGCTGCTGGATGCAATTACCCTCAAGTTTAAATCAACCTCTTTCCCCCCCCTTGTTGTAATTGCTTGCTCTTCAATGATCTCCATTAACCTCATCTGAATACTTGAATCTGCCCCCCCTATTTCTTCCAGAAACAATGTGCCAAGACTATTATAAGATGCCTCTTTTGTTATTGTGTTTACAAATGATTCTTCGGATAAATTAACACAATTGAGCTTAAAGAACTCCCCTTCACTCCTTAATCCGTTATAGTGAATTATCTTTGCTACCCATTCTTGTCCTGATCCCATTTCTCCTTTAATTAAAACCGGTGCATCATTATCAAGGGCTTTAGGGACTATAGCTGACACCTGTTGTTCTAAGAGGGGCGACTCATAAATCCTTTGATACTTAACGATCTTTCTGGTTTTATGAGTAACTTCAGATAAAGAAGAAATGGATTCCTTTCGGTTTAACAATCTCTGAACCTTTTTTCTGATCTCATAAATACTAAAGGGTTTAAACACAAAATCGAAATTTCTATGGTCAAAAACATCTACAACCTCTTTCGATGTTCGATATTCCATCATCAGTAATACAGCTATATTTTGATTGTATTTGATTAATCTCTGTAAAAAGCCTATCCTGGAATCCAGTGGGTGAATTATTCCCAGGATCACAAGCTCTATACCTTCGGTATTAGCCAATGAAAAGGAATTTTCATCAAAACCTGATGTTATAATGTTAAAATTGTCTTTGAATATTATTCTAAGTGATTCTCTTACACTGAGAGAATCATCTACAACCAATATCTTTCTCATATTCCTCTCTGGTTTTATTAACAACAGGTAGATTTATCCTGTCAGAAATATCATTTCTAAAAGGGGTTAACGGCAAATACACATAAAAGGTGCTCCCATTCCCAACTGCACTCTCTACCTCGATATATCCCATATGGTCTTCAACAATCTTGTGAGATATTGATAGTCCTAAACCACTTCCCTGATGTTTGGTAGTAAAGAATGGAGTAAATATATGCTCAATATCATCCTTCGGTATTCCTTTTCCCGTATCACGTATTTTCATCTGGATATAATCTGTGGGATCACTTTTATTTATTAAGGCGGTTTCAAAGATAATTATTCCGTTTTCAGATGTAGCCTCGATAGCATTCAAGAATAGGTTTAAAAGAACCTGCTTGATCTGTTCCTTATCAATCATTATAGGGGGCATCTCTTCACCGTATTTTATGTTTACCTTAATATTCTTCTTCTTAGTTTCGCTCATAATCAGAATTATCATCTTTTCAGCTATTTCATTGATATTTTCCTCTTGAAAGTGAGGTTCTGATGGACGGGCAAACTCCAGGAGCTCATTTACCAGAGAGGAAATCCTGTCCACCTCACCAGAAGTAATTTTAAGGAAATGATCCCTGAATTCTATATCATCAAACCTTTCCGGTAATAACTGGATAAAGGTTTTAATGGCAACCAGGGGGTTTCTTATCTCATGGGCCAATCCAGCTGTTAATGTACCCAATGCCGCTAACCTGTCGGCGCGGCGCATTTGAGCCTCGGATTTCTTCAATCCATCGTATAATTGAGCGTTCTCAATGGCAACTGCAGCTTGATTGCCGAGAGCTTCGAGTAGGTCAATATCTTCATGGGAGAACATATCACCGTTCATTTTTTTGCCAATATTCCAAAGACCGATCAATTTTTGTCTCGTAATCAGTGGGATGCACACCTCTGATTCCATATCATTCAATCTTTTTATAATGGTTACCATGGCTGGAATATTCAGCCTCCCCAAATCTCCTTCCAACTCCTCCTTTACAATTATTTCGCCCTTTTCCCTTAACCAGATTATGAAAGGGTCATCTCTGACTAATCGGGAACTTTCTTCGTTAACTTTAGCTACTTGTATGGATGATTGTATAACATAGTAACCCTTTTCCTCATCAAGCAGAAGTATAGAGGCTTTTTTTACCCCCATGGCTTCTGTGATGGTGTTGATTATCTTTGCAAGCAAAGTCTCTTTATCCAGGATGGATATCAGCGCCTTGCTTAAATCGTTCAAGGTCTTCTTATAGTCATATTTACCCCTGAATAATATCTGTTCAATCGTCTTTTCAGCACCTGGCTTTAATCTGGGGAAGATGAAGGTTGCTAGGCCAAAAAGGATAAGGACAATAAATGAAAATAGGTAGCTTATAAAGCCAAAGAAGAACATCTGGCCAAGCATTACAAGGACAAGGGAGGGGATTAACAAGAAGAGTACTAGGAAGGTGTAGGTTGCACCCTTTTTTATTATAATATCTATGTCCATCAAACGATACTTAACTATTGCATAAGCTACGATTATTGTATATAGGGAAACGAAAGGAGCTCCGATAGGAGGGATTTTAATATTAAATACCAACGGAAAGGTTGTTATTCCACTGAAAAAGCCGATGATTGATGCCAGGAATACATACTTTATTTGATTACGATTATATCCAGTGGCCTTCATATAGGCTTTGACAAGCTCAAAAGAACTAAGAACGACACAACCAATAAAGAATATAACATAAAAAGGATAGAGAATACCTGGGATAGGATAGTAAAGGGAGTTTTTTAAAGTTATGTTTTTGATAAATAGATCAGTAAAGTTAGAGATGAAGAAAATAAAACTTAATAGATAGGCGGTGACAACCACTTTCCTCTTTTTAATACCAAGTAAGGATAGACTAAAATGGAGAAAAAGAGGAGGAATAAAAATGGCTCCAATATATAAAAAACGACACCAGAATAGAGCATCTGTTTCGCTTACAGAGGTCAACCTCATATAACGCCCGAAATACCACCACCCTACACCAAGACAAAGTGCCCCCCACGTCCTATTCGTTAGTCTTTTACGGTCTTTTAGATAAACAAATAGTCCTATTGAAGTGGTAACTACAACACCAAATAAGAATGAAATTGCGTCCAAATGACCTCCCCGTTGGACTACAAAAATTTATCATTGAATCTGTTTTAACACATATACCTTCCAATAACACTCACGGCATTATACCCGCCAAACCCTGAGGAGTTAGATAGAATGGTATTCACTTCACAACGATATCCTTTATTTGGAATGTAATTCAAATCACATTCAGTATCTGGGTTCTCATAATTTATGGTCGGATGGAGAAACCTATTTTGTAACATTAGACAGCAGGCCACCATTTCTATAGCTCCACTTGCTCCCTGGGCATGGCCAATCATAGATTTTGTGGAACTGATTGGTACATTGTAAGCATAATCACCAAATGCTTTTTTTATAACAAGGGTTTCGGTTTTGTCATTAAAAGGAGTAGAGGTACCATGCGCATTGATATAATCAATATCTGTAGATTTCAATCCAGCATCTTTCAAAGCTAATGTTATAGCTCTCGCTGCTTGAGTCCCGTTAGGTAAAGGAGCAGCTAAATGATAACCGTCACAAGTACTACCATGTCCTATCACTTCAGCATAGATGCTGGTATTTCTTTTTAATGCATGCTCAAGCTCTTCCAAGATGAGAAAACCTGCACCTTCACTAATTACCATTCCATCACGGTCGATATTAAATGGCCTTGACGCCTTTGACGGAGTATCATTTCTTTTTGACACTAACCTGAGCTGACATAACGATGCAAAAATAAAAGGCGTGATAGGGGCATCTACCCCTCCAACAATCATAATATCAGCCTTGTCCTCACGGATATAATCAAACCCAGTACCGATTGCAGAATTTGAAGAGGCACATCCAGTATAAATTGTCGCACAAGGACCATTGAGTTGTAATTCAACTGCTACAACACTTGAACACGCACTTGGATACGTGGCTAGCTGAAGGAAAGGATTTATACGCTTATATCCTTTTTCAAGAAAAATAGAATGCTGAATTTCAGCGATCCCTAACCCTCCAAACATTGTCCCTACAATTACACCTGTTCGGTTTCCATCTTCTTTTTTTATAGACAAATTAGAATCCTCTACCGCCATATTGGCACAGGCCAACGAAAACTGGCAAACCCTGTCCAACTTTCTCAATTTTTTTTGATTAATATATGCATTGAATGAGACTCCATTAACCTCCCCAGCTATCTGAGATGGATAAGTTGACGCGTCAAATCTAGTTATCCTACCAATCCCCGATCTCCCATTAACCAGTGCATCCCAGAATGCCTCCTTTCCAATCCCATTAGGTGCGATTACCCCTAAGCCAGTAATAACCACTCTTCTTTTCAATTATTCCTCCTAGACATGGAAGATTAACTACCGAATTCAGATTGTAGGGTATCTAATATATCTTTTAGGTCTTCCGGAAGAGGTGCAGAAAACTCCATATACTCCCCGGTTTCAGGGTGGTTAAACCCTAGGAGCGTAGCATGTAGTGCCTGTCTATTCAGGCTTTTCAGCCTATTTCTAAGCCTATCATTTTTTATTGTTAACAGCTTTTTATTGCTGCTATAGACTGGATCCCCTATTATAGGATGTTGGATATCCGCCAAGTGAACCCTTATTTGGTGAGTTCTTCCCGTCTCTAAGTTTATCTCTAATAAAGCAATCTCATCGAACTGCCTAATTACCCTCCAGTGAGTCACAGCCTTTTTCCCTTTCCTGGGCTTGGTGGACATCTTCTTTCTATCTACAGGATGTCTACCAATGAGGGAAGCAATGGTACCTTTTTCATTCTTAAATGTACCATAAACAATGCCAGTGTATTTTCTTGTTATAGAATGCTTTTCAAATTGGCTTGCCAATGATTGATGGGCAAAATCACTCTTGGCTACTACCAAGACCCCTGAAGTATTTTTGTCAAGACGATGCACTATACCAGGCCGGATTACCCCTCCTATCCCTGAGAGGTCATGACTGTAATACAGAAGCGCATTGACTAAAGTGCGAGAATAGTTGCCAGAAGCAGGGTGAACAACCAAACCGGCAGGTTTATTTACCAGGATGATAAAACTATCTTCATAGAGAATATCCAGGGGGATATTCTCTGGGCTAGGATCCGCCGGTATAGGCTCCGGGATGGATACCTCTACTAAATCACACTTTGTTACCTTGAAGCTGGCTTTAGTGGATATGTCATTTACTTTGATGAGTTTGGCGTCTATTAATCTCTTTACCTGGGAGCGAGAAACTGGTAGGTTCTGTTCTGAGAGAAAGATATCCAGCCGTTTTCTCTCCCCACTATCAGGGACAATGAATTTAAATTTTTGAACCATGTAATTAGTGAAAGTTTACTTGTAACTACTCAGGCACAAAGTGGCAAAGGCACATAGGCACAAAGAACAG
>JACQWO010000030.1 GCA_016209225.1 Desulfobacterales bacterium
CACCCCATTTTCAACTAAATCCTTTACCCTCGTTATACTGTTATACGGTCGTGAGCCTTTAATCTCCGGGAAACCGGTTATAAGATTACAACTTGGTGTTATTATAACATTAATTCCTGCTTCCTTAACCCTTTTTATTATTCCAATTGCTATTCTGTTATCAACCTTGGAGAGAGAGATACAATGTGTAGCCGAGACCCTTCCCTGATAGTCTTCATTAATCGTCTTTTCCACTAAATATGGCAGCATGAAATCTTCAGGGTTGTTGGACTCGTCTATTTGGACCTCCAGTTCCACATCACAATTCTTTGCAATTTCAAAGAGAACATCAATATGCCCCTTTTGTTCTTTTTCCGTCTTTTCCACTAAAGGAAGTCCACCAAGCAGATCAGCTCCATCATTTAAGGCTTGTTCCAACAACTCTCTCGCGCCTTGTTTAAAAACTCCTTCTTGAGGAAAGGCACATATCTCAATGTCTACTAAATGAGCATGCTCTTTTCTTAATTCACATATTGCCTTCAAGGGCAAGAGTTTTGCCGTAGGGTCAACATCAACCTGGGTCCTTATAGCAGTAATACCCTCTTTAGTCATCTCCCTTATTACCCTACCCGCTCTCTCTTTTATCCCGGCAATCGTATAGTTTTCTTTAAATTCCCGTATCAGTTTTCTGTTTTCCTCTAATGTGCCTCCAAACTGGGAAGGTTTCATTTTAGAGAGAAGATCCGCTTTATCGAGATGGGTATGGGAGTTTACAAAACCCGGGATTACAAGGTTATGCTCCGCATTGATCTCTCTGTCCTGGGACACTGTATCTTTTATATTTCCAATGTTCCGGATATTCCCGTCTTTTATGCCGATGTCCACGGATGGACCATGGTCTTTCAGCCTGGCGTTTCTGATAATTAGATCATATCCCATTTGCACCTTTTCTTCCATCCTTTAGTTGACCTTACCCTGAAGAACCACTCTATCTACAGCCTCTTCTTCCTCCAGCATAACCCTTACCACTTCATCCCTGGATGTGGGAAGATTTTTACCAATATAATCTGCCTGAATGGGAAGTTCCCTATTGCCCCTATCCACGAGGACCGCCAACTGGATAACCTCTGCCCGCCCAATGCTCATCAGCCCATCTAAGGCTGCCCTGATACTCCTCCCTGTATTCAATACATCATCTACAAGGACTACCCTCTTACCGGTTATTGAAAACGGTATGTCCGTCTTATGGATTATGGGCTGATTGGAATTAGAGCCGAGATCATCCCTGTAAAGGGTTATGTCCAATACGCCAACGGGGATATCCACACTCTCAATCTGACGGATATACGTAGCGATTCGCCTGGCTATATAAATACCCCTGGTCCTAATTCCAATAAGGACCAGGTTCTTAACCCCCTTGTTTCTCTCCACAATCTCATGGGATATACGGAGCAGTGCCCGTTCCATTTCAGCCTTGTCTATGACTTCCTTCTTTTCTGTATAATTCACGGTTTACCTCTCAGTTGGTGAAAAGGGTTCTAGGTTTCAAGCCTACAGGGCAACCACAAGGGATTGCCCCTACTACAGGGCAACCACAAGGGATTGCCCCTACTACAGGGCAACCACAAGGGATTGCCCCTACTTGAATCCTCCTAATCATTACTAATGAATTAAACTCCCAATCCTTTTCCATCTAAGACTGTTCTCCAGTCCATTCCATGACCAATATATAATAAAGGCATTACCCTTCACCTCTTCCAATTTTACAAACCCCCAATACCGGCTATCGTAACTATGATCTCTATTATCCCCCATTACAAAAAGAGAGTCTTTGGGAACAAGCACTGGACCATAATTGTCCCTCGGCTGGATACCCTTCGGTATAATAGTCTCATCATCATTCACCGCAAAGGGGCAATAATTTGGGGAACCATTAATATAAACCTTTTTGTCTATTATTTCAACCCTGTCACCTTCTACACCAACAACCCTCTTTATAAAGTCCTTTTTCCTGTCCTCAGGGAAAATAAAAACTATTATATCACCTTTTTGGGGCTTTTTGAAAGAAAGGATTTTGATACCGGTAAAGGGAATTTTTGTGCCATAAATAAATTTGTTAACCAGGATGTGATCACCAACCAGTAATGTTTTCTCCATGGAGCCGGAAGGAATCTTAAATGCCTGAACTACAAAGGTTCTTATTATAAGGGCCAGGATAACAGCAATTACAATTGCCTCAACCCATTCTCTGATTACCGATTTTTTATTCATGAAATATCCTTTCTATGTAAGCCTACAGGGCAACCACAAGGGATTGCCCCTACATTATTTTAATATGGCAAGGAATGCCTCCTGAGGGATTTCAACCTTTCCAATCTGTTTCATCCTCTTTTTTCCCTCTTTCTGTTTCTCTAACAGTTTTCTTTTCCTTGTGATGTCTCCTCCGTAGCATTTTGCAGTAACGTTCTTTCTTAGAGGTCTGATAGTTTCTCTTGCTATAACCTTACTGCCTATGGCACCTTGAATAACTACTTCAAACATCTGCCGGGGTATCAAATCCTTCATTCTGGCAACCAGACTCTTCGCACGGAAGTAGGCATTCTCCTTATGAGTAATCAATGAAAGGGCATCTACTATATCTCCGTTAATGAGTATGTCCAGTTTAACCATATCGGACTCGCGAAAATCAAGGTACTCATAATCGAATGAAGCATATCCGCGGCTTACCGATTTCAACCTATCATAAAAGTCAAATATTATCTCGTTTAAAGGCAGTTCATAGGTTAAAACAACCCTGTCCATGTTAAGATACTTGATCTGTTTCTGGATACCGCGTTTCTCTTCACACAGTTTCAATACAGCTCCTACATAACTATTGGGAAGGTAGATGGTAGCCAGCACATATGGTTCTCTGATAGAAACAATCTCTTGAAGTGGAGGGAGTTTAGATGGATTCTCCACATTCAATACCTGTTCACCTGTAGTGGTGACCTGGTAAATTACATTAGGTGCAGTGGTTATAAGATTCAATCCATACTCTCTCTCAAGACGTTCCTGAATAATCTCCATATGCAAAAGACCCAAAAATCCACAGCGGAAACCGAAGCCTAATGCCAGGGACGTTTCCGGTTCGTATGAGAAAGAGGAATCGTTCAGTTGGAGCTTTTCAAGGGCATTCCTGAGCACATCAAATTGAGCCGATGCAATCGGATACAAACCACAAAAGACCATGGGTTTCATGATTCTGAAGCCAGGGAAAGGGGCATCAGTAGGATTTTCCGCATCGGTTATCGTATCGCCTATTCTGGTGTCTTTGACTTCTTTAATCCCTGCCATGATAAAGCCCACCTCGCCGGCTGAGAGTTCTGAAACCTCTATCATATCGGGTGAAAATATACCAACCCTTGCAACCTCAAATATCTTCTTTGAAGACATCATCTGTATATTCATCCCCTTCTTTATTGTTCCATCAAATATCCTGACCAATACTATAGCGCCCTGGTAAAGATCAAACCAGGAATCGAAGACCAATACCTTCAAAGGAGACTCTCTTCTTCCTTCAGGGGGAGGAATTTTTTCAATAACAGCCTCCAATACTTCTCTGATACCAATACCCTCTTTGGCGCTTATCAGAATAGCGTCACCAGAATCTATACAGATAATATCCTCGATCTCTTCCCTTACCTTGTCCGGATTGGCACTGGGAAGATCTATCTTATTTATAACAGGTAAAACCGTTAGCTTGGAATCATACGCCATATAGACATTGGCTAAAGTTTGAGCCTCTACTCCCTGAGAGGCATCTATCACTAACACCGCTCCCTCACAGGCAGCCAGACTATGATAGACTTCATAGCTGAAATCTACATGCCCTGGGGTATCGATCAGATTCAAGATATATGTCTCATTATCATCGGCAGTGTAAGGCAGTCTGACTGTCTGGGCCTTAATAGTAATCCCCCTCTCCCTTTCCAGATCCATTTTGTCCAGGAATTGAGGGGTTATTGCCTTTGAACCCATAATACCCGTAATCTCAAGGAATCTATCTGCAAGGGTAGATTTACCATGGTCTATATGGGCGATAATAGAAAAATTTCGTATTTTTTGTTGATCTGTTTTCATCGTAAGCTCGATAGGTTATATTACCTTGTTATCTTTGTCAGTAACTGCTCAGGTGGATAGGCTGAAGTTTAGGCTGTAGACTATCAGCCTGTAGACTATTAGCCTACTTCAGCCTTCAGCCTATCTACCTGAGTAGTTACTCTTTGTCAAAGAAAAAAGGGGAAGTAGCTGAAGAGGGAGAGATATTTGGATATATTGAGCCTGATGGTGTGGGAAAGACTACAATGGATATCTCTATAGATCATAGGACCAATAGAGATTGAGACCTTTTCCACGGGCATACTCTTCCACTTGAGGTGTAACATCGTGGACAACAACTACTTGACAGATATTATTAGAGGAAACATCTTCTAATTGAGCTGCCCTTTTAACTATCCTTTGAAAGCGATCGATCTCCTGACGAGAGACACTGGTTTTAGCCTCTCCGAGGATTAATATTCTCTGGCTGTCTTTCTTACCCCAGCCATAGATATTTATCTGGAGGTATTGGCCCTTTTTCTCTCCTGCTAAGTAACGCCTGATGAGCCTGCCTTCAACCGCGATCCCTAAATCCTTTTTCAGTAGAGTGGGCAAACCCTTGTAGCTCTGATTTTCCAGGGTATATCCAACAGTATCAGATATATTTTCCAGTCTCTCTCTAGTTTGTCGATGGTCCTCAATTAGCCTGTTAAGGGATATTTCAGTCCTCTCTTGTGCCTGGGCTAATTCATTGAGTCTTTCTTCTGTCTTCTTCTGGGCATGGACTAATTCATTGAGTCTTTCTTCTGTCTTCTTCTGGGCCTGGGCTAGATCGCCAACAATCTCTTTCAGTTCGTTGAATTCTTTTTTTGTGACGGTTTGCGTTACCTCATCATAGACTTGTCCAAGTATCTCTGCGATCTTCTGGGCCGCCTTAGGTTCTATATAGTGGCTTAGGTCTTCAAATATGGTTAATGTATTTATCATAGTTGCAAAAGTATAATCCACCAAATGGGAATTGTCAATAAAATTTAACCTTCATTTGATCCTTCAGTGCCTTTAAACATCTCGCCATGGCGACAAAAGTTTATCTCGCCCGCTTCCTCTGGTCGCTCGAGCACACAGAGAATCACTGAGATAATCACGCTGTTTCTCTGTGAACTCTGTGTGAGATGAAAAAGCTTTAAACACCTCGCCACGGTGACAAAATTTTGTACCAATGCGCCGTAAATTGTAACTATATAAGGTTAATAGGGGCAAAGGCACAAAGGCACAGAGTAACCCCGATTTATCGGGGTTGTCCTCTGCTTTGTGCCTATGTGCCTTTGCAACTTTTTGCCTGCGTCATCGGCATACTTTAAGGGATTTTTTGGCATAATAGTTGCTTTCTATTTTAATTACTACCATTTTAAAACAATCAACAATCCAGTAAAGGAGGTGAATATTTAGAGCTGTAAACTGTGAACCGTGAACCGTTTATAAAGGAGGTGTAAATGTTAACCAAACTTAGAAAATCTATGAAGAGTGAAAAAGGTTTTACCCTGATTGAATTGATGATCGTTGTAGCCATCATCGGGATTCTGGCAGCCATAGCTATACCTAACTTTTTGAGCTACCAGAAAAAGGCCGCGCAGTCAGAGGCAAAGACAAACCTGGGTGGCATTCGCACATTACAGGAAGCTTATGCGGCTGATCATGATAATTATGCCACGAGTTTGGATGGACTGGGTTACTCCGTTAAGGGAACAAACAAGTATACCTATGGAGTTTCAACGGCAGATGCAAGTTCTTTTACGGCAATAGCACAAGGAAAAACAGGATCCATTACTGGTGACAAATGGAGTATGGACGAGGGTGGTACGCTGACTGATATGGACCCTGCGTCATTTACAAATTAATATCTTTTTTTCTTACTTAAGCGGACAGCAATCCTTTTTATGGGGGAAGCTGTCCGCTTATTTTTTGGTATCTATACCAATGCCATTCCTTATCTTTATCTTTACATTTCTCATTTATCTCAATACAACTGCGCCTGGGATTCTTGTACCTGACAGCCCGGAATTTATTGCATCATCTTTCAGTTTTGGAATTGCACACCCATCAGGATACCCTTTTTATCTTCTTTTAGGCAAAGTATTTTCCTTCATCCCTATTGGAAATCTGGCATGGCGAATGAACCTCATGTCAGCCCTGTTTGCTTCTCTTGTTGTTATCTGCATCTATATCTTATCTAACAGAGTTATTAAAGTTACTTTACCTGAAAATAAAACGGAAATAATTAATAAGTCTTTTGCCTTTATTGGTGCTCTCGTCCTTGCTTTTTCTCATTCATTTTGGCCTTACGCCGTAAACACAGAGGCTTATTCTACAAGCTCTTTTTTATTATCTGTTGCCATCCTTTTGCTGATCCTATGTGTTTCAACTGAAGAAAAAATCCGGGCAGGTACTGCATTCAGAAGCCAATCCGAGAAAAAAGTAAAACGCTTATATCTATTGTCTCTTTTTGCAGGTCTCCTTTTGGCCTTTCATTCTGTGAATCTAATATATGTGGTATTGTTTGTTGGGTTTGTGGTTGTTAAGACAACATACATAGATAGTAAGAAAGAAATAAAGATAGAGAATTTGTTGTTAGCCTTATCCTTTTTCCTCTTAGGACTCTCTATACTTTTTTACCTTCCAATAAGGTCAGTTACCTCCCCTTTTATTAATATCGGCGACTCGAGTAAGTGGGGAGATTTTTTTAAAACAATTACGGGTAAAATTTATATTGGGGAGTTATCTCTATTTTCCATACCCTTCAGGGAAAAAGCGTATAACCTTTTATACTCTGTTAAATCCATAGGGCATCAATTCACCCTTCCTTTGACAGGAATAGGATTGATAGGTATCTATCTGCTTCTCAAAAAAAAGATTATGGTTTTTTTGATACTCTTATCAGTAGCTCTGGCTAATATTCTCTTCTTTGCAAATTATGATCTGGGGGCATCTAGAGGTGAATCTTTCCCCTCTCAGCTTTTATTGCCTTTTTATATTATATTCTCAGTGTTTTTAAGCGTGGGGCTGGCAGGCATTACAAAATGGACAATTTCCCGGGGGAATTTATCCACTGTTATTAAATTCTCATCTTTATCACTGGTTATTATTCTGCTCCTCAGATTCCCATTTTACGAAAACTATAAAATGAGTGATTCCAGTTTAGACCGTTATTTTTATGAATTCGGCAAAAGGAGGATAGAGACATTTGAACCAAATTCTGTTTTTCTATGTACAAACAGTAAAAATTCTCTGTTCTTCTTGTGGTACTTCAACGTTATTGAAAATAGGAGGCTTGATATTGATTCAATGCTGATTAACCCTTTTGTAAAGACATCCTTAGAGAAAACTCTGAAAGATCCCAAATTCGAAGATGTCTTAAAAGAGTTAAAAGGAAGGGTTTTTAATAATACCATAGAGGTCCGTTCCATGATAATGGATTCATTATTAAAGAACTATCTTTCCAGATTTCCTTTTTACATCAATAGCCCGGAAGGATATATCAGGGAGCAATATGTAAGGATACCCACGGGGAATATATACAGAATTCAGGACCCCCCCCCAGAGGTAATCGTAAATAATCCTGCAATAGAGAAGATGGTTAATGCCGTATACAACGATAAGATTGTGTTAATAGGTTACAATATGGATAGGTCATCCGCTCATATTGGAGAAACCATCAAACTCTCGCTCTTCTGGAAATCTCTTGAAGCGATGGATAAGGACTACAAATTCATTGTCCTTATAACAGGCGAAGACGGCAGAATAATAGGAAAAAAGCTCTCTGATCCCTTTACCCATAAACCTGCTTATGGTATATATCCAACGAGCAAATGGAGAAACGGTGAGGTAATAAAAGAAAACATGGATATCCTGATCCATCTTGGTTTTTCCCCTGGTATATTTTATATAAATTTAGCGGTTGGCGGTGAAGAAAGAGGGGAGGAATTGCTGCTGATAACATCAGAGGATACTGCAACTGAAGGAAGGTTTGTTCGGACAGCAAAGGTTGAGGTATTACCAGATCATTAGGACAACTCCAGAAACAGGCGATTGGTAATGTTAATGTATATAATCTTTATTGTTTCTTTTTTAATTTACTTATCTACTTTGGCACCAACTATCATCTTCTCTGATGCTCCTGAGCTAGTGGCTGCCGGTTTTGGTTTAGGTATTGCCCATCCTCCAGGTTATCCCCTATATCTCATCTTGTTAAAGTTGTCTTCCTTTATCCCCTTGGGGAGCCTCTCCTTTAGGGGGAATCTCCTCTCTGCTCTTTTTGCATCTTTGACTGTGGCAGGGGTATATCTATTGATAAAAGAGGTGCTTGCCATTCTTTATTCTGAGAAGGGGGAGAAACCTGTAGACTCAGAAATAGATGATCGTAGAGCAAAGATACTTGTTTACTCTTTAGCAACAGCGTCATCTCTCTTATTTGCCTTTTCGAATAATTTCTGGGACTATGCATTAGGCTCTGAGGTATATACCTTGAATTCCTTTATATTCTGTTTGGCGCTATTTTTCATTTTAAGGGAAGCCCGCTTTGCCATGCATTCGTTTAAATCTCCCGAAAAACATGAGAAGAGATACAGGAACCTTTTCCTATTATCACTAACTATGGGTTTCTTTACAGCTCTTCATAGTACTAACCTTATATACATCCCTCTATTTTGTTTAATACCCCTTTACTTGAATTGGAAATCCCTATCCGCGCAAAAATCTTTAATTCTATGTATCTTCTTTTTTATCCTTGCTGTATCGGTTGTTCTCTATCTTCCCATCCGCTCAGAGACAGATGGGATAATAAAAATTGGCGAGGCAGGCAACTGGAAGGATTTTTATAACACCTTAACAGGCAAAGTTTATGCTACTGGACTCCCTCTTCTTTCTATATCTTTAAAGGAGAGATTGTTTAACTTCCAGTATGCCTTTACCTCGATACGGTTTGAATACCAGCTTTTTTTTATAATCCTTGGGTTATTTGGCCTTTGGATATTATCCAGAAGACTCCCTCTTTTATCTTTGTTCTTTATCTTGCTCATATTCCTGAACGCATCTTTCTACAGCAGCTTTGACCTGGGAGCAAAAAAAAATATCACCTTTCCCTTTCAGCTTTTCTTTAATTACTATATCCTTTTTTCTATTCTTGTAGCGGTTGGGTTAAAAACTATAATAGAGATATTAATCTCTTTTAATCCGCTTAAGTTTTTAAGTCGCACACCCCACTGGTTGCTCTTACTATCCCTAATACCGTTATCCCCTTTGTACCAGAATTATCGCATCAATAACGCTAGTGAATACTATTCTTTCCATGACTTTGGGAAAAATGTCCTTGGCTTTCTGGAACAGGATTCCTATTTCTTGACTACGAATAAAGAGAATCTCTTGTTTTATTTTCTCTACTTTCAATCCATTGAGGGCAGATGGCCAGATGTCAAGGTCTTGATGATTAATCCTTTTATACAGGCACCTCTGGTAAAGTTGATAAAAAATCCAGAACATAGGAAGGCATTACAGATTCTGAAAAACAAGCATTTCGATAACCCAGGTTTGGGTATTATAGATGCCTTAATTAAAAACCATATTGATAATGGACCATTTTTTGCTAACATACAAAGGGAATATATAAGCGATGAGTACATAAAGGTTCCAAAGGGCTATATCTTCAAGGTACAAACTGAAGCAAAAGATTTCATCGTTAAATATCCAAAAATACTCTATAAAACAAGGGTGTCCTACGATGACAACTTGGAATTTGTAGGTTATAATATGGACAAAACGATAATATCCAGGGGGAAACCATTGCAGATTACTTACTTCTGGAGGTCCCTCAGACAATTAGAGAAAAACCATAAGATAATAGTCATAATAACGGATCGGTCTGGTAGAGTCCTTCGGGAACTGTATAATCATCCCCTCTCCCATTACCCTGTCTATGGCAGCTATCCCACATCTCAATGGAAGGAAAGTGAAATAGTTAAAGACGAGGGCTATTTTATGCCCCACTTTAATATAGTGCCAGGGGATTACTATATTAACATCGGCATATCAGATGGAAAGAAGCTCTTGCCCATCATTCAAAGCCAAACCACAACTGAGGGGAGATTTACCAGGCTAGAGAAGGTTACAGTTAACCCATAAAGGAGAGCTTTGAAAAAGTACCCCTTTTCGCTTCAGAATACATTTTTTGACCCATCTAAGCTCGCTTCATTGAAAATTCACAACCCCCCCCCGCACTTATCTAAGTGCTGGGTCAAACATGTGAATTTTCTACATTCCGCTCGCTAAGGTGGGTCCCCCAAAAAATCTATAAATTCGCTCTAAGGGGACTTCTTCAAAGCTCTTGGCAGGTTATGGAAAGGTCTCAAAGGTAATTAATAATTAAAGGAAGGGCTATGTATAAAGATAAAAAGATAGGCGTTGTTGTTCCTGCATATAACGAAGAGTTGATGATCAGGAAGACACTGGAAACTATGCCGGAATTTGTGGACATGATTATCGTTGTGGATGACCGCAGTTTAGACCGAACATCCAAGGTCGTGAAAGAATGTCGAATGACAGATGGCAGGGTTGTCCTTATTCGGCACGACGAAAACCAGGGGGTTGGGGGAACTATTGTAACAGGCTACAAAAAGGCTATTGAGGAAGGGATTGACGTGGCGGCAGTTATGGCCGGCGATGCCCAGATGGACCCTGATGATCTGATAAGAGTAATAGAGCCGGTAGCAAATGGTGAAGTTGATTATACCAAAGGGAACAGACTATTCAGAGGGGAATCCTGGGAATTAATACCTCACTACAGGTATATAGGGAATTCGTTTTTATCCCTGTTAACCAAGATCGCATCAGGATATTGGCATATCGCCGACTTTCAATGCGGTTATACAGCGGTCTCTCTGACAGCTTTAAAAAGGATAAATCTGGACTCGATATACAAAAGATACGGTATGCCTAATGATATGTTGGTCAAATTGAACATACATGATTTCAAAGTAAGGGACATCTCAGTAAAACCGGTTTATAATCAGGGAGAAAAGTCAAACATAAAACTGTGGAGGGTTATCCCCACTATATCCTGGTTATTGACTAAGGGATTCTTTAGAAGGATGTTTGAGAAGTATATAATCAGAGATTTTCATCCCCTGGTATTTTTCTATCTATTCGGTATCCTGTTCTTTCTAGTAGGTTCTGGATTGGGTATCTTTACCGTGATTGTCGACCAACTGAGGCTTTTTGACATAGGATACGGCTGGATGATCATGGGGGGTATGCTCTTTATGTCCGGGATACAACTCATACTCTTTGCCATGTGGTTTGACATGGACAACAACAAAGACCTAAAAGGGTAACAAGATAAATGGAAAAGGCAAAGGCACTTTTGCAGCCGCATAGCTTATCCAGGGCACTACTTATCATTTTTGCCTTCTGGATATTCTCGTGGAGTATTAATGGGATCCGGTTTTCTTATGATTCATGGAGCCATCTATCCATTGGCAGATATATTATTGAGAATCTAAACATACCCAGAACCTTTGTTTTTTCTTACTCCCTCCCACAGAAGGAATGGGTAAACTATGAATGGCTTTTTCAGGTTATATTCTATCAGATATTTCGCATTTTCTCCTATAAGGGTGTTCTTGTCTTTGGGGCATTGCTTATTACAGCCACCTTTTTTCTTGTATCTCTTCATCGTCCGTTTAGGGAGAAAACTTCGGGAAGAAAGATTGAAGATTGGCATGATTTACGGGATTCTTTTAACAAAAGGGTTATTATCCCCTTTATGGTTGTCATGGTAGCCTTTCTTGTAATAGAACCGAGGTTAACCCTCCGTCCCCATCTCTTTGAGTATCTATTTCTGGCATCATTTCTCCTGATCCTGCTCAGGTACCATACCAGTAAAAAGAGTTTCGTAATACTCCCCCTTATTCAGATCCTCTGGATAAATATCCATGCAAGCGCCATCTTATGCCCACTGGTAATTCTAGCCTGCTTAATAGGGGGGGTGATAGACAATTCTATCAACAAAGAGCAAAAAACCAAGGGGTGGAATGACTTAAGAAAACTGATTGTACTTTTTATATTGGTTTCATTATCTACACTGATTAACCCTTATACCTACAAGATTTTTTATGTCCCTTATGAATCAATAGCCTTTTATTTAAAGAATCCAGATATTCAACCCCTATTCGTCGAAAGACAAAACATATTTACTGCCAGCCCTTTTAGGGAAATTATCTCCTGCATGACACTCCTCCTTCTGAGTGGGTATTCCTTTGTCAAACTCAGGAAGAAACAGAGACTTTCGGATTTGCTCATCTATTTCCTTTTTATCCTATTGCTTTTGCAGGGAAGAAGATTCACAGGAGAGTTTGCTATAGCAAGCTCGATCTTTTTTCTCGAAAATATGAGACGATACGAAGAAAAAAAAACTGTTGAGAAAACTGGGGGGGCATTCCCCAAATCTTCTGCGATAAGCGCTATAAAACTCATTCCCTCTGTTCTCTTTTTTTTTCTACTCTTCGTCCCAAATATTCACTCAGGATGGAATATGAAAAGCGACCGGTCCCCTCTCCCAGTAAAGGCAGTGGAGTTTACAGAACAGACGAACCTAAAGGGAAATTTGTTTAACTCATTGGAGATAGGGGGTTACCTGATATGGAGAACATTCCCTAAAAGGCAGGTCTTCTATTGCGATGCCCAGGGATTTCCTGACTTTTTACCTACATTTATCAGAGCACATGTTGATCCCAATTCCTGGAATGCTTTGGAGCAAAGATATGGTTTCAACTATGCCCTGGTAGCCATTAAGGATCGCTTCGACAAGCATCTCAGTGAAAAGAAAGGCTGGTATCTAGTTTACTGGGACAACAGTTTTTTGCTTTATGTTAAAAAAGATGGTAGAAATGATGAAGCTATTAAAAAATATGGGTACAATTGGATTAGGCCAAACCAAAGTCTCTCATACCTTGATGGCTATTTAAAAAACCCCGATAGTGTATCCATGGCGATAAAGGAATCCCAAAGGACACTGAGGTTAAATCCTGATTTTAAGGAGGGATACTCTTCCCTGGGTTATATCTATCTGAAACTGGGAGACTTGGACTCCTCTCTTAAAGAATACCTCTCTTTGCTTTCTATTGACCCTCGAAATATTTCGGCACTGACCAATATCGGAGTGATAAAGGCCAGGCAGGGAAGGTTAAAGGAAGCCATTGAATACTGGAAAAGGGTCATAGAGGCAGATAGTCGAAATAGCACTGTTCTGCAAAACATACAGAAAGCGGAAAATCTACTGGGGGATAGATCATAACCATGAAAGTCTTATTAATTTCACCACCTTCATTCAATGCAATCCGTGGAGATTCGTCAGACATCTTTGAGGAGGAAAGCGGTATTTATCCTCCATTAGGATTAATGTACATAGCTGCCTATATTAAAGCAAATACAGACCACCTGGTAGAGATTCTAGATACTAAAGCAAATGGATTGACCTATTCAGAGATAGAAAAGGAAATAAGGGAGACATCTCCGGATATTGTTGGCATAGCTACTCTCACATTTACCCTTATTGATGTCATTAACATAGCCAAAATGGTAAGAAGAATTGATGATAATATCCACATCTGTCTGGGGGGGCCTCACGTTTACATCTATCCAGATGAGACTATCCGATTTCCCTTTGTTGATTCTATCGTTCTGGGAGAGGGAGAGGTAGCATTTGCGGAACTGGTCAACGCTTTAGAAAAGAATACACCTCTTAGCGAGGTAAAGGGGATTGTCTTTAAGAACGGTGGTGAAACAGTTAATACCGGACTTAGAGAATTCAATACCAATCTCGATTCCCTTCCCTTTCCAGATCGGGGGATAATCCCCTATAAGAAGTATACCTCTGTTCTGTCTAAAGAGTCGTTGATGACCACCATGATGACCAGCCGAGGCTGCCCATTTTCATGCATATACTGCCATAGACCTCATATGGGAAAGAAGTACAGGACCAGATCGGCTGTCAATGTTGTGGATGAGATGGAAGGGTGTGCAAATATGGGTATCAGGGAATTCATGATCTTTGATGATATATTCACTTTAGATAGAAACAGGGTATTTGAGGTATGTAAAGAGATCACCGATCGCAGATTGAATATAAGCTGGGACATAAGGTCGAGGGTAAACACTGTTGATTATGAGATGCTGAAACAGTTGAAAAAGGCAGGTTGCAAGAGGATATCCTACGGCATTGAATCAGGCACAGACAAGGTGCTGAAGGCATTAAAAAAAGGGACGACCTTGAAGCAATCAGAAGAAGCAATAAAGATGACGAAGAAGCTGGGGATAACTACTTTAGCAGACTTCATGATTGGTTCTCCTGGAGAGGAACGGGGAGATATATTGAAGACTATTGACTTTGCCTTGAGGCTTAAGCCTGACTTTGCTCAGTTCACTATAACGACCCCTTATCCTGCTACGGAACTCTATAGATTAGGTTTAGATAACGGGTTAATAAAGGATGATTATTGGAAGAGATTCGCAGAAGACCCTGATGAAAACTTTGAGACCCCTGTTTGGGGAGAGATCCTTCCCAAAGAGAAGCTTATGGAGTTATTAAATACAGCTTACCGAAGATTTTACCTCCGCCCCGGGTATATTGCAAGGAGCACACTTAAAGTTCGCTCCTTTGGCGAACTTAAGAGAAAGGCAAGAGCAGGATTTAAGGTTTTTAAGGTAAGCTTGCGTGGGAGTTGGATATGAAAGTCGTACTTATCAGCGCCCCTTATCTTGATGTTTATGGTTCGATAAACGTAGGTAGAAACCACACATTTTCTTTGGGAGTAGGATATATTGCTTCCTATCTGATGAGAGCTGGGTACGAGGTTTCAATATTAGACCCAGAGCCCCTTGGAATGACGGATGGAGATATAAGGACATACTTGAGAATGAAAAAGCCAGATCTGGTTGGTGTGTCCAGCGCTACCCCAAATTTTAAAGGCGCCCAGAAGATGGGACTGTTTGCTAAAGAAGAGACCAATGCTCTTATAATAGTGGGAGGTGTGCACGCTTCAGCCCTTCCTGAGGAAGTTCTCCAGAGGTCCCCTCAGTTTGATCTGGTAGTAATTGGCGAGGGCGAGGAAACCATGCTGGAGCTTTGTAACACCATGAAAGAAGGGGCTTCGGGTTTAGAAGATATCAAAGGCTTAATGCTAAGAAAGGATGGGGCCTTTTACAGGACTCCTCCGAGACCTTTGATTCAGGAGTTAGATAATATCCCTTTCCCTGCTAGGGATTTAATAAACCTGGACATTTATAGGCCCCAGGTGCACCTGTATCGAGGAAGGAAGAGTGCTACAATGATTACCAGCAGAGGATGCCCGGCCAAGTGTACCTTCTGCGCTACAGAAGTAACTATGGGTACTCGATTCCGATCACATAGTCCTGAGTATGTGGTTTCCGAGATCGAACATCTGGTCAACGACCATGGAGTTCAAGATATTATCATAGTAGATGATACCTTTACCATAAACTCGAGTCGGGTGAAAAAAATCTGTCGTCTGATGTTAGAGAAAAATCTGGATGTGGGTTGGTTTTGTTTTGCCAGGGTTAACAATGTGTCTCACGAATTGTTCTCCCTTATGAAGGAGGCAGGGTGTTTTAGTGTCTTTTTCGGCGTGGAATCTGGAGATGAACAGGTACTGAAGAACATCAAGAAAGGCGCAACCCTGGAACAGTCGAGAAATGCCATGAGGATTGCCAATCAACTTGGACTCAAAACCATGGCAGGGTTTATGATAGGCAATCCTGGGGATAACCATCATACTATTACAAAGACTATTGACTTTGCTTTAGAATTAAATCCTATTATTGGGTCCTTTAATATAATGACTCCCTTTCCAGGCACTGAAGAATACTATAGAAACCTGGAAGATAACCCCTCAGAGATGATGAATTGGGACAACTATGTGCCGAAAGGAGTAACCCCTCTGATTAGACTGGAAAATTTGAGCAAAACTGATCTCCAGAGGTATATTTCTAAGGCATATATTAAGTTTTACCTTCGGCCAAGCCAGATATATAGGATTATAAAGAACCTTTCTTCTTTTGCCGAATTTATAGTTTATTTGAGGGGGGCGTTGGGACTCTTCTCAAGGATACGGGAATGGATAGTCGCCAGTCACAAGGGCGACAAATAGAGGGCAGCATAGTGGGCAGAAAGGTCTATTTAAGAATACTTGGTTTCCTGCTTTTGGTCTTTATTCTCTCGCGCATTGATTTCTATGCTCTTGCCAACATCTTTAGCAGAATGATATTAGTGTATTATTTGCTTGCCTTGTTATTGCTCTTTCCGGCGATACTTGGTAGCGCGTGGAGATGGCAGATTTTGATGAAGTTTCAAGGAATTGTTTATGGCCTGAAGGAATGTTTCGCTGCCTATTCAGCAGGGATATACCTGGGATTAATCACCCCTGGCAAGATGGGCGATCTGGTAAAGGTTTTTTATCTGAAGAATGCCGGCCACTCTATGGGAAAGGCATCTTTTAGTGTCCTTGTGGATAGGTTATATGACCTATTTGCCCTTTGTTTATTCGGCCTGATCAGTCTGTTCATTTTTTTTGACTATCTTAAAAGAGTTCCAAGCCTTTCCCTTTTAGTTGTTGTAATAACCATCGTCTCAATTTTAGCAGCTTTCTACTTTAAAGGTAAGGTTATTAAGGATATAATTGTTAATAGGGCATATATTCTAATCCCATCCACATATAAGAACCCTCTCAAATCAAATATAAAGGACTTTTTTAAAGATGTTCGTGACTTAAATTTTAGAAAGATAAGCCTACTGACTATAATTACCCTGTTAGAATGGATGGTCGTCTTTATCCTCCATTACCTATTGGCCCTGTCCTTAAGGATCGAGTTATCTTTCTGGTATATATCGGCGTGCGTTTCCCTGTCTGTCTTGATCTCTTTAATACCTGTCTCAATTGCAGGGATAGGGACCAGGGACGGGGTATTGGTATTGCTCTTTTCTTATCTGGGTTCTACTAAAGAGGCAGCCATCGCTTTTTCTTTTTTAATTCTATCTATGTCCATCATCTCAGGGCTATTGGGTTTTGTTTTCTGGACAAAAAGACCATTAAGGTTCTAGGCTGACTACTAAAGATGAAGATTGAGAACGTAAAAAAGTGTAACCTGTGTGGTAAGAAAAACCCCAAACTTCTATTTTATCTACATGGTCGTCAGATTGTTCAGTGTAGAGAATGTAAGTTTAGATATGTCAATTGGGAGCCCAGTGAAAAGGATATCAAAAAAATGTACCAGAAAGATGAATACAGGAAAAACTGGGGCGATTCAGATGAGTTGATAAGTTTAAGGGTGAATAGTCTAAGAGGCGAGTATAAAAGGATAAGTGAATATGTATCTCAAGGAAGGGCATTGGATCTGGGGTGCGCAAGAGGGCATTTCCTCAATTTCTTGAAGGAGAGAGGTTGGGATGTCTACGGGCTCGAGCTATCTGAGGAATCTGCAAGTTTTGGCAGAGATAGATTTGACTTGAATATTACATTGGGAACAATAGAGGAAGCAGGTTTCCCCGATGAATACTTTGACCTGGTAACTTTGTGGGGAGTTATAGCTCACCTTCAGGATCCTCAGCAAACGGTTGGCGCTATCAGCAGAGTAATGAAAGAAGGTGGAATTTTAGCTATAAATACCCACAATGAAGATTGGTTAATGACCGGGATATTCCACTTTTTGTATAGATTATTCCCTCAATTGATGCTTCCTTACCTTAAAGCAATGTATGACTATGAACATATCTGTTTCTTCTCTAAAAAAACCCTGACCCATTTGCTGATGAAAAAAGGGTTTAAAGTTTTAAAGGTGTACCCCGAAGAACCATATTCTCTGCAGTTCCAGCTCTACAATTTTTCTTCGTGGGTTAGAGTATCAGCTAAAATAATGATGTCAGTCGATCGACTCTCAGGTACGGGACGAAAGATGGTAGTCTATGCCCGAAAAGACAGGGAAAAAAAATGGGTGATACAATTATAGAAAGTATGGCCCTTTGGCTAGGGATCCCCTTAGAAAAGATAGAAAAGGATATTATGCACCAAAGGGATATAGCTTTATTAAAAAAAAGACTCGATATCGACAGCAGATCCATTTTGGAACGGCAGGCTAGAAAATTGGTCCAGATAATCCTCAACAGTGCTCCTACTCGGGCTCACTATATATTGACCAGTACCCTTAAAAAGATTCTATTGACAAAATGTTCGATTAGTAAAACCGGGGGTAGAGACGTAAGAGACTGGGATGTAATAAAACTATACCAGAAACTAAAGAGCAATCTGAGTACTACAGGGATAAAATGGGCTAATGAAAAAAAGGGAGTTGTATGCATAACCCATGACGTGGACTTTGTTGAAGGGTATGATTTTGTCGAAGAACTGGTGGGGCTAGAGAAGAAATACAATATCAGATCCACCTATAATTTTTTGATTAAAGGGAGATACAGATGTGAAAGAGGGTTACTCCAATACATTATAGACAATGGGTTTGAGGTAGGATTACATGGCTATACCCATGATATTGCTTTAAGCTATAGGTCACCCTCTATTATAAGAAGGGATATAGAAAAAGCTTTATCTGAAATGGATTTCAGGGTAATGGGGTTTCGAACACCGGCATTGTCCATCAGTAAAAACCTGTTAACGGTTTTGAAAGAGCTTAATTTCAAATATGATTCCTCTCTAGCATCCACAAGCAGTTACTGGCAGGGCGTAGAGACATGCTTCCCATTTCGCTATCCTGGGATGGGGATCTGGGAGGTACCTTTGTGCCTTCAGGACAGTACAATGTTCAGGGATCATTCTATGAATGATGAAGATGCCCTACAATTGATTAAAAAGATGATTGGTGGGATAATAGAGGTTGGAGGAGTTGCAGTAATAAATCTTCATCCATGTATTTTAAAGAATAGAATGGATTTTTACCATAGACTTCTTGACTATATTAAAGATCAACATCAAATATGGGTTATTCCTGTGATTGGATTAATCGATTTTTTAGAGAGGCGGATAGATGAAGGCTAAAAGGTACCTGGTCTTTATAGCACTACCTCTTCTATTTAGTGTCACCTTCTATCTTCAGTTAAAACTAGATTGGATCAAGAAGGATAGGAAAGATTTTGAGAGCCTTCTTTACCTCCCGTCAGGAAAATTTATCAAAACAGCCGCACTTGGTTTCGATGAATTGTTAGCCGATCTGCTCTGGGTCAAGGCAGTAGCCTATTTTGGGGGGCATTACCTTACAGACAAGCAATATGATTGGCTCTATCACATCCTGGATATCGTCACAACTCTTGACCCAAGGTTTGAATATGTTTATGAATTTGGGGGGATAGTACTCTCAATCGAAGCAAACCAGATAAAGGAGAGTGTTGCCTTACTCAAGAAGGGTATGGAACATCATCCGACAGCATGGAGGCTGCCATTTCTTCTAGGCTTTATTCATTTTTACTATCTTAATGACTATAAAGTTGCAGCTCACTATATAGAAAAGGCTTCATTTCTGCCGAATCGTCCTGACTTTTTACCTGGTTTAGCCGCAACTTTTTATACTAAAGCCCATACCCCTGAATTGGGCATAGAGTTTTTAACCAGGGTATATAACAGTACCAATGATGAACGGGTGAGAAGAAACATTGAAAAAAAGATAAAAGAGATTGCAACCGGTTCAAAGCAGTAGAAAAAGGGGAATGTCAATTGATAGCGGTTAAGACTCAAGGGCTGTCCAAGGAATTCAGGACAGGATTCACAATGAAGAAGGTAAGCGCACTTCATAACCTGAACCTGGAGGTCGAAGAGGGAGAAATCTTTGGATATGTAGGGCCCAATGGTGCTGGGAAAACTACCACCTTAAAGATACTTACAGGGCTTATATATCCCACTTCTGGAAATGCATGGATTCTTGGAAGAGATATCAGAGATGTAGCCATTAAGAAGGACATCGGTTTTCTTCCGGAAGGTCCTTATTTCTATGATTATCTTACAGCAAAAGAGTTTCTATATTTCTATGGACAACTTTTTGGCATGAGAAAGAGAGAGATAGAAAAAAAGGTGGGCGAACTCCTTGACCTGGTAGAGCTCAGGCATGTAAAGGATATTCAGCTTAGAAGATTTTCCAAGGGGATGCTCCAGAGAATAGGCATTGCTCAGGCATTGATCAACGACCCAAAGCTTTTACTGCTTGATGAACCCATGTCAGGATTAGACCCTATTGGAAGGGCGAAGATTAAGGAAATTATCCTCCAACTGAAAGAAACCGGAAAGACCATTCTATTTTCGTCACACATACTATCGGATGTAGAGATGTTGTGCGACAGAGTGGGGATATTAACTCAGGGGAGATTGATAGACGTGGGAAGCTTAGATACTCTTCTTGGTTCCGGGATAAAATCCATAGAGATTGTGACGTCCCATATAGCAAAAGATACTTTAAGAGAGATTGAGACTGTTGCAGAGAAGGTAACGTTAAGGGATGAGAAGTTGGTCATTGTTGTTAATGGGGAAGAAGATAAGGATAGGGTATTGGGAATTATCAACAGAAATAATGGGAGATTGATTTCCTTAACACCTGGGAGAAAAACGCTGGAAGAGTATCTTGTTGAAAAGGTAAACAGAGAGGTTGCCTTATGAAAATAAGGGCTATTATGATCAACACCTTTAGGGAAGCTATCAGGGACAAGGTGCTGTATAGCCTTTTATTCTTTGCGCTGTTAATGATTGGGGGATCAATCCTGTTGGGCAGATTGACTATCGGCGAAAACATTAAGATTATAAAAGATATGGGATTGGCAAGTATCTCTATATTCGGCATGTTGATTGCTATATTCGTAGGGATTGGCCTGGTTTATAAAGAGATAGATAAAAAGACAATTTATACTGTTATTGCAAAACCCGTCCATCGTTACCAATTTCTGTTGGGCAAATACCTGGGTCTGATCTTAACCTTGCTGGTAGAGGTTGCTATTATGTCTTTCGGTCTTCTGCTCCTGGTCTTATCCTATGAGGGTCATGCAGAACTCTCAATCCTTAAAGCGATCCTGTTGATCTTCTTTGAATTGATGACCATCACTGCCGTTGCAATTTTATTTTCATCTTTCTCTACCCCTATTTTAAGTGGATTATTCACTTTGGCTGTATATATAGTAGGACACCTATCTCGTGACCTGCTTGCCTTCGGAGCCAAATCCGAAAACGCCATGATTAAATATTCTACAGCATTTATATACTATTCTTTACCGAATCTGGATAATTTTAATATTAAGGGGAAAATAGTTCATCAAGCGCTTGTAAGCTGGGAGTATCTATCCTTTGCCATGCTCTACGGGGTTCTGTATATATCGATAACCTTGCTTTTGTCCATGGTTATCTTTCAAAAAAGAGATTTCAGGTAGTGTCGGTTGTCAGTGGTCAGTTTTATTGGTAATATTTTAAATAACGGTGAATAGAAATGATCAACAGCGCCATCAAAAAAAGGTTTATTGGTATATCAATCGTGATATCCTTAATGATTGTCGCGGTATTTATAAAGGTATATTCAGGATCTATAAAGGAATATGAAAAGGGAGAAGAATCGTTTGTAAAAGGGGAGACTGAAGCCGCTATTGCTCATTACCAGAGATCGATCCAATGGTATACCCCTTTCAACAAATACGTCTCCAGATCAGTTGAACGTCTCTGGGAAATTGGCAATAAAGCCGAAAAAGGGGGGGAGGACAACCTTGCCTTAAAGGCATATCAGGAACTTCGAAGCAGCCTATATTCCGTGAGAAGCTTTTATACCCCTTATCCTGAATGGATAGAGAGATGTAATGATAAGATATCCTCTCTGGTAGCAAAAAAGGAGCCTTATTCAAAAGCGGAGAGGGGAAAAACCTTTGTACAGAGGAAAGCCGAATCCCTCAAGATATTGAAGAAGGATTATGCACCCAATGTTTTCTGGTCAATACTTCTGGAGATTGGTTTTATAGGTTGGATAGGTTGCACTATTGGTTTCATCTTTCGCGTATTCACAGGAGAAAAGGGATTTGATTCAAGACGGGCATTGTTATGGGGTGGGCTTATAATAATCTTCTATGCCTTGTGGATAGTAGGGATGATGAGGGCATAGAACAGGAGTCAGAAGTCAGGAGTCAGAAGTGAGATGTTGGTTATTCATATTTCAATGGTAGTTGTTGGCCTTTTAATGATTGGCTGGGGATTTTGGGCTGCTTACTATGCCAAAAGGCCATTTAACATAATAGGTGCTGTCTTTACCCCTATAGGGTTGATAGTTGCCTTATTAGGGGTGCTTTTAATATGTGTCCCGGGCTTCTTCTCGTCTTAAGGCTTTAACGAAATTGTTCTAGCATCTGAGAGGAAAAAATGTCGTTTATCATCGGATACCTTATCCCCTTTATCTTTGGAACTATCATTGGTAGTTTCCTGAATGTATGTATATTCCGTCTTCCTAGAAAGCAATCAATAGTATCTCCATCTTCCTATTGTCCAAACTGCCATAAACCCATCAAGCTCTATCATAATATCCCATTTCTGAGCTTCCTTTTTCTATGGGGAAAATGTAGTAATTGCGGGGAACCTATATCTTTCAGGTACCTTGTTGTTGAGCTGCTTGCTGGTTTACTCTCTCTGGCGCTCTTTCTAAAGTTTGGTCTTTCCCTTAGCTATCTTGTATATCTGACTTTCAGCGCCGCATTGCTCGTCATAACCTTTATAGACCTGGATCACCAGATCATACCCGATGTTATTACCCTCCCGGGTATAATCCTGGGTCTTGCAGCATCTCTCTTCTTGCCCGGGATGACCTTTCTGGATTCTATAATAGGTACTGTTACCGGGGGTGGAGGGCTCTTCCTGGTAGCAATGGGTTATAGCCTTATAGCCAAAAGAGAAGGCATGGGCGCCGGTGATATAAAACTCATCTCCATGATTGGGGCATTCCTGGGTATAAAAGGGGTGTTATTGGCTATTTTTTTAGGCTCACTGTTCGGCTCATCGGTGGGTCTAACGGTGATGCTTAAAGAGAAGAGAGACCGCAGATACGCCGTACCTTTCGGCCCATTTTTGGCAATTGGTGCAATGATTTACCTTTTTTGGGGGGAGATTATAGTAAGGCATTATCTGTAGATTTTTTATCTCACACAGAGTTCACAGAGAAACAGAGTGATTATCTCAGTGATTCTCTGTGTGCTCGAGCGACCGAAGGGAGCGGGCGAGAGAAAAAGGAT
The DNA here is from genome assembly GCA_016209225.1 of Desulfobacterales bacterium. GTDB lineage: Bacteria > Desulfobacterota > UBA8473 > UBA8473 > UBA8473 > UBA8473. Next base: position 23,369 of record JACQWO010000030.1, read on the forward strand.
TTGGGGTCAGACCCCAACGGCACGTTACGACCGCTTCATCTCACACAGAGTTCACAGAGATATTTACCCCACTACTACGGGAAGTTCTTATGGAACTGAATAAATTTTCATCACAGATTATCAAGGCTGCCATCACCGTGCATAGGGAACTTGGACCTGGATTATTAGAGTCCGTGTACCAATCCTGCATGGTTATTGAATTGAGGAATATGGGCATAAAGGTTCAATCTGAAGTGCCTCTACCGATTTTCTATCGAGGGCAGAGAGTACACGAGGAAGGATTTCGGCTGGACCTATTGATTGAAGATACGATCATTGTTGAGCTGAAGTCAGTGGAGAAAGTGCAGGGGGTGCATAAAAAGCAGCTTTTAACGTATTTACGTTTAGCAAAGAAGCCGCTTGGTTTATTGATAAATTTCAACGAGGTTGTGCTCAAAGACGGTATTACCAGAATTATCAATACTCCGGTATAAGTTGATTATCTCAGTGATTCTCTGTGTGCTCGAGCAACCGAAGGGAGCGGGCGAGAGAAGGCTTTGGTTTACGGGTTGTACACTACGCAAAATGCTGGTGAGGAGTTCTAATGCGTATCAGATTAAGAGATAAAAAAGGGTTTACCATGATCGAGTTGCTAATTGTCGTTGCAATTATTGGTATAACCGCAGCCGTTGCATCTCCCTATATAATAGATTGGATACCTACTATGAGAGTGAACTCAGCCGCGAGGGACCTGGTCTCTGAGATGCAGTTGGCTCGAATGAAGGCAGTTTCAGAGAGAAACGATTATGTGATTACATTTGATACGGCGAATAATCAGTATAGTATCTATGACGACGGTGATAATGATGGAGCTGAGGCTTCTGAACTGGTAAAGACGGTGGATGTAGATACAGAGCATAAAGGTATACAATTCGGGTATGTAGCCGGAAAGAATCCAAGTAATGAGGATATTACCGGTTCAGTGCAATTTGGAGCTACCAGTTCCCCAATCAGGGAAACTTTCATACCAAATGGTACTGCAAAATACAATGGGAGTGTCTACCTGATCCCAACTGAAGACATTACAAGTAGCAGAAGGGATAGGCAGAGGGCCATTACCGTGATTCAGACAGGCAGGATTAAACTCTGGAAGTATGATGCAGGTGGTAGCCCAGGACCATGGAAGTAAAATGAGAAGTCAGAAGTCAGAAGTTAGAGAAGGGAGTTGGGGTCTGACCCCGAATCCGCAACGGTAAAAAAAATAAGGGGGTTAACTATGTTAAATACATTATGGGCAATTGTCCACGGGGAAAAAATCGAACTTTTAGAAAAGATTGACATCCCTGAAGGGACTAAGGTATTGGTAACTATACTTCCCAAAGAACATGAACCACAATTTTGGTTAAAAACAAGTCAAATATCTTTGGATAAAGTTTGGAATAACACAGAGGATGAAGTATATGCAAAACTACTCAAAGAATGATGTAATATTAGTCCGTTATCCCTTTTCAGACCTATCAACTTCTAAAGTTAGACCAGCGGTCATCATCAATGCTCTCCATATTTCTGAAGATATTTTTATCGTGCCATTAACTAGCAAAACAACCTCTCTTTTACCTGGTGAATTTGTTCTGGAAGACTGGAGAGGTGGAGGGCTTAATGTAATTACAGCGGTAAAACGTGGAATTTATACTATAAACAAGACCCTCATTATAAAAAGGATTGGACAACTCTCAACTTTTGATTCAAAAAGGTTAGAGAGTTCTCTGCATGAATGGCTAGGATTTAAATCGTATATATAAAACCGAGGTATTCACCAATGATGAAAGGCCATTTATCAAACCAAAAAGGCTTTACCCTGCTTGAGATATTGATAGCAATAACAATCCTATCTGTAGGCCTGCTCGCCCTGGCAGAGATGACAGTATATGTAATAAGGAGCAATACCGTTGGGAATAAGATTACCGAGGCAACGGTTTTGGCTGAGGATAAGTTAGAAGAGTTGAAAAACCTTTCATATACTAATGCTCAATTGGATGATACTGACAGTAATACCGCCGATGTCAGCACGGATATTCATTCAACTCCCACCCTATTCACCAGCCCGGATCATAGCGATAGTTATCCCAATGATGCGACTGGTCAAACCATAACCATAAGTCTATCCCCACAAAGGGTCTGGAATGTGGCAGAAGATATGGCAGGAGATACCCCTGTCCCTGGGGTAAAGACTGTGACAGTCATTGTTGGCTGGAATGATTCCATCAACCATTTTGTTGCTTTGTCAACCATAATAAGGCAGTGATGAAATGAAACATTCAAAGATTCGGGGTCAAGCAACACGGGGTCAGACCCGTAGCAACATAACCCAAATGTCGGGTCAGACCCCAAATCGCACACGCAAGAATGAGCTGGGCTTCACATTGATAGAGATTATGATTGCCCTTGCAATAGCAGGCATTCTTCTGGTCTCAATATACAACCTGTACATATCTCAGAGCAGGACGTACACGGTGCAGGAACAGGTTTCAGATATGCAGCAGAATGCCAGGGTCGCTATGGACATTGTATCAAGGCACATCCGTATTGCAGGGTTTGGTCAGCCAGGCTGGACAACGATCAACGGTACTTCGGGTATTAATTACAGCATACAGGTTACAGACGGGGGCACAGGAAACCCAGATACCCTTAATGTCGTTGGATGCATTGATCCACCGCCTGGCAAACTGGGATCAGCGGCTGCTGCAAGCAGTACCACCCTTACCCTCCAATCATCTGATGAGGCAAATAAGTTTAATATTACAACCAAGAGCGACATCTTCATAGGAGAACTTGAAAATGCGAAGGTGACCGGTATTTCAGGGGCTGTTTTAACCATTGATACGAACCCGGTTCAGAGTGGAAATCAGGGAACCACAAATGCATTTCCAGTTGGCGCCAATGTCTACCTGGTCAAGAGGGTCACATACACTATTGATAGCACTTCCTTGAAAAGAAACGAGAATGCAGGAGGTGGCAATGACGAGGTTGCGGTAAATATTGAGGACTTACAGGTGACCTACACAAAACCCACAGTAACGCTTTCTATAACCGCCAGGACAAGAAACAAAGACCCTGATTATACCGGTGATGGCTATCACCGAATGACACTAACCTCGGATATAATAGCAAGAAACCTGGAGTAAGGGTAGCAGGAGGCCATAACCATGAATAGAATCCCGATATTTTTGAAAGACGAAAAGGGTATAGCGCTGGTTGTAGCCCTTTTGTTTTTGACGCTCCTATCACTCCTTGGGATTGCAGGGATCATCACATCTACTACGGATACAAAGATAGCAGGCAACACCCTTTCCAGCACAAAGGCCTTTTATATTGCTGAGGCCGGGTTAGCAAGGGCTGAGGCAGAGCTTATCAATGATTTGAGTACAGATCAGAATATCGCCAACTCTAGTTTTACAGCAACATCAGGCGACATAACCATAACACCCAGTTCCACTGCCTTTTACACTGTATTCAGTAACATTTCATTCGGCGCAGGCTCCTATACTATCCAGTTTAAGAACTACGGGACTGCACCCAATTATGAATCCGCAATTGTCCTTGTCAGATCCACAGGAACAGGCCCGAACTCATCTACCATAACCCTTGAAAGATACCTTTCGGCTGAGAATATCTCACCATGGAACAATGCAATATTTGCTGGTGGAGGCGGAGGCGCTGCACCTATCACAGGAAACGTTATTATAGCAGGCTCCATTCACTTACTGGGCAACGGTCTCGCTGCTACGGATACGGTTTTCAACAACCAGACAGGTGACTGCCGAAACAGCAATACAGGTATGGATGCAACACTCGCAGGCAAGATTGCCGGCGGTACCACCTCTGATCTGAATGCAAAATTCAGGGTCAAAAACGGGCGAGCTGATATGACGCTGGGAAGTGGAACGATAGGAACATCGGCAAGTCCGTTTAAGGGGATATATGTGACGACAGGAACAGATGCAGGTAGCGATGGTGTGAATGACGATATACTCGGCGGGGATAATTCAGGGGCAGGTCAGAACCTTTATGCTGACAAAGGTGCGAATTCTGCAGAGGCGTATGACCTGGGGGATTATAACATAACATTGCCGAGCATTGATACGACCTGGATGGATGCCCACTCAAAAAACTTAACAGGGACAAACCAATATGTAGGTCCGGCTGGAAATCAAAAGGGCCTGATAGCCGGTGCGTTGGAGTTGACAGGAGACTATAAAGTGACAGGGACCGATTATTATCCCAACATCGAACAATATGATGGGGTTGATTGGGCGTCCTCCACTAACGGCATCCGTTATAATTCGGTCACAAATGTGCTTGAGATAAAGGGGATAGTCAAGGTAACATCCCTAAATATAAGTGACGATATAACATACGCTGGAAAAGGGACTATATACGTGACAGGGACAACCAATATTGATGGTAATGTCCTGCCTGCAACAGCAGCATCCTATCCAACCACCAATGTTCTGGGTGTTGTGAGTACCGGGAATATGGCTCTGCCCTCAAGTTCTCAGAAGCTATTAACCGGTGCTTTCTATAGCGCTGGTACAGTTACCAGCAGTAAACAGAACGAATTGGCCGGGACAATCGTCTGTCAAAATTTTAACATAACAGCACAGGTCCCCAAGATATGGCAAGTCCCCTCATTGGCGACCAATCTCCCTCCGGGAATGCCTGGCTCCACTCCGGTCTGGGTTTTTACTGAAAAGACATGGCGGGAGATAACTCAGGATTAGTAATTGTTGCCGAACCCTTTTTATCAGCACAAGGTAAACCATGTGGAACTATCGAGTTGTACGGAAAAGGAATGTGTACATTGATCCCAGAGATCAGAGAGAAAGAGTAGATTACACCTATGCCATACATGAGGCATACTACGACAAGAACGGACATGTCGGAGCCATCACCCAATATCCAGTGGAGCCCTTTGGAGAGAATATAGAAGAGCTACGGCATTCATGGATAATGATGGCAGAGGCATTCGGCCAACCAATCCTGGACTACGATAACATTCCTGAGCAGGGATACGATAGAAAAGAAGATCCCATCGGATCTGTACTTGATGAAAGGCTCGAAGAGTTCGAAGCCGGCAATAAGATAGGAGTTCCTTGGGAGCACGTAAAAAGGGAGCTGGAAGAAAAATGGGGACCATTTGACCATGAAGGTTACAGAAAACGGATAGAAGAAGAGAGAGTAGAGAAGGAAAGTATCCACAATGAGGCCTTTATTGACACACCGATCTTGAAGGATCTGATCAATAAAATGCACTCCGACTACGAGCAAAGTATTGAACGAGATCGAACTGAGAACCCTTGGAAATACTCAGCAGAGGATGCCTAACCACAGGGTCAACCGAACGCGCGAAACACGGGGGTTGGCATTTCCTGTAGTCCCTTGGCCGCGCGCCGGTTCCCCTCAACGTTAGACTCCAATAAGTTGATAATTAAAGGATGACTATGTTCAAACGAATTTTGAAACGTATGCGAGAAAAAGTTCGCAGGCGATAATATGTAATGACGTTTCATGCAAGAAAAGAGATGAATGACGATGGATTGACCATTTATGATGTTGAACGTGGTATTGTTACTGGGGAGATATTAGAACGTCAGCAAGATAAAGTGACCGCTGAATGGAAATACCGTATCAGAGGAGAAATAGTTGAGGGCGATAAAATTGAAATAATTGCGAAGCTAAGTCCAACCAATAAACTCGTCATTATTACCGTATATGCACTATGAAGAGAGGAGGGGATCAGATGATATGTGATATTTGCGGGCAAGAGGGTGTTCGTATCCGTAGAGTTGCCGAAACCTACGGCAAGGGCAAAGATTTGATGGTGATAGAAAATATCCCGATGGTGAGTTGCGCTCGTTGTGGAGAGAGCTATTTTACAGCAGAAACACTTCACGAAATTGAACGTATCAGACTCCATCACAAGAACTTTGCTATCGAACGCCTTGTAGAAGTTGCCAGTTTTGCATAATTAAGGGAATTATTTACCTCGCCCGCTCCCTTTGCTCGCTTGAGTCACAGAGGTATCAGAGATGATTTTTAAGTAACTCTGCCTCTCTGTGAACTCTGTGAGAGATAAAGACCCCTGTTGAAATATGAGGGTTAATATGCCATAATACCTGAAATGCCGAACCCCGCCAAGAGGTGAAAAATGATAAATAGAGAAAAAATCTTTAAAAAGATTGCTCGGCTACTTAAAAATCAAGGGGCAAGAAAGATTGCTGTCTTTGGCTCTTATGTGAGAGGAGAAGAAAAACCAGGAAGTGATATAGATATTATCGTGGAGTTTTCTGAAAGAAAAAGTCTTCTTGAACTTGTGAGAATAGAAAGAGAGTTGTCTGAGTTCCTGGGAATAAAAGTGGATTTGTTGACGGAAAAATCTATAAGTCCCTATTTGATTGATACGATAAGGAAGGAGATGGAGGTAATTTACGGGTGAAAAAAGATGATTCCGTGTATTTAAGGCACATTTTAGATGCCATATCCAGAATAGAGGAGTATACCCAGGGCATAAGTTGTAAAGACTTTATGGATAATCACCTTATACAGGACGGGGTAATAAGGCAGATCGAAATAATAGGCGAAGCTGCAAAGAGGTTATCCAATGAAATTAGGGAAAGACATTCTGAAATACCGTGGAAAGATATGGCGGGAATGAGAGACAAGTTGATACACGATTATTTGGGTGTAGACCTAGATGCCGTCTGGGATACGGTTGAAAAGGATATTCCTGCCTTGAAAAACAGATTGAGGGACTTTATTGAAAAACAAGATTAAAGACAAAGATGACCTGAAGAAAGTTGTAGAGAGGTTAAAAAAAGAGGGGAAAAGGGTCGTCTTTACCAATGGATGTTTTGATTTGATTCATGTAGGCCACACCAGATACCTTGAAGAGGCTAAAAAACTCGGAGATATTTTGATAGTGGCTGTAAACAGTGATCAGTCTGTGAGGACTATAAAGGGAAATAAAAGACCCATTATCCCTGAGGAAGAACGGGCAGAGGTTTTATCTGCCTTGCAATGTGTGGATTTCGTTGTAATATTCCATGAGCCGGATCCCTTAAATATAATCTCTCTTCTGAAACCTGACGTGCTCGTCAAAGGCGGAGACTGGGGAGAAGATGCCATAATCGGCAGAGAGGTCGTTGAATCTATTGGAGGGAAAGTCGTTCGCATACCTGAAATAAAAGGGGCGTCTAGCAGTAGTATTATAAATAAGATCGTGAATCGTAAATCGTAAATCGTAAATCGTGAGTGGGAAGTTTACGCTGGTTACAAAGGTATCGTAGATTGTTTCAGAGTCTTAATTAAACCAGAAATCATTTTTCCAATACGATCCATCTTTAATTCAAGGTTTTCAAAATCATTTGATTCTATATAGCCTAATTTGAATGCTATTTCCAATTGTGTATCCAACTCGCTTAATGACCCCTGTGCTATATAAAGAAAATTAGCGAATTCTTTCTTTGTATTTCTCGCCGCTCCTTCGGCAATATTACTCGGAATACTAACAACAGCTCTTCTCAATTGATCCGTAAGGTTATATTTTTCCTCCATTGGAAAAGTTTTTATAACTCCGTAAACATCAAGCACCAACTCTATTGCCAATTTCCAAACATCCAACTTCTTATGTGGTCTTTCCATATCTACTCACGATTTACGATTTACGACTCACGACTCACGATTTACGATTTACGATTTACGATTTACGAGTAACGCGGGCTAAGCTCAAAAGCGTTCTTTATCAACTCTACCTTTTCTCCCTCGGGAGAGATTTGAACCGCCACCACATCGAACCTGGCATCCAAATTATGCAGGTTGTTTTTGTTTATGTAATTCAAAGCCACCTTGGAGATTTGGTGCTGTTTCCTTTTATTTACTACCTGGTAGGGATGACCATACTCCAGGGACGACCTGGTCTTCACTTCGATAAACGTGAGAGTCTTTTTGTCTTTTGCTATAATATCCACCTCTCCAAACTTACATGTATAGTTTCTCTCAACAATCTTATATTTTAACCCCTTCAAATATGAAACAGCGATTCCCTCCCCTCTTTTACCCAAGGAGATCCTTTTTTCAGTCATTGTCTCCCCATTCACGATTCACGACTTAAATACTCTCTTACACCTTTAAAGGTTTTTCTGTGGATTTCACAGCACCCGGATCTTTTAATCGCCTGCATATGCTCTTCTGTACCGTACCCTTTATTCCTGGCAAAATTGTACTGGGGATATATGCTGTGGTATTCAACCATGATTTTGTCTCTAGTAACCTTGGCAATGATGGACGCAGCAGCAATGGAAGGACTAATGGTATCGCCTTTTTTGATGGCTGATTGAGGAATTTGGGTTGGGATAGAATGTATACCATCGACCAGGATATAGTCGACTTGAGAACTTAAGGCAGCTACGGCTGATTGCATTGCTTTAAGGCTGGCCTGAAGGATATTTATTCTTTCAATCTCTCTTTGATCTACAATACCAACGCCCACTGCTTCAGCTTGTCTATAGATTTCACTGAATAATATTTCTCTTCTATGAGCGGATAGCTTCTTAGAATCTGCAATACCCTGGATAGTATGGTTCTCAGGAAGGATAACAGCAGCAGCAACTACAGGTCCTGCCAGAGGCCCTCTTCCTGCCTCATCGACTCCAGCTACGAATCGGTATCCCCTTGCGTAGATCCCTCTCTCTGGATGAACATGGGAGGGAGGTATCATTATGAGATTCTCCGCTCCTTGATACGGGCAGCTTTGCCCCTGAGTTCTCTAAGATAGTAGAGCTTAGCCCTTCTAACAAGTCCTTTGCGAACAACCTCTATCTTAGCAATTCTAGGGGAATGGAGGGGGAAAATTCTTTCTACCCCAACACCGTAAGAGATCTTTCTCACAGTGAAAGTTTCTCTGCTTCCTCCTCCCTTTCTACCGATCACAACACCTTCAAAGACCTGTATCCTTTGCTTGTCTCCTTCTATAATCTTAGAGTGGACTTTAATAGTGTCTCCAGGTTCAAAGTCCGGTATGTCAAGGTTTATGTGTTCTTTCTCAATAAGGTCTATAGTATTCATAATTACTCTCCCTTTTATTCGATTTCCGACTTCCCACTCACGATTCATGACTTGCGGTTCACAACTCACGATTCACGATTTTTTCTATCTCATTCCTAAAAGTCTGTCCAGAATTATAGCCGCTGCTGACCTGACCGATAAATGATAGTAGTCAGTATTGCCTCTAATAGGAGCCAGGACATAGTCTGAATTCCTAATAACATCTTCAGTTACCCCCCACCCGGTTCCCAATAATAAAAGATATGGCTGAGAATCTTCCTCAATCAGTTTCTTTAGATTTAAATAGTCGATACTTCTTTCTAAAGGTTTGGCGTCAGCAATTATCGTTTTTGGCTTAACTCCTCGATGACTGTAGATATCTTCACAGACATCATCCAATGAATTGGCTATTGCAACCAACTCCAGGGCTTCCTTTCTCTTAGGATTATAATCAGCGCCATGACCTGTCAGCCAATGAGAAAGAATCCTTTTTGCCAGTATCTGTTGTTTTGTGAATGGGGTTACCAAATAGTATTTGGCTATCCCAAAAGTAGTAGCTGCTCTTGCAATATCATGAATATCCAGATTGGTCAACGCAGTAGAGACAACCCTTCTGTTTTTGTCATAAACAGGATAGTGCAGCAAGGCTAAATAGAGATTTGCCCTTTTTGTTGTATTTACCACCTCTTATCTGAATCCAATTCTTGTTTTATCGTTACTACTCAGGTTGCTTAGGCTGAAGGCTGTTAGTCAAGCATTGACCGAATCAAGGCGCTCAAAACCTTCTCGGTCTCCGCCATTTTCGAGTCGCATTCGGGAACATCCAACTCAAATGCAATTTCCTATTTTTTCCTACAGGCTAACTGCCTACAGCCTATCCACCTGAGCAGTTACCTTTTATCTCTGATAGTATCCTTAAATCTTCATCAGACAGTTCGGCCTCTTCCAATAGATCCGGTCTCCTTTCAAGTGTCCTTTTAAGGGACTGAGCGTGCCTCCATTTGTTGATTTCCTGATGATTACCGGAAAGGAGTACCTCTGGAACATCCAACCCTTTGTATTTCCTTGGGCGAGTATATTGGGGATATTCTAATAACCGGTTGAAAAAGGACTCATCCTCTGCTGATTTTGGGTTCCCCAGAACTCCGGGAATTAATCTTGCAACGGCATCGAGCAATACCATGGCTGCCAGCTCTCCACCGGAAAGAATATAGTCGCCGATTGAGATCTCCTCGTCAACATATTTTCTCACTCTCTCGTCTATCCCCTCATACTTACCACAAATAATGATCAGGCATGAGAGCTTTGACAACCCTACAGCGTATTTTTGATCAAACCTCTTTCCCTGAGGGGTAAGTAAGATAACCCTTGATTCTCCAATGCGAGGCCTCACCTTTTCAATAGCCATAATGATGGGCTCTGGTTTCATCACCATTCCTCGGCCGCCACCATAAGGATAGTCATCAGCAGTATGGTGTTTGTCTGATGTAAAATCACGAATATCATGAACCTTTATCGCAATCAAATTTTCTTCTTGTGCCCGTTTTAATATGCTTTCATTTAGCGGCGAATAAAACATATTTGGGAATAAGGTAAGGACGTCAAATCTCACCATCTTCAAAGAGCCCTTCCAACGGATGGACAATCATTGTTTTTTTTATAACATCTATCTTAATGACCACCTCAGCGATTGCCGGGATTAGGTATTCCTTGTCCTTATTGCGAATAACATAGACGTCATTACTTCCGGTCTGAAGGATTCTTTCCACCTTTCCCAGAAAGGCGCCCTCGTCAGTAAATACCTTTAAACCAATGATTTCAAACCAATAATACTCATCTTCAGAAAGGGGATTTAGCTTGCTTTTCTCAATAAATATAGAGGTTCCTACGAGTTTTTCCGCTTCATCAATTGAAGATACACCATCAAGTTCTACGAGGATAACGTTTTTATGAGGCTCAACATTAGTAATTTCGTACCTTTTAAAGTCCCCTTTTTCATCTTTTACATAAAAAAACTTTTGTGAGGTGAAGATCGCTGGGGATTCGGCATAGGAATTCACCCGCAACTTACCTTGAATTCCATGGGTATTGACGATCTTTCCTATAACTAACAGCCCATCTTCCATAGCAAAGAAAAAGTCACTCAATGATCTCCAACACAGATCTCTTCCTAATCTTTGTTGAAGCAGCAGACAAGATGGTTCTCATTGCTCTGGCAGTTCTTCCCTGTTTCCCAATGACTTTCCCTAGATCCTCTTTTGCCACCTTCAACTCTATAACTGAGGTTCTTTCTCCATGGACCTCTGTAACCACTACTTCATCAGGGCTGTCCACCAACGATTTAGCAATGTATTCAATCAAATCTCTCATCTTTAGTAACCTCCACCTTTCGAATTTTTAAAGGGAGCCTTCTTGCCGGTAGCCTAACCATTGAGCGAATAGAGACTTAAATCAACCAGTAAGTATACCGCTTTTCTTTAAAATGCTTTTGACCGTCTGTGTCGGTTGAGCACCTCTTTGGATCCATTCCTTTATCCTTCCTTCCTTAAGTTTTATTTCAGCAGGATCCGGATGAGGATCGTAAGTACCTACAATTTCAATATAATTGCTGTCCCTTGGCGAAGCTGAGTCAGCAATTACTATTCGATAAAAAGGCCATTTCTTAGCACCCATCCTTGCCAGTCTTATCTTCACAGACATATTTTTACCTCCTAAAAACTTAGTCCTTCCGGCATCTAAAAGGGTAACATCTCCCTTTTAAACCCCTTCATTCCGCTTGTGTTAAGTTTCTTAATCATATTAAGTGCTTGAACATAATTCTTAATCAATTTATTTACATCCTGAACACTGGTGCCACTGCCCTTAGCGATTCTCTTGCGACGGCTTCCATTTAATATGGTATGATTTAATCTTTCCTTTTTGGTCATCGAATTTATAATGGCTTCTATCTTTACCAATTCCCCTTCGTCAGGTTGTAATCCTTTAATACCCTTAATCTTATTAACTCCCGGGATCATCCCCAAGATTTGATCCAATGAACCCATCCTTTTTATCTGTTGAATCTGTTCTTTAAAGTCTCCTAAAGTAAAGGCATTCTTTCTTATCTTTTTTTCGATCTCCATTGCCTTCTTATCATCAAAAGTCGCCTGGGCTTTTTCGATAAGGGATAAAACATCTCCCATCCCCAAAATACGAGAAGCCATCCTGTCGGGGTAAAAGACCTCTAAGGCATCGAGCCGCTCCCCTGTACCCACAAACTTGATAGGTTTGTTGGTAACTGCCTTGATAGACAAGGCTGCTCCACCTCTTGCATCACCATCCATCTTGGTAAGGATAACTCCGTCAATACCGAGTACTTCATTGAATTTACCGGCTACGTTAACCGCATCTTGACCAGTCATGGCATCGGCCACCAGTAGAATCTCTTTGGGTAAAACCCGTTCCTTTATCCTCTGGAGTTCTTGCATCAATTCTTCATCTATGTGTAACCTTCCGGCAGTATCAATAAGGACAACATCATGCCCATTAATACTTGCAGACCTTAAGGCATTCGTGCAGATGGTTAATGGATCTTCCCCCGGTCCGGGATTATACACATCAATCTCTAGATCCTGTCCTAGTTTCTGCAACTGGTCTATTGCTGCCGGACGGTAAACATCAGCCGGAACAAGATAAGTGTCACGTTTCTTCTCTTTCAAAAATCTGGCTACCTTGCCAACTGTTGTTGTCTTCCCAGACCCCTGCAACCCAACAAACATTATAGATACTGGAGGCTTCCCCGACAGATTCAGTTGAGAATTTTCCCCGCCTAAAAGATAGGTAAGTTCTTCGTTAACGATCTTTATTACCTGCTGAGCAGGAGTGAAACTGGTCAGAACTTCTTGCCCTAATGCCTTAACCCTAATGGCTTCAATAAAGTCCTTGACAACCCTAAAATTCACATCTGCCTCTAAGAGGACCAGGCGAATCTCCCTCAGAACATCCCTGATGTTCTCCTCAGTGAGCTTACCATGGCCCCTGAGTTTTTTGAATACTGCATTTAACTTTTCTGTTAAACTCTCGAACACAAGCTCTCCTTTTAAAGAGAAAATCTAATTCGCAGTTTAATGTAAGTTTGCCAATCTAAATAATTTTTGATGATTTGTCAAGGGGAAAACTGACAACAAATATAATTAGTTCGTCCTGAAAAATAGGGTTTTTAAAAGCTTAACAATCTTCTCTCGAATCCGGTGAAGGAGATCGGCGTCCGTAGGATAGGCGATGTTCTTGGGCTGGGCAGTGGTATCCACCGCTACTCGTCTGGTCTTTACCAGACCCATCTCAGACCACGCCTTGAGCAATACCACCTCAATCTGCTTCATCCCTTCAGTTCCGATGCGGTTCCGAAACTTCACCAGAGAAGAGGCATCCAGAATCTGACCTCCCTGAAAAGAGTTGAATCCACAGAAACACTGCC
>JACQWO010000080.1 GCA_016209225.1 Desulfobacterales bacterium
AAATGGTAATGCCTGGAGACAATGTATCGTTGGTTGTGGATTTGGTAACTCCGATAGCCATGGAGAAGGAGTTGAGGTTTGCTATTCGTGAAGGTGGTAGAACTGTGGGCGCTGGTGTGATAAGTGATATTATTGAATAAATAAAACAATTAATTAGAGGGAAGATGTGGGGTTTTAAGTAATGAATGAACAAAGCAAAAAGATAAGAATTCGTTTAAAGGCCTACGATTATAGACTTTTAGATCAGTCTGCCGAGGAGATTGTTGAGACTGCTAAAAGAACTGGGGCAAAGGTTGCTGGACCTATACCTCTTCCTACAGTGATTAATAAGTATTGTGTTTTACGTTCCCCTCATGTTGACAAGAAATCCAGGGAACAATTTGAAATAAGAACCCATAAGAGACTTTTAGACATAATGGAGTCAACTCAGCAGACAATTGATGCCCTTATGAAGTTAGACCTCTCAGCAGGGGTTGATGTAGAAATTAAACTGTAGCGGCTGGAGAATATTGACATGACCAGAGGGATAATTGGACGAAAGTTAGGGATGACCCAGGTTTATTCACAAGAAGGAGATGTATTGCCGGTAACAGTGATAGAAGCAGGTCCTTGTGCTGTAGTGCAAAAGAAGACTTTAGGAAATGACGGATATAATGCTTTACAACTGGGTTTTTCTCAGAAAAAGAAAAACAAGATTAACAAACCCCTTGAGGGTCATTTAAAAAAACATAAGGCAAATCCATATGGTTATCTGAAGGAATTTAGAGTTGAAAAGGTTGATGACTATCAAGAAGGAGACAAGATTACTGTCGACGCATTTAATGCTGGAGATTTTGTTGATGTAACTGGGATTAGTAAAGGTAAAGGTTTTGCAGGAGTTGTTAAGAGATGGGGCTTCAAGGGAGGGCCTGGCGCTCATGGATCAATGTTTCATAGGGCACCAGGTTCTATTGGCGCGAGTGCTTACCCTTCACGGGTTTTTAAGGGGAGGAAGATGCCTGGTCGTCTGGGCGGAGATAGGGTGACTGTCCAGAATATCAAGGTTGTTGAAGTGATGCCTGAGGAAAATCTGATTCTATTAAAAGGTGCTATTCCTGGCTCTCGAAATGGAGTAGTTATCATTAGAAGTAGTATAAAGAAGAGAAATGATTGATGGTAGCCCCAAGGGTACTTAGGAGTTTATAAATGCCGGTTTTAGACGTTTATGATATTGAGAAGAGAAAGATTTCAGAGATAAATCTCAATGATGAAATTTTTAATGTTGAGATAAAGCCCCACTTAATTTCTGATGTTGTGATTATGCAGCAGACAAATAGGAGAAGAGGAACTGCCGCAACCAAAAATAGGGCTATGGTTAGGGGTGGTGGCGTTAAACCATGGCGTCAGAAAGGTACAGGCAGGGCTAGGGTTGGCTCACGAAGGTCTCCCCTTTGGGTAGGAGGTGGTACCGTATTTGGTCCCACCCCCAAGGATTATTCCTATTCCCTTCCTAAGAAGGTTAGAAGGGAGGCATTAAAATCTGTCTTAACTTTGAAGTTAAAGGAAGACAAGATAACTATTTTAGACAGTTTTAAGTTAAAAGAAATTAAAACCAAGGCACTTATACAGACACTTCGGAACCTGGATATAGAAAATGTCCTGATAATTGATGAGAGTAACTTCAATTTGGAAAGATCAGTAAGAAATATCCAAAATGCCAAAGTCTTGCCCCCCGAGGGTCTAAATGTCTATGATATAGTAAAATATGAAAATCTAATCCTGGTTATGCCTTCTGTTGAGAAGATAGAGGCAAGGTTGTCACTATGAAAGATTTATATAAGATTATAAAAAGTCCTATGATTACTGAAAAGGGTGATGTTCAGAAAGAGAAGTACAATCAGCTTACCTTTGAGGTAAGTAAAGATGCCAACAAGATTGAAATAAAGAAGGCTGTGGAGAGGTTATTCAAGGTAAAGGTGTTAAATGTAAATACTTCAAATATTCGAGGTAAGCCTAAAAGGTTGGGTAAGAATATTGGTAGAATGAAGGATTGGAAAAAGGCTGTTGTTACTTTGAAACCAGGAGACCATATAGACTTTTTCGAGGGTGTTTAAACCCTCTTGTCTTAGTCTCTGAGTTTGCATTCAAAGGGAGTTTTGAGTGAGCATAAAGATTTATAAACCAACATCACCTGGAAGGAGATTCCAAAGCGTATTAACCTTTGAGGAGTTGACCGGTATTAAGCCCGAGAAGTCTCTCCTCAGACCACTCGCCAAGACCGGCGGCAGAAATGTTTATGGTAGGGTTACCTCCCGTCATATTGGTGGAAGACATAAAAGGAGATATCGGGTTATTGATTTTAAAAGGGACAAAATCGATGTGCCGGCCAAAGTAGCCACCATTGAATATGATCCTAATAGATCAGCGCATATCGCTCTTTTGCACTATGTTGATGGTGAAAAGAAGTATATAATCGCCCCTTTAAAACTTAAAATTGGTGACACTGTGATTTCAGGTGAGAATGCCGATATTAAACCAGGTAATGCCTTGCCTCTAAAAAATATACCTTTTGGGACATTCATACATAATGTGGAATTAAAACCTGGGAAGGGTGCCCAGTTAATAAGAGGTGCAGGAACTTTTGGTCAGTTGATAGCTAAAGAAGGAAAATATGTTCAGATAAGACTGCCGTCCAATGAGGTTCGCCTAGTGTTAAATACATGTTTTGCTACAATTGGTCAAACTGGCAACATAGATCATGAAAACATATCCATAGGGAAAGCTGGAAGAAAACGATGGCTGGGCAGAAGGCCCAGAGTTCGAGGTGTTGCAATGAATCCAGTTGACCATCCTCTGGGTGGAGGTGAGGGTAAATCCTCAGGAGGCAGACACCCAGTAACTCCGTGGGGAGTTCCAACTAAAGGGTACAAAACGAGGAGAAACAAAAGTACAGATAGATATATATTTTCAAAGAGGAAAAAATAGAAGTTAACAGTGATTCAGACATTAGGCTGAAGGGAAGGAAATGGCCAGAGTTATTTTTCTTTATAGAAAAGTCTGATGTCTGAAGTCTAGTGTCTACATTACAGATAGAGGAGACTGATATGGCGCGATCAATAAAGAAAGGGCCATTTATTGATGAAAGTCTATTAAAAAAGATTAAAATAGCCAATGAAACGGTAACCAAGAAGATAATCAAGACTTGGTCTCGTAGATCAACCATTGTGCCCGAACTGATTGGTTACACTGTTGCTGTTCACAATGGCAAAAAATTTATTCCGGTCTTTATCACTGAGAATATGGTAGGACATAAGCTTGGTGAATTTGCACCTACTAGAACGTTCCACAGCCATTCCGGGGACAGGAAGAGTAAAATAGAGGGCAGGAAGCAAAAGAGATAAAAGGGTGTAAAAGGTGAAAAATAGTTATGGAAGCTAAAGCATCTGTTAATTATATTAGGGTATCACCCAGAAAAGCTAGATTAGTGGTTGACCTGGTTCGTGGTAAAAGGGTAGAAGATGCTTTGACCATTCTCTCTGTTACTCCAAAAGCATCGGCGAGGATAGTTAAAAATCTTCTGAAATCTGCTGTTGCAAATGCTTCTCATGATAGAAACATTGATGTGGACACTCTGTTCGTTGATACTATTTATGTCAATGAAGGGCCCACACTTAAGAGATTTAGGGCTAGGGCTATGGGAAGGGCAGGTAGAATTCTGAAAAGAACCAGTCATATAACCGTAGTCTTAAAAGAAAGATAAAATTTTTAGAAGGGAGAAGATTTTGGGGCAAAAGGTCCATCCAATAGGGTTTAGACTGGGAATAACCAGAACGTGGAATTCAAAATGGTTTGCTGAAAAAGATTTTTCTGACTTACTTCAGGAAGACATAAGGATTCGTAGGTTTATTAAAAGCAAGCTTTACCATGCCGGTATCTCAAGGATTGAAATTGAAAGGGCTACAAATAAAGCCAAGATCAATATATATACCGTACGCCCAGGAATTGTAATCGGTAGAAAAGGCATAGAGATTGAGTCATTGAAGAATGAACTTAATAAGTTAACTTCAAAAGAGATTTATATAAATATTCAAGAAGTACGCAAACCAGAGATTGATGCCCAGTTAGTTGCCGAAAATACAGCATTACAGTTGGTAAAGAGAGTTGCCTTTCGAAGGGCTATGAAGAGGAGTGTTACAACTGCCTTAAGATTAGGTGCTCAAGGGATAAAAATCTCCTGTGCCGGAAGATTGGGTGGCGCAGAAATGGCAAGGAGGGAGTGGTATCGAGAAGGCAGGGTTCCTTTACATACCTTAAGGGCTGACATTGACTATGGTTTTGCGGAGGCTCGTACCACTTATGGAATCATTGGTGTAAAGGTCTGGATATTTAAAGGTGAGATCCTTTCAAAAAAGAGAGAAATAGATACAGCTAAATAGATTGATCAGATAGGGAAGTATTCACTATGTTGCAGCCAAAAAAGGTAAAATACCGAAAACAACAGAGAGGCAAGAGGCGGGGCGTATCATCCAGAGGCTCTAACATTGATTTTGGTGATTTTGCTCTTCAAGCCGAAGAATGCGGTTGGTTAACAGCGCGCCAGATTGAAGCAGCTCGAGTAGCAATGACTCGACATGTAAAGAGAGGTGGAAAGATTTGGATCAGAATATTCCCTGATAAACCAATCACTGCTAAACCTGCTGAAACAAGAATGGGAAAAGGCAAAGGGCCTCCTGCGGATTGGGTGGCCGTAATAAAACCAGGTAGAATACTGTATGAAATGGAAGGTGTAGAAGAAGATACTGCCCGTGAAGCTTTTAGGTTAGCCAGTTATAAATTGCCAATACGCACAAGGGTTACTTCGCGGGGGAGGGGACATGAAAACAAGTGAAATTCGAGAGTTAAGTGATATGGAACTTACGCAAAAGGAGAAGTATCTGTCAGAAGAATTATTTAACTTGAAATTCCAGCTTGCAACAGGGCAGCTTGAAAATACCATGAGGGTTCCTCAGATAAAAAAGGATTTAGCAAGGATCAAAACCATCATTAGGGAAAAGAAACTATAGCATAAGGGGAGACAAAAGTGGGAGAGAGGGGGCGTAGAAAGACTCAGGTTGGAGTAGTTGTAGGTAATAAAATGGATAAAACCGTGGTTGTTCAGGTAGACAAGGTTTTGAAACATCCGATATACAAAAAATATATTAGTAGAAGGAATAAGTATAAAGCACATAATGAAAAAAATGATTGTAATGTGGGAGATAGGGTTTTAATAATGGAAAGCAGACCTTTGAGCAAAGAGAAGATGTGGCGAGTTTATAAGATATTGGAAAAAGCGGTTTGAAGTAAGAAATGGGGTAAATACCGTATTTTGAGGGGCAAGCAATGATTCAGATGCAGACAGTGCTTAATGTGGCAGATAATTCTGGTGCCAAAAAGTTATTTTGTATCAAAGTATTGGGTGGAACTAGAAGGAGATATGCCAGTCTTGGTGATATTATTGTGGTTTCAGTGAAGGAAGCTATTCCGAACTCAAAGGTTAAAAAAGGCAATGTATCTAGGGCTGTAGTTGTTCGCACGGTTAAAGAGGTAAGGAGAAAAGACGGGTCTTATATAAAATTTGATGACAATTCAGCGGTGCTTATTAGTCCCCAAAATGAACCAATTGGAACTAGGATTTTTGGCCCTGTTGCTAGAGAACTAAGGGCTAAGAAATTTATGAAGATTGTATCATTAGCTCCAGAGGTACTGTGATTTAATAGAGAGGTTTTGATGTCTCAGATAAAATTCCATGTTAAAAAGGACGATCCAGTAGAGGTAATTGCTGGTAAGGAAAAGGGGAGAAAAGGCAAGGTTTTGAAGGTTATACCTGAGAAAAATCGCGTAATAGTTGAGAAGGTTAATCTAATCAAACGACATGCTCGAGCATCCCAAACTAGTAAGGGTGGAATCGTTGAGAAAGAGGGTAGTATTCATATTTCTAATGTCATGATAGTTTGCAAAAAATGTAATTCGGGAGTTAGGGCCAAGAAAAAGGTTCTAGATGACGGGAAAAAAGTACGGGTCTGTATCAAGTGTGAGGAGATACTTAGCAAATGATGGACTCCTAAAAAGTCAAAATTGGGATGGCAAAGTAAAAAGCTTCAGATGCAAGGCGCGCAAATCCTGAGGAGTGAGGCGTACTTAGGGGTACGCAGCAACGACGAAGGATGCAGCGCAACGCCGCAGATGAACTTTTTACGAAGCCATCAAATAAAATAAAAAAGGATAGGCAAGAAGGGTTAAGGAATTTAGATGGCAAGGTTAAAAGACTTCTACATGAAAGAAATAATGCCGGCTTTAATAAAAGAGTTTAACTACAGGAACCCAATGGAGGTCCCTAAGCTTGAAAAGATAGTAATAAATATGGGGCTGGGAGAGGCTATTCAGAATATCAAATTGCTGGACTCTGCGACTTCTGAGCTGTCTTTAATCATCGGTCAAAAGCCTATTATTACCAAAGCCAAAAAGTCTATTGCTTCATTTAAACTGCGGGAAGGTGTTCCTATCGGTTGTATGGTGACTTTAAGAAAGGAAAGAATGTATGAATTCTTCGATAGATTAGTCAATATAGCCCTTCCTAGAGTTAGGGATTTTAAAGGTGTAAGTGGAAAATCTTTTGACGGAAGAGGCAATTATGCTTTAGGAATAAAAGAACATATTATCTTTCCTGAGATTGATTATGACAAGATTGACAAAGTAAAAGGCATGAATGTGGTTATTGTTACTACAGCCAAGACCGATGAAGAAGCTAAATCTCTGCTAAGGTTGTTAGGGGTACCTTTTAGGGATTAGATGCATTAATTAATGAAAGAATGTTTAGTTTAATCGGGGTAAGTTTTTTTGATGGAGGAGTTTTGTGGCCAAAAAATCTTTGATTGTAAAGGCTAAAAAACCTAATAAGTTTAGAGTTAGAGGATACAACCGTTGTCCCATTTGTGGGAGGGCTAGAGGATACTATAGGAAGTTTAATATGTGTCGCATCTGTCTTCGTAATTATGCGTTGAAAGGTGATATACCAGGAACCGTCAAATCTAGCTGGTAAAGAAAAATTTGTAGAAAGGGGTTGAAAAGCTATGATGACTGATCCTTTTGCAGATATGCTTACCCGTATTAGAAATGCCAACAAGGCAAAATTCAAGAAGGTCGATATGCCTTCCTCTAATTTAAAGGTTAGTGTAGCAAAGATATTAAAGGATGAAGGTTATATTAAAAACTATAAGGTAATAAAAGATAGTAAACAGGGAATCTTGACTATATATCTCAAGTATGATGGTGAAAACAATACGGTTATTGCTGGACTGAAAAGGATTAGCAAGCCAGGACGCAGGGTTTATGTTAAGAAAGACAAAATTCCAAAAGTGTTAACTGGTCTGGGCATAAACATTTTATCGACTCCGAGAGGGATTTTAACAGACAAAAAGGCCAGAGAATCGAATGTTGGTGGAGAGTTGCTTTGTTCTGTATGGTAGGTTTTTGGTTGGGAAAATCAGTGTCGGTGTCAGTGATCGGTGTCTCCGCCTAAGGCAGACTGACACGGACATCTGTCAACATCCGTTTAGGGTTTAGATAATTTATGATTTAGGATTTTTCCACAGTTTATTGAGCAGGTTCGTTATTTAAGGAGAATAAGGATGTCACGAATTGGCAAACTACCAATTCCAGTTCCAAAAGGTGTTGAGATAGTCTTTGAGGATGCTACTTTAAAAGTAAAGGGCACAAAAGGAGAACTGACTCAAGGGGTAGACGGGAGAATTGGTCTGACATTTGATAGTGAGAAAATAGTAGTTAATAGAAAAGATGATGATAAGAAAACCAGGGCACTCCAGGGATTAACCAGAAGTTTAATTGCCAATATGGTGGAGGGAGTGACAAAGGGTTTTACAAAAACCCTTAATATTGTTGGAGTAGGCTATCGTGCTGAGTTAAAAGGGGATATACTGGGTTTGAATTTAGGATACTCACATCCAATAGAGTTTGTGCTCCCCGAAGGTGTCAATGCCCAGGTGGATAAGCAGGTTAAGATTACAATTGAGGGGATTGATAAGCAATTGGTGGGAGAGGTTGCTGCAAAGATTAGGTCATTTAGAAGACCGGAACCATATAAAGGTAAGGGTATTTTATACTCCGATGAGAGGATTCGTCGAAAGATCGGGAAATCTGGAATTAAATAGAGGCGGGAATAGAGATGGCTTTAAGAAAATTGAAAGAGTTGTCCAGACTGAGACGTAAAAAACGGATCAGAAAAAAAATAAGAGGAACCAGTGAGAAACCGAGACTCTGTGTATTTCGATCTTCTAAACATATTTATGCCCAGGTAATTGATGATACTACTGGAAGAACTCTAACATCAGCTTCTACTTTAAGTAAAGAAATTAGGGATGAGCTGAAATACTCTGGTAATATAGAAGCGGCTAAAAAGGTTGGAGAATTAATAGCTAAAAATTCCTTGGATAGAGATATAAAAAAAGTAGTGTTTGATCGAAATGGTTATTTGTACCATGGCAAGGTTAAGGCTTTGGCTCTTTTGGCTAGAGAAAAGGGGTTGGAATTTTAGTTTTTTGAAAATTAACTTGATTGTGAAGGAATTGCAAAGGAGGAGGTAATTGCCCAGTATTAATCCTAATGAGTTGGATTTGACGGATAAGGTTGTTAGCATTAACAGGGTTGCCAAGGTAGTTAAAGGTGGAAGAAGGTTTAGTTTTAGTGCCCTTGTTGTAGTTGGTGATGGAAATGGTGCTGTCGGAAGTGGGTTAGGGAAGGCGAATGAAGTACCAGAGGCTATTAGAAAGGGGATAGGGCGAGCAAAGAAGGAACTTATTCGGGTTCCAATTATTGATGGTACAATCCCCTATGAGGTAATAGGCAAATATGGTGCCGGCAGTGTTATTTTAAAACCTGCATCCAAAGGTACAGGTATTATTGCAGGAGGATCTGTTAGAGCAGTCGTTGAAGTAACAGGGATTGCAAATATTCTGACTAAATGTTTGGGGTCACATAATCCTCACAATGCTGTTAAAGCCACTATTAATGCCTTAAGCCAGCTCATGAGCCCTGAAGATATGGCAAAAAAACGTGGTAAAGAATTAAACGAGATTATTTGATCACGAACTTCCAGCCTTTGGTGGGAATCAAACATGTGAATTTTTTGCATTCCGCTAGCTAGCGTTGGTTACTGAAAAATTTATGAATTTGCTTTCAGGAATACTTTTCCCAGTGAAGCATAGCTTTTTCAGATATATCATAAAAGATCAGATGGATACAACTAGTGTGAAAAGGAAACTATTTTATGGGCACAGAGGAGTTTAAGGTAAAGCTAAAGAAGAGTGGTATTGGTAGACCTCGGAGACAGAAAGAGACATTAACTGGACTGGGCTTAACTAAGCTTAATAAAACAGTTACTTTAAAGGATACTCCTGAAAATCGAGGAATGGTTAAGAAGGTATCACATTTGATCGAGGTTATTGAACATGAAACTTAGTGAATTGAAGCCTTCTTCCCGGTTTAATAAGAGGAAAAAGAGGGTTGGACGGGGACAGGGTTCTGGACATGGGCAGACTGCCTGTAGTGGATCTAAGGGACAGAGATCCCGCTCAGGAAGAAGTACTCCTCCTGGTTTTGAGGGGGGGCAGATGCCCCTTAAGCGTCGCCTTCCCAAAAGGGGATTTACTAATATATTTAAAAAGAAATACGTTTTGATAAATATAAGAGACTTAAATGTATTTGAAGAAGGGACTGTGATAGATGATAAGGCATTGATCGAATGTGGACTGATAAAAGGTTCATATGATGGCATAAAGGTATTAGGAGATGGAGAAATTAGTTATCCTCTTACAGTGAAAGTTCACAAGTATAGTAAATCGGCCAAAGATAAGATTGAGGCTGTTGGCGGGAAGGTAGAGGTGGTTTAATTGCTAGGCGGGTTTCAAAATATACCCAAGATTCCTGAATTAAAAAAGCGGATTTTAATGACGCTTCTCTTGTTAATTGTCTACCGAATTGGTGTCCATGTTCCTACTCCTGGAATTGATAGGGAAGCGTTAGCTTCGTTCTTTGCTCAGGCTAAAAGCACTCTCCTTGGTCTTTTTGATATGTTTTCAGGTGGGGCATTAGAGCATCTATCGGTATTTGCCCTTGGTATAATGCCTTACATCAGCGCCTCTATTATTCTGCAACTACTTACCGTAGTTAGCCCACATTTGGAGAGATTGTCCAAAGAGGGTGAAGCAGGGAGGAGAAAAATAACTCAGTATACTAGATATGGTACGATCATTTTGAGTATTATTCAAGGCTTTGGCATAAGTGTAGGTCTGGAGAGGATGACAGGCCCTGCAGGAGAGATGATAGCCCTCAACCCTGGTTTATCCTTTAAGATAATGACAGTTATAACTTTAACAGCTGGAACGGCATTTATTATGTGGCTTGGCGAGCAGATTACTGAGCGGGGGATTGGGAACGGTATTTCTCTTGTAATATTTGCTGGTGTTGTTTCTGGAATGCCGACTGCAATTATCAATACATTACGACTTTTAAGAACAGGAGAGATAGCAATATTTTTGATTTTGATACTTGTGGCTGTGATGATTGTTGTAGTTGGGGTTGTGGTTTTTGTGGAACGTGGACAGAGGCGACTTCCTGTCCAATATCCGAAGAGGGTAATGGGCAGAAAGATGTACGGTGGACAGAGTACCCATCTGCCTCTTAGAGTAAACACAGCAGGGGTTATTCCCCCGATATTTGCTTCTTCAATATTAATGTTTCCCTTAACTATCGCCAATTTTATGCCTAAGCCATGGATAGAACTCTATCCATGGCTTCAAAATATAACTGACAGCTTGCATCCTGGCAGGCTTATTTACAGTATCCTATATGTCGCTTTTATTGTCTTTTTTTGTTACTTTTACACGGCCGTTACCTTTAACCCGGTTGATATTGCCGATAATATGAAGAAATATGGAGGTTATATACCAGGGATAAGGCCTGGTAAAAAGACTGCTGAATATATAGATAAGGTTCTTACAAGAATCACTTTGGGTGGGGCGGTTTATGTTTCAGCTGTATGCGTGTTACCTACAATCCTTACCAGTAAATTCAACGTGCCTTTTTACTTTGGAGGCACGGCATTACTGATTGTGGTTGGAGTTGCCATGGATACAGCTTCACAGATTGAATCCCACTTACTTACAAGGCAGTATGAAGGTTTTTTGAAAAAAGCCAGGGTAAAAGGGCGCCATTAATAAGATAGTCCACTGTTCATAGTTTAAAATTCGCGGCAAACGGTTTGCCAGTAACTGTGAATATAAAACAAAGCAGAAATTCCCCGCCCCTTAGCGCGGAAAGGGTCCCAATAGAGGAAGGAGTTTTAATTATGAATCTGATACTGGTAGGTCCACCTGGTTCTGGAAAGGGTACTCAAGCAAAGATGCTAATTGACAAGTACAATATTCCTCAAATTTCAACCGGTGACATACTCAGGGAAGCGGTTAAGGAGGGTTCTCCCCTGGGGAAGCAGGCAAAGGGTTTAATGGATAAAGGTGCTCTGGTTCCAGATGAAGTTGTTGTGGGGATAATTGAAGAAAGGTTAAAAAAACCTGACTGTAAAGGGGGGTTTATTTTGGACGGATTTCCCCGAACAGTAGCGCAGGCTGAGGCATTAGGCGCCATTTTAGATAAGATGGACTTGAAGATTGAATACTTAATCAATATTGAGATAGACGATGAAGAACTGTTAAAGAGGCTCACCGGTAGGAGAACCTGTAGAAAATGTGGGAAAGGGTATCATATAATCTTTGATCCGCCTATAAATAAAGATGTCTGCAATAAGTGTAAAGGGGAACTCTACCAGAGAGATGACGATAAAAAGGATACTATAAAGAGTAGGTTAAAGGTTTATCACGAACAAACTGCCCCTGTAGTTGAATTTTATCAGAAAAAGAACACATCCAGGGCCATTAATGGGCTTGGGAAGATAGATGAGGTTTTTCAAAGGATTACAGATATTATTGAACGGGGATAAATCACCAAGTTGAGGTTTTATGCCAAAAGAGGAAGCGATTGAGGTAGAAGGAAAGGTCTTAGAAACTCTACCCAACGCGATGTTTAGAGTAGAATTGGAAAATGGCCATAAGGTTTTGGCTCATATCTCTGGTAAGATGAGGATGCACTATATTAAGATCCTTCCAGGTGATAGGGTTACAGTTGAATTATCACCTTATGACCTTAATAGGGGGAGGATTACTTACCGTTCCAAATGAACTGTAAGCGTTCAACGGTCAGAAATAAGCCGAAGACTGATAACTGAATGCTTATCTTTTTTACAAAAGGTGGTGTGGTTAAGATGAAGGTGAAGGCCTCAGTAAAGAAAAGATGCGATAAATGTAAGATAGTGAGACGTAAGGGTGTAATTAGAATAATCTGTGAAAATCCAAGGCATAAACAGAGACAAGGATAGTCAGGGAGGTACATATATTGGCAAGAATTTCTGGGATTGATTTACCTAGAGGCAAGAGGATGGAAGTGGCATTAACCTACATTTATGGTATTGGGAGATCTACCTCGAAAAAGATTCTTGAAAAGGCCGGGGTTAGTTCCGATATAAAATCCGATCAAATTACAGAGTCTGAGGTAGCTAAGATAAGGGAGATAATTGATCGTGAGCATAAAGTAGAGGGTGACTTACGGATGGAGCTCACCATGAATATAAAGAGGTTGATGGATCTAGGTAGTTATCGGGGGCTGCGCCATAGGCGTTCTTTGCCTGTTCGAGGTCAAAGAACCAGCACCAATGCTAGAACGAGAAAGGGACCCCGCAGGGCAATTGGAAGCAAGAGAAAGTAGGAGGTTTGATGGCAAAACAAGGGAAAGGTGTCAAGAAGAAAAAGGAAAAGAAAAATATCCAAAATGGTATAGCACATATCCAAGCTACGTTTAATAATACCATAATAACTATTACCGATTTAACCGGAAACGTGTTAGCTTGGTCTAGTGCTGGAACTCAGGGGTATAAGGGTTCAAGGAAGAGTACCCCCTTTGCTGCTCAGTTAGCGGCGGAAGATGTCGCAAAAAAAGCTATGGAACATGGGGTTAAAAATATAGAGGTTTATATTAAAGGGCCGGGGGCTGGTCGGGAATCTGCTTTGAGAACTCTCCAGGCTAAGGGATTCAATGTCAGTTTAATCAGGGATGTTACTCCTATTCCTCATAACGGGTGTCGTCCACCCAAGAGAAGAAGGGTATAGGTATAAAGGAGGCACGGTTTGGCTCGGTACACAGGATCGGTTTGCAGGTTGTGCAGAAGAGAAAATTTGAAGTTGTACTTAAAAGGTGATAGGTGTTATTCGGATAAGTGCGCTTTTGAAAGGAAAAGTTATCCCCCGGGTCAGCATGGACAGAGCCGTAGCAAACATTCGGATTATGGTATTCAGCTTCGTGAGAAGCAGAAGGTAAAAAGAATTTACGGTATTCTGGAAAATCAGTTCCGAAGGTATTTTGAGAAGGCTGATAAGATGAAGGGTATAACCGGTGATAATTTGTTGCTTTTCCTTGAAAGAAGAATGGATAATATGGTCTTTCGTTTAGGATTTGCCAGTTCCCGCAGTGAGGCAAGGCAACTGATAAGACATGATCACTTTTTGGTTAATGGGAAAAAAGTAAATATTCCTTCTTACTTGATTAGTCCGGGGGAAATTGTAGAAGTGAGGGAAAAGAGTAGGAAGATCCCTAGGATTGTTGAATCTCTGGAGGCTGTAGCGCGCCGTGGTGTGCCCCATTGGTTAGAATTGGACAAAGAAAATGTTAAGGGAAAGATAGTTTCTTTGCCTTCCAGGGAGGATATAACGATGCCAATTCAAGAACAGCTAATTGTAGAACTCTATTCAAAATAACGGTAGAGTTGTCTATTTTTTTTTATATATCAGATCAAATTAACTTAACGCGGGGTAAAGATGTACAATAACTGGCAGAGATTAATAAATCCTAAAGGGTTGGAGATTGATACCGAAACAGCTACAAAGTATTACAGTAAATTTGTTGGGGAACCTTTTGAACGAGGTTTTGGAATTACTGTTGGGAATTCTCTGCGGAGAGTTCTGTTATCATCTATTTTAGGTGCGGCCATTGTCTCTGTCAAAATCGATGGAGTGCTGCATGAGTTTTCAACTATCCATGGTGTTAGAGAAGATGTAACTGATATTATCCTTAATTTAAAAGAAGTTCTTGTTAAGCTATATTCCAACGGCCCGGAAACAATCTGGATTGATGCTACTAAAGAGGGTGAGGTCAAGGCTTCTGATATTATTACAAACAGCAATGTGGATATTGTGAATCCTGATTTGCATATTGCTACATTATTAAAAGGTGCCAAACTAAGAATGGAAATGGTTGTTAAGAAAGGCAGGGGATACGTTCCTGCAGAAAAGAACAAGGAAGAAAATCAACCGGTTGGTACCATTCCTATAGATGCGATCTTTTCTCCTATTAGAAAGGTTAACTATTCAGTGAGTCACGCAAGGGTGGGGCAAAGGGCCGATTATGATAAACTTACGATGGAAGTCTGGACCGATGGCAGTGTATCGCCAGAGGATGCAATTGCATATGCTGCGAAGATATTGAAAGAACAACTGAACCTCTTTATAAACTTTGACGAATCTGAAGAACCTAAAGAGAAAGAGGAAGCAACGAATGATAAAGATAAAGTGAAGTTCAACGAGAACTTATACAGAGGTGTTGATGAATTGGAACTTTCGGTGCGCTCAGCCAACTGTCTGAAAAATGCTGATATAAGATATATTGGTGAATTGGTTCAAAAAACCGAGGCTGAAATGCTAAAGACCAGAAACTTTGGGAGAAAATCCTTAAATGAGATAAAAGATATTTTAGGAGAAATGGGATTGTTTTTAGGGATGAAATTGCCGGATTTTCAGCCACCAGATGAAAAGATTGAGAATGAAAAGGAATCGATAGAATGAGACATCAAAAAGCTGGAAGAAAATTGGGGCGTACCTCTAGTCATCGTAAAGCTATGTTTAGGAATATGCTTACTTCCCTATTTGAACATGAGAAGATAGAGACTACCGATGCCAAAGCAAAAGAATTAAGAAAGATTGCTGAAAAAATAGTCACTCTAGGGAAAAAAGGGGATTTACATTCAAGAAGACAGGTTTTAAGAGTTATTAGTGATAAGAAGATAGCAAAGAATTTGTTTGATCAGATCGCCCCTCGATATCAAAGTAGAAATGGCGGATATACGAGAATTTTTAAAGTAGGTAGAAGGCATGGAGATAATGCTCCCCTTTCCCTCATAGAATTAATCCCTGAAGAAAATGTTCAAAAGCCCAAGAAGAGAGCTTCCGGACAACAAAAGAAGATAGCGGCTGCTAGTACAGCCCCCAAATAAGCGTGAAATATATGTAGTCAAAATAGAGAAGGAGACTTCTTACTTGTTTTCCTGCCTGTTTGTAATCGTCCCTCCTGTAAAAGACACAAGAGGTGCCACCCCAGGACGTAAGCCAGCTACCAGATTGATTGATTTTTCTATACCCCAAGTATCTTTCTGCAAATCACAATAGGCCTTTTATCTTATTGCATATCCTTACGTTAAGGGCAAATTGGTTTGTTCGTCAAGGTGTGTTCCTCAAAAAGTGTTGACAATTCAGAAACAGTGCACTGTTAACAATTTTAGACCTTGATTTTTGATGCATGTTGCTCTATGGTATTTAATCATATATGGTGATTAAAGGAGGATAAAATAAAGGGTTTATATAATTCTAGGGAGGGGAAATGGTTTTAGATTCGAAGGAGAAATCCCTTCTTTGTGCCAATGCCGCTTTAGACAAGAAGGCTTTAAATTTAGTAGTATTAGAAATAAAAGAGCTATCTTCAATAGCTGATTACTTTATAATATGTAGCGGAAGATCAGATCGTCAGGTTCGAGGAATTGCCTATTCGATAGAAGAGAGTTTGAAAAAAAAAGGAATATACCCCTTGGGTATTGAGGGATTTTCTGGGGCGAAATGGGTACTATTGGATTATGATGATGTTATCGTACATGTATTTTATGATCCTATTAGAGAGTTCTATGATTTAGAAGGTCTCTGGGTTGATGTTCCAAGAGTCGAGGTTAACGGCTAAGTAATAAGTTATGGTACAGTTCTTTAATGCCTTCTTGGATTTCTTCTTTCCTCCAAGATGCCTTATCTGTGAAAAAGACATTATCAATGCACAACCCCAGGGGATTTGTGAACCATGTCTTTCGAGCATAAGGTACATTTCATCTCCGATTTGCTTTAAATGTGGTATCCCTTTTAACTCTGGTATAGGAAGAGATCATCTTTGTGGGACTTGTTTAACCTCTAGGGTATACTTCACTAAAGCCAGGGCAGTTGGATTCTATGAAGGGGTACTGCAAGAGGCTATCCATCGGCTTAAGTACAATAGAAAGACTCTACTGGCTAAACCTTTAGGTGCTCTTATGATGGGTTATCATCTTGGTTCTATTGATTTTAAATCCTATGACTTTTTAATCCCTGTTCCTCTTCATTTTAAAAGATTAAGAGAAAGGGGGTTTAACCAGGCTCTTTTCTTAGCTAGATACATAGGAAAAAGATACGGGATCCCCATTGACTACATGAGTCTTAAAAGGATTAAATGGGAGTCACCCCAGATTAATCTCAGCAAAGAAGAAAGAGAAAGGAATGTTAAAGGGGTCTTTTCCCTTCCTAATGAGAGTAGATTTAGGGACAAGAGTATTTTATTAATTGATGATGTTTATACCAGTGGCGCAACCGTTAATGAATGTTCAAGAGTGTTAACAAAGGCGGAGACATCTAGGGTGGATGTGTTAACCTTATGTAGAGCGGTATAATTTGAGCTAGTGCGGGGTTTTAGATGGAACTTGAAGAGGTTTTTGATTTAGTCAGGGATGACCTTCAAAAGGTTGAAGCCGAGCTTTCAAAAAATGTGTTATCCTATGTTTCATTGATACCGGACGTGGGGAAGTACGTCCTGCTAAGTGGTGGAAAGCGTTTCAGACCTTTGCTGTTGACCCTTTCTGCAAAATTCTGTGGCTACACAGGCAGCTACCATATCCCCCTTGCCAGCATATTTGAGTTCATCCATACAGCTTCACTCCTTCATGACGATGTTATAGACAATGCTGAAGTAAGAAGGGGCAATTCTTCAGTTAACTCTGTGTGGGGAAATGAAGCCAGTGTTTTAATTGGAGACTATCTTTTCTCTAAATCTTTTTCTTTATTAACGAGTATTGGTGATTTAAAGATATTAAGGGTATTGTCTGATGCAACGACCCGTTTGGCTGAAGGGGAAATCATGGAGTTGGTAAAAAATGGAGACTCCCGTACTACTGAAGAGGAATATATCTCTATCGTAACCGAGAAGACAGCGGTTTTGATCTCAGCAGCCTGTCAGGTTGGGGCTATCCTGGGCAATGCCCCTGATGAAAAAGAAAAGGCATTAAAAGGTTTCGGTCTAAATCTCGGCATTGCTTTTCAGTTGATAGATGACATCCTTGACTATGTCTCCACTGAGGAAGAATTTGGCAAGACTATTGGAAAAGATTTATATGAAGGGAAAATCACTCTGCCATTAATATATACTTTAAATGTCTGCAACCACTTGGATAGAGAAAAGATTGTAAATATTATTGAATCTGATAATCATGGGGACAGGGGTTTATCAACAATAATTGATCTGATTAAGCGATATAAAGGAGTGGACCATGCGTTTAAACAAGCAGGGGACTATGTTGAAATAGCAAAGGGATTTCTGCGAGATTTTGATGCCTCCATAGAGAAACAAGCCCTTTTAGCAACGGCTGATTATGTTATTGGAAGGAAGTGTTGAGTTAAATTCAGAAGTCAGGGGTCAGAAGTCAGAAGGAGATTTGCCATGTCTGAGATAGAACCCGATTTCAACGAATTGATACACAGAGTCAGGGATAGTATCGTAATAAGAAGAATTACACTAATATTCTTCTTGATTCTGATTAATGTCTTGAAGTTTGGGGTAAATGCCCCTCTTTCAAATGCAGTTTCCTTTTTGCTGGTTGTCTGGTTCTTGACGAGCTTTATCTTTGTGTACTTAATCAGAAAGCAAAAGCTGGTATCTAGAATTGACTCCATCCATCTCGGATACTTTATCTTGGAAGTCTTGATCGTAACCTTTATTGTCCATTACATTGGTGCTGTTGAGTGGGTGGGGGTTGTCTTTTATGTCTTTACCATCGTCTACGCCAATATTCAGATGTCCAGGGAGAAGGGGCTGACAGTTGGGTTAGCAGCCATTATCTGCTATATCTCATTGGTGCTGTTAGAATACTATGGAGTTATCCCCCATAAGACATTTTTTGCTTTGGCTCCAAATCTCTACCTAGATACTACCTATGTAGCAGCTACAATAGGTGGATCAGCGGGAATGTTAGGCTTAGTGGCCTATACCTGCGGTATCTTTGCGAAGATGCTTAAGCGGAAGAGCGAAGAGCTGGAAGAAAAGGTGGTAGAAAGGACTCAGGAGTTGACGGAGTCAGAGGTGAAGTACAGGAATCTGGTAGAGAAGTCCTTTGATGGGATATATATATGGCAGGACGATGGCTTTAAATTTGTTAATGATAAATTCGAGGAGATCATCGGATATACAGCAGAAGAATTGGAAAAGATGGATTTCAGGGAACTGGTTGCTCCGGAGAGTCTTGAATTGATTTCGGAAGAAATCTCGAAGAGATTGAGTCGAGATACACCATCAAAACACTATGAGTTTGTGGCAGTACGTAAAGGTGGGGAGAGGATTGATGTTGAAATCTATTCTGCAGTAATCAATTATAGGGGGAAACCCGCTATTCAAGTCTCTATTAGAGACATTACAGAGAGAAAGAGATTAGAAAATGAGATTAAGACAAGACTGGAAGAGCTGGAAAGGTGGCACAAACTGACGGTTGACAGGGAACTTAAGATGGTAGAACTTAAGAAGAGGCTGAAGGAATTGGAAGACGGGAGGTCGTAATTGGGTGATTCGATGGAAGGTTTGAAGAGAACCCACAACTGCGGTCAGTTAAGGGTAGATGATATAGAGAGTGAAGTTACCCTCATGGGGTGGGTACAGCGAAGGAGGGACCATGGAGGTCTTATATTTGTTGACCTGCGAGACAGGTACGGTATTACGCAGGTTGTTTTCAACCCGGATGTGAACAGGGAATCCCACGAAAAGGCGGCTTTGCTTCGCAGTGAATACGTTATAGCGATTAAAGGCAACGTCTCTAAAAGGCCTGAAGGGACCAAAAACCCCAATCTGGCTACCGGGGAGATAGAGGTGCTGGCCAAAGAATTGAATATATTAAACGATGCCAGAACCCCTCCCTTTCCCATTGAAGAAGATGTAGATGTGGCTGAAGATACCTGTCTTAAATACAGATACCTTGACTTAAGGAGGAGAAGCCTTCAGAGGAATCTCATCTTAAGAAATAAAGCGGCAAAGACCATAAGGGAGTGTCTTTATAATGAGGGCTTCCTGGAGATCGAAACCCCTTTTTTAACCAAAAGCACCCCTGAGGGGGCCAGAGACTATCTGGTTCCCAGCCGGGTAAATCCTGGTAACTTCTATGCCTTACCACAGTCCCCCCAATTATTTAAGCAACTATTAATGATAGCAGGTTACGACAGGTATTTTCAGATCGTAAAGTGCTTCCGGGATGAAGACCTGAGGGCAGACAGACAACCTGAGTTCACACAGATAGATATGGAGCTGTCCTTTATTGACCGCGAAGACATATTTAGAATCGTAGAAGGCATGATAGCCTTGGTTTTTAAAGAGGTCTTGGATGTAGACATAAAAACCCCGTTTAAGAGGCTAACCTATGATGATGCTCTGGAAAGATATGGCGTAGACAATCCAGACACTAGGTTTGCGTTGGAGTTGAAGGACGTCTCTGATATATTCGAAAAATCTGAGTTTAAGGTGTTTGCAGATTCGGTTAAGCAGGGTGGAGTTGTAAAGGCAGTGAATGCAAAGGGTTGCTCCGCCTTTTCCAGAAAAGACCTCGATAATCTGGTAGACCTTGCCAGGGTCTACGGTGCCAAGGGATTAGCATGGTTGAAATACGAATCCGGAACCTGGCAATCCCCTATCGCCAAGTTCCTGAACGACTCAGATAAAACCGCCCTTTATGAAAGGATGAATTTATCTGAAGGTGATATGCTCCTCCTGGTAGCAGATCAGGCAAAGATAGCAAACGGGGCATTGGGCCGCTTAAGACTCAACATAGCGGAGAGGTTGGGCATTATTAAGCAGGACACCTTTGACTTTACATGGATCGTAGACTTTCCCTTGCTGGAATACGATCAAGATGAGATGAGGTATACGGCAATGCATCACCCCTTCACCGCACCTATTGATGAGGACATACCAAAACTAAAGACAGAACCGGATAGAGTAAGGGCCAAGGCATATGACCTTGTTTTAAATGGCTCTGAGATAGGGGGCGGAAGCCTTAGAATCTATCAAAGGGAATTGCAATCAGCGATGTTTGAGGTGCTAAAGATTGGCGAAGAAGAGGCCATGGCGAAATTTGGCTTCTTGCTGGATGCATTAACGTATGGAGCGCCCCCTCATGGTGGTATGGCAATTGGTTTTGACCGTCTGATTATGATCCTTGCCGGAGGTGAGTCTATCAGGGACGTAATTGCCTTTCCAAAGACCCAGAAGGCTGCCTGTTTGATGACAGACGCTCCTTCAAAGGTAGATGGCAAGCAGCTTGCAGAATTGTCTTTAAGGCTGAGTGTTCCGAAGTAAAAAGTGAGAGGTCATCTGTACCTACTCAATTCGGTTTGATGCTGCTGGCCAGAGGTCAGTTTAAGTTTGGTGCTTTTCCCGCAATTTCTTCATAAAATGGGGAAGACTTTCTCTTCTCGAGTCAGAGAAATGATACTTACAACAGAAGTCCAGATAATACCGTAGCCACTTTCTGTAATAATTATAGTACGCTACCGGTGTTCCCTTTCTTGCACAAACCACATCGAGTTGACTCTTTATTTCTGGTGGGATATTCATAAATGTAGTTACCCAGTTTTTCTGGATATCATTCCAAAAGTGATGTTATCCAGCTAATTTGGCATGAATTATAATAACATACTAGCAAAATTTTGACTTCAACTTGCAAATTATAGTGTTTATGTGGTAAAGTATAGAAAACTATGTAATAACTTGTTATATGCAAAGAAAGACGTTCGGACGTATGTGTCCTCGCAAAATAGACGCCTAATTTTAAAAGGGATTGATAGATGAACAAAAAAGAACTTGAAGACTACCTCTGGGGTGCGGCCAACATTCTTCGTGGCATGATTGATGCGGCCGACTTTAAGCAGTATATTTTCCCGATGCTGTTTTTTAAGCGCATTAGCGATGTATGGGATGAGGAATATCAAACAGCCCTTAATGAAAGTGGAAACGACCTCGACTATGCCTTGTTCCGTGAAAACCACCGGTTTCAGATACCAAAAGGTTGCCATTGGGAAGATGTGCGAAAGAAAACCGTTGATGTTGGTGCTGCCCTTCAAAAAGCATTAAGCGGTATTGAAAAAGCTAATTTTGAAATGCTGCATGATGTGTTTGGCGATGCCCAGTGGACGAATAAGCGTCGGATGAGCGATGAAAAAATGCTCGACCTTATTGAACATTTCAGCCAGATGGATTTAACGGTCAGCAATGTCCCTCACGATATTATGGGAGAAGGCTACGAATACCTGATTAAGAAATTTGCAGACGATAGCGGCCATACCGCAGCCGAGTTTTACACCAACCGCACCGTTGTAAAACTCATGACTCAAATTACAGACCCGCAAAGCGCTGAAAGCATCTATGATCCAACCTGCGGAAGCGGCGGTATTTTGCTCTCAAGCGTGCTGCATCTTAAAGAACAGGGAAAGGAATACCGCAATTTAAAATTATCCGGACAGGAGCTAAACCTTATAACCTCAGCGATTGCCCGCATCAATATGTTTATGCATAATGTGGATGGGTTTCTGATAGTTCAGGGTGATACATTGGATAACCCGCAGATACTTGAAAATGATGAGCTGAAAAGGTTCGATGTCATCATGGCAAATCCGCCATACAGCGTGAAACGGTGGAACCAGAAAAAGTGGATGA
The DNA here is from genome assembly GCA_016209225.1 of Desulfobacterales bacterium. GTDB lineage: Bacteria > Desulfobacterota > UBA8473 > UBA8473 > UBA8473 > UBA8473. The sequence goes on from JACQWO010000080.1 coordinate 22,168, forward strand.
ATGACCCATTTGGCCGAAATATCTGGGGAACACCTCCCCAAGGTTGTGCTGATTATGCTTTCCAGCAGCATATTATGAAAAGTTTTAATCCTGATACCGGCAGAAGCGTGGTTCTCTGGCCGCATGGCGTTTTATTTAGAGATGCGGAAAGCGCAATACGCAGGAAAATGATTGAGGAAGATTATGTGGATGCCGTAATAGGCTTAGGCAAAAACCTTTTTTACAACAGCAGTATGGAAAGCTGCTTGCTGGTATGCAGAATAAAGAAGCCGAAAGAGAGAAAGGGCAAAATCATCTTCATTGATGCCAAAGAGGAATTGAGGATTGAAAGAACCAACGCCTGGCTGGAACCGCCGCATATTAAAAAGATTGCTGATGCCTATTGGAAATTTAAAGATGCTGAGGGTTTTGCCAAAATGATGAGCAATACAGAGGTGTTGGAAAACAATGGAAACCTGAGCTTGCAATTGTATGTAAAGCAGTCTGCCATTAATAACGAGCACAATACCGAAGAACTGATTGCGGATATTAAATCTGGGCAACAGCAGATCAATGCATCGCTTGAAAATTTATTTATTCAACTCAAAAATATTGGAATAGAAGCATGACTAAAGAAATAGCGTCGAATAACCTCTATTCAAAAATTGCCGAAATCTTAAAAGCTGCAAGGCAAACGGTTGTGCGTGCCGTAAATCAAACAATGGTTTACACCTATTATGAAATTGGGAGGATGATTGTTGAGGGTGAACAGCAAGGTAAGGAGAGGGCCGAATATGGCAAGCAGGTACTGAAAGAACTTTCCAAGCAACTTACGATTGATTTTGGTAAAGGTTTTTCGGTGGATAATTTGCAAAATATGAGGCAATTTTTTCTTACCTACTCAATTTACGAGACGACTTCTCGTAAAATTGTTTTGAGTTGGTCGCACTATCTTAAACTGATGCGGATTGAAAACCACGATGAGCGAAGTTTTTATGAAATAGAATGTGTTACAAACAATTGGTCGCTTAAAGAATTGCAACGCCAATTTGATACTGCATTGTATGAACGATTGGCTTTGAGTAGGGATAAAAAGGGCATTAAACAATTGGCACAGTAGGGGCATCTTATTGAAAAACCTTCCGATGCAATAAAGATGGACTCGTAAAAAGTCAGGCATCCCTTATGCAGTCATTATGAGCGGATGCCCATAACGACGGTCAAATAGGGTGAAAATTTTTCTCAGTTGGCCCCAAGCCTTCGAAAAACGTTCTTTGACAACATAAATAGCATGT
>JACQWO010000084.1 GCA_016209225.1 Desulfobacterales bacterium
AATGGTATCATCATTACAACTCCTTCTTTGACAAAACAATAGCTCCCACAATAGCTGCTAATAACAAGATAGAGGCTATCTCAAAAGGCAAAACCCAGTCCGTAAAGAGCAAACCGGCTATAGCCTTTGTGTTTCCTATGGCACTTACCCTGGCCTCGGTATGTATCCCCTTATTTCCATAAAGAACCCCTGCGGCTACGATTGAACCCAGGGCAACCAATAAGAATACCGCAATAGCAATGCCAAAGGCCTTTTGCAAAGGGTGTTTTTCTCCCACTCTCTTTTCCTTGTCTAAATTAAGCAGCATAATCACAAACAAAAAGAGCACCATTATTGCCCCTGCATACACTATGACCTGGATAGCAGCAATAAATTGTGCATTCAGAAGGATATAGAGACCGGCAAGGCTGAAAAAGGTCAAAACCAAAGACAAGGCACTATGAACAGGGTTTCGCAAAACGACAACCAGAATCGCGGAAATTAATACTACCGCCGCTATGGAAAAGAAGAAAAAGCCTGTTACTGTCATAATACATATCTCCTCTTAGAGCTTGATCATAACTTTGGCTACTACTCAGGAAAATCTTTAGGCCTAACATTGAGAGTGCCTAAAGTTAAAAACGCTGCCCTTCTATAAACAACAGAATCCCTCAACTTTAGCTCACTTTAGGCACTTTTAACTTTAGTTCACTGCTTAAAAGCATTTCCTTATTATATTGAACTGCCTGACGCGAATAACTGGCCAATTCATACTCGCAAGTCATGGTTATTGCCCCTATCGGGCAGGCCTCTACACAAAACCCGCAAAAGATACACCGGGTCAAATCAATTTCATAACTCTCCACATACCTCTCGTGGTTTGGACCCTCGGCGCCATCAACCCTAATACACCCAGAAGGGCAGACGGTAGCACACAGTTGGCATGCAACACATTTTGCGCTACCATCCTCTTTACGCTGTAATTGATGAAGCCCTCTATATCGAGGATAGCACTCCCATTTTTCTTCGGGATAGAGTATGGTTATTGGTTTTGAAAAAAACCTCCTGAGCGTTAGACTCAATCCTTTGATGAGCGGTACAATCATTGAATTCTCCTATTTTTTTACCCTCTGGTATACTTTTACCCTTTGCCCCTTACCTAACATTTTGCTTAAATAATTATCATAACAAAAGAGGTTACAACAATATTGACTAAAGCCAGCGGAAGCAGTACCTTCCATCCAAATTGCATAAGCTGGTCGTATCTGAACCTGGGATAGGTAGCCCTAACCCATATAAAAAAGTACACAAGGGCAAGCACCTTAATTAAAAACCAAAGCGCAGGAGGCAAAAACGGGCCTCTCCATCCTCCTAAGAAAAGGGTTACCGCAATGGCGCTTACAGCAATGATATGCGTATACTCTGCCATATAGAACATGGCGAATTTCATAGAGCTGTATTCCGTCTGATAACCGGCAACAAGCTCATTTTCACATTCAATGAGATCAAACGGCGTCCTGCCAGTCTCTGCAAAGGCACAGGTAAGAAACAGAAGAAACCCCAAAGGTTGCAATACGATAAACCATACATTTTCCTGAGCCTTCACTATCTCAACCATACTGAGAGACCCTGTCAGCATTAAAACACCTATAACAGAAAGTCCCAGTGGCAACTCATAACTGATCATCTGAGCAGAAGACCTCATGGCTCCTAACAGAGAATACTTATTGTTTGAAGACCAACCGGCTAAAACCAAACCATATACCCCCAGGGAAGAGAGGGCAAAGATATAGAGAATCCCGATATTTACATCTGCAATATGCAGTGGGATCACCCTCCCCAAGACTTTTAAATCATTTCCAAATGGAATGACTGCATAGACAACCAGTGCACAGGTCATATATATAACCGGAGCAAGGTGGTAAATCCCTTTGTTGGCCTGGCTGACAGTTATCTCCTCTTTAAAGAATAGCTTCAATCCGTCGGCAATAGGCTGTAACAATCCATGCCAGCCTACCCTATTCGGTCCATGCCTGACCTGCATGTGTCCTAGAACTTTCCTTTCCATTAAAGGAACATAGGCTACCATTAACATGAGAACAGAAAAGACAACAGTTATCTTTATTAACATTATTGCTATAGCAATTATCGCCTCAAGCATGATTCCCTCTTCCCCTTTTGTTTTATTCTTATATCCTCAAACCATTTATTCTGCATTCCACAAGTTTATTATACCACCTAAGTTATCAAAGTAAATCCGTGCCCTTTTTCCTTATTTAGATATGCACCTGTTACGTTTTAAATTGACCCTTTGTCAATCTCCTGTTTTATCTTTCTGTCTCTCAACCCGAACGGCACATACCTTGTATTCCGGTATCTTCGCAATAGGATCAATAGCATTTATTGTTAATATATTTGCCGGCGACTCTTTGAAATGAAAGGGAACAAATACGACTCCCCTGTCAGGGCGTTCACTAATTATTGTCTTTACCTTAATATCCCCTCGACGGGATGTTACAGTAACAAAATCACCGGATTCAATGCCCAAACCCACAGCATCTTCCGGATTTATCTCTGCCAGAAGTTCAGGATAAAGCATATTAAGCCCCTTCCCTTTACGGGTCATCGTACCTGTATGGTAGTGCTCTAACACCCTTCCTGTGGTGAGCAAAAACGGATATTCCTTGTCCGGCAATTCAGCAGGTTTTTTGTAATCAATGGCAGAGAATAGCCCTTTACCCCTTGCAAACCTTTCTAAATGCAGGATCGCTGTTCCAGGATGGTCTTCGCCCGGACATGGCCATGAAATGCCTTCTTTTTCAATTCGTTCATAAGTTATGCCTGCATAGCTGGGGGTTACTGTGCGTATCTCCTCCATAATCTCACTCGGACTACCATAATCCATATGGTATCCCATCCTTTTGGACAACTCACATATTATCCAGTGGTCTTCTCTGGCCTCTCCTCGTGGTTGAATCGCCCTCCTTACCCGCTGAACCCTTCTTTCAGAATTTGTAAATGTTCCATCCTTTTCAGCAAAAGGTACACCGGGAAGAACCACATCAGCGTACTCCGCAGTCTCTGTCAAAAATATGTCCTGGACTACTAAAAATTCCAGCGATTTTACACAATGTTCTATGTGATGAACATCAGGGTCACTGAGCATGGGATTCTCACCCATAATGTACATTGCCTTTACTTTTCCTTCTTCTGCAGCATTAAACATCTCAGTAACTGTAAGTCCAGCTGTACTTTGTAGACTATCCACCCCCCATGTCTTTTCAAATTTCTGTCTGACTTCATCATTGGTAACCGGTTGATAGCCTGTGAAAACATTTGGTAAGGCACCGAGGTCACAAGCCCCCTGAACATTATTCTGACCCCGTAAGGGGTTAATACCTCCCCCTTCAACACCAACGTTACCACATAGCATTGCAAGGTTTGCCAGGGACTTTACATTGTCTGTTCCTGTTATATGCTGGGTGATCCCCATAGCATACATTATTGAGGCAGGTTTTGCCTTTCCATAGGTAAGAGCCGCATTAATCAGATCTGAGGATGGTATACCGCTTATCTCTGAAACGTACTCCGGGTTATACTTTTCAACGCAAGCCTTAAGCTCCTCAAACCCTTCGGTTCTTTCTTTGATATATTCTGCATCATGCAAATCTTCCCTGATAATAACATGGAGTAACCCGTTAATCCACGCAACATCAGTACCAGGTTTTGGTCTAAGCCAGATACTTGCATAATCAACCAGATCAATCTTCCTGGGATCAATAACTATTAATTTAGCTCCCTTTTTTAAAACAGCCTCTTTAATGTAGTTTGCAAAGATTGGATGATTTTCTGTGGTGTTGCTTCCTGTTACCAATATGACTTCTGACTTTAAAACATCAGCGATAGGATTTGTCATTGCCCCGCTGCCAAATGCTGTGGCAAGACCTGCCACGGTAGAGGAGTGTCAAAGCCTGGCGCAGTGGTCTATGTTGTTTGTTCCAATAACTGCCCGCATGAATTTCTGCATAAGATAGTTCTCTTCATTGGTACAGCGGGCAGAAGAAAGACCTGCGATGGCATCAGCCCCATGAGAGGCTTTGATTGCTTTGAGTTTTTCAGCAACAAGACCGAGCGCCTCATCCCAGCTTGCCTCATGAAACCTTCCATCCTTTTTGATAAGGGGTTTAGTAAGCCGTTCCTCACTCTCTATAAATTCATATCCAAAACGCCCCTTTACACATAAACTGCCTTTATTTACACCGATACCATCTTTTGTTGTTATACCCACTATCCTGTTATTAAACACATTGATCTCAAGCTGACATCCACACCCACAATAGGTACATGTAGTCATAACCCTATTTACCATCCAGGGACGTCCTTTATAGCCAGTTAAATTTTCTGTCAAAGCACCTGTAGGACATACCTGAATACATTCGCCACAGGATTCGCACTTATCCGGGTTTACAGCGTTTATAATCGCGTTAAAGCCTGAACCATCAATATCTATTGCTCCTAATCCTTTTATTTCCCTGCAGGCTGTAGCACAGCGCAAACACATTATACACCTGTCCGGCCAGTAGTTAATAAGGGGAGTAGGGTATGAAAACTCCTGCTTTTCTCTTTCAGCCTGATATACTGCGCCTTCTATCTCAAACTCGTGTACCAGATCCTGAAGGGTGCATTCACCCCCTTTATCACATACCGGACAGTCCAGGGGATGTTTTACCAAAAGCAATTTGAGGGTCTCCATTCTCATTTTTTGAAGCCGAGGAGAATCCGTCGTTACGATAATCCCCTCTGTAACAGGCGTATTACACGCTGTCATTGGATGAGCCAAACCCTCGATCTCCACAATACACATCCTGCATGAGCCTATAGGATTCAACCTCTCATGATAACAAAGGGTAGGGATCTCGATTCCTGCAAACCTTGCAGCCTTTAAAATCGTAGTACCTTCTTTTACTGCAACCTCTTTCCCATCAATCGTTAAATTAACCATCCTCACTCCTTTTTCTGCCTTGCTTTGAGACCTTTGAAAAATAATTAATCTTTATCAACATTATTGCTATAGCTAATTATCGCCTCAAGCATGATTCCTTCTTCCCCCTTTATTTATATCAAATGCCTCCAGCGAGATAGATACCTCCCCCCTCATATCCTCCAGATTTATGTCAAGTCTTTTTGCCAATTCTATTATATAAGTCGTGGGTTCAGGCATTGTCGACAATATAAGCATCTCAAATTCATCTTCTCTTACATTCCCATTTTCGTCCCACCGGACTATGAGATTTTTGCTCTCCTGAACCTCTTTTATGGCTGTTATTCTTCCCTTTTTAGTGATAACCCCCGGCACTTTTCCGTCATTTCTCTTTAATTCCTTTATATAGTCGTCATTATCAGGAAGAAACAGGGATATCTCCAATCCATCAACCTTATTCTTTGCCAACATAGCCTCATGGATAGCATAACTCAAAGATTTAATACCGCTTTCACCTCTGCCTTCATTGTTATCAGCCCAGCATACAAAACCTATTTTCCTTGGTATCTCTCCATCGAAAGGCCGAATCAAAAGGCCGACATAAGGGCCATTATCGCTCAAAATTCGCTCAAATTCAACATCAGTAACTACATTAGCATATCTGCCATAGCCAAATCTTTCCGGCGGGGGAGAACATACCCTTTCTACCCCAGTGGTAATTATCATAAAATCAACAGATATGTCAAGCTTTTCATCAGCCTGTTCAAAAACTATGGCATCTTTGTCGCACTCTGCCAGGCAAAGCCCACATCCCAGGCATCTGCGGCAGCTCAGACACCTTTTTGCCTCTTTCACGGCTGCATCTTCCGTAAATCCGAGGCTAACTTCATTAAAATTATTTATCCTCTCCTCGACAGGAAGTTCCTGTACCGATTGACGCTCTGCGGGAATATCTGAAAATTCCAGTATATATCTCTTCTTCTCTTCCACCATAACCGGTCATTTCCCTCTGATGAGATACTTATCAATGAATACGGCTGCTTTCTTGCCGGCTGCTATAGCCTCAATGGCTATTTTAGGTCCGGTTTGACAGTCACCACCGGCAAAAACCCCCGGTCTACTTGTTTCCAGGTTATCCGGATTGACAGCTATTGTCCCCCTCTTTGTCAACTCAATCCCAGAACTTTCACCAAGGAAAGATATATCAGGAACCTGTCCTATAGCAGGTATTAACGTGTCCAACTCTATATCAAACTCTGAACCCTCGACCGGTATCGGCCTTCTCCTTCCCGAGGTATCAGGTTTCCCTAACTCCATTCTCATGCACCTGAGACCTGCCGCCTTACCATCTGCAGTAAATACTTGCAGAGGAGCAACCAGGTATTCTATCTTAACCCCTTCTTCCAGGGCTGCCTCTACTTCTTCATCACTTGCCGGCATTTCCTGCCTCGATCTCCTGTAGAGTATGCTTACATCCCTTGCACCCAGTCTAAGGGCACATCTGGCAGAGTCTATTGCCACATTACCCCCACCGATTACGACTACCCTTTCACCCACATCAGCGGGATTCCCCAGATTCAAATCCCGAAGAAAGGTAACCCCTGGAATAACCCGCCGGGCATCTTCCCCGGGTATCCTCATCTCTTGATTCTTGTGGGCACCCACAGTGATAAAGACAGCTTCATAACCCTTGTTAAAGAGATCATCAAGGCTTAAGCCTTTACCGATAACCGTATTGCACCTGATCTCCACCCCCAACTCACTTACTGCAGCTATCTCCTTCTCCAGGACATCCCGGGGCAATCTATAATCGGGAATACCCACGGCCAGCATCCCCCCTGGTCTGGGCAAAGCCTCAAAGACAGTCACACCATAACCGAGTAAAGCCAGATCATTGGCACAGGCAAGCCCTGCCGGTCCTGCCCCGATTATGGCCACCTTTTTCCCTTTATCTTCTCCCTTTACTATCATCAACAGCTTGGGCTTTAAGGCATCCTGTAATTCGATATCGGCGACAAAACGCTTCAAATCCCGTATAGAAAGCGGATAATCTACCCTCCCCCTATTGCACTCCTCTTCACATGGATGTGGACATATATGCCCACATATGGATGGGAAAGGGAGTACCTCTTTGATGAGGGCAAGGGATTCTTCAAATTTACCGTCGGCGATGAAACCGATGTACCCTCTGATATCCAGGTGCACCGGGCAGGTCCTCTGGCAAACAGGTGTCTCTTTGACTATGTTGTAGGAAGGGTTTACATGATCAAAAAAATCTATGGCTGTCCTAAAGGATAATCCCTGATTCTCATCATCCCAGAGGTTTACCGGACATACCTTAATGCAGGCTTTACAATCGTCGCACCTCTCTTCGATGACCCTGATGGCCCTTTTTTTTATTTTGATATCGAATTTACCGTTACTCTCTTCAACCTTTTCTATGTCTGCATTGGTAATTATCCTGATATTTTTATTCTTCTTAACCTTTTCCAAATCCGGAGAGACAAAATCAACAGTCTTTGAGTCCTCATTGTACAAGAGTCTCTCTCCACCGATTCCTGGAGAGTTTTCAACCAGGTACACCGTATTCCCGGACTCAGCCTGTTCTAACGCCGACTGTATGCCGGCCGGTCCGCCACCTATGATTAGTACGGCCTTGTTTCCCAATTGAGAATCCTTACTCCTGCAGACCATATAATGGAGAGGTTCCATCTACTCTCTCCAGCCCAACGACACCTTTTCTCCTCAAACCGGCTATGTACCTCAATACCCTGTTGGAAGGTATTTTTAACCTTTCCGAAATCTGTTTAACCGACAAAGGCCTTTCTTGCAATAGTAATTGCATTTCCCTTACCGCAACTTCATCCATGATTAACCCATCTAAAAGCCTGTCCATCTCATGTCGGGTAAATATCTCCCCATATTTATTTCCTATACCCATAAATTCTGTCTTTTTTCCAATAACCCATCTCAGTTTTTCACCTTCAACCGCTGCCTTTACCGCCTCAAGCCTGAACTTCAACCCTTCTTTGTCCTCTTTTATCTCGGTTCCCAAAGGACCTATTTCTTTTATCCTTTTGGTAAAGTTCTCCGCCAATTCAACAAAACGGTTCCCTTCGGCAGAGGATAATTGCCCGAAATAGATTCTATTCTGGTCAATACCGATGATCCTCAGCAAACGGCTTGTCATGTCTATCTTGTTCTTGGCCTCCATGTTCCCTGTGACGTAATGGCACTCACCATCCTTGCAACCGAGGATGAGCACACCGTCAATCCCACAAAGGAAGGCATCCAGGATCATAAAAGGATCGATTCTTCCCGTACACATGACCCGTATGGTACGGATATCGGGAGAATATTGCATCCTCGCTACACCGGCGAAGTCAGCAGCTCCGTAGCCTCACCAGGTGCACGCAAATGCTAATATCTTTATCCTGTTATTTTCAGGCATTTGTATCTACCCTCTCCCTTTTCCCCTACTTACCCACAACGGCTGCTATCTGGGCACTCACCTGTTCATCGGTAAAATGGTTCATCTTGATCGCCCTATGATAGCAGGTAGCTCCACAGACTCCGCAGCCTTTACATGCCACAGAGATCATGCCGGCTTTCTTGCCCTTAGGGGTATCAATGATTTCTATAGCTCCGTAAGGACACAAAGCGGCACAGAGACCGCACCCCTTACACAGATCTTCGTCTTCCAGGGTTGAAACTATAGGATCAACCTTGACAGAACCCCTCGCTAAATGGATTGATGCCCTGGAAACAGCACCAAGCGCTTGAGAGATGCTCTCCCGGGTATCGGCAGGCCAATGAGCACTTCCGCACAGATATATCCCATCTGTAGCAAAATCCAGGGGTCTTAGCTTCACATGGGCCTCAAGGAAGAAACCATTCTCATCCCTTGGGACTCTCAGCAATCTGGAAAGGGCATCAGTATCTTCTCTGGGGATCATAGGGGTTGATAAGACTACCAGATCGCATTCTATCTCCATCTCTCTTCCCATCAGTTGATGGTATACTTTTACGCTTTTCTTTCCCACAACCGGTGGATTGTCCGGATCGTAATTGACAAATATTACCCCCATCTCCTTTGCCTTACGGAAGAGGGCTTCACCTTCAACTCCGTAACACTGCATATCCTGATAGAGGACAAAGACTTTTGTGTCCGGCATTTTTTCTTTCAGCAGGCTTGCGTTCTTGACCGCCGTCATACAGCATGTCCTTGAACAGTAGTTCCTCTCCTCAGTCCTTGCCCCTACACATTGGATCATCACAATGCCGTCTGCCTTTATCTTTCCTTTTTGTAACCTTCTTTCCAACTCTACCTGGGTTATTATATTTCGACCGTTATAGTTGTAAAGCCCCTTGGGTTCCAAGACAGAAGCGCCCGTTGCCACAATTATAATACCACAACTAACATGGACATCTTGCTCCCCGGTTTCTATATCCACTTCATAGTTTCCCACATAACCCCGTACATTCTTTATAACACTTGAAGTATGAATTTCAATGAGAGGGCTCGATGTGGCTTCTTTAATCTTCCCCCCTATTAATTCCGAAGCCTTTACACCGTACGGATAGAGCCTATTGAGATCATTGAGCCTTCCCCCTAATTCTTTCTCTTTTTCTACCAGGACTACCTCAAATCCCCTTCGACTCAAGGCAATAGCTGCCGTAAGCCCTGCAATACCTCCGCCAATGACCAGCGCTTTTCTATTGACATTAACAACAATGAACTCCTGGGCATCCAGGAGTGCTGCCTTTGCAACACCGATTCTCACCAGGTCTTTTGCCTTGTTTGTTGCATCTTCCCTGCTCTGCATATGGACCCAACTGCACTGTTCCCTTATGTTGACCATCTCAAAATAAAATGGGTTCACGCCTGCTTCTTCACACGCCAGCCTGAAGGTAGGTTCATGGGTTCTTGGGGTACAAGAGGCAACCACAACCCGTGTTAAGGCATGCTCTTTTATGCTATCTTTGATTTCTGTTATCCCGGTTTCAGAACACGAATAGAGATTTTCCTTGGCAAAAACCACATGAGGCAAGGTCTTTGCGTACTCTACCACTTTCGGGACATCTAAAAACCCGGCAATATTCGAACCACAATCACATACGAATACGCCTATTCTCACATCTTCCAATCTATTGCTCCTACAGAGCAGCCGACAATACAACCTCTGCTGCCGCTGATGCTGCCCCACTGGCCTGGACAACCGATTCAGGAATATCCATGGGGCATTGACAGGCTCCACAAGTAAATATTCCAGGTACCGAGGTCATCAGAGGGTGAGTCGGATCTGACCTGATAAAACCATCTTCATCAAGATTGACACCCAGGATATTGGCCAAATTTTCGATTCCTGTGCCAGGCACAGAAGCCACAGCAAGAACAGCTATATCCACCGTCAGATTTTTTACCTTATTTTCTTTTGTATCCTCGTACCATATTATGGGATTCCCTTCCTGATCCTGAGTTATCTCCCCAACTCTGCCTCTGATGTACTGAATACCGTACTGTCTCTCGCCACGTATTCTATACTGATGGAAACCCTTTCCCATAGCCCTTAGATCATTATAAAATATATAAACCTCAGCCTCTGTGTCGTGCTCCTTTGTAAGGATGGCCTCCTTGATTGAGTGCATACAGCAAAAATTTGAGCAGTAACTCTTGTTTCTCAAGTCTCTGCTGCCAACACACTGGATAAATCCTATCTTCTTCGCCAATTTCCCATCGGATCGCCTATTAATATGGCCATGTGTAGGACCGCTGGCGCTCATAAGCCTCTCATATTCCAGGCTGAGAACCACATTGTCGATCCTCCCATAACCGTATTGGCTTAAACCAGAAGGATTAAACAGATCGTACCCGGTGGCCAAAATAATTGCCCCTACCTGGATTTCAATACATTCATCACTCTGATCAAAATCAACCGCACCTGCAGGACAAATATCCTCACATAAACCACAGGGCTTTTTCTTTTTCCCTGCCCCTTTTTTAATCCTTATACAGTTTTCTTTATCTATGGTATAGACAGAAGGGATACCCTGAGCGAAGTGCTTGTATATGGCCTTTCTTTTGCCAAGCTTCATATTGAATTCATCAGGTACTTTCTTCGGGCACTTCTCGGCACATTGACCACAAGCAATACACTTGCTGTCATCAACAAGTCGGGCCTTCTTTCTTATCTTAACATTGAAATCCCCCACCTGTCCCGTAACTCCTTCTACTTCGCTGTAAGCGAGGAGTTCTATGTTAGTGTGTCGACCTGCATCCAGCAGCTTTGGCGAAAGTATTCAGATGGCGCAGTCATTTGTGGGAAAGGTCTTGTCAAGCTGTGCCATCTTCCCGCCTATGCTTGGCTCCCTTTCTACCAAATAGACCTTGACCTCAGCATCCGCCAGATCCAGAGAAGCCTGAATGCCTGCAATCCCCGCCCCGATCACGAGGACATCTTTGGTCATATCAATATCTCCTGCTACAATTCAGACACTGGACTTCAGACTTCAGACTTCAGACCCCAGACTTTTCCGGTTAATGTCTGAATTACAGTATCTCCTGTCAAACCATTTTTTCCACTATCAAATCAGTGATGTCTTTAATCTCAATCTTTATGTCGCTGTTATACTTTGCACAACTCAGATGGATTCCACACTTGGGACATGCCGTAAGAAGAATATCCGCCCCAGTAGCCTCTGCTTCTTTAAGCCTCTCTGTCTGAATCTGTTTTGAGCAGCTGGAACAGTTGACCCACCCACTTGTACCACAGCATAGGGCATCAGCCCTGTTTCTCTCCATCTCTACCAGCTCTATACCAGGGATAGCGGATAGTATCTCTCTGGGTTCTTCATATATTTCAGCCATCCTTCCCAATGAACACGGGTCATGAAAGGTAACTTTGACAGGATTATTCGAACCATTCTCAACAAAGTTCAACTTCCCTTCCTTTAACTTATCTGCAAGGAGCTGGTACAATTGGACCACCTCTAGATCCTGTTCACCAAGATACAACGGATAATCCCTCTTTAGAGTTACATACCCTTCAGGACAAAGACAGATGACCTTCCTGGCTCCACTCTTCTTTATAGTCTTCAGGTTGAGTTCAGCTAACCTTCTAAACCCTTCTAAATCCCCATTCCATAAGAGGTCATGTCCACAACACCTTTCATCATTGCTTACAACGGGTTTTATCCCCATCTTATTGAGTATCCTTACGGTATTCCTTGCCCTCTCCGTAGGTTTAAGACCAACATCACAGTACCCTCCTTCGCCAAAGACAAGATCAAAGTAGGGCAGACACCCAACAAAATAGAAGCATTCACCCTCATCGGCAACTTCAAGATCATCGGCAATCCAGAAGGTTCTTTTCTGCTGGAGGTTTGTCAGCTGAAGCTCCATAATTGTGTTCATTACTCCATCATGGGAAAAAAGACCTTTCTCCCCTAGTTTTGATGCCTCTATCCTCATCTCTTTTATGAAATTGAGATAGTCTACATTAGAAGGGCAACGACTCGTACATCTCCCACAAACTAAGCAGGACCAGAGGTCTCTGTCTCTGACAATCTCATCCCCAAATCCAAAAAGGGCCTTTTCTACCAACAGCCTGGGCGAAAATGACGGGTTAACCCTGGCAACCGGACAACTGGATGTACACACACCACATTCCAGACAATGATATGCCCTTGTTTCCTTTACAATAGCCTCGGAATTCATCCCTGTGATTTTCCTGAAAGAGGGCCCAACCCTCTAATACGATTAGTAAAATCAGTTACCACATCAGCAAACTTGCTTCCTTCAGAAGCCGATACCCATTCCAGACGAAGCCGTTCTTCACCTATACCCAAAACGTCTATCAGCTTCCTGGTGGTTCCCATGGTCTTCTCACACTTCAGGTTACCTGCTATGTAGTGGCAGTCTCCTGGATGGCAGCCTGTTACCAAAACACCATCTGCCCCCATCTGAAAAGCCTTCAAAATAAAGGCCGGGCTCACCCTCCCCGAGCACATCACCCTGATTATCCTTATGTTTGGGGGATACTTCATCCTTGATGTGCCGGCAAGGTCAGCTCCAGCATAGGAACACCAGTTGCATGCAAAACCAACTATATTTGGCTCGAATTCTTCACTCACTCGATAGTCCTTATATACACGTTAATAGTAGATTATTAATTTCTTCTGAATTCTGACTCCTGACCCCTGAATTCTTCCCACTATATTACCGCCGCTATCTGTGATAATATCTGCTCGTTCTTAAAATGCTTCATGGATATAGCCCCTGAAGGACAGGCTACAGAACAGGCACCACATCCTTTACATATAGAATCGTTTATCTGGGAAACCAAAATACCCGGCTCCACCTCTTCCAGGTTGGGGGCACCGTATTCACATACCTCCACACATCTCCCACAGCCTCGGCAAACAAACGCATCTACACTGGCAGTGGTTACCTCTACCTTCACCTTGCCTCTAGCCATCTTTGTCATTGCGGAAGATGCAGCACCCTTTGCCTGGGCAACCGTATCCGGAATATCTTTAGGACCTTGAGCGCATCCGGCAAGATAAATGCCATCGGTAGCGGTGTCCACCGGGCGCATCTTTGGATGACCTTCAAGGAAAAAACCGTCCGGGGATTGGGATATCTTCAGCAGATTCGCCACCTCTTTTACGTCTCTTCTGGGGACAATACCCGTTGCCAGTACCACCAGATCGGCTTCTATATCAACCGGCTCTCCAATGAGGGTGTCCTCTGCCATCACCAGTAATCGGTCTCCTTTCTTTATTATCTCGGAGACATTTCCCCTGATATACCTGACACCCTCTTCTCTTACCCTGTCATAGAACTCTTCATAACCTTTACCAAATGCCCTTATATCCATATAGAATACCGTTAATTTTGCATCAGGCAACTTTTCATGTATAAGGTGGGCCTGCTTGGCAGTATACATACAGCAAACCCTTGAACAATACTCATTCCCCACACTCTTATCCCTGGATCCTACACACTGAATGAAAACAACGTTTTTTGGTTCTTTGCCATCGATAATGATCTTCCCCTGTGTAGGTCCACTGGAGGACACAAGCCTTTCAAACTCCAACCCCGACAGAACGTTATCGTATAAACCATACCCATACTCGGGTTTCTCTCGCGCATCAAAGAGATCAAAACCTGTTGCCACCACTATCGTTCCCACATCCAGTTCTACAATCTCTTCCTTTTGCTCAAAATCTACAGCATCTGAGGAACAGGCATCCTTACATGCCGGGGATTTGCCGCACTTTCCTTTTGTGATAAACAAACAATTTTCAGGGTCTATGGTGTACTTCGAAGGAACAGCATAGGGAAAAGGTATATATGGTACCGATCTTTTTCCCATACCCACATCGAATTCAGAAATGATCCTTCCCTTCATCCTGCATGCCTCAGCGCACATCCCACAGCCGGTACACTTGTCCATTGCGATATACCTTGGTTTTTTCCTGACCTTCAGATGGAAGTTGCCTATGTAACCACTTACCTCTGTCACCTCTGAATACGATAATAGCTCGATATTGGGATGGCGTTCTACCTCAACCATCTTTGGAGTAAGGATACACGCTGAACAATCCAGGGTAGGAAAAGTCTTGTCCAACTGTGCCATGTGACCGCCTATGGAGGACTCTCTTTCAACCAAATATACCTTGAAACCTGCATCGGCTATATCCAAAGAGGCCTGAATCCCTGCTATCCCTCCCCCTATTACCAGGGCTTCCGGTCTAACCTCCACTTCTTTCTCTTCCAGGGGTTCAAGGAGTGATACCTTTGCAACCGCTGCAGATACGAGTTTCACTGCCTTTTCAGTGGCGTATTCCCTATCTTCGTGAACCCATGAGCACTGTTCTCTTATATTTGCCATCTCCAGACAATAGGGATTGAGCCCAGCCTGCTGAATGGTCATTCTGAAGGTAGGCTCATGCATCCTGGGAGAGCAAGAGGCAAGAACTATCCTGTTAAGCCCTTTTTCTTTGATATCCCTTATTACCAGTTCCTGTCCAGGATCGGAACACATATACTTAAAATCTCTGCTGACAATAACATTAGGCAGTTGAGATATACTATCCCTCACGCGATCCACATCTACTGTGGAGGCAATGTTTATCCCGCAATGACATATATATACCCCAATCCTTATCTCTGCCGTTTCCATACCTTCCCGCTTACTACCCTCACAATGCCTCTTTAACCAGCTCTGCAATATCCATGACTTTAATGGATTCTTCCAGATCACCGGTCTTCACCACATCTTCCAAAGTCAGAAGACAAAAAGGGCATGATGTTGCCAATATTTGAGCACCCACATCCATAGCCTCTCCAACCCTGATCTTTGCAAGCCTATCTTCCGAATCCTCGGATTCTACCCACATCCTTCCACCACCGCCTTCGCAACAAAGGCTTCTATCTCTTGCCCTATCCATCTCTACGAGTTTTATTCCAGGAATACTTGTAATTACCTTGCGGGGAGGGTCAAATACCCCGTTTTGCTTGCCTAAAAAACAGGGGTCATGATAGGTAACGGTTTTGTCTATTTGGCGGGTAAATGAAAGCCGACCTTCCTCTATAAGAGAGGCAATTAATTCCGTATAATGCTGAACTTCAAACTCGGCACCTTTATATTCGTTCTTAAACGTATTGTAGCAGTGAGGAGATGTTGTCACTACCTTTTTGACATTGTACTTTTTGAATATTTCAATGTTTTCTTCTGCCAGATATTCAAAAGTCCATACATCCCCCATCCTTCTTATCTCGCTTCCACAACACCCTTCTTCGTTTCCCAGGATGCCAAAATCCACTCCCGCCCTGTTCAATATCTCAACAATTGCCCTTGCTACTTTTTGAAGTCTGGCATCATAAGCAGGTGTACAACCCACATAGTAGAGGATATCTGCCCCTTCAGAAATATTTTTTACACCAAGTCCCTCCGCCCATTTGGATCTCTCTTCCGCGGAAATCTTCCAGGGATTCTTGTGGATGGCTATACTTT
Source organism: Desulfobacterales bacterium (assembly GCA_016209225.1). GTDB lineage: Bacteria > Desulfobacterota > UBA8473 > UBA8473 > UBA8473 > UBA8473. Next base: position 15,982 of record JACQWO010000084.1, read on the forward strand.
TCAGGGCATCTCTTATAGGAGGAGGTATTCTGCCATCCTCCACCATAAGACCGCGCAATCCCATAACAATTCCTGTAGTATCCACCCCTTTGGGACACTTTTTCAAACAGGCAGAACACGTTGTACAATCCCATATACCTTCTCTTTCAAATACAACCTTTGCAGCATCTTTATCAAAGGTGTCATAGATGAATTTCCTGATGTTGAAATGGGATTTTCTGAGCATCGGGCACCCTCCGGAACACTTCCCGCACTGGATGCACCGAAACACATGGTATTTGTCAACAAAACTCTGTAGTCCGTTCTCCCCCAACTCTCACCTACTCACTTATCTATCAACCTCACCAAGGACTATATCTATACTGCCAATAACCGCTATTACATCAGCGATGAGCCTTCCTTCAACCATCGTCGGGAGGGCTTCCAGATTGATAAAAGACGGGGGCCTGATCCTTAATCGATAGGGTTTATTCGTTCCATCACTGACAATGTAGAACCCCAGTTCTCCCTTGGGAGATTCTATACTGGTGTATACTTCACCAGCCGGCGGGGTGAACCCCTCACTTACAATCTTGAAATGATGAATGAGGGAGGCCATGTCAGTGTAAACACCCTCTTTAGGAGGCAAGACCACCTTTGGTTCATGGGCGTTTATCTCACCTTTTGGCAGGGTCTCAAGTGCCTGCCTCACTATCTCAGCACTCTGGCGCATTTCCTCCATTCTGACTAAATATCGGTCATAGCAATCACAGTTTTTGCCTGTGGGAATTATAAAATCAAAGTTCTCATAACCCGAATATGGAGTGGACTTCCTTATATCCCAATTAACATTTGAACCTCGAATCACTGGGCCTGAAACACCAAGATTAATAGCATCCTCTCTAGATAAGATTCCCACCCCCTTCGTCCTCTGTATCCAGATCCTGTTCTTAGTGAGAAGGGTCTCATATTCATCTACCCTGGATGGAAATGTCCTGATAAATTCCATTGTCTTAGCTTCAAACCCATCCGGTAAATCAAAGGCCAAACCACCTATCCGGAGGTAGCTGGGCGTCAAGCGAGCACCACATACCATCTCAAAGAGAAACATGATTTCGTCCCTCTCCCGTAACGCATAAAATAAGGGGGTCATAGCCCCTATATCGTGTCCATGAGTACCCAACCAGATGAGATGACTGGCAATTCGCTGCAACTCCGCCATGATTACCCGGATATACTGTGCCCTTTCAGGAACCTTAATGTCCAAAAGCTTTTCCACTGCCAATACATAAGCCAGATTATTTGACATTCCAGCCAGATAATCAAGCCTGTCAACAAGGGTGATACACTGATGGTATGTTTTGTTTTCCGCTAATTTTTCCACCCCCCTGTGGAGGTATCCAATATGGGGAGTTACCTTGACAACAACCTCTCCATCCAGTTCCAGAACAAGCCTCAGTACCCCATGGGTACTGGGGTGCTGGGGACCCATGTTTATCATCAGAGTTTCTGTTCTTGTCATTTTTACCTCTTCAAGTTAAGTGCCTAAAGGGAGCTAAAGTTTAAAGTGCCTAAAGTTCTTTAAAAAGGAAATTCCTATACATATTAAATATACGGCTACGAATAGAGTTGCTTTAACATCTCACTTGAATCCCTGACTCCCTGAGCCCTCTTAACCCATCATTTTCCTTTTAAAGGGTAATCTTTCCGAAGAGGATGTCCTTCCCAGTCATCGGTAAGCAGGATCCTTCTGAGGTCGGGATGACCTTCGAAACCTATCCCGTACATATCGTAACACTCTCTTTCCAGCCAATTAGCCGTTTTCCAAACAGAGCAAACAGATGAAATTACCTGATAGTTACTGGGTATGGGGGCCTTTATTCTTACTCTCTTGTTGTTCTTTACGGAGTAAAGATGATAAACTATCTCAAATCTCGGTTCTCTTTCCAAGTAGTCTACACAACAAAGGTCCGACAGGAAATCGTAGGAAAGATCTGCATCACTGTGAACAAACCTGGCGATTGGCAATATATCTTCTTTCTTGACAAGAAAAGTCGTCTCATCCCTGAAAAAGGACACATCCAGAATCGAATCGGGGAATTGCTCCCTCAGTTTCTTTACTGTAATATCTTCTTTATTCATCTTTTTAACCCTATGTGTAACTACTCAGGCACAAAGTGGCAAAGGCACATAGGCACAAAGCAGAAAGGCTTACTCCTCCGACTCGCCTTGGCGACCCGCCACCACAAAGTGCTTTGGCAAAACAGGGTCGTTTCGTTGTTTTTCGCTACTTTGTGCCTTTGGTGCTCTGTGCCTCTGTGCCTACCTGAATAGTTACTCCTATGTATTAATAATCGACCTATTGAGTTTTTCCTTATCTATCTTTTGCTGTAGTTTCATAATACCATAAATAAGGGCCTCTGGCCTTGGTGGACAACCTGGTATATAAACATCAACCGGTAGGTACTGATCAATACCCTGTACTACAGAATAGGTATTAAAGATACCCCCGGAGCAGGCACATGCCCCCATGGCAATAACCCATTTGGGTTCTACCATCTGCTCATAGATTCTGATAACTGGGGGGAGCATCTTCTTAGTCACCGTTCCTGCTACAATCATCAAATCCGCCTGCCGAGGCGAAGGTCTAAAAACCTCAGAACCAAATCTGGCCAAGTCGTACCGTGCAGAAGCAGCTATAATCATCTCGATGGCACAACATGCCAAACCAAAACCTGCTGGCCACAAAGATGACCTCCTGCCCCAATTAACGAGTTTTTCTAAGGTAGTCGTAATAATATTGTTTCCCAGATGATCCTCTATTCCCATTCTAAAGCTCCTTTTTTCCACGCATAGATAAGACCAACAAACAATATAACAATAAATACCCCCATTTCAATAAAACCAAAGGTTCCCATATCCTTGAATATCACTGCCCAGGGATATAGAAAAACCGCCTCAATATCGAAGATTATAAACAGCATAGCTATAATATAGAATTTAACAGAGAATCTCCTTCTGGCACTCCCTATAGGGTCTACTCCACACTCATAGGGCATCATTTTCTGGGGGATAGGTTTCTTTGTCCCGATTATAGAAGACAGAGCTATTGTAACTACGGCAAAGAGTATGGCAATTACCAGAAAAGCAAAGATGGGAAGGTAATCAATTGGCATATCGTTTATCTCCTTATCCCTTTTATACTGTAGGACACCGTAAAAAGGTTTTTATGTTAAATGGATATAGTTTCTTATCGAAAGAGAAATGCCAAGATATTGCATATAGGAGGATTTTTGGAATAGATTCCACCTCTTTAGACATAATTAAACAACCTACTTATACTTAATTAAACATAAGTAGGCTTTATGAAGATAAAAGGATTAAACTGAATGAGCATTCAGTCAATCCTCTAACATATTGATAATTTGTTGTCAAGGACTTTTTCACCCAAAAAAATAGCGACTAAACCCCTAAATAGGCCAAATATTCACGTTCCTGAGACCGAAAGGCATGGAAAAGCGATAAAAAGGGAAGAACATTCCCCCATTCTCTCTAATGAACGCGGATGACGCTCCACAGATCAGATGGGTCTCAGAGGGCTTTCGAAAACACTCGATTGCGGCCTGCTCGCTTGGCCTCGTAAAGCGCAATGTCCGCTCTCTCCACAAGTGTTTGAGGATTGGAAATATCTTCAGGAACAACACTAGATACGCCCAAACTCAGGGTCACGTATCGATGGACAGGGGAGAACGCATGGACTATCATGAGCTCCTGGACCTTTACGCGGATATCTTCCGCTACGTGAACGGCACCTTCGTTATCCGTATCCGGCAAAATAACGGCAAATTCCTCCCCGCCGAAACGCGCGGCCAAATCGCCAGGCCTCTTGGAACAATCATTTATCACCCTTGATACTGAGCGCAAGCAATCGTCACCCAAAAGATGTCCGTAATTGTCATTATACAATTTGAAGCAATCAATATCGCACATGATAAGCGATAGCGGCTTTTTTTCCCTTGCCATCCGAAACCACTCTTCTTGTAAGTATTCGTCGAATCGCCGCCGGTTGGCTATCTGCGTCAAGCCATCAATGACGGTAAGACGCTGCAGTTTGTGATTTGCCTTTTGCAACTCCTCCTCTATCTTTTTTCGTTCGGTGATATCTTTAAAACCCTCTATCAGACCGATGATCTCACCGTCAAGGTCCCTAAAGAGTGTGGCAGTCAGGATGAAAAAATTGGTAGCGTTCCCTGAGTTCCTCTCTATATCGTATTCAACTTCTTTCTTGCCTTTCAGTATCAGTTGCATCGGACATTCGTCTCTTCGACGACACAGGGAACCCCCGAATAGGTCATAACACTTGTGGCCGACGGCATCGCTTGTGTTTTTGCCAAGAAGCTGGCTAAGCACATGGTTGATCTTGATCACGTTGAATTGATTGTCCACAATCCACATTCCGTCTGAGGACGTATTAAATATCTGATTGAGTTCTATGCGGGCAAGTTCCTTTTCCACGACCAAGGCATTCGACTTGATAAAACATTCCTCTATCTGCAGTTCTTTTTTTTCGAGTTCCCGGTAGGCAATCTGCAACTGCTCCTTCAGGCAAGCGTTACTGGCCGCTTCTTCCTCCAATTCTCTGAAGCGTCGTTCCAACTCCTCATATGACATTTGATTTACCATCAGATGGTCTCCTCATAGAAGAAACTGACTAAGAAAAAACGGTACTGTTAATATAGTATATCTTGCGGGCCACAGTTCCATTTTAGCATTAAAAGAATGACAGAGTATTTAAGCATTTCCTTGCTTTTGCTGTAGCATTTCGATTTTCTTCGCATCCTTGCAAGAAAGTGACGAAACAAACTATTGTAACCCTCTATGGTAAATGTCTCAGCCTTGGATTGGATATGCAGACATTTAGGAACAAAATTTTGGTAAGGTTTAGAATAGTCGGTTGCTATTTTCTCGATCTGGATATCCAACAATACCGATTATCGAAACTTTGCCTTTAGTCTCTAATGGGCCGCATCTTAATGGACTGTTGCCCACTTCCCCTACCCCACCACACTAAACCCCCAAATAAGCCTTCTTTACATCCTCATTATAAAGAAGCTCTTCTGGGGTGCCTTGAAGAACAACCTCTCCCATCTCCATTACGTATCCCTTGTGACAATAATTTAAGGCGAGGCGGGCATTCTGATCAACCAGAATTATGCTCACCCCTTCCCTGTTAATCTCGGCAACAATTTCAGCCATCTCTTGAGCCATAATGGGCGATAGCCCCAAAGACGGCTCATCTAGTAGAAGCAGCTTTGGTTTCCCCATCAATGCCCGACCCAGGGCAACCATCTGCCGTTCCCCCCCGCTCAGGCTTCCTGCCCGCTGTTTTTGTCTCTCCTTTAACACTGGAAAGTGTTTGAAAACCCTTTCCAGATCATTCTTGATCTCCTTTTTGTCTTTCCGCAAAAAAGCACCCATCTTCAGATTTTCTATGGTTGTCATTTGAGGGAAAACCTTTCTTCCTTCAAGGATATGAGCGATCCCTCTCCTGACTATATTCTGAGGCAGATCGGAATCTATCCTCTCATTATCAAACCATATCTCACCGTTACCTGGAGATTTAAACCCCGATATAGTCCTCAACAGTGTGCTTTTACCTGCCCCATTTGACCCTATAACTGCAACAATTTCACCATGTCTCACCTCTATAGAAAGGGATTTTACCACCTTTACCTTTCCATAAGATATACTTACGTTTTCTATCTTAAGCAAAGTTTTATCCTTCGCCAAGGTAGGCTGTAATAACATCTCTATCTCTCTTTACTTCCTCAGGTGAGCCTTCAGTTAGTTTTTTCCCATGGTTCATAACTACTATCCGATGGCAAAGATTCATGACGGCCTTCATGTTATGCTCCACCAGAAGGATCGTGATCCCTTTTTCCACCAACTCTTCTAATCGACCCATCAAAACGTTGATCTCTTCCATGTTCATGCCTGTAAACGGCTCATCTAGCAATATAAGTTCAGGACCAGCTGCCAACGCCATAGCGATGCTAAGACACCTCTGAGATCCTACAGGGAGATTCCCTGCCGGTTCATTCACCACATCAGACAACCCCATAAAGTCAATTGTATCCAAAGCCCCCTTCAATATGTCTCCATCTGTTCCACAGATGGACGAACTACAGAGGAGTTTCTTGAAAAAATTCATTCTGGACTTCAAATGGCAGCCGATAAGGACATTCTGGGCAACACTCAACTCGGTAAATAGGTTCGTCAACTGAAAGGTTCGAACTATACCCTTTCTCGCTATCTTGTAGGGTTTCAAGGAACAAACCTCTTCCCCTTTGAATTTTATGCTTCCTTTAGAAGGGTGAAGAACTCCGCTTATCAGGTTGAAAACCGTGGTTTTCCCTGCACCGTTAGGGCCTATCAGTCCTAATATCTCACCTGAGTAAACCGAGAAACCCAACTGGTTAACAGCCGTTAAGCCTCCAAAGTGTTTTGTAAGATTTTCAACCTCCAGGAGGGTCATCCCTTCGTCCTCTCTCCTATCAAAACCTTCTTTATGCCCTTTAGCCTTTGCCCCAAATCTATAAGACCACCAGGCATAAATATCATAACTATTATTAATGCCAGACCAAATATCATGGGTCTATACTCCTCTGCCAGATGTGAAGCCTCCATTAAGACCGTCAGAAAAGACGCCCCTATGATTGGCCCGGCAATACTCCTCACACCTCCAAATACTGTGTACAGTATGATTTCCAAAGACTGACTAAAAGTAAAATCGTAAGGGCATATATAGTAAAAATAATGGGCATAAAAGCTCCCCGCAACTCCGGCAAAAAAACAGGCTATGCCAAAGGCGATATTCTTGTACAACATAGTGTTGACACCCGTGGATTCGGCCAGAAGCTCTTTATTGTTAAGTGCCAAAAGCGTCATACCAAATCTCGACTTGTCTATCCTGTGCAGGATATAAATTGTGAGGAGAACAATTATAAGGGCTAAATAGTAGTAGTGTACCTTAGATGTAAAATCTATCTGGATAATTCCAGGGATATGGATGGGGTTGGGCGGAGGGATATTGAGTATACCGGTAGCACCGCCAAATAAATCCTTCCACCTGGTCCAGACAAGTCTCAGTATCTCTCCCAGCGCCATGGTAATGATCCCGAAATAAATCCCGGTAACTTTCAGGATAAGACGTCCAATGGCCATAGCAAATATAGCTGAAGACAGACCCGACAAAAATATGGCTATCCAAAAGGAAAATCCCAGTTTCACAACCAACAGGGCAGAGGTGTAAGCCCCTATCCCCATGAATCCGGCATGGGCTATCGAGATGTGTCCTGAGATCAATATCAAGCGGAGTCCAAGGGTAAGGACAATATAAAGACCCATCATTATGATGACATGAAGGTAATAGGGGTCTTTTACAAATAAAGGGATAGAAAAGAAAAACAGGATCAGAAGGATGAGATAGCAGAATCTCAAAAGACTATTTTTGGACATTGCCCATCAACCCTGACGGTTTTATCAATAGGATTAAAATCACTATTGCGAAACCTAATATACTGGCCATTGAGGCATCATAGAAAAAGGTGACAAAGCTGTCTACAAATCCCAGGATAAGGGCTGCTATAACAGTGCCGATAATACTGCCAAGGCCACCCAGTACCACTATTATAAAGGATTTCAACAGCGGTGACATCCCCATATAGGGATGTACGGATAAAAGCGGGCCCATGAGGGATCCTGCTGCTGCAGCAAGGGCACACCCTATCGCCATACATAGAGAAGATGTACGGTCAGTATTTATTCCCAAAGAAACGGCTATTTCTCTGTCCTGTGCTACTGCCAGCATAGACTGACCTGTTTTAGTAAATTTAACAAAAAGTAGTAGGGCTACCACAAGCCCTATACATACAAGGGAAACCATAAGCCTTGTTGCTGAAATTCTAACCCCCATAAAGGTTATGATACCGGAGATGGGAAATGGGATAGCCTTTTCATCTGCTCCAAAGCATATCAAAGCAGACGACTGGAGTAGCATAATAAGACCTAATGTTACTATGGCACTGGGTAATAGTTCGCGCTTGACAGGTTTTAAAAGCAATCTGTCTATAACTATACCAAATGACCCTATTAAAATTACAGAAAACAAGACTGCAATAAAGTAATTAAAGCCATATACATAAGAAAAATAGTAAGTAGAGAATGCCCCCAGCATGTATACTTCACCATGGGAAAAGTTAAGAATATCCATGACCCCGAATATCAAAGTCAGGCCGAGGGCAATCAGCATATAAATCAACCCTACAGTCAAACCATTCAAAATAAGATAATGTAAGGTAGTTGAACTCATTAGTATTTTCTTCCTGTAAAGTTAAACAATACCCCCCCCCTCTCCAAGGCAAGTTTGTAGAGATTGGAAAAGGGGGAGGGTGAAGTCTACTTAATCATCGGGATAAGTTTTGCTTCTGATTCACCTATATAAACAAGCTTTCCACCCTTGACCTCAGACCAGTATGAAGGGTAAATGGCAAGGCGATCTATCCCATACATTTCCTTACCTTTCCATCGGGCAAGACCGTAACTCGACT
>JACQWO010000085.1 GCA_016209225.1 Desulfobacterales bacterium
AATGACTTCCTCTTTCTTTTCAACAGCATTATGGATTAATCGACTAAAACCTTTTTTCCCTTCTGCAATACTTACAATGGTACCTTCCATATAACCTCCTAAGTGACCTTTTTTATGATCAACTATATAGACATAACTGACAATGTCAAGGGCAAAAGCTGGATTAAGGAAAAGCCTCCCCTCTAATCCAGTTCCACGCTTCGGATATTCGATGCGCCACTCGATCGATTTTGTACTTACGAATATATTTCCAGGCACGTTTATCTTTGAATAATAGGTAAATATTTGAAATTTTTGTAAGGAATATATTATGATCATCATCGTCAATCTGTATTCGACCGATGCCGGCCGGACTTGGTCGTTGATTTGTTGGACACTGTGTAAGAACTGCCTGAAAACCAAGGGTTTGAAGAAAATTCCATAAGGATTTTCCGGGGAGGCCCTCCTTGAAGGCGCAATATTTGATTTGAGTATCAAAATTACTCCTCATAAGCCCCAATGACTTAGAAATGCTCTCTTTTATGGATTGTTCATCGTATTGATTCTTGATTCCTTTCCCCTCATAGGCTAGAAGACCTATTCCCATGCCGCTGAGAACAAGTTCGTGCACTTCCTCCCAGCTCAAACACTTGATTGGGTTCCCCTCGATTGCCCTTTCCTTGCCGATATATTCGGGCGCGATAAAAAATGTGGCATGGAAGTTATGCTTTTTCAATACAGGAAGTACATTACAAAAGGCGTCCCTATAACCACCATCAATCGTGATCGCCAGGGATCTTGTATCTAACTTAACCCGAGCATTAAAATGATCTATAGCCTGGTTCAAACTAACAACCCTATAACCATTTGTCGAAAGAAAGCTCATTTGCCGTTCAAAACTTCTCGGCGAAATGCCATCTTCCATCATGTCCTCAGGGTAATCCCCTATATTTTGATAAAGTAAAATAGGTATCTCTTTCATAGCTTTGATCTGGATCAGCTTTCTGAAAACATCTTTTCCGTGGCATCAACATGTAACGCAGGACAAAAATTTTGGCTTGGTTTGTTGTACTATTCTGGCTGATGCAGGTTTTCAAGCTGCGAAGCGATTTGAAGTCTTTGATCGGAACATTAAAATACAATGGTATCTAATAACTCCTGACGTAGACTTAAGGCTGAGATTGCATAAAAACCCCTCAAGCCATGTTTTTCCGCCAAATCACCGGCCAGACGTACCAGTTTTATGGTGATCTTAAAAACCATATAATTGTCCCAATCTTCATTAAAAAATGAAACTAGCTGCGTATATTCACGCTCTGTGAACGCCTTTTCTCTGAATCTGCGGGCAAAGGCAGATATTGCTTCGGCATACGCAACCAGAGAGGTGGCTGTTATTTTGGAAGATCTCAGCAGGTTAGCAACCTTCGAAGAATCTTCCTCTTCAACATACAATTTTACCAGGCTACTCGTATCAAGATAAATGATCACTGGCTACCTTCTATCTTCGAGAACGGCTTCAGAGACGCTCTTGCCTCTTGAAGGGATCCGAGATGGAATTCCCAGGGGCTTCTTTCCAGACCAATAAACAATGTCCCGTTGGATTAATTGAAGTACCTTTTCTTCATCAGTTTCCACACCGCAAGGGACAATGATGGCCACCTCCTTTTTCCTGTCTGTGACGACGATTCTTTCCCCACTCCTTACCTTTTTCAGGTAACGACTCAAATTTTCCTTCAATTGTCTCACACCGACTGTTTCCATTTCTTGTTCTCCCTTGCAAAGATATTGTAACTACGTTCTATTTTAGGTGGCCTCATCTGTCAAGTTTATTCCTTCACTTGCTTAGCAAAATATCTTTCAAAATAATCTTCTCAATTACTTCTTTTATGGTATCCTTTTTATTATAGACGGGAATAATGACTGAAAGTAACATTAGTCGTCCTTTTGTAAATTTTCACTCTGACAATACTTTTGACAAGGTCAAAATCTATGCATGGAACTGGTCATAAATTAATCTCATGAAAAGGCTTAGTATTATGTCATATACTATTTGTATATTTTCAAGGGATCTTTTTCTTTTTAATCCTTTGAATGCAGGTCTTAAAATTGCAATGATACAGTTTGTGGAAATATGGCCATAAGGTAGGTTTTTGATTTTAATAGTCTCACAGAACCAACCGGTTCTTTCTGCTAATTCTATAATTGACTTACGGTTAAAGTAGTTAACATGCCAAACTGCGCCAGGCCGTCGTATTAAAAGACGCTCTGCATACTCAAACGGAACTTCCAATAAGAGAGCCCCCTCTGGACTAATTAAGTGACGAAGTTTACTTAGAGAAAATTGAGGATCAGGTTCATGTTCAAGCACGTGCGTATGAAGCATGAAATTAAAACGATGATCGACATTTAAACTCTTTATCTGGTGAATTCCATTTTCAGGTAGGCTGTCCTGCCCAAAATCGTAAACATACCTTTCAGTGTCATTTAGAGAACAATGAAGTAAATTAATTCCAGAATCTCCACCATAATCTAGAATTTTTGTTCCTCCACGATTAATAATTTCATTTGCATACCGACTCTGCCTTTCAGCCAAATTTTTTTGTGAGACTGTTGATGCCCATAGATTTTCAGTGGTTAATCCCACAGACTCATAGTATCTAATAATTCCAGGTTTAGATTTGTTGTAGAGATTTTTTAAGTCAACCTGATTATATGTGGGATTCTGGAAAAGTAAATAACATGAGCGACATAGGCAGATGGAACGAGCTAAGGTATTTTTTTTAAGCCGTTCTAGGAGAAATTGGTCCTCTGCATCTATAGCATTTTTAGGTTTGAATCGTTTAGTTAAAACTTTCTTGCCATATTTTCCAATCTTTTTCGATTTACACAGAGGGCATTCACTTAAAAGTTTCAAAGTAATTAGCCTTTTGGTTTTAAAAATGCATTTTAAGTTTGTCGTTCGTTCGATTTGTTAGTAAAAAATTCATATGAAAATCCCATGGCATAAGCCACCTCACACAGAACCCAGATGGGCTTTATAGTCATCAGGGCTCGTAACAACCGCAGAGGAAAGCGAAAAATCCGCATGCAGAGCGGCAGCCTGTTTCTGAACGAACCATGTTTTGACGGTGTTTCAATTATCCATTGTGAAAAGTTGCGATTGGTATAGGCAGCCTGTCTGCCATTTCGATAGAACTGGCGCAACAGTTTGTTTAAATTATTCGGTGGCAAATGATGATAAACAACTTCGGGCACAACTACAACCCGTTTGCCCAGCTTACGGAACTCTTCACGCAGGTATGGATCTAAGCCCCTGGGGATCAATTCATTCTCGCCGCCCACTTCCTTGAATTCCTCTGTGCGCATAATCATGCAGGGATGCTCGGCAAGGTCTGAGTCGGTAATCTCTTGAACAGGCTTCCATGAACGCCGTGGAATTTGCTTCATCACACGCCGCACGAATGGGCTTGCTTCTTTCGGAATAACATTGTTTCCCCCTGCCATTCCTATTTCAGGATGCTTCTCCATAACCGTCACTAATTTACTAAAGGTCTCCGGATCAGGCAGCGCAGTATCATCATCCAGGGTTAAGAGGTATTTCCCCTTAGCCAATGCAGCACCAATATTGATCGCGCGTCCCTGCCGGGGATCAGATCGCACTACGATAATCTCAAACTGTGAAAAATTCTGGTTGTTTATCTGGCCAAGCAATTTGAGAAAATAACCACCACGATAGGCATCGAAAGTGGGAATGATTATAGAAACCTCTGGCTGTATATTGTCAGGCGAGTAATGCCAAAACTCACCATGCGAAATCATTGGATTGGTATACTTGACAAACGGACGTTTGACTCTATCCGCTGGTAACCACTGGCCTGATTGAAAACGAATCTCAATGTCCTGCAATGTGTTTTTCCCCTCCCACTGTCCTCATAGGATATTTCACAGCTACAAGGGCAAAGCCTGAGGCGGCATGCCATGCCATTTGTTTCTTCTCCAGCAGTATATCCAACCATGAAACCGGAATCGCCAGCCATCCGAAAATCCTTAGCCCAATTTTATATAGAATCTCATTATTCATACTAAACAACATGGCCATTGTCTCCTGAAATTGCCAGGCAAAGGCTGAAGCAGGCCCCGCTACTATATGAAGTTCCAAGATATCAAACGAACCCATCAATTGCCGTAGCCCATCAGGTGTCCAACGATAAAAATCTTTTGGCGAGGCATGGACTGTCTGCATGAAAGGTGTCTCCATGAAAACGCTTCCCCCGAATTTAAGAATTCTGTAAATTTCCTGTACAGCCTGATAGGGATCGGCAACATGCTCAAGCACACCGGTACATACTATGGTATCCACGCTTTCATCTTTCATTGGAAGACACAACAAATCTCCCTGAATATCTACCCCTTCTTTAATAATGATATCGAGATTCAACGTTTTAATATCAAAACATCGGGACGCCGAACCGACATTTAGCCTTAACCCATCTGGCGATCTAACCTGCTCTTTGCACAGGAACTGGAATACCCGATTTCTACTCGCCTTAGATTGCCATGTGGGATGCGGCGGCTTAAGCCACTTACGTATGCGTGGGAAAACGTATTGTCCCATCCTATTTCCACCTTAGGCTATTATATCGACTTTTTTAAAAGATAGAACATTTTCTTCAGTTTGAAATACCGGAATGTGATAAAAAACAAAATGTTAACAAACAATAGTGTAACGTCTCAGGCAAGTTAAGATGAAAAAGGAAGTGTAGAGAGACATTGCTCTGCATCCTGCCCATCCAACCACACCCTTGCCCATACTTCTAAAATTACAAGGCTCCAGATACGGTGACCCAATTCATAACGCCTGCTTCTGTGCATCGCCAGCAATTCTAGAGCTGCCTCTGGTCGCACAATACTTCTAAGTTTAAATCTTTCTGATGAAAATAATTCTGCAACCACATCTCCCAGTTCGCCATGGAGCCAACGGCCAATAGGCACAGTAAAGCCCTGTTTTCTCGGTTTGAGGATAACAGGGGGCAAATAACGGACTGCCAACTTGCGGAGCAAATACTTCCCATGACCACGGCGATACCGCATGGAAAACGGTAGCCGCAAAGCCCATTCCAGGAAATGATGGTCCAGCAGAGGCACTCGAACCTCAAGGGAATTAGCCATGCTCATCCGATCCACCTTGAATAGTACATCCTCCGGCAGATAAGCACAAAGATCAGCATAGAGAAAGCGATCCCGTTCGTCATGCACTGGCGCGATACGTAAGATATTCTCCATATCTTTCAATGGATCATCACGGATTTGTTCAAGGAATTCAGGTGTGTAAAGCCAGTGTCTCAAAGCCTTGGAAACAGTAATACGACGCAGGTATCGAGCGTTTCTATTATTTGCAATATCGTAAACTAATCTCTTCAATAAACCGGACAAGCCGCTTCTATATGCCCATTGCCAACCCGGGGGACACCATTTTATAGGAAGGTTAGGCAAAGCCAATGCAAAGCGTGTCCAATCATAACCAGCAAATGGTTCGTCTCCTCCATCTCCCGACAGAACCACCTTCACCTTTTCTCGAGCAAGCTGTGAAACAAGAAAAGTAGGCAATATCGAATTGTCAAAAAGCGGTTGTTCCAGATGCGTTATCAAACGAGGCAGTTGACGGACAATATCGGGGGTTACCAGACTTTCATGGTGATTTGAACCGATGTGTTTGGCAACGGTTCTGGCGAATGCCCGTTCATCGCCTCCACCGGAAAACCCAATTGTAAAGGTATGGATCGGATCTTCCTTGTGCCTTTGAGCAATGGCAGTGACTAAGCTGGAATCCATTCCACCAGAGAGAAAAGCCCCGACCGGCACATCCGCAACCAGGTGACTCCTGACAGCGTCATTGAGTTTCTCGTCTAATTCTTCAACAAAGTCTTCCTCGCTTCCTTTAAAAGGTGGACTGGAAAAATCCGGGGTCCAATATTGGCCTGTTTTGTATGTTTCCCCTTTAAATTCCAGCCAGCAGCCTGGCATTAGTACCCGAACACCGCAGAAGATTGTATCCGGGCCTGGTACATAGCCCATTTCCAGATAAGAATCTACCGCTGAGGGACTCATCTCTCGGCTAAGCCTGGGGTGTGCCAATACGGCCTTGATTTCTGAGGCAAAAACCAAGCCATTTGTCAAGGGAGCATAGAACAAGGGTTTTATTCCTATGCGGTCGCGAGCAAGAAAGAGTTCCCGACAACAATCATCCCAGATGGCAAAAGCAAACATTCCCCGAAGTCTTTCAAGAACTTGCTTGCCCCATTTACGATACCCTAACAGGATTACCTCTGTATCAGAGGCAGATTGAAAGATTTCGCCGTCTTTATGCAATTCGCAGCGCAGTTCGCGGTAATTGTAGATTTCACCATTGAAGACCACTATATATCGGCCATCCTGGGTACTCATGGGCTGGCTTGCAGCTTCAGTAAGATCGATGACAGCAAGTCGTGTGTGTCCAAGAGCTACTATGTTATTCGTCCAGTATCCGGAATCATCAGGCCCGCGATGACTGAGAGATTGGACCATCATCTTGAGTGTCGGGACGTCAACTGGGGTACCTACGTATCCGCAAATGCCACACATCAGACAAGCTCCCTATATAGAGACAATGTCTCTTTCGCAGTTTTTTGCCAGGTGAATTCGGAAGCGCGTTTCTTACCCATGACCTTCAAATGATTTTGAAGCGATTCGTCTTTCATAAGTCCTGAAATAGCGCCAGAAATACTGTCCACATCTTCTGGGTCTACTAAGATTGCAGCCCCTCCAGCTATTTCAGGAAGGGAACCTCGATTCGAGGTAATGACAGGCACCCCACATGCCATGGATTCCAGAACGGGGAGACCGAAACCTTCATAGAGGCTGGGATAAAGGGAAATCAAGGCTCCGGAAAGGAGTGCGGGAAGATGGTCATCCGGGACGATGCCGGGGAAAAGCAGCTTGCCTGTTGCTTGTCCCAGCAATTTCCGTAAGGGTTCCGGTGGACCGACCATGACAAGCGGCATATCCGGTGAGGCCTTCATGACGGCATCGACGGTTCGCTTGAGATTCTTTCGGGGTTCCGGCGTTCCTACGAGAAATATGAAATAAGAACTGTTAAGGTCATATTGTCTTCTCAAGGCGGCACTTTTTTCATCTTCGGTGAAGGCAAGGAAAAGGGAATCCACACCCTCATGAATCACACGGATTCTATCTTCCGGAATTTTCATCAGTTCGACAAGATCGTCCCGGGTCCTGGACGAAACCGCGATAACGGCGTCGGCTTTGGCCAGCCCTCCGGGAAGCTCATGGCGATAGCCACGTTCATTAAGATCCCTGTTAGTAAAGTAGTGGGGGAATCGGAGATACGTGAGATCGTGTACCGTGAGGACCTTTTTCGCTTTTTTGGCCGGAGGAAGGACGAAATGGAGGCCATGAAAGATATCGATGGCGCCGGTAAAAAATTCGATGGGCGGCCATTCGATCATGTCCCAAATTCCCTGGAGGAGCTGTCTTGGGAGCAGGATTTCCCGGGTGGAGATGTTTTCCATTTCGGGGTTCCAGAGCCGCCCTTTTCCACGGAAACGGTTAACAAAAAGGACCATCTCTTCCCTGGGGGCTGCTTCCAACAAAGCGGTGATCAGTCCCCTGCTGTATCTGGCAATCCCCCCGGATGGGTAAAGGGTATGGTAGGCGTCAATTGCGATCTTCATGGTTTGGCCACGGCTACCAATCTCACCTGAAATGAACGGGGATGCGGCTGGCCGGGAAGCTCGACGAAGTAGATCAGTTTTAAAATTTTGAACCAGATCCAACGCACTAGCCGATAGGCCAGATGACGCGGCGTCCATTTGATGGGCCATCGCTCAGGCACAAAACGCACCTCAGAAAAACCAGCCATTTGAAGCACATATTTTAGACTCATTTCTGTAAAAATGAGCTGGTGTGTGAAATCGTTATGGCGGTTATAAAGGGAGGTAAGACTAGCGGCTTGCGGTACATTAACCACAAGAGCCGCCTCTTTTCTCATAAGGCCATAACGAAGAATAGTTAAAAATGAAACAAGGTCATTCTTAGGAATATGTTCAAGGACGTCATTCAATGTAATCATGGAATAGTAACCCTGGCGATTCTGGAGAAATGCATCCACCTCTCCGTGGTGGATCGGACAGGTGAGCCTTTTCCGTGCACATTCCACCTGCTGAGCGGAGAGATCGATTCCCTCCATCCGTGTGTAACCGGAGGACTGTAGAAAATAGAGGAATTCTCCGCTTCCGCATCCTATATCCAAAATGGGCGTATCCTTGTCCCCGGGCAGGCAATCATAATACCATTCCTCATAGCCCTTGGCGGTTAGTTCAAAATCGAGCCCTTGGTGAAGCTCATCCCAAAACAAGTCTCCGTAGAGCTTAAAATTGTCCGGTTGGTCTTTCATAATTCCCTCTGTGATGTTTTCCTGACTGGATCAGTTCCCTGAAGATTCCTTCAAGTCGAGCCGCCGAATCGGACCATTGGCATTCTTTCACCCTGCGAAATCCACTTTCAATAAGGGATTTTCGAATAGGACGGTCGTCGAGCACCTCCCGGATACCTTGTGCAATCGACTCGATATTAAGGGGATCAACCAATAATGCGGCGCCCCCGCAGGTTTCTGGAATGGAGGATGCGTTCGAGGCGACCACAGGAATTCCACAGGCCATAGCCTCTACCGGCGGAGCCACCCACCCCTCATAAAGAGACGGATGGATCAAGACCTCAGCGCCATTATAAAGATGATTGATGTCGTCGCCCTCCGGCGAAACGGGGCCGAGAAAACGGACACTGTCTTCGAGGCCTTTTTCTTTTACATACCGAACGGCTTCGTCATAGGCATTCTCAAATGGTCCGGCCAGGACAAGCGTCAGATCCGGAAATTCCGTGCTGATCAAGGCAAATGCCTCCACCAACCGGAGGATATTCTTGTTATGGGAAATGGCCCCCACATAAAGCAGGTAGGGTTTTATTAACTGGAAGCGTTCCTGGAGGACAGATCGAACAACCCCCCGGTCTTCCACGCGGTGCATGTGGGGGTCTACACCATGGGGCGATACCCGAATGCGGTCCTCCGGTAGATTGAGGTAGTTCATGAAATCCCTTTTTGTCTGTTCAGAAACCGCAAGATAATAATCGCTCTCCCTCATGGCATAATCCAGTGCCCGACTTAGAGATTCTGCATGGCCGGGCGATGTCAGCTCCGGTGCAGCCAAGTAGACAATACCACGGAGGGTGCTCATCGTAAGCGATCTCCGGGCTGGGGGGAAGATGAGATCGGTGCCATAAACGAGGTCCACCGACCCCACCAGTGATTCGACGGCAGGCCAGGAATAATGGCGCCACGACCATTCGAGAAGCTCTCCCGGCAGCCGGCAAACGAATTCACGATGAATTCCGCCTGTCGGGAGAGCGATCCGTGGATTTCGGTTTCCGCGCCAGTCGTGATAAAACAGGATATATTCGATATCAGAGTCACGCCTGACGAGGTGATCAATCAGGTTCCTTGAGTTGCGCTGTACAGCCCTTTCGCCGTGAATCACGGGATTGGCGTCGATTAGGATTCTCATGGTTGTCCCATAGGCGATTTCATTCGTTCACAGGCCCATTTTTCTGAGCCACAATTCCAGAAAGAGGAGGGCATAGAGGTCTTCTCTTGGTTGCTCCGCTAGAGGGCGGTTTCGGATATCCTGAATAACTGTGCGATTCAGATAATGAAAGATTCTGGTCGATCCGTCAGCGCATAGTTCATCGAAAAGAGGAAGGAAGGCATTCCGGAGCCATGCATTCAGAGGAACAACGAATCCCTGTTTGGGACGGCCTAAAATACCGGCGGGCAAAAGAGGTTCGGCAAACTTCCGAAGCAACCGCTTTCCTTCTACAGGGAGAGGACTGACCAGCCACGATGGCGGGAGCGAAAAGGCAAATTCCACAAGACGGCGATCCAGGAAAGGCACCCGGACTTCCAATCCATGGGCCATGCTCATTCGGTCAACCTTGGTCAGCATATCATCGGGCAGTGATGTTCTCATATCCATCCAGAGCGCCCGATGAACGGGATGCCGGTGGGCGACTACGGCAAGTTCCGCCGTGGCAATGCTCCGGAGGGAGTCTTCCGCTTCAATATTCGGGTTGTCAAAGAGCGCTCTGCGGTCGGATGCCGTGGTGATCTGCCGTTCCATAATATACCTTTCCTCATCGCTCATTTCTGCAAGCGAGAGCATGTCGGGTAAAGAGGAACGTCTCCCTGATCGCCAGGGCGGAAGTAATTGGAGAATTTCGGCAATAAACGCC
This sequence comes from Desulfobacterales bacterium, assembly GCA_016209225.1. Lineage (GTDB taxonomy): Bacteria > Desulfobacterota > UBA8473 > UBA8473 > UBA8473 > UBA8473. The sequence continues at coordinate 10,318 of JACQWO010000085.1, forward strand.
GGATGGGGAAGCAATGCCTTCATGGCGGCAACGCGGTAACGACCGGTATATCCGCCGAACACTTCATCGCCACCGTCCCCCGAGAGGACCACTTTGGCAACGCCTCTTGCTGCGCGGCAGAGGGTGAATGTGGGCAGTGCCGAGGAATCGGCAAAGGGTTCGTCCATAAAAGCAACGACGTCCTGAAGTAATGCCAGCGGATCAAGATCTATTGCAAGTTCAATATGTTTCGTTCCAAGATGATCAGCTACCCGATGAGCAATAGGGGCCTCATCCACGCCTGTTCCGGGAAAAGAAACACAGAGGGTCGTCATCGGTTGATGTTTTTGCGCCGTGGCCGCGACGGTGGAGGAATCGACGCCTCCAGACAGGAACGCCGCGACGGGAACATCGGACAGGAGATGTGTCTGTACGCTGGCATTGGTGAGTTCTCCCAGCTCCTGCAATGCCCTGTTCCGGCTGTTGGGAATAGCGACAGGTTGTGGTTGCCAGTAGGTCACCCGGTGTATCCGCCCATCTTGAATGTGAACCCTTTGGGCGGGGCGGAGTTTATCGATTCCCCGGATGATACTCGCCGGTGCCGGGACATAGCCGAAGGCCAGATATTTGTAAAGAGAGTGGATATCGATCCCGGCCGGTTTCCGCCGCGCCTTCAGGATTGCGGTCAGTTCCGATGCAAAAAGGACTTGATCGTCTGAGACGGCAAGATAGAGTGGTTTGATTCCAAAGCGGTCACGGGCCAATAAAAGGCTTTTTTTCGGGTGATCCCATATTGCGAAAGCAAACATCCCCTCCAGGAAATCCGTGCAGTTTTCCTTGAAATCCTCGTACAGATGGACGATGACCTCGGAATCGCTTTGCGTCCGAAAAGTGTGTCCGCGCTTGATCAGATCTTCTCGCAGATAGGGATAGTTGTAAATCTCGCCGTTTACAACGAGGTGAACCGTTTCATCCTCATTCGTCAGGGGTTGAACGCCGCCGGCCAGATCGATGATGGACAGACGGGCATGGACTAATCCGATCCCCTGATCCAGAAACATCCCTTCAGCATCAGGACCCCGATGCTTCAGGGATTGCAGCATGGGGGTTAAGCGTTCTCTGATCTGATCGACCGGAGCAAAAGGATCAATTATGCCGGCAATTCCGCACATTAATGATTATCCTGTAAGCCTTTCTCAATAATTAAGTCATAATATCATTCTGTGAATCCAGCACTGGTTAATTCATAATCTCTCCACCCATGCAGTTCTTTATAAAATATTTCGTGGTATCTTTCGAAAATCTCTTTATTCTCGACTTCCTTTTTACTTGTTTCTGAATCCACTTAGCCTCCATCGGTTGTAATACTGTCAGTTTTCATTATTTCAAGGATATTTCTTACAACTGCATCCCAGGTTAGCTTGTGCATTACAAACTCATGAAGAACTTTTGCATTCCGGTATCTTTCTTCGGGGTGGCGATATAGCCAAATTATCATATCCGCCAGCGCTTTAGTATCTCCAGGGGGAATTAAGTACAAAGCCCTGATAAGTTCATCCGGATAGCCTTGCAGGGAAAATCCAGCCGTAATAACCGGCAACTTGTAATAAGCATAAGTTGACAATTTTGTAGTCACAGGGCCGTAACGTGTTGCATCTTTTTCAGTTAACAGCAATAGGCCGATATCAATTGCTGGTAAAATTCTTCCAAATTCCTCCTGCTGTATATATCCGGTAAAAATAATTTTATTTTCCAATCCCAACTTATTTATTTCTCTGTCTAATTCACTCCTGATCGGCCCATCACCAATGACTACAAAGTGAAGATGGGGGAGGGCATCATGGCACTTGGTTATTGCTTGAAATGTTGTACTAAAATCATATCTGTTATATATGTTCCCAATAAATCCCAGACAAAAACAGTCATGCGGGATACCAACTTTTTTTCTTGCCCTGTTTTTATCAAAAGCAGCCCCGGTCGCAATTTCGGTTCCATTCAAAACCATATGTACTTTATTTTGGGGCAATCCGTAAGTATCTGTGATCCATTTACACATGGGTGACGAGGGAACAATCAGCCCTTTGGCCTGAATAAAATCCAACGCTTGATTCCTCTGAATCTTGCGGACCACCCCTGGCGGGAGGCCGGTTTCACCTGCAACAAGGACAATCAAGTCATTGATCTCAATATATAGCGGAATATGAAACAGTTTGGAGCACAATCGCGGGGTTGGATTCGCTTCCATTTCCCGAACGTAAATCACATTAAATCTCTTTATCAAGCAGAGTATAAACATGATTATAAAGCTCAAAAACTTGACCCACGCTTCCCCAAAACGAGAAAAGCGCCAGGGCCACATATAATAAAATTTTACGTCAGGAATTATAGGACGTATTTTTATTGGCCGTGGCACCAAAGCATCTACCTGGCATCCATTCTGGCTGAACCCTCTTAACACTCCCAGCGTATGTGTTTGGCACGCATTTGGCACATCAAGCTCTACAAAAGAAAAATACAAAATTTTCATAAAACCATTTTACCCCTCTATGCTTTATCGAGACCTTTGCACCAGCACTGTTTCCCGCCTACCGCCACGACCCTTACCGCCCCAAACCACGCGTTTTTCTCCTTTAGATATTCGAGGCTACGAAGGTAAAGGTTCCAACAGGGAGGATTCATCACGGCGTTAGGATGCCACAGCAGTGTCAGAACGCCACCGACCCGCTCCACTACCTTCGTGATCTGCTTGACATACTGAAACGCAGTATCTTCGTCCAGACGCATGCCTTTCGCCGGATTGAGCAGGGCACCGTCCTGTATGATGAGGGGCACCTCCACAATCGGCAATTCCTCCTCCACCTGCAAATCGTAGAGCCGCCACGGATAGCATGTCCCAAAGCGAAAGCCCACGTTGTCGTTGAATCCGAGGGTGCTGTCATAGCGCAGACCCGCCTCGGCCTGGATGCGGGGCGTTACGCGGATGTCGTAATGGAGGAAGTGTTGCCGGACGCTGACTACGTCATGGTCCAGGGCCGTCTCAAGGGTCTCCTTCTGGCGCTTCATTTCATCAATGTTGTCGAAGGAATACCAAGACGGATGCAGGCCGATCTCCCAACCACGGTGGTCTATTTCCCGAATCATCTCGGCAACAGTACATTTCTGTCCGTCAAAGACAACTTGGTCTGTCAACTCGTAGGTACAGTCGGAGGGGTGATGCCTGCGCACGCTGCTCCAGCCAGGCCAGAAAAAGAACGTTGAACGGGCACCGAAGGCCGCTTCCACCTCAAGCCAGCGTTCATAGCAATGCAGCGGATCGGTTGCGCCCTTGCGCAGGCTTGTGGCAGCCCAATCACGGCCAAAGGCAAGGGCAGCCCTTGTCTTCTGTATCCAGTTTTCCGCCTGCCGAAGCGCCTGCGCCCCCGCCCGGCAAACCTGACGTTGAGAATAAAGGGTAACCAGATCTACATCATGGGTCAAACACACCGCTAAGGGTTTCCCCTCCGGCCAGACGGGCTTTGCTACACCGTCCGCTAAATACACCTCATCCACCACAGGCCGATACAACAACCCCAAAGGATTCAAAACATTGAATGCAAAATCGGGGACGATTCGTTCCGGGGAGAAATCCCGGGGAAGACGCTCCGCTTCGTAGCGGCCGTTGCGGAGTTTCTGCCAATCTATGCCATTTTGATTTTTTAGGCCCGCTTCGGTTTCCTTCATTTCTTGAAGATCGCTTTCTTGATCATTGCCTATAATAATGGGGGAATGTGGCGCTGATACCGCAGTATCCGTTGGGTCAACGATTATCACTTGGCATTGGTTTTCAGGAAAAGGTTATCACAATTTTTGTGCTTTGTCATTGCCGTACATATCTGCAAACTCGCTTAGACGAGTCATTTGGACAGGCAAGATGTTAATGAAAGGGCGCGACTCTTTGATCGAGGCTACAGCATCGGGATGAGACATGCCTTGGCTGATAAAATATGCAGCAGCTAGTGTTGGAGCTCGGCTGATACCCTCAGAACAATGAATATAGACTTTCCCGTCTTTCTCAACAACACGCTTAATGAAAGCTACCCCTTTTTGTAACTGCTCAATTTCTGGCGCTGTAAACTCAACGGTTGGCAGATAACAGTAATCGCCCAGAACCAAGTCATGTTGATTATCGTCAAACTCAGACCGCATATTCACAATCCCATTTATCCCCATCCGATTTAGTTTTCGTTTGCCCGCAAGGCTGTGCTGTGCACCTATGTAAATTTGTGGAGTAATTCGGCTATATTTAACAATTGGAATTCCCATACCTTCCGAATAAGTTCGTACGAAAGCCGTTCGAAATCCCTGATTGTGAATCCTATACATTATCCGTCCCAAACCGAACTTGGCCAATATCCAATAAACTAAAGTCCACATTTCAATATACAGGGAATAAAAAGCTGGTAGCGGATCGCTTGCGCTGAGATTTGATTTTACGCGCGGATCAATACAATCTACCAACACAGGGAAGAGTGCCTTGGGATTCTCCTTGATGTGATTAATCTCGCCATCCAGTGGCCAGTGAAATTTTAGGCCGATCCTGTACTGATCTGAATAGGGTATTTGTTCACCCATGGCCATACGCACATCCAAAACCGGAAAATCAACACCGCTGGCTAGGGCGAGATCCAAAGAGCCCCAATATTTGGGGTTTATTTCCATCAAATAAAGATCACTTGTGCTCCTTTCGCGTTTAAATTCAACCATTGCCACACCATGCCACTCCAGAGCATCCAAGATTTTTTTACCTACCTGCAATAAATCAGCCTGATAGATGCTGACAGCACAGCTACTGGCGCCTCCAGATGGCGGTGTTTCGCGGAGTCGGCGATGCATAAAAACGCGTTTGCACTTGCCATATTCATATAATGCAAAGAAACCAACTCCAATTCCGTCAATAAATTGCTGGATAATAGGGAACGGCATCCCTTCAGAAGACAGGCCTTTTCCCCAAACATTTATTTTTTTAAGAAGTTGATCGGCATCATTCGCATAGAGTGGCCGATTTTTGACAATCTCACTTTTTCCTTTGACAACAACAGGAAAGGCTATTTCCGCGATATGTACCTCAAGTTGATGTAAGCATGTGAACGCCCACGTTTGTGGAACTTTTACACCCAATGTAGCCGCAAAACGGGTTGTCTCCTCTTTGTCAAGGCACAACTCTATTGTTTTTGCTGAGGGAAGAGGAATCGAACAGTGTTCTTCAATTATTGCCCTGTGACGTGAAACCAGTTGAACTGATCGAGCCCCTATGGGCAACAGAACATCATAATTAGAATTTGCCAGGAAGCTGACAAATTTATTTAAGGTCCCATTATTAAACAGATCCTGATGGTATGCAACCTTGGCGAGGTGCCGGGACCAACCAGTAAGGCAACGCCTACTTCCAATAGCGTCAACTTCAAACCCAGCCTGTGCAAGAGAACGCACAGCACCGAGAGTGTGCTTATAAGCCCCATCGGTAATTAGAACGCGTATAGGTTTGTTCTTGTTAGTAATACTCATGTTCACTGCACAGCCTTGGCGAGAATGCGGATGATTGGCAAGTCAATACGATTATAATTTTTTTTCTGTAAACGACGCAGTCGCATTCTAATCCCTGCTGATAAACACTTGCCAGCGATGTTCAGTGATGCAATTATTTCCTTCTTTATGCTGATTTGATTATATTGCCAACCCTGATGATATGCCGAAATGGTTTTCCAAATCTTTAGTGTATCAAGATGATTATTCCAAAAATGGGGAATACCACCCTTCTGACACGAAATAACGGAAAAACCGGATCTGTTCAGGAGAATGTTAAGGCTTTGCTCTGTAAAAGACCAGAAATGCTGCCCCATTGAGCTCTGCGGGGAAGTCTCCAATTCCATAATCGGTCCTTCCCACACGGCGTCAGGTACTTCAAGAAAGAGATATGGCCTTTGGTATCGTGCCTTAATTGTTTCCAGCACATCTAATGGGTTATGGAGATGCTCCAATACGTGTGCAATGCCTATCACTTGTCGCCCGTGGGAAAAATCTTCAACCTGCAGAGCGTTTTCAAGAAACCCTTCTCTAAGATCAATTTGAAATTGATTTCTTCCCCATTGAACGGACGTGTTGTCTGGTTCATAACCAATTGCAGAAGCCATGTTTTGCTTCTGCATAAATGAAACCAGCCACCCTCTACCAGCGCCAAACTCAACATAATGTAAATTGTTTAGGTTAACACCAGCACATTGTTTGAGCGTATGAATGATCCAACTTCCTTGAACCTTAGCCATTTGTTGTTCAATCTCATCTGGATGCCGAAAGTATCGTGACGTATAGTATTGAGCTACCGCTTTTTCATCTGGCAATGGCTGTCGGAAATATACACCACAACCGCTACAACGATAGGTTGTAGAATCAATGAGACCCAACAAATATAGCCTATTGATCTGATTGACGGAAGCGTTGCATATAGGACAAGTGTTATTTGTTTTCTCATCAGTCATGCAATCAATTTCCTTCAGCGATTTATGCTTCTGTAGGTTTCTTCTTTGCATTATTTTTCAAATTGCTATTTAAGATATCCCAATATTTTAATGGATTAGCCATGGGCCTTGCTAAGCAGACTATAAAATTTCCGGAAAAACTTCTTTTTATATAATTTTTCATATTGCTGTATAAGTTTTTTATGGAGCGGTTCGGTGGAAAAATAGTTTTCATATGAATGATCTCTAACCCGGTCCTGAATAGTAAATTCCCAAGACTGTCGGGTGTAAAGAAATTAATATGGGTATCGCCAGCTTGCGAAAATTTATAATTTGAATGCTTTTTTCTGTGGTAAATTATTTGCTCATTCGGAACACTAAGTATTATCATCCCGTCTTTCTTTACACTTCGCCTCATCTCTGTCAGCAATTGTGTTGGAATAGTAGAATGTTCCAGAACTTCACAGCAAATTATCATGTCTAAAACATTATCTTGTATTGGAAGAAAATGTGCGTTCGAATATACACATATCGCTCTTTCAGTTTTATTTTGGATCCTTTTTAAAAAATGCTTTGAATAATCAAGTGTTAAAGTTGTATCAAACAAGTTCTCCAAGACAGGCGTCATAGGCCCATCCGCACCACCTATCTCCAAACAAACTGTGCCTCTAGCATTTTTTCTTATATCTTTTAATATTGCCGCTATACGCCAATCTATATCAATATCATTCATTGTTATTCCGGCATATTCCGTTATTTTCTGCACTATCGCATCTAAATCGAGATTTAATTTTGGATTTAATCTGTCGAAATCAATGAAGCGATCATCTACTGCAACATCTTCAAGGCATAAAGAACAAAATACTCTCTGTCCCTCATTAGTTAGCTTCTCCCTGCATTTGGGGCAGCATAAAACGCTTTGAAATATGTTATTCACACCAAATCCTCTCTTCGAAAGGATAATTTTTCAACTTCAATCATTGTTAATATTTCATTCCTAAATCTTTCATAAGTGCATAATATCTATATCTAAATGCAAAAAAATATAAAACTCCCATAGTAAAGGCTGACGATAAAATTGCAACTGGCCCAAATTGGAATGTGTATTTAAGAAGAAAAAGACAAAGAAAAACGGGCAAAGAATAAAGGCTGTATTTGAAGAAAGTGAAAAGGATTCTTCTTCCGTTGGCTCGGGCTAACCTGATATTCCATGCTGCAACAAAGGCATAGGCAGCAATACCGGTTACGGAAAACAGGCCCAAGGCAAGATATATGTTTTGATAAATGCCGCCGATGTATAAAGAGATGAGTCTTGTCAGAAAAATCACCGAATGCACAGATAAAGCGGCGCCTTGTCGTTCGTAAACAGAAAACAAAGTACTCAATGGGGAGGAAATAAACCAAAAAAAAATCCACGGCGCTAAAATTTGCGTGTAGCGGCCCGCCTCAACCCATCTTTCGCTAAATACAACCGCGAATAGTTCCTCACCTACCATTGCAAGAACCATCGTTGGCAGAATACCGATGAACATCAATTTGTCCATCAGGTTTTCGATAAGTTTGCCATTACTGCCCTTAACATTCTTTTCGTCACATACCTTTTGATAAAACACCTGTGACAAGGCACCGGATATGATGCTTAAGGGCGTTTTTACCACCGTCAATCCCAATGCGTAAAATCCGACTACGGATAAGGAAAAAAAAGAAGACAGCATCAGTGCCGGCAATTGCCAGGAAATGCTGTTCAACAACCCGCCCCAGATATCGATGATGGGGAATTTCCGGAAACGGATAAACTCAGCGGCGATTCCCCGCCATCGCACGTGACGGACAAATAGCATTTTATCATCCCGCCAGATATATCCGCCAAGAGCTCCCGCGGAGACCATGCCGCCCAGCATCCCCGTTCCAATGAGAACGCCGCCGCTGACAAAGCCAGCAACCTCGGCGGTTAGTTTGGTTGCCTGAGTGGTTATTGAAGAAATGATCTGTACGACCGAGAGCCTCCCGAAATGCCTTGTCCGCGAATTCCAGTAATTCAGGGCTGCAAATACACCTGAAAAAAAAACGGCAACCGGGATCAACCAGAGATAGTTCTTTAGCTCGGGTGCCTTGATAAAACGAAGGATGTTATCACCTCCACAAATAACAATCAGCGTGGAAAGGATTGTGATGAGAATGACCGAGCAGAGGCTGACGGCGAGAACATTCGCGGCTTCCTCATTGGTTTGCGGCAACATGATGGCCAGCTCATAACGCAGGCAAACGATAACACCGATAATTCCCGTGATGGATGAAAAAAGTGCTGAGATCCCATAAGCTTCCGGCGCAAAGAGCCGCGTTATGATCGGTGAGATCAAAATGCCGAGCGCTTGCGCCAAGGTCGTACCGGCAACAAGTTTCAAGACGTTGCCGGAAAAACTGTCCGATGGCTTTGAAAATACGAAAAACTTCACTGAAGCGATTCCCAATAGATTGATATTATGGAATTCATAGAATCATCAATACTGAAATGTCATCTGCCGTTATGCAAGCTTTTTAAGACTGAATATCTTCCCATCGATCTTCCCGTTATCAACCCAACCACCGAGCTATCTTTTCCGCTGCCTTGCCATCGCCATAATATGCAGGATGCCTTTCGGGAGGGTTAAGCTGCTGTTCCACAGCTCCGGTAATCTTATTTTTTACAGCACCTGCCAAGACGTTCCAGCCGGCAGCGACGGTTTCCACCCATTCTGTTTCCGGCCTGAGCGTAATGCACGGGACCTTGAAAAAATAGGCCTCTTTCTGCATACCACCCGAATCGGTCAAAATCAACCGGGCATTTTGCTCCAGCATGAGCATGTCCAAGTAGCCGATCGGATCGATGAGTTTCAGGTTTGGGCACTTGGCTCTTATATCCAGCGCATCAAGCTTGGCACGGGTACGAGGATGCACCGGAAAAACAACGGTTTCGATTAACTCCATGAAAGCCGTCAGAATGCTGCTAAGATTCGCTTCATGATCTGTATTGTAGGGCCGGTGCACCGTGGCCAGCAGGTACTGCCGGGGTTTGAGATCGAGGTTTTGCAGTATCCGGGATTTTTCTCTTGCAATTTCGGCAAATTGAAGGACGGCGTCATACATGGTGTCGCCGACATTCACGACAATCGGTGAGGGATACGCACACTCCAGCGACGATGAAAACTCTTTTATCAGTCGGCCATTGTTGACGATGGCGGTGAAACCTTCTTTGCGCAAATTTTCCACCGCGGTTTCCGTTGGGCAAAAAAGCATATTCGCACAGTGATCGGTCAGCACCCGGTTGTACTCTTCGGGCATTTGCCGGTTAAACGAGCGCAGCCCGGCTTCCACATGGGCCAGCGGAATCTGAAACTTAGCAGCAGCCAAGGCCCCGGCGAGCGTTGAATTAGTATCGCCGTAAACCAACACCCAATCGGGCTTTTCCTTGATCAAGACACCTTCGATGCGCATCAGCATCTGGCCGGTCTGGTAACCGTGGGAACCGGAGCCGACACCAAGGTGGCAATCCGGCTCGGGGATTTGCATTTCCCTGAAAAACACAGCCGACATGTTGTCATCGTAATGCTGGCCGGTGTGGACCAGAAACTCATGATGGCCTGCCGCACGCAGGGCCTTGCACACGGGGGCTGCCTTGATGAATTGGGGACGGGCGCCCACGATGGTGAGAAGTATCATACTCCCTTACCGATCTTCAAGTCCATTGTCTGTATGATGATATTGCTTCGCACAGGAGTGCACACTAAATCATCGGATAGTTTTTGCCAGCATGCGCACACCCATCCGATTTGTCCGGACGGATTCCCGGCAACCAGCGCATGGTCCGGCGAAATCGAAGGGGACGTTGTCAAAATTATCACTTTCTGATTTTTTGGAAATCAGCAACGTTAAACCCTCTTAATCTCTTAGCGGCAAGTCCCATGATGATTACCTCTCTTTTATGTATTCTGGTACTGGTAAGCCTTATGTTACGTTCACAAATTTTTCGTTTTCCAAGGATAAATTGTAGGGCACAGATCCTTTTTTCGGGTAGGCTCCGCCCTCCCTCAGAATTGGCATTATTCTGATAACTGATTGATATTTTAGTACTTTCCTGCTAAACGTGTAGACTTGCATCTAAGCGATACAAATTCAATAGCAAAGTAGATGAGGTAATTTAATAAGTCCAAACGGGTAAAATTCCGCAATTTTCAACCCACCCTTTTTCATTTCAACCCATATCAGAGATTTACAATCCTAATAGGGCAAGCCCATTTTTCAACAGAATTTCCGGTCAAATTCCCCCTGTTAAATTTTTTGGTATATAAAAACAAGCGGTTGCGAGAATTCAAAATGACAAAAATACCCCCTTTTAGCTAGAACTGCCAATTTTTGTTCTGGTGAGGCACTTACCACTGTCTGGTCAAGGGAATGGAGTTGCAGCTATTGTACCTACAGAACTTGGGCATGTCAATCATACTTCTTTCTTTTGTTCCTGCGCCTCTAAGACAGGCAGCATTATCACTATAGCTGCTAAAAACCAGAAGGGCTCCATAATACGGACGATAATAAAGGTATTAGCTCCAATTGCATGTGTTAACATAGCTGCCAAACCAGCTAGAAAACCTAAAGTCAATCCCTTGTAAAATCTATCGGTAATGTTCCTATATATCTTTAGGGTCGCACTAAACAGTGAGTAGATTAACCATAAAAATGCTGCCATACCTAAAATACCAGTCTCAACCAATACCCGGGGATACTGGGCATCCAAAAACATATAACCTGTAACTCCGTAACCCAGCAATGGATGTTTTATCCAATCCTTTGTGACAACATTTTTCCAACTTTGGAGTCGAGCAGAGGTTGAGGTATCGATAGTAGTCCCACCAACCCGTATTTGACCAATTTCTTTTGGTTGAGTAAATGTGTAGGCGATTCTTTTTTTAACGATAGAGGGAACAAAAAATGGCCCTAGAATTATGAAAATAGCCATTAATATTGCAATGCCGGCC
>JACQWO010000093.1 GCA_016209225.1 Desulfobacterales bacterium
CCTCCATACTCTACATAAAAATCATCCTTCCTTATCCGCTCCCCCATGTGCCTCGGACTGATGTCTAAATCAATCTCCTCCAACGCCTCCTCAAGGTCTTCAGGAACATGATAAATCTTACCTTCCGGTATCTTGACCATTACCTACCTCCTTTTCCATGGTATTTACCCCGCTTAGAGATAAATCTCTAACGGGATTTATTTGAGTTGTAATTCAACAACTCCAAAATTCACGAAGTCTATTTAAGTAGCCTTATTCAGGAATTTAATCCCCAGGTATAGTTAAAGTCAGTCTTTTCTTCAGCTAAACATCCTATAAGAATTTATACAAAAACTGTACCAACTTCCATTCTTTCAATCTAACCGATAAATAATTGTTGCAAAAATTTATTCTAACATATTGACATGACTTACTTTTTACAAGCCAACTTTTTGTACATAAAGAACCAACTATTCAATAATAGGACATTTATGAAAAGGGTAAGATATGAAATAGCAGGCTTATTGCACATCTTTGGGAGCAAAAAAGCCCATCATTGGTTCCCTCTGTGTGCAACTTTATAATCGGAATCTTATTTCTCTCCGTTTACGGATTGAACATTATCCCTAATCTTTAGGCGGGTTAACTTTTTCACAAGGGTGTTTCGGTGTATTTTAAGTATCTTTGCAGCTTCCGTTTGGTTCCAGTTCGTCTTTTCTAATGTCTGAAGGATGAATCGCTTCTCAAACCCTTCTTTGATCTTCGTTAGCCCTAATTCGTCGTCTCTTATTTCTTCCACTTCTTGTCCATCTTGCTTCCCATCCATAAACAGCTCTATGGGGAGATTGCTCAATGAAATTATCCTATCCTGTCTGGAAAGGACAACCAGCCTTTCAACGAGATTTTGGAGCTCTCGAACATTTCCAGGCCAGGAGTAGGTACAAAGGGTCGCAAGGGCATTGGGTGAAAATCCCTCGATCTTCTTATTATGGTGCTTGTTGTAAGTTTCAAGAAAGAACTGTGCCAACAACGGAATGTCATTTTTACGTTTCCTCAATGGCGGCAGACGGATGGGTACAACGTTGAGGCGAAAGTAAAGGTCACTTCGAAATCTATTTCCCTTGACCTCCTTTTCTAAATCTATATTAGTGGCAGCGATTACCCTTACATCCAGATTGATGGTCTTGTTACTTCCGATCCTTTGAATCTGCTTTTCTTGCAAGGCTCGGAGCAATTTCGATTGAAGGTCAAGACGCAGCGCAGATACCTCGTCAAGAAACAAGGTGCCGCCGTTGGAATGTTCAAACTTTCCCAGGGTGCGGGTATGTGCACCTGTAAATGCCCCTTTCTCGTAACCAAAGAGCTCGCTCTCCATGAGTTCTGAAGGTATGGCGCCACAGTTCACCACCCCAAATGGTTTATCCTTTCTGTTGCCTTGATAGTGTATTGCCCTGGCGACCAGTTCTTTTCCTGTTCCACTCTCGCCCGTAATCAAGATACCGGTTGAGGTAGATGCCACCTCCTTAATAATATCAAATATCTCTCTCATCTTTCTATCTTTGCTAACAATCTGTCCAAAACGATGGCGTTCTTTAGCCTCTGAACGAACATCCTCTATTTCTTTCTGGAACCTCTGTTTGATGAGGACCTCTCCTAGAAAGGAAATGAAATGGGCTTCTTCCGTGGGTCTGGTCGCACAGAGGGTAGCGCCTAGTCTTAAATACCCCGGCAGACTCCTTAAGATGCCTAAATACGAAACTAGAACCACATCGACCTCTTCGTTAATCCCTTTTATTTTTCTGACAAATTTCACTCCTTCAGCATCAGATACATCGAAACTGAGTAGTACTATATTAATGGTACTATCTTCGATGATATCCAGGGCTGTTTGATCTCTCTCGGCAGTGAATACCTGATAATGATCCTTGAGTATCGCCTTTAGGGACTCCCTGAATTCTTCTTCATCATCGACTATCAAAATGGATTCCTTATCCCTCAATTTTACCTCTCGCTCCATCCCCTTGTAGTGGAATCGTAACTACTCAGGTGTTTAGGCCGAAGATCGAAGGCTGAAGTCTCCTAACAGTCTTCCGCCTTCAGTCTATCTACCTGAGTACATAGACTCTATTATGTCCCTGTACATCTCATTGATATATTTCCGTTTGACCTTCATGGTGGGGGTTAGCTCTCCGCCTTCCTGGTCCAGTCTCTTGTCAAATACGGTAAACTTCTTTATGGTTTCAACACTGGCCATGGTCTTGTTTACTTTTTCTACCTCCCTGGTGATCAACCGCTTAATCTCTGGATTTTTTGACAGATCAGAATAGGTTGTAAAAGGGATGCGGTTGTCCTGTGCATATTTCACCACATTGTCCTCATCGATCATAATTAAAGCCGTTAGGTACTTTCTTCCATCCCCGATGACTATGGCATCATTGATATAGGGACTGAATTTAAGCTGGTTTTCAATATTCTGAGGGGCAATATTCTTACCCCCTGCTGTAATTATTAAATCCTTTTTCCTGTCGGTGATCCGTAGATATCCCTTTTCATCTAACTCCCCTACATCTCCTGAGTGCAGCCAGCCATCTATTAATGTCTCATGGGTAGCCTCAGGATTTTTGAAATAACCCTGAAACACATTGGGTCCTTTGACCAGTATTTCACCATCCTCAGCAATCTTAATCTGTACACCCGGGACAGCCTTCCCCACAGTACCGATCTTTATGTCATCCCCCAGGTGGACGCTGGTTGGGCCACAATCCTCTGTTTGACCGTAGATTTCCCTTAGGGGAATACCAATGCTATGGTAGTATTGCAAAACATCGGGAGAAATAGGGGCTGCTGCAGATATAGCCAATCTTACCCTGTCAAAGCCCAATCTTTCTTTTAACTTACGGAATGCACTGAAGTGGGCAATGAAATAGATAATCCGCCATAAAAAAGGGGCTTTTCCCTTCGTCAGTTTCAAGCCTGTAAACTTTCTACCTATCTTCAAGCTCAAATGATAGATGAGCTTTTTCAACAAGGTGGACTCGCTCATGCGGATGGTAATGGTGGAGGAATACTTCTCCCATATCCTAGGGACAGCGAAGAAAACAGTGGGGGATATCTCAACCATATTCTGGGTAACAGTATCGGTATTTTCAATGAAATTTACAGTATACCCGTACCTTATGCCTAAAAAAACTGAGAACATCCTCTCTGCTATATGTGAAAGGGGCAGGAAAGACAATACCTCATCCGTATCATACAAGGGAAGGGCATCGTTTATTGCACCAGTTGTCCATACAATATTGGCATGGGACAACATTGCCCCTTTGGGAGGACCGGTAGTCCCTGAGGTATAAATTAACAGTGCTGTATCTTCTGGTTTTGCTTCATTTAATTGGGTTTCGAAGAGATCAGGGTATTTTTTCTCTAAATCCCTACCCAATTTTATAAGATATTCAAAGCTCATCACCATGGGGTCGTTAAAGTGTTTCAACCCTTCCATATCAATGATAATTATCTTTTCCAGTTTGGGTAAGTTTGTTCTGACCCTCAATACCTTGTCTAATTGTTCCTCGTCCTCTGCTATATGGAATCTTGCCTCTGAGTGTTCTATGATATATTCACATTGCTCCGGCGAATTAGTAGTATATATGGCTGACGTAATTCCACCTGCGGC
Organism: Desulfobacterales bacterium; assembly: GCA_016209225.1. Lineage (GTDB taxonomy): Bacteria > Desulfobacterota > UBA8473 > UBA8473 > UBA8473 > UBA8473. Next base: position 3,650 of record JACQWO010000093.1, read on the forward strand.
CATGATACCCAGATCCACATACAGCCATTCAGGACGATTTTCACCGATAAGGGTGACACACTCGCCTTTTTTTAACCCAAGGACGATAAGACCCAGACTAACGTACTTTACATTTTCACCATATTCTTTCCATAATATGTCTTTCCAGATTCCATACTCCTTCTTTCTGAGGGCAACTCTGTTGCCGTATTTCTGGACTCGGCTCAGAAAAAGGGTGGGTATTGTATCTTCTCTCATATTTCGTCCCTTACGTAAGGTGACAGTGATGAATAAATTTGCCTATAGCTTTAGCAGCTCTTCCAAGGGTAGGGTAAACAGGAAGCCCCAAAGATGAAAGTCTTTCTTGGAGCAATAGAGTCTTCCCAAGGATTTCAGGGGATGTCCCTTCATGGAGTACTACTACCATTGGTTTTGAACACACCTTTTTAGATTCAGTAACTGACTTGATCATTTGATCTAATAATTCGTGTTCCCTTTCGATAGGAAACATGTCTATTGCCAGAGGCATTATCAAAAAATCAATTCCTCCCCACTCAGAAACGATCCTCACTGTGTCAACAAACTTACCGGGGTCCCACACCAACCATTGGGTATCTACAGGATTCCTCACGCTGTTATTGGCATCAGGGGTAAAGCTTCTAAGTCTGTCCCTGATCTCTTGAGGAAACAGTGGAGCTGAAAGCCCCGCACTCTCACAGTCATCAGCGGCCTGGACACTAACCCCTCCCCCATATCCTACAACAGCTACATTCTTCCCTTTCGGAGGAGTCATGAAGACAAAAGCCAATGCAGTGTCTACAACCTCATCTATACTATGGACGCGAATAACCGAAGCCTGTTTGCAAAGAGCATCCCATATCCTTTCCTCCCCGGTTAAGGAGCCAGTATGAGAAGCAGCTGCCCTGGTTCCGGCATTTGTATGCCCGCCTTTATGTACCACTACCGGCTTCGATTTTGCTGTGTTCTTCAACACATCAAAGAACCTTCTCCCATCTCTAATCCCTTCGATATACAGGGCTATAACCTTTGTTTCTTGATCATGGGCAAGATATTCCAGAAAATCGGTTACACTGAGATCACACCCATTGCCATAGGCAACAACTTTGCTGAATCGAAGCCCACGAGTACCCCCTAATCTTAAGAATCGAATGCAATGCCCACCGCTTTGGGAGAGGCAGGCAACCGGCCCACTCTCTTTGGGTAATATAGGACTGAAGGTTAATCTTGACTCCGGGCAGTAAATACCCGGAGAATTTGGACCTATGATTCTGATACCGTTATCACGGGCAATTTGGGTTATCTTCTCTTCCAATCTCATCCCCTCTTCTTCGCCGGTTTCGCTGAAACCTGAAGTAAAGAGATGGACTGCTCTGACACCTTTGGAGGCACACTCTTCCATAAGCTTGGGGGTAAAGCGAGCGGCTATACTACAGATAACATAGTCTACAGATACGGGGATGTCTTTAATACTTGGGTAGGTCTTAAAACCCCACATTTCGTTGCTCTTACGGCTGACAAAAAACAGGTTGCCATCATACTTGAATTCAACTAATGCCTCAGGGATCATCTGCCCCGCCCAATTATTTGGGTCGGGAGAAGTGCCGACTAAGGCTATGGATTTTGGATGGAAGATACGGTCTATATCCTGGAATTTGTCTACGGGTTCACCTCTAACAGACTTTTTCAAAGCTCTCTCTTCTCCATTGGAATCTTTAAGTCAATTCCTTTGATAAATCTATTCTAAACGACAGGCAGTAGTCAAGTAAAAACTGAGGCGACTGTCAGAAGCTATCCAATGTGCCAAGGAGCTTAAGTGAAGGCATATCCTTAATCCAGACAGAGAAGCGACTCAGTTGGCAGGGTGACAGAAGGGATTTAAGAGAAGGATTGAATAGAAATTTGATAAAAGAGGGATCAAGAAGGGTAGACAGGGATACAGTATTAGCCTTGGACTTAGGAGACATAAATAAGCCTTATGCGGGAAAGATGGAAAATTTAGCTAAGGTAAGAATAGCTTAGAAGATGTCAGGGTGCGGAGTTATAATAGCATAAGAAACACCGTAGCCTTGGTTTCCCATTACGGTTTCAGACAAAGAGTCTGCGCCAAACGCATAAATTGATTATACCTTTATTGAAGGAGGGTCTGATAAAGCAACAGAGTGCGTTGTAGGTAATTATGAGAGATTCAATTAGATTGAGCAGGCTGAAGTTTAGCAGTTATATTGTCTTTAATCCAATGAGGGTCCCACCATTCTTTGGGATTAACAAAAATTCCATGGACTAGCATACTAAAGTGGAGATGGTCTCCTCCAGCGAGTCCGGTAGTACCTGTATTGCCAATAACGTCACCTTTCTTCACTTCCACACCGGATTTTACCTTGACACTGCTGAGATGGGAATACAAACTGAAGATGCCCTGACCATGGTCAACAATTACGGTATTCCCATAAAGCCCTAAATAATCAGCGAATACTATTATTCCATTGTTAGCTGCCTTTACAGGGAATTGTTCCAAAGCAGCTATGTCTACCCCCAGATGTATCTGTTTATCAATCTCTCTACCCTGATAGTAGTATGTCCTATTCTCGGCATACTGTGCTTTGGGGGAGCCTTCCGTCCTCAAAAATGGCCCATCCCATAACCTCTGAGGATGAGATTTGCCACAGACAGCCTTTATTTTCCGATCGCATTCTTTACGCAGCCAATTATTTACCTTCAAATATATATCAAGATTCTCCCCCCGAAGGGTATCATATCGGGCGCTGAATTCCGGCATCTTCTGGTTTAGAAAACCATCGGAGATGTCCATCCTGGCTTCTGTGAATTTTTTTCTGAGAATCAGGTGGGGGAAGGATATTTTAGTTATATTACCGGCACTATCCTGGGCCATAAGCATAATCGGGATTGGATTAGAGGCATCCCAGGGTAGGGCTAAGTAAGCCACATGCGCCCCGTCAGGGGTAACGGGATAACCTTCAAAGAAAATATCTCCTACCAGAATGCCGCTCTTTAAGGCATCTTTGGAAACACTGTAGAGTACTGAACCACTGCCTCCCACATTGATATTGTGATTCAAGCTTGTAATACTAATTTGTGGCGGAAGGGTATCAACTATAACCTCCTTTTCCACTAGGGACTCATTTTTAAACAGGAAACTATTGCGGGCTGAAATAATTAGAGTTGCCTTTCCATCTTTTAATCCTAATACAAGAGGTTTTATAGAGAGTTTTATGTCTTGTTTATGTCCACCCTTTGTGGGAAAGTCAAGATTTGAAATCTTTTTCTCGTTATTACCCTGTTTTATTGATACCTGAATAGACACTATTTCACTCTTCTGCTCCTCTACCGAAAACTCAAGTTCCTGATTTTGACCAAGGAATCCTATATCTTTAAGGAAGATTATTTTTGGCGGAGTAAGGTCTCCTTTAATTACAACCCATATACCTATAAACACTAATACCAAAATTAGTGCTGTCGTAAAAAAGAATCTTTTAGACATTTGCTATATATCCTCCCGCCCCCTTAAGGTTTTGTCTCTTTAATATGAACCGTTCTAATTGGAAATGGAATTTCAATGCCTTCTTTTTTATATCTGTCGTGTAATCTCTTCACTAATTCATGTGTTATGGTGTATTGGTCCAGGAGATCCCTGCCACGCATTATTACTGTAAAGTTTATGCTGAAATCAGCGAAGGTATGATAACGAATAAGAGGTTCAAAAGACAGCTCGTCCCCCACAATTGCTTTCATTGCCTCTTTTGCCACTTCGATAGTAACCTTTTCCACGTGTTCAAGGTCACTGTCATAACTTACCCCAACCTGGACACGGACTGCAACTTCCTTCTCTGGAAGATTGTAATTTGTGGTTATAGCAGATGCCAGTTTAGAATTTGGAACAATTATAATGTTATTGGAAAAAGGCCTTAAGGTTGTATTTCGCCAGTTAATGTCTACCACGTAGCCTTCATCTCCTGTATCGAGTTTTATATAATCTCCTGCCTTTACCTGCCTTGAGATAAGAATATAAAACCCTGAGAACAGGCTGGAGAGTGTATCCTGAAGTGCCAGAGCAATGGCAATTCCTCCGACTCCCAGGGCAGTAATTATAGGGGTAATAGAGATACCCAGGGTCTGAAGAATAATTAAGCCCCCCACAATAAATATCAGTACCCTCGATAAGTTAGTAAAGATACTTGTCGATATTAATGCCCCCTCTGTTTTCTCGGTGTATGTCTTTACCACACCGACCGATATTTTTGACAATACCCATGTTACAGAGAAAATAACAACAATCAGCAGGGTTTTCTGAAACATATTTGAAAGATATGGAGACAAAGGGATGCTGGGGAGGGCTAAATATATGCCGGCGAGAAGAAACCAAAGCAATGTTATGCCCTTAAGTGGAACTATTACAATATTGTCCCATTTCCAATCCGTTTTGTGGGCTCGTTTGATAATCCTTGAAAATATTATTTTTTGGAAGATTAGACCGGCAAGTACCCAACCCAGGAGAATGCTTATGGGGATAATAAACGATGAAATCTTTGAAAACTCAAAAGGCATATTAAACCTCAACCTTCTTGATTTATCTTAGGAAGGCTATCAAATATTTAAGAGATGTCAAGAAAAAAGTCCGCCATTAGGCGGATTAAATTTCTTGACAATAAACCCAAAGTACTGTAGTTTTTACTGTATATACAACCGAGTTTAGGGGAGGATGTGCATGCCTATATACGAATACCAGTGTAATCAATGTCAGAGGGTTATGAGTTTTTTGATCTTGAAGCTTTCAGAGGCATCTGCACTCAAATGCAAGGGTTGTGAAAGCCAGGACTTGAACCGACTGTTGTCCAGGGTTGCGTATCACAGATCAGAAAGCGATAGGATGGCAGAGTTCAACACCAATAAGCCCCGGGGAGAGGAATTCTACAAGGATTCCCGCAATGTTGGGCTCTGGGCAAAGAAGAGGGCCAAAGAATTGGGTGGAGATCTTGGCCCGGAATTTGATGAAGTGGTAGATAGAGCCCGGACAGGTAAAATATTGGAAGACTACGACCTATAGGGTTAATGAAAAAGCCTTTTTTATTGCCGGCAGGTAAAAGCTGGGGAATGTTGATCTCAAAAGCCTCCTTAGCCTTTAAGATGCCGGTTTTTTTGTCTATAGGAGAGGTAGAAAAAACAATAGTGTATGTCTGAAAATAGAAGTATCGCAAAGGCAGCGGGGGTGGTAGGTGCTGCTACTTTCTTGAGCAGGATTTTGGGTTTTATCAGGGATGTGGTGGTTGCCAAATATTTTGGCGCAGGGTTATCTGCTGATGCCTTTTTTGTGGCTTTTCGAATACCTAACCTGCTTAGGAGGTTGCTTGCCGAAGGTGCATTAACCGTCTCTTTTGTCCCCGTTTTTACCGAATACTTAGCCAAAAAGTCCAGAAGGGATGCCCTTGAACTGGCAAATGTATCCTTTACTGTTCTTTCAATGATCCTTGTAGTTATATCAATACTGGGCATAATCCTTTCTCCTCTGATCATAAGAATTATAGCTCCCGGGTTTATTCACTCCCCTGAAAAGCTAGAACTAACCATTCTTCTTAACCGTATAATGTTCCCTTACATCTTCTTTATCGGTCTTACTGCCCTCTGCATGGGGGTACTAAATTCCCTAAGACATTTTGCCGCCCCTGCCCTATCCCCGGTTTTACTCAACCTCTCTATGATAATTGCAGTCCTTTGCTTCTCCCGGTATTTTGAGCAACCCGTACTCAGTCTGGCTGTTGGAGTCATTATTGGAGGGGTTCTACAACTTATCTTCCAGTTCCCGTTCTTAAGAAGCAAAGGAGTGCGTTTCAGGGTAAATTTTAACTTTTCTCACCCTGCGGTGAAGAGGATTGGTCTTCTAATGCTTCCCGCTGTCTTTGGAGTAGCGGTATATCAGTTTAATATCTTTGTTAGTACCATTATTGCCTCCTTCCTCCCGGAAGGCAGTATATCATATCTTTATTATGCCGATAGGCTCATTGAATTTCCACTCGGGATATTTGCCGTAGCTGTGGGAACAGCTGTTTTGCCTACTATGTCCCGGCACGCAGCCATGAAAAATTATGATGACCTTAAGGATTCCCTTTCCTTTGCTTTAAGATTAGTCCTATTTCTGACTATTCCTGCAATGGTTGGATTGATAGTCCTCAGGGTTCCCATCATCAGCATCCTTTTCCAGAGGGGAGAATTCGACTCCCAGACTACTCTTTTAACTGCAAATGCCCTTCTTTATTATTCCCTTGGTCTGTGGGCAATCGCCGGAGGAAGAATTGTTGTCCCAACATTTTATTCTCTCCAGGACACGAGGACACCTGTGAAGATCGCAATAATCACCCTTTTTGCTGACGTCATCCTCAGCATTATCCTGGCCTTTCCTTTAGGGCTGAGACACGGAGGAATAGCCCTTGCCATGTCTATTTCATCTACTATAAATATAGCGCTATTGCTGATGGTACTCAGGAAAAGACTGGGTAGTATAGGGGGAAAGAAAATACTTTTGTCGGTCTTAAAGGCCTCTATCTCTTCAGCAGCAATGGGTATTGTAGTCTATCTCTTTTGTTTCAGGATACCGTGGGATATGGTTTTGGGCATTAAAGAGAAAATCTTCACCTTAAGTGGCAGCATTATAATAGGGACTGCTGTCTTTTTCCTCTGTTCATATCTTCTTAAGAGTCAGGAATCCTATGCTTTTATTAAGATAATACGAGAGAGAATAAGCAGAGATACAAAGACATGAATGAAACGGTTTATTCTATATTTGATACTGAATTTGGCTGGTGCGGTATTGTTGGAAAAGAGGGAAGGCTTTTAGAGATAGTCCCCTTCTTACCTACAGAAGATAGTGCTTATTCCTATGTAGTTTCAAAATACACAGATATAGCTCTTTGTTCAGATTGTCTTAAAGAGCCAAAAGAGGCTATAGAGAAATACCTTGCAGGGGAAAGGATGGATTTTGAATTTTCTTTGGATCTCTCTGGTTATACTGAATTCCAAAGAGGGGTCTGGGAGATAACAAGGTCCATCTCCTATGGAGAGATTCGTACCTATAGTTGGGTGAGTAAAAAGTTAGGAACCCCAAAGTCTTCAAGGGCAGTCGGGACTGCACTTGCCAAAAATCCATTGCCGATAGTTGTGCCATGTCATCGGGTTATAAGAAGCAATGGTGATTTAGGTGGATATTCAGCGGAAGGGGGCATAGAGATTAAAGCTAAATTGTTAAAGATGGAAGGTAACTGCTCAGGTGGATAGGCTGAAGTTTAGGCTATAGACTATTAGCCTGTAGACTATTAGGCTACTACAGCCTTCAGCCTAAACAACCTGAGTAATAACATTTTTTATTGATTGCTTGACCAAAGGGCTTAGATTGGTTATATTGTGCGAATGGAAAGTTTAGTCAAAAATTTCTCGCTGTATCTGCAAATAGAGAAGAATGTATCAGAGAATACCTACCGGAATTACATGAGTGATCTGAGACATTTCTTAAACTTCTTAAAAGCCCAAAAGCTCTGTATGAAAGAAGGCAATAAGGAGATAGATGTAAAAAAGATAGACCATATTGTTATAAGAGCCTATTTAATGGAGTTGTATGGCAAGAATAAAAAAACCTCCATTGCAAGAAAACTTGCCTCCCTTCGATCCTTCTTCAAACTCTTGATTAAGGAAGAAAAACTCTCAATAAATCCGGCTGCTATGGTCACAACCCCTAAACAGGAAAAACATATTCCTGCTTTCTTGTCTGTTGATGAGATGTTCAGATTGGTTGAAAAACCAGATAAGTCAACCATCTTAGAATGTAGAGATAGGGGCATAATGGAGGTTTTATACTCATCTGGCATTCGGGTGAATGAGTTGGTGGGACTGAATATAGATGATTTGGACTTCAATTTGGGCATTATTAAGGTAAGAGGAAAGGGGAGAAAAGAAAGGATTGTCCCCATCGGGGGAAAGGCAATAGAAGCCTTAAAGGATTACCTTGAGCATGTAAATGAGCTAAAAAGAAAAGTCCCTGAAAGGTGCCCTCAGGGGGAATTAGCAAGCCCTGTTTTCCTGAATTTCAGGGGGGAAAGGTTAAGCTCCAGAAGTGTTGCCAGGATAGTTAAAAAGTACATCTTTCAATGCGGCATAATGAGAAATATCAGTCCGCATTCTATCCGCCATAGCTTTGCCACTCATCTTTTAGATGCAGGAGCGGATTTGCGGGCAATTCAGGAGCTTTTAGGGCATAAAAGCCTGGGAACCACCCAAAAATATACCCATATAAGTATTGATAAATTAATGGAGGTCTATGACAAGGCACACCCTAGAAGCAAATTATAGGAGAGGAGAGGCGCCTGTCCTACAGGTTTTAGGCATTTGACAATACCAACAGTGCATTCAACAGCGCATCCAACAGCGGGCTTAAGCCCGCTGTTATGGCCCGCTGTTGAATGCGCTGTTGACAATACCGTGGACAATAGAAGGATGAGTTATGTTTAAAGGAACTACTATTTTATGTGTCAGGCATAAAGGGAAGGTTGCCCTTGGTGGCGATGGGCAGGTAACCCTTAACGATACCATTATGAAACATGGTGCAAAGAAGGTTAGGCGTTTATACAACGATAATGTTCTTGCCGGCTTTGCTGGAACAACAGCGGATGCCTTTACCCTGTTTGAGAAGTTTGAGGGCAAACTGGAACAGTATCATGGTAACTTGACCAGGGCCGCTGTGGAACTGGCCAAAGATTGGCGGACAGACAAGATACTCCGCAGATTGGAAGCCTTACTGATTGTGGCTGACAAGGAGCATACCCTGATTATATCGGGCAACGGAGATGTTATTGAGCCCGATGAAGGGGCAATTGCTATAGGTTCAGGGGGAGCATATGCTTTAGCTTCTGCAAAGGCTCTTATAAAGTATTCTGATCTGGACGTAAAAAGTATAGTCGAAGAGTCCATGAAGATTGCAGCAGACATCTGTGTGTACACCAATGATAGGATATTTATAGAAGAATTATAGTATCCGTTCACAGTTTACGGTTTGCAGTTAACAGTTGGCAAAAATGCTTCAAGCTTTATATAAACAGCGGGCTTAAGCCTGCTGTTGTGATTAAACCGTAAACAGTGAACTGAGAACCGTGAACGGTTACAAATTTATGAATTCGCTTTCAGGGGTACTTCTTCAAAGCTCTCGGCAGGTTATGCAAAGCGTTTCTATATGAATATGGATTGAGGAGGATTGATGTCAATTTTTACACCTAGAGAGATTGTTGGAGAACTGGATAAGTATATAATAGGACAGAAAAATGCAAAGAGGGCAGTAGCTATCGCTTTAAGAAACAGATGGAGAAGACAGCAGGTCCCGGAAGATCTTAAAGATGAAATTGCCCCCAAAAATATTATTATGATTGGACCCACAGGGGTCGGTAAAACAGAGATAGCCAGAAGGCTTGCTAAACTTGCCCAGTCGCCCTTCCTGAAGATCGAGGCATCCAAGTTTACAGAAGTCGGATATGTTGGAAGAGACGTAGAATCTATGATTCGTGATCTTACAGAACTGGCAGTTAATATGGTAAAGGGTGAAGAAGCAGAAAAGGTTCGCAACAAGGCCAAAGAGATTGCAGAGGAGAGGGTTTTAGACCTATTACTACCTCCCCAAAAGGGAATGATAGGTGTTGGCGAAAAATTAACAAACGGGACATATAATGAAGGCAAAAGCGATCAAACAGATACCAGGGAAAAGCTAAGGGGATTACTGCGAAAAGGGAAGCTGGATAATAGGGTTGTGGATTTGGAAGTAACTCAAAGGAACATCCCTATCATAGAAGTCTTCTCTGCATACGGTATGGAAGAGATGGACATAAACCTTAAGGATGTATTCAGCAACCTTTTCCCTGCACAAACAAAGAAGAGAAAGGTCAAAATCCCTGATGCGCTGAGCATCCTTTCCCAGGAAGAAGAACAAAGGTTAATCGATATGGATAATGTTACCAAGCTTGCCATAAAGAGGGTAGAACAATCAGGTATAATCTTCGTAGACGAGATTGATAAAATTGCCGGCAGGGAGTCAGGCCACGGCCCTGATGTTTCCAGAGAAGGGGTTCAGAGGGATATTTTGCCTATTGTGGAGGGGACAACGGTAACCACCAAGTATGGAATGGTAAGGACTGATCATATACTATTCATCGCCGCGGGGGCATTCCATATCTCAAAACCTTCTGATCTTATTCCAGAGCTTCAGGGAAGATTCCCAATAAGGGTGGAATTAGATTCTCTTGGTAAAGAGGAGTTTATCAGGATTCTGACAGAGCCTCAAAATGCCCTGATAAAACAGTATACCGCCTTACTGAAAACTGAAGATATAGACATGATTTTTAAGGATGACGCCATTGGTGAGATTGCCGAAATTGCCAGCTTAGTTAACGAGAGAACAGAGAATATTGGCGCCAGAAGACTGTACACGATTATGGAAAAACTATTGGATGATATCTCCTTCGACGCTCCAGATTTAAACGATAAAGAGATCGTTATAGATGCTGATTATGTTAAAGGAAAATTGTTAGATTTCGTTAAAGATGAAGACCTGAGCAGATATATCCTGTAGGAGCGAGTATCCATCCAGTTACCTATACGCGGTGGTTACTTTAAAAATAACAAATTCCAAAGCTCAAATGCCAAATCAAGCACAAAATCCAAGTGACAAAATAAGGGGTTATTGAGATCATTGAGTTCATGGAGTTCCTTGAATTAACCCAGGGATTACAAGAAACACAATGAACATAAATCTTTTTTGATATTTAAGCATTTGGATTTCATTTGACATTTGGATTTTGACATTTGGGCTTTATGCAAATGAGAAATGCGAGATGAGTTAGGATAGGGTATTAGTTGAGTAAGAAGGGTATTTTCAGGTGAAAGTATTGATAGACAAAGCAGAGGTATTGATAGAGGCTCTCCCGTATATCCGAAGGTTTTATAATAAGACAATAGTTATAAAATACGGTGGCCATGCAATGATTGATAACGACCTGAAGGTTAATTTTGCCCTTGACGTGATCCTGATGAAGTATGTTGGTTTTAACCCAATCATCGTTCATGGTGGAGGTCCACAGATCGGCAAGGTTCTTGAAAAAATGGGCAAGCCCTCAAAATTTATCGATGGTATGAGGGTTACCGATCTGGAGACAATGGACATAGTGGAGATGGTACTGGTAGGAAAGATAAATAAGGAGATAGTAGGGTTAATTAATCATCACGGTGGTCAGGCAGTGGGGCTGAGCGGCAAGGATGGTCAACTGATTATGGCCAAGAAGCTTGATATAATAAAGCAAAAGGACGGTACAGATGCCCCTGAGCTTATAGACATAGGAATGGTCGGGGAGGTGGAATCCATTAACCCCAATGTTATCGAAGCCCTGGACAGGAACAAATTTATCCCCGTTATTGCGCCCATAGGGATAGGCAGCCAGGGAGAAACTTACAATATTAATGCTGACCTTGTAGCAGGGAAGATCGCTTCTGCTTTAAGGGCAGAAAAACTGGTGCTGCTTACCGATGTAGAAGGCCTATTGGATGAAAAGAAAAGGTTGATTTCAACAATAGATTCAAAAAAGGTCAGAAAATATATCAAGGAAGGTATAATCTCGGAAGGCATGATACCAAAGGTGACCTGTTGTCTGGAGGCGCTGACAGAAGGGGTTGTTAAGACCCATATTATAGATGGCAGGGTAAAGCATGCACTTCTTCTTGAGGTGTTTACCGACGTGGGTGTAGGAACAGAGATAGTTATGTAGAAAGTTGACGGCTTCGTAAAAAGTCCATCTGCGGCGTTGCGCTGCATCCCTTGTCGTTACAGCGTAACTATAAGTACTCTTCACTCCTCGTGATTTGCGCGCCTTGCATCTGGAGCTTTTTACTGTGCCGTCTGATTTTTGACCTTTTACGAAGTTATCAAAGTTGAGAGGATAAAGATGGAACTTAAAGATGCCATAAGGAAAAGGCAGAGTGTTAGAGCATTTAAACCTGATCCACTCCCAAAAGATATCCTGGTCAAGATAATGGAAGATGCCATTTGGGCACCGTCGTGGGGAAACACTCAGCCATGGGAGTTTACGATAGTTGGGAGTAATACGCTAAAGAGGCTTGGTGAAGAATTCTCCAATAACTATCTTAATAAGTTTCCTGATAACCCCGATATTGGGATGCCTGAGCAGTGGCCGGATTCGTATATGAGCAGATACAGAGAGGTGGGCAGGGGGCTTTTTGAGACCCTGTCGATAGGGAGAGGAGACAAGGAGAAGAGGGATCAACACTATGTAAACATGTTCAGGTTCTTTGGCGCCCCAAACGTAATCTATATTTATATCGATAAAGAACTGGGAATCTATTCGGTTCTTGACGTGGGAATAATTATTCAGAATATCTCGTTACTTGCAACTGATTATGGCATGGGAACTTGTATCGAGGCGGCTGCGGTAAGATACCCTGATGTAGTTAAAAAGTATCTAAGTATTCCCGAGTCTAAAAAGTTAGTTATAGGCGTAGCCATTGGTTATCCAGATTGGGACTCCCCTTACAACAGGTATAAAAGCAGAAGGGATAGTTTGGATGCTTTGGTGAAATGGGTTGATGTGTAATCCCACAACCCTTAACCCTACATTATCTAGATAACCCTTCCAACGACTGATGACTTTGTAAAAAGTCCATCTGCGGCGTTGCACTGCATCCTTCGTCGTTGCATCGTACCCCTAAGTACGCTTCACTCCTCATGATTTGCGCGCCTTGCATCTGGAGCTTTTTACTTTGCCATCTCAATTTTGACTTTTTACGAGTCCGTCAACGACTGCTTGAAGCTCAACTTCCATATCTTGTGACAAGTTTTTTCTTGACACATACATACTTTTATCCTATGTTATATTGTATACTATATACCTATACTGCTCCTTTCACCCCCGAAGATAGTTTTTAGCGTCAGCATCCCATCTGTTTAGTCAACTACCACCGCCAGAGACGGCGGCTTTTATATTTGTCCTAGAAGGAGAAGTTCTTCAGTAATGGACAAAAAACTAGACTACTATGAAGACATCCAGCTTTTTCAAAGCAATGTAGTTCTTATTTGGACTATAGCCTTTCTGTTTTTTCTTTTTACTCTCCCTCTATATGCACCCAGTTATTATATCTACCTTTTTAATTTGACCATGGTTCATGTGATACTCGCCATCGGCCTCAACATTCTTGTTGGGAATACCGGTCAGATTTCATTAGGACATGCCGGGTTCTTCGCCATTGGCGCCTATGGTACTGTTTTATTGATGGACAAACTGCACTTCCCCTTTATACTGGCACTACCTTTGGCCGGGTTTATTGCAGCCTTTTTTGGGTTCATTTTGGGACTACCTGCCTTGAGGCTGAAAGGGCCGTATCTCACAATTGCCACCCTCGGTTTTGGTCTGGCTATCACCCATGTCATAGGGTCCTGGGATATCTTTGGAGGGCGGATGGGACTGAATGCGCCCCCTTTGGATCTGGGGATTCCGAAATTAGGGCTGAGTTGGGTTTTGGAATCGGATATGGCACTCTATTACCTGATATCGATTATTACGATTCTTATGGTTATAGGGGCCAAGAATATTCTGCAAACGCGGGTGGGAAGGGCATTCGTTGCCATAAGGGATAGTGATATTGCGGCGGAGGCAATGGGTGTAAACCTTGCCTTTTATAAAACCCTTGCCTTTGCTCTTAGCGCTTTCTACGCAGGGATTGCAGGAGGTCTTTTCGGATTTGTCCTAGGCTCCTTTAATCCAATGGTTTTCAACATCATCCTCTCGATTATTTTTCTGGTCATGGTTGTCTTGGGTGGGCTTGGCTCAGTTGCAGGATCAATTATGGGAGCAGCACTTCTGACCTACTTGCAGTATGACTTATTGAAGAATGTGCAAGAAATTCCTTATGTGGGAAATTTTCTGGTTTCCATTTCCAAAAGATGGTTCACTGTAGTCGGCCTGGAGAACTTCAACTCTGTTGCCCTTGGCCTCATTATGATAGTGATTATCCTCTTTGAACCTCTGGGAATGTTCGGAATATGGGTAAGGATCAAGAAGTATTGGAAAACCTGGCCATTTTAATACTCCCTGATTTCATCTTTGCCTGAGGAGAAGATATGCTAGGACAATTAGTCGTTGAAGGTTTGTCCATAGGGGCTTGCTATGGTCTGCTTGCCATAGCCATGGTCATCATCTACAAGACCTCCGAGGTGCTCAATTTTGCCCAGGGCGAAATGGCCATGTTCTCCACCTTTGTGGCTTATCATATATTGACTTATTATCACCTGCCTTTCTGGCTTGCTTTCATCTTTACTATGCTATTCGCTGTATTACTTGGCATAATGATTGAATTTTTCTTTTTGCGCCGGGCCGAGAATCCCACAATCCTTGGTTTGATCATAATTACCCTGGGCACTGAGATGGTTCTGATGGGATTAGCCGGATGGAAATGGGGTTCTGAGCAAAAGGACTTTGTAGTTCCCGTATCTTCTCAGCACACCTTTCAACCCTTTAAAGGGTTGATTGTCAGTGATTGGGATATAGGGGTGTTTCTGACTGCATTTTTCTTGATGGTATTCCTGTATCTGTTTTTCAAATATACAAAATGGGGTAAGGCTATGAGGGCAGCCCAGCAAAATCAGAATGCTGCAAAGATTATGGGTGTCAATGTAAACAGGGTCTTCTTTTTTGCCTGGGGTATCAGTTCGTTTATAGGGGCGATTGCCGGCATGTTTTTCGCCGCCAGGGCGACTTTGGATCCTAACTTTATGATGGAGCCTCTGGTGAAGGCCTTTGCCTCGGCCGTGCTTGGCGGTTTGATGAGCCTTCCAGGCGCGGTTATGGGCGGTGGAATTTTAGGCTTGATTGAAAACTTCTTTGGTTACAGATGGCCGGAATGGAAACCGATAGTTGCCTTTATCATTATTGTCTTTGTGCTCTGTGTCCGACCGAGTGGGTTGTTTGCCAAACATTATGTGAAGAAAGTGTAGAGGTTATGATTTCAATATCCAAAAAAGAGAGGGGGGATGAAATGATTGATAATGACTGACAGGGAAGGTTCTCTATAACTTGACATAAAAAGAGCGAATAAATCTCTAAATAGAGGAGGAATAGATGAAAAAAACATTCATACTTATATCTGTGTTATTAATTGGTTTCACCCTTCCCCTGAAGAGTTACTCTGGAAAGGGCCATCCTGGTTTCGATGACAAGGAGATCCGAATAGCTTCGTGGGGGCCACAAACGGGTCCTGCGGCTCCTTTTGGTGCGGTAGCAAGGGGCGCGGAGCTTTTTGTAAAATTGGTCAATGAGGAAGGGGGTATCCACGGGCGAAAGCTTAACTACTTTACACGGGATGATCAATATAACCCTGGCATGACAAAGGCAGTTGTGAAGGAACTCGTGCAACGAAAAGGAATTTTTGCCTTTACCGGCGGCATAGGATTTTCCGGCGGTATGGCTGTTATCGATTACCTTAAGAAAAATAACATTGTTTGGTGTTCACCGGCCAGTGCCGGCAATGACTATGTCTTTCCCCCAAAGCGTCATGTGTTTTCCATTTATCCCCTTTACGAGGACGAAGCAAGTATCCTCACCAAATATATTGTTGAGAAAATGGGGGGCAAGAAGATAGCCATGCTCTATCAATCCGATTATGGGAAATTTGGACTGGAAGGGGCTGAAAAGAGATTGGCGACTTATGGGATGAAATTGGTAGAAAAGATTCCTGTGGAACCTACTGAAAAAGACATGGCTTCCCAGATGATGAAGTTTAAAAACTCGGGGGCCGACTATGTTATCATGTTTGTAGGTCCTACCCAGGCAGTTATCTCCTTAAAAACCAGTGCGAAAATCGGCTACAGTCCTCAGTGGGTTGTCTTTGATGGCCTCAGTGATTTTACCCTGATGAATCAAATCAGCGGTGGTCTCTTTGAAGGCGTTATTGCTGGAACTCTCGGGCTTCCTCCTGATTCAAATAACCCCCTTATGGTGAAATACCGTGAAGCAGCCAAAAGGCTTGCCCCGGAGGAAAGATGGGGTCTTCTCTATTATGCGGGGATAATGTTTGCAGAACCACTCATAGAGGGCCTTAAGCGGGCAGGAAGAGACTTGAGTACCGAGAAGCTGATCAAGGTATTGGAATCTATGAAGGGTTTCACGGGCATAGGGCCTACAGTGACGTTCAGTAAGAAACTTCATCAAGGTGCAGATTCGACCAGAATCGTGAAATGCCTTCCAGGAGGAAAGTATGAACTGGTGCAGGATGAGGTTACAAACGAGTTGGCAACATGGAAAAAGTAGAATAGATACCAGGGTGCGGTCTTTTGCTTAGATCCACCCTGGTATCTGATTTTTTAAGAGGCTTTTCAAGAAATGGCTTACTTTAAGGTCGAAAATCTCAGTATGAGTTTTGGCGGACTCAAGGCTGTGAATAATGTGAGCTTCGATGTTTCGCAAAATACCATCTTTTCTATCATCGGTCCCAACGGATCCGGCAAAACCACTATCTTCAATCTTATCAATGGAATCTATAAACCGGATACAGGCAAGGTTCTTTTAGAAGGGAGGGATCTGGTCGGGTACAAACCCGATAAGGTTGCCAAAAACGGGGTGGCTCGTACATTCCAGAATATCGAGCTTTTCAAGTACATGTCTGTTATGGATAACCTTATGCTTGGGCGGCACATCAATATGAAAACAGGTGTATGGACAGGGGCCATAAAATGGGGTAAACACTCTAGGGCAGGCAAAGAGGAGGTGAAGAACAGGGAAATCGTGGAAGGGATCATCGACTTCCTGGATCTTCAGTCTGTGAGAGATCAGCTTGTGGTAAATCTGTCCTATGGGAAGAGGAAATTAGTGGAACTGGGGAGGGCACTGGCACTGGAACCTAAAGTCCTTCTCCTGGATGAACCGTCTGCAGGCATGAATACAGAGGAAAAGGAAGACCTTAATATATGGATCAAAGATATCCGGGAAGACTACAAGGTAACTATCCTGTTGGTCGAGCACGACATGAACATGATTATGGGGATATCCGACCGTGTATTTGCCGTGAGCCAGGGCGAAAAGATCGTTGAAGGCACGCCCCAAGAGGTACAGCGTCATCCTGAGGTAATAAAGGCATATCTTGGGGAGGAGGTATAGTGCTTAAAATAAAGAACATAGAGACATGGTACGATTTGATAAGGGCCCTTCATGGGATTTCCCTGGAGGTCAGAGAAGGGGATATTGTGGCCCTTCTGGGAGCCAATGGGGCAGGGAAGACGACTACTCTGAAATCTGTCATGAAACTGATTGAGGACAAAGACCAGCCTGAAAAAGGAACCATTGAGTTCTTGGGCAAGAGGATTGACAGGTTAGATACACAGGATATTGTGCGAATGGGTATCGGTTATGTTCCGGAAGGGAGGGAAGTCTTTCCGGAGATGACCGTTATGGAAAATATCGAGATGGGAGCGTTCACAAGGAAGGATAAAAAGGGCATCAAAAAAGATATTGACACATTCATGAGGCGGTTTCCCATCTTAATGGAGAGGAAAAGTCAGGAAGCAGGTTATCTCAGCGGTGGAGAGCAGCAAATGCTTGCAATTGCGAGGGCCCTTATGGGTAGACCGAAACTCTTGATGCTTGACGAACCATCCCTTGGCCTTTCCCCTGTATTGACAACCGAAATCTTTAATATCATCAAGGAGATCAATAAGGAGGGAACAACTATCCTCCTGGTGGAACAAAATGTGAACATGGCATTAAAGTATTCTCATTATGCCTATTTGATGGAAAACGGGAGGATAGTCCGTGCTGATAGGCCGGAGGTATTGAGAGAGGATGAAGATGTCAAAGAGTTTTATCTCGGGATAAAGACCGATGTTTCAGTTAAGGGTTACCAGAGATATAGGAGGAAGGTAAGATTTCGTTAAATATATTGGATTGTCGGTCCGAATCCAAACGAGAGAACATATATGACAGTAGATACCTTGCCTAAAGCGCTTTGTGCAATGACTGCAAAACAGCCCGAACGCATTGCTTTGAGTTATAAAGATCTGGGTATATGGCATACTGTGACTTGGCGCGAGCATGAGGAAAAAGTAAAATATGTGGCCCTGGGTCTGCATAAGCTGGGCTTGAAAAGAGGAGATCATACATCTATCATCGGTGAAAATAAACCGGAATGGCTCTATTCCACCATGGGAAATATGTCCGCAGGGGGGGTGTCAGTAGGGGTTTATACCACCAGTCCTGCTAGTGAGTGTGAATATGTTGTGGGACATTCCGATTCTCTTTTTTATATCTGTGAAGATGAAGAGCAACTGGATAAGGCCCTCATTTTTAGGGGCAATACCCCTGAATTACAAAAGATAATCGTCTGGGATATGAAAGACCTGAGGCACTTCCAAGACCCGATGGTTATGAGTTTTGAAGAGCTCTTGACTCTGGGCAAGGAAGTTCACCAAAGAAACCCTGAACTCTTTGACGAGCTGGTCTCTCAAGGCAAAAAGGATGATACGGCCGCGATAGTCTATACCTCTGGAACAACAGGCCCTCCAAAGGGGGCCATGCTTTCCCATGGTGGATACTTGTGGATGGGAGAGCAAATGATGAAGACCACAAGAGTCACAAAGGACGATGAAACCATATCATTCCTCCCTCTCAACCATGTCTTTGAGCAGATATTTGACCTAATGATGCATTTAACTGTAGGACATATTATCAGCTTTACGGAAAATACCGATACGCTTACAAGGGATTTGAAAGAGGTTTCCCCAACAATTTTTCATGCTGTTCCCAGGATATGGGAAAAATTCCACTCATCCATAGTGCTCAGAATGGACGATGCCACCTGGTTGAAACGGACGGTCTTCAATATAGCTAAAAATATTGGGGCTAGATATAACGAGTTGAAGCTGTCAAAAAGAGACATCCCCATGTGGTTAAATATCAGTTATTTTTTAGCTTATTTTTGCGTTTTTAGGAAGCTTAAAGAAAGGCTTGGCCTTGAAAGGTTGCGGCTGGGATTTTCCGGGGCTGCACCTATCTCACATGATATCCTTAGGTTTTTCCAGGGGATCGGGGTCCCTATCCGTGAAGGTTACGGTATGACAGAGATGACGGGGGTTACCCATGCTTCGGACGAGACCAATTTTAAGTTAGGGACAGTCGGTAGGGCATTACCCGGAACCCAATGCAAAATTGCCGAAGATGGGGAAATTCTTGTCAGGCACGATGCTATGTTCCAGGGTTATTTCAAAGACGATCACGCCACCAGAGAAGCCATTGTGGATGAATGGATGCATACGGGGGATGTGGGTGAAATCGATGAGGACGGATACCTCAAAATAACTGACAGGAAAAAGGACCTGATCATCACTGCCGGTGGCAAAAATATCGCACCCCAATACATTGAGAATTTACTTAAGACCTCTCCATACATAAATGACGCAATAGTGATTGGGGACAATAGAAAATACTTAACAGCCATTATTGTAATCGATGAAGAAAATGTAGTGAAGTTTGCCCAGAACAATAAAGTACAATTCACCACATTTGCCAGCCTTACACGGACAAAGGAAGCTACAGATCTTATCCAGAAAGAAATCAACAAGGTGAACAAAAATATGGCCAGGGTAGAGAATATCAGGAAGTTCAGGATACTGGACAAGAAACTGTATACGGAAGATGGTGAGGTAACACCGACAATGAAGGTAAAAAGGGCATTTATCAATAAAGCCTATGCCGACATGATCGAATCGATGTACCGATGATGGCCTTCACAATAGGGAAGAAAGGTTGTTAGCATCATCGCCTATACCTTTAATGATATCTTGATGAGGGAAAGCGAGCTTAGTTTTTATTCTCTCTATCAGCCCGAATTCTCTCACCTCTTTGATTTCCAACTTTACTTTCCTTTAGAAGCGCTGCCTTTAATACGTCATCCATCTTTTTGGCGAAGACAAAATTAATCTTCTTTTTTATATAGTTAGGGATATCATCCAGGTCTTTCTTGTTTCTCTCAGGGATAATTACAGTCCCAATCTTTGCCCGCAACGCAGCTAAAGCCTTCTCTTTCAGCCCTCCAATTGGAAGCACTCTTCCTCTCAGGGTTATCTCACCAGTCATAGCTATATCCTTGTCGACAGGGGTTTTTGAAAGGGCAGAGATTAATGCGGTAGCCATAGTTACCCCTGCTGATGGGCCGTCTTTGGGGATAGCCCCTGCTGGGATATGGATATGGGCGTCCTGGTTCTTATAAAAATCTTCATCTAAATTCAGCTCTTTTGCCTTTGAACGGGCATAGCTCAGGGCAGCCTGTGCAGATTCTTTCATTACATCCCCCAGTTGTCCGGTAAGGATTAAATTTCCCTTGCCTTTCATGGTGGATGCTTCTATATGCAGGATTTCCCCACCTGCCTGTGTCCAGGCAAGGCCGGTCGCAACTCCGGCCTCACTGATCGCTTGCTCCTCTTCAGGCAAGTATCTAGGTGTGCCCAGGTATTTGTGCAAGTTCCCTCTATTAACCTTGGAACCCCCTTTTTTCCCTTCAGCAATCCTTCGGGCCACTTTTCTGCATACACCTGCAATCTCCCGTTCAAGGTTTCTTAGTCCGGCTTCATGAGTATAGTGGGAAATCATCTGCAATATGGCCTTATCCGATATCTTCATGTCTTTTTCTGTAATTCCATTCTCTTCTAACTGTCTAGGGAGCAAGAACTTTAGGGCTATCTTTAGCTTTTCTTCTTCTGTGTATCCTGAGAGAGTAATGACCTCCATACGGTCTTTCAAGGCAGGGATAATTGGGTCTACGAGATTTGCAGTGGTGATGAACATAACATTTGAGAGATCAAAAGGGACATTCAAGTAGTGGTCACTAAAAGCAGAGTTCTGCTCGGGATCCAAAACTTCTAAAAGGGCGGCAGATGGATCTCCCCGGAAATCGGCCCCCACTTTATCTATTTCATCCATCATGAAAACCGGATTATTTGATCCTGCCTGTTTGATGCTCTGAATTATCCGTCCTGGCAATGCTCCTACATATGTCCTTCTGTGGCCTCTAATCTCTGCTTCGTCTCTAACACCACCAAGGGATATCCTTGTAAACTTCCGCCCTAATGCCCTGGCAATGGATTTGCCCAGTGATGTTTTCCCCACTCCTGGTGGACCAACAAAGCAAAGAATAGGCCCTTTCTTCTTTTTGCTCAGCTTGCGAACACCCAGGTATTCCAGTATCCTTTCTTTAACCTTTTCTAAATTATAATGATCCTCATCCAGTACTTTTTTAGCAGCCTTTATGTCGAGGTTGTCTTTGGTACTTACCTCCCAGGGAAGCTCTACCAGCCAATCAAGATAGGTTCTAACTATAGATGCCTCTGCTGCATCAGGGTGCATCTGTTCCAGTCTGTCCAGTTGTTTGTTGGCTTCTTTCTCAACCTCTTTAGACATCTTTGCCTTTTTGATCTTCTTCTTGAGGTCTATTATTTCTTTTGTCCTTTCATCCGCATCCCCCAGTTCATTCTTGATTGCCCGAAGCTGTTCCCTCAGGAAGTAATCTCGCTGGGTCTTGGTCATTTCTTCTTTAGCCTGGGACTGTATCTTTGCCTGCATGCTCGAGAGTTCTACTTCTTTACTTAAAAGCTCATTAACCTTTATAAGGCGATCAATAGGGTTAAATGTCTCTAATATCTGCTGAGCTTCCTCAATCTTCAAGTTCAGGTTTGAACCCACCAGATCTGCCAGTCTTCCAGGGTCTTCAATATTATTAAGGACCATTAGAACATCTGAAGACAATAAGCCTCTTAAGGAAAGCACCTTTTCACTGTGTTCCTTAACGCTTCGCATCAAGGCTTCTGCCTCCAGGGGCAGTTCAGGCATAATAGGTTCCTTGATCTTCTCGATATTCACCATGTAACAAGGTTTCTGTTGTGTGTACTCAATTATGTGCCCTCTCATTAAACCCTGAACCAGAATCTTCACCCTTCCGTCGGGGAGTTTTAACATTCTCATAACCGTAGCCACCGTTCCCACAGAATAGATGCCCTCGGGTTTAGGATCCTCAACCGTCGGATCCTTCTGCGTAGCTAAGAATATCAAACGGTCTTTTGATAATGCCTCATCAACGGCCTTAATGGATCCCTCTCTGCCTACAAACAATGGCAGAATCATGTATGAAAATATGACGACGTCTCTAACAGGTAATAAGGGCAAGGCATCCGGAATCTCAATATCTTCTCTTTTTGTATCATAATCCATGCTTCTCTCCGTTTAATCTCAGGGTATATGGGGATTGTCTGCAAAATTTGACGTAAAGCAACTTGTATAGTAAGTAGGCACAGCTTTTACCTATATATAATGATACTATCGGCAAAGTCAAGCTAATTGAAAAATATTTTGATGTCATCTAAATTGTTTGTTATGGGACAATTGGGCAAACTGTTGATAAACATTTCCCCGTATTCTCTCGTTAATATACGATTATCCAATATAGAAAGAACCCCTCTGTCTTTTTTATTTCTAATTAACCTACCAATCCCCTGTTTCAATGTTATAATAGCCGATGGTAATTGATAATCGAGGAAGGGGTTACCCCCACTTCTTATGATATTTTCAATTCTAGCTTCAACTACGGGTTCTGAAGGAGAAGCGAAGGGTAACCTATCAATAATAACACCGCTCAGCGCCTCACCCTGAACATCTACCCCTTCCCAGAAACTATGGGTGGCTAATAATACAGAGTTGACATCTCTTTTAAATTCCATAAGCAAATGAGACTTTGGTTTTTCCCCCTGGAGTAAAACTAAAAAGTCCAGTCGCCCCCTTAACCTTTCATAGACCTCTTTCATGTTCTTGTAGCTTGTAAATAAAACAAATGCCCTTCCAGAGGTGACAGTCAGTATCTTTTCAATCTCCTCAGATATGGCATCGACAAATTTGGATGTATTTGGATCAGGTATTCCTTTCGGCAGATAAAGTATAGTCTGTCTTTCATAATCAAAGTGGGAACTCAAAGATAATTCGTTGATATCCCCATTAAGCCCCAGTCGGTTTTTAAAGTAACTAAAGCTCTTATTGGCAGAAATGGTGGCAGAGGTGAAAATGATACATTTGAGATTGCTGAACAGTCGGGAATTCAGCTCATAGGATACGTCAATGGGCGAGGCATGGAGAAATATGCCTTTCCCTCTGTTCTCACACCAATAAACATATAGAGGGTTTTGCAAGTTGACAATAAATGTCAATTGGTCCTTTATGTCTGATGCCCTTTTGCTGCAAGCCCTGATTTCATCGGTTTTGTTCTCCAGGCTGTTAAGTCTGGCAGATATTAGTTCCAGGCTATCTAAAATCTCGCTAAACTGCTTTAATGTCTCACCATTAAGGATGTCTCCCTTCAATCGATATCTCGTTACAGTGCTTCCGAAGTTGTGAAAGAATTTCTCCTGTCTTTGCATTAAAGAATCCAGCGTTTGATTTATCCCTTTATCATTGATTTTGCTCAATCCCAGCTTTCTCTGAATATCTCTGATCAACTCTGCAAATCTAAAATTACTTACCATTATACCAAAATAATTGGTAACCACATCTTCCAGTTGATGTGCCTCATCGAAGATCACTGCATCGTAGCCAGGTATTATTTCTCCGAAGCCGGTCTCCTTCACAGCTAAATCTGCGAAGAAGAGATGGTGATTTACGATAATAATATCAGCGGCGGCGGCATTTTGTCGCATACGGGTAATAAAGCAGGTATCGAAGGTTTCACACTTTTGTCCTAAACAGAGATCACTCTTTGAACAGATATCATCCCAGAGGGAATAATCATCAGGCAGATTGTCCAGTTCTGAGCGATCCCCCGTCGCAGTGGTTGCTGCCCATTTCTTGATCTCCTCATGATGAGAGAAATCTCCGTCGAATGTCAGAAAGGGCTGGGCGCTGTATTGCCTGAAACGTCTTAGACAGAGATAGTTATTCCTTCCTTTCATGCAGATAGCATTGAAATCAACAGGAAGAATCTCTTTCAAAAGAGGGATGTCTTTGAAATAGATTTGCTCTTGGAGATTCTTTGTTCCAGAAGAGACAACAATCTTTTTGCCGCTTAAAACAGCAGGAATAAGGTACGCAATAGTCTTGCCAATCCCCGTTTCCGCTTCGACAACCAGGTATTTACTGTTCTTCAAGGAATCACTGGTGGCTTCAGCCATTTTTATTTGCTCCGGGCGAAACTCATAATTCGCCAGCTTTTTAGAGAGGATACCCCCGGGCTCTAAGATTGAAACCATCATTTATTATACCTGACCTTTAATAAGAGAGCTTTGAAAATGTACCCCTTTTCGCTTCAGCATCCATTTTTTGACCCATCTAAGCTTGATGAACTCGTAAAAAGTCATGTCTTTTAAGTAGTTGAAATAATTACAAAAAGGTGTATTTTTTGTTTGCTTTTCTCTTTACATTTTGGTATAAAAAAGCCAGATAATCAACCAAATTGTAGGTGAAAAGCATGA
>JACQWO010000018.1 GCA_016209225.1 Desulfobacterales bacterium
ACTATCTTCATAGAGAATGTCCAGGGGGATATTCTCTGGGCTAGGATCCGCCGGTATAGGCTCCGGGATGGTTACCTCTACTAAATCACCCTTTGTTACCTTGAAGCTGGCTTTAGTGGATATGTCATTTACTTTGATGAGTTTGGTATCTATTAATCTCTTTATCCGGGAGCGAGAAACTGGTAGGTTCTGTTCTGAGAGAAAGATATCCAGCGGTTTTCTCTCCCCACTATCAGGGACAATGAATTTAAATTTTTGAACCATGTAATTAGTGAAAGTTTACTTGTAACTACTCAGGCACAAAGTGGCAAAGGCA
This sequence comes from Desulfobacterales bacterium, assembly GCA_016209225.1. GTDB lineage: Bacteria > Desulfobacterota > UBA8473 > UBA8473 > UBA8473 > UBA8473. The sequence goes on from JACQWO010000018.1 coordinate 317, forward strand.
CATAGGCACAAAGAACAGGCTAATAGCCTGTAGCCTATAGGCTAATAGGCTAGAAAAATTTGTGCCTTTGGTGCTCTGTGCCTTTGTGCCTACCTGAGTAGTTACGTTTACTCTAATAGCTCCGTGTTCCAATAAGAGATGTCTACCATGTTCAGGAACATTCGCCACTCTTGGCGTCTTATGTCCTGGAGGGGAACCTTGAAAAAAGGAGGCCAGCGAGGCTTAGCAGGTGGTTTAAGGAGTTTCATGCCAGTCTCGTGGAGCCCCATGCTGCCCTTCTTCTTATTACAGGAAAAGCAGCAACAGACTATATTTTCCCAACAACTGGCTCCTCCATAAGCTCTTGGAATAATATGATCGAGACTCAACTCGTTCTTTGTGAAGACAACACCACAATACTGACACGTGTTTCTGTCTCTTGCATATATGTTGGCTCTGGTAAACCTTACCTGGGTCTTTGGTATTCGATCATAGGTTACTAATAGTATAACCCTGGGAATCTTTATTGCTCTATCAACCAGGCCGATAGTTTCATCGTGTTGTTCAATACTTAAATCACTCCAACTTTCATAATCAAATGTTTCGTACTGAGAATTGACAGCCTTAGCGATACCCTGGTATAATAATGAAAAAGCCCTTTTTGCCGTTGTAATATTGATGGGCAAAAAGGATCTATTCAGGACTAAAACGTGTGAATCAATCATTTTGGATGCACAATTAAAATGTTTGGTTCTTCTCCCAACCGGTTGGGAGAGAGTGGTACAGGATTTGAGGATTCCAGTGGTCAAGTGAATATTATTAACCCTTAAACACTCGATTCCTTTACTCCTTGAACCCTTATCTTACAGACTTTTGCCAAACCTTTAATTCTTTGTAGTTTTTAAGCATTTCGCTTGAACCCTTGAATCCTTTTCATTGACCAACTCTTTGGGAGATGAACCATAGTTTTATCCTACCAAATAAACTTTTTGTTTGCAACCTGATTTTTGGATTAACACTATGTCTCACGATATTCACCAAAAACACCCCTGAAAACATCCGCAATTTCACCCAAGGTGGCATAGTTTCTCACGGCATCCAGTATAATTGGCATTAAATTTTCTTCCCCCTTTGCGGCATCTTCTAGGTCTTTGAGTGTTTTATTAACTATTGTGTTGTCCCTGCTGCTCTTTACTTTCTCTAATTTCTCCTGCTGTATCCTCCCCACCTCTGGATTAACCTTTAAGAGATTGGTTGGCGCTTTATCTTCTATTGCGAATTGATTTAATCCAACAATTATATTCTCTTTCTTTTCTACATCCATCTGATAATGATAGGCGCTATCGCTTATCTCTTTTTGCATATATCCCACTTCTATTGCCTTTATTGCCCCACCAATAGAATCTATCTTCTCAATATACTCTGAGGCTTTCTTTTCAATAGTTTCTGTTAATGATTCAACGGCATAAGAACCTGCCAGACAATCTACCATATCGGCTACACCGCTCTCATAGGCAATAATCTGCTGGGTTCGAAGGGCAGTTCGAACTGCATCTTCAGATGGTAATGCCAGCGCCTCGTCGAAGGAATTGGTATGAAGAGACTGGGTTCCTCCTAAAACAGCGGCTAATGCCTGAAATGCAACCCTGACTATGTTATTGATTGGCTGCTGAGCAGTAAGGGTACAACCGGCTGTCTGGGTATGAAATCTCAAAGTGCATGATTTATCTTTCTTAGCCTTAAACCTTTCCTTCATTATCTTTGCCCATAGCTTTCTTGCAGCTCTGAACTTAGCTACTTCTTCAATGATATTGTTATGGGAATTAAAGAAGAAGGACAGGCGAGAGGCAAAATCATCCACGTTAAGACCAACCTGGATAGCCGCCTCTACATAAGTAATACCGTTTGCTAAAGTAAAAGCGACTTCTTGAACTGCTGAAGACCCGGCTTCCCGGATATGGTAACCACTGATACTAATCGTGTTCCAACGCGGCACAGTATTTTTACAAAATGCAAATATGTCTGTAATTATCCTCATCGACTCCTTCGGCGGATATATATACGTTCCTCTGGCGACATACTCCTTTAGGATATCATTTTGAATTGTACCGTTTAGTTTGTCTAAAGCCACACCCTGTTTTTCAGCCACTCCTATATACATAGCCAGCAGAATAGCAGCTGTAGAATTGATAGTCATGGAGGTACTCACCTTATCCAGGGGAATCCCATCAAACAGGGTCTCCATATCTGCCAAAGAGTCAATCGCAACACCACATTTGCCCACTTCACCTAAACTCAATGGGTAATCCGAGTCATAACCTATCTGGGTAGGTAAGTCAAAGGCAACGCTTAAGCCGGTTTGACCTTGCTCCAGTAGATACTTATAACGTTTATTTGTATCCTCTGCAGTACCAAACCCTGCATACTGCCTCATGGTCCAGAATCTTCCACGGTACATGGTAGGCTGAACCCCTCTTGTGAATGGATATCCGCCTGGAAACCCTATATCATTAACATAATCTATATCCTCCACATCAAGCGGGGTAAAGATTCTTTTAAATTCAATACCAGAGGTACTCTCAAATTTCCCCTTCCTTTCCGGGGATTTACCGGCAGCCTTCTCTACTTCAGCATTCCATATCCCAACTTCTTCTCTTAAATCTGAATGTCCAGAATCCATTTTATGTCCTCCAATCCTTCATTTTGATTTGAGGATTCGAGGATTCAAGTGTTTGTTTCACTCGAATCCTTGACCCCTTGACCCCTTGAATCCTTACTTAAAGGCAAATCTCTATGTTATCTTTCCATTTCTATCCCTAAGCTTTTGATCTTCCTGTGCAGGTGGGTTCTTTCAATACCTATAGCATGCGCTGTTTCGGATACATTATCACCAAAGTTCTTTAGCTTTTCTTTAATAAATAGTCTTTCAAATTCATCCCTTGCGACCTTCAAGGAATTATACTGAAAAAGCAAATTCTTTCCTTCTGTCTTTAGCTCCCCTGTTATCGAAGCTGGGATATCTTCTGCTATGATTACCATCCCAGGGGTCATAATCACCAATCTCTCAATAACATTTTTTAATTCTCGAACATTACCAGGCCAGCCATATCCTATCAGTGTATCTAAAGCCTCCTTTGAAATCTCTTTTGGTTCTTTCCCATTCTCTGTACAAAACTCTTTGAAAAATTGCGAGACCAATAGGGGTATATCTTCCCTTCTTTCTCTAAGAGTGGGAACCTCGAGGGGTATAACATTCAACCTATAATAGAGATCTTCCCTAAAGGTTCCAGTATCCATCTCTTTCTTTAGATCCTTATTGGTAGCAGCGATTACCCTAACATCTATGCTGATGCTCTTAGTTCCGCCTACCCGTTCAAACTTTTGTTCCTGGAGAATCCTCAGTATCTTTGCCTGAGTTTTCAAACTCATATCAGCTATCTCATCCAGAAATATAGTGCCTCCATTGGCCAGGTCGAATTTACCCTTCTTTTGGAAAGATGCCCCAGTGAACGCACCTTTTTCATGGCCAAACAATTCGCTTTCAATCAATTCTTCCGGAATTGCAGCACAGTTTACTTCAACAAATGGATTATCGGCCCTGAGACTCTTCCTATGGATTGAACGGGCTACCAACTCCTTTCCAGTTCCATTCTCTCCTGATATTAAAATCCACCCATTGGTTGGAGCAGCTACTGCAATCTGCTGTTTTAGTTTTGTAATCGTTTCACTATTGCCTATTATTTCATACCCCTTGTGAATCTTCTCACGCAGTATCTCATTTTCCTTTTCCAATCGCTGGAAATTGAGGGCATGGTTTATTGTTAAGACGACTTTCTCCAGTGACAGCGGTTTCTCAATAAAGTCATATGCCCCGAGTTTCGTCGCCTTAACCGATGTCTCTATGGTGCCATGTCCTGAAATCATAATAACCACCAACTTCGGAGACATTGCTTTTATCCTCTTTAAAACCTCAATACCATCAAGCCCAGGCATCCAGATGTCGAGAAGCGCTAAATCAGGTCTCTCTTTATCAACCTTCTGAATAGCCTCTATCCCATTGCTAGCCAAAGACACATTGAAACCCTCATCTTTTAATATGCCGCTTAAAGATTTTCTTATACTCTCTTCATCATCAACTATTAAGACGCTCTTTTTCATGGAAACTTGCCCATATCCCTTTCTTTCAAACCCTAACCGGCAACTCAATTATAAACCTTGACCCCTTAGGGTAGTTTTCTTTTACCCTTATATAACCATTATGGTCAGAAACTATCGTATTTACTATAGATAAGCCTAACCCCGTCCCTGACCTCTTTGTAGAAAAATAAGGTTCAAATAGTCTCGATCTTTCTTTTTGAGGGATTCCACAACCGGTATCAGCAATTTCTACTCTAGCAACCTGAAGAGCATCATCATAAAAGGTCTCTATGAGAACCGTTCCTTTTTTTTCAATAGAATCAACAGCATTATCCAGGAGATTGATTATTACCCTTCTAATCTGTTCCCTGTCCATATCGAAGGTTGGAATATGGGCTCCCTCTTTAAACTCAAATTTTATATTACTATGGCCTTCCTGATACAGGACCAGGGCATCTTTAATTATCTTATTTATATCATTTGGATAGAGATTGGTTGCAGGCATGCGGGCAAAATTCGAAAACTCATTTACCAAGCCTTTTAAATCTTCTACCTGGTCAATTATGGTCTTTGTGCATTCATCAAAAACCTTACCATTGCCAGAGAATTTATTTAAATACCTTTTTCTTAACCTTTGGGCAGAGAGTTTTATAGGGGTAAGGGGGTTTTTAATCTCATGGGCTATGCGCCGAGCCACCTCTCGCCATGCCTCTGCTCGTTGTGCTTTTTGTAGTTGGGTCAAATCGTCAAAGACCACTACCAAACCCATATGGTTTTCATCCTCATCTTTTAGCACAGCACCGCTTATCAGTAAAGTCAGGGTTTCCTCTGGTAAAGACAACCTTATCTGCCTTTTAATAGTCCTGCCGGTAGAGCCGGTGACCTCTTCCAAAAGTTTTTTGACCCCGTTCAGATACTCGGAAGCAAATACCTCATTATATGATTTGTTTATTGCCTGTTCAGCCTTTATCCCAAAAATCTTTTCTGCTGATTTGTTTATAGTGCTAACCCTGCCTTCCTTGTCAATAGAAATAACACCAGCCCCCACATTCTTTAATAGTATCTCCATGTATCTTCTGCGTTGATCAAGTTCTATATTGGTGTTTTTCAATCCAATATTTGCTTCTTCAAGCATAGATTTACTAGCCTTTAGATCACGAGTCATCTTGTTAAACGAGTTCATTAAACTTCCAATCTCATCATCGGTGCCAGCCTCTATATGTAAGTCCAGGTTCCCATTTGCAACCTCATGTATCCCATTTGCTAATTTTTGGACCGGCACTGTAATCTCTTTGGCCAAGTAAAAACCAAACCATGTAGCTGAAAATATTATAAGCAGAGTAACTATTGAGAGGGTTATAAAGTAACTTGTCTTTATAGGATTTTTTAACATTTTAAGCTGTTTATATTCTGCAAAAGTTGAAGATATTTCTGCCATTTTAGCAACCAGGCTCAGAGGCACAAAATAATTTACTATTACCACTCCGACAGGCTTTTCACCTTTCCCTGCAGGATAGATAGGGACTACCCCCCTGATCAGTTCCCCCTTACCTGCTGATTGACTTCTTTTCTGGCTGAAAATACCTCTATTGCCCCCAGATTGTATTGATCCAGTTTAGATTTGACAAACCCCTTAAGAGACCCTTGTTCTCCTCGGTTTAAAAGTCTATTTTCTGTTATCCCCTGACTTATATGTTTTGCATAATATACCGCGTTATTTCCAGAATTCTGATAATATGCCTGGGCAACTGTAAGAGACTCTTGAAGGGAGTTTTCTACTTGAATGTTAAACCAGTTTTCAATGCTGTTGGTTATGAATCCAGCTGCCACAAAAAATAAGAGAACGGTTGGGACTATAGACAGACTAACGAAGGCCACAACAAATTTGGTGCGCAGTTTCGAACCAAGTATGTTTTTCTTTCTTTCGAAAACCAGTTTTACAATGTTCCTTACAACCAGAAAAGCTATAAGGAGCAACAAAATCACATTTATATTTATTAACCCAAAGACCAATATATTATTGGCGATGGGGAGTTGATTGCCTGTCTTTGATGAGTAGATTCCCAGGAATGTAAGGAAGATGACTAGAATAGTGGTGAACAGGATTATATAACGTTCGCGTTTTCGCCTTTTCAATTCCTGAATGTTAATCTTTGGAGAATCTCTATTTACCATTTGCTCACCCGAGGTTTATTTCATCACTCTCTAACCTTGAACCGTGAACCCTGGAACTTTGAACCTGAGTAATTACATTAATTCTCAATAAATAAATGATTCGGTATACCAGTCGGTCTCAAAGTCCCACAGAGAAACAAAGAACAATACGTAATCGAGAAAGAAGGGGAGTTTTATAGGATCCAGTTTTGCCTTTATCCTCATATAATATTTATTATTCTTTTTTAAAGAACTCATAGGTATAACGGTAATCCCATTTACCTCTGCCATTGCCTTTTTGGCTTCTAAAAAGTCTTTTAAAAGTACCTCTTTTTTGTCTTTTGAATTGAGAGTAACTGTAAATTCATTCCTCAGGTTATTATAAACAATGGTGTGTCTAACGGTAACCGTTGCAAGGGTTTTATCAAACCAGAGGCCACGAGGGCAATATAAGTCAATAAAAAACGTGAAGGTAGTTGGGATACCGTTGAGGATTGCATCTTCCATTTTTTTGGTAAAACAGCCTTCCACAGAGAAATAAATCATAAGATCCTTAGATGTGTTAGTTACAATTACATCTTTAATTCTTGCTTTTTTACAAAGGGCATTCGCTGGAAGAAAAAGAATGATTAGCAGTGCAATAGTAACAAACACTGTTGTGTAACGGGAGAGTTTCATCAATATATCTCAGTAGCATTATTAAGGTTTTTGAGCCAAAACAAGTCTTTTTCCCCGTCTTTTTTATAGCCTATAATCAGTGAAAACACAAGTTTAAATTTGGTGCTCCAAGCGAGACCTTTGCACAACCTGCTGAGAGCTTTGAAGAAGTCCCATGAGAGCGAACATCGTCAAAAACCGGAAGTCGTAAATCGTGAATGGGTTTTATTCTATTTACGACTCACGACTTACGATCATAGATGGGTCAAAAAATGTATGCTGAAGCGAAAAGGGGGCCTTCTTCAAAGCTCTCTGTTTGACGCAATCCCCCAAAGATACTGAATGTGAATATTCTAATCCATAATGACCGGTTCCCGCAAGATCATGGCAATAGCATCGACAGCGCTCTGGGCTATGGCTGGATAGACTTTTCGCAATGAAGCGATTTGTTTTAAATTGTCCGCAGTCCTATAGACCAGCATGGCAAGGTCTCCTTCTGCCATCCCTGCAATCTTCAAAACCCTATCCCACGGTTGTCCATTAGCCCACGCATAAATGGTAGCAGCAGGCCACAGGGTAATCAACCTCACTTCAAATCCCCGAGCTGCCTTGCGCTCCATGAGTGGGGAAAGGAATTGTTTACTCCTCTTGTATGCCTTTCGGAGCCGTTTGGGGACGGACAATTCGTTAAGTTTTACGACTATTTCACGATCGTGTACGAAGGGCGCTATGAGGGCAGCCAACAGAGCCGGATCAGTGTCTGGGAATAGACCTTTTCGCAGCCCTTCGGCAATCATTAACGGCTGGTCGAGCCTCAGCTGAGATGCCCAAGTGCCATCAGCGGTCAGCCTGTTGTCTTGAGTTACGAACCCCTCCTCTTTCAGGAACTCAAGATGTCTTCCAAAATCATTCAATAGTTGCATGCGGGCAGCATTTGCACTATTCCACATTAAAGCAAATTCGTCGAGTACCTGTTTGAATGCTCCCTTGGTCTTTCCATGACATGTTTTGAAATGATGACACTTGTCGCAGATAAGGGCATCAAGTTCCTGTTCGATAAAAAGGACACGGCTTCTCAGAGGGCTGAGAGGTGCCAGGGTTGCCAGCCTGGAGAGTTTTAATTCAAGACCTTTAAGCATGCGTTTCAATTTGTAGCTCTCACGGGTCAAAGCTGCCCGTTTCCTGATCAGATCAAGAGCGAACTCAGGTCCCGCACAAAGGGCATCAGGAAGGAATGTCATAAAATTGTGGCCAGTTTCCTTAATACTTTGATCTAAACCCGGCTCCTGGTTGACCATATTGAGATATGTGGCAAAGGACATCTCAAAGAGCCTTTTTATCTCTTCGAGAGTATGAGATAAAAGGAGGTTTAATATCATAGAAAAATCGACTCTGATCTGGCTCAGTACATCTTCAGGTGGTGCGGTGCAAAGGTTTGCAATAAGCCGTAGATCCATGAATTTCCCAGGAATAACTACAGCAAAACCAATATTGTCCTTCCCTCGCCTACCAGCCCTTCCGCTCATCTGGTGAAACTCGGTGGCATTCAGGGGAACAAATTCACAACCATTGTACCTGTCTGAGTTAAGTAATACGACGCTTCTTGCCGGAAAATTAACGCCTGCAGCTACCGTGGAAGTGGCAAATACAGCATCAAGCAGCCCCTCATTCATCAGGTTTTCTATAATGAGTTTCCAGGAAGGGAGCTGGCCACTGTGGTGAGCGGCTACGGCTGAATTTTTTAGATACCACAACTGTCGGTGTTCTGCCAAGTATGGACGGCATTGGAGCAACTCATCAATCCTCTTTTGCAACTCGCCTCGCTTTGACGGAGATTGACCTGCACTATTTATATTTATGCAGGCATCAAGAGCAGCATCACAGTCTGACCGGGATTTCAGGAAAAAGATGGCAGGTAAAAGGTCGTATTTTTTTAAAACTCTGATAATGTCTCCAAAAGGGGGAGGTTTTCGAGTATGTGCGAGCAAAGGGGTCTTGGAATCGTTCAGATAGGTTTTAACCTTGTTGTCGATGCTGTTAAAGTCTAGCAGCGGCATGATTCTGCCGCTAGGGTGAAAAAACAAAGGGGAAAAAGGCACTGGCCGCTCTATCTCTTTAACTACTACACAGATCTTTGACCGTATTGATTCCAGCCAATTTGCAATCTGGGAGACATTTCTTATGGTAGCCGAAAGGAGCAGGAGATGGATTCGTGCAGGGAGATAGATCATCACCTCTTCCCATACTACCCCACGGTCTTCGTCACCCAAGAAATGGGCTTCATCCAGAACCACAAGGTCTACCGACAAATCCGTACCTTCGTGCATCGCATCGTAGAGCTGATTGCGCAAAATCTCGGTAGTCCCTACAATAATGGGGGCATCTCCATTCTCCTTGCGGTCTCCTGTCAGTATGCCCACATGCTCTGTGCCAAATTGTTTGCTAAACTCAAGGTACGTGGAATTGCTCAGGGCTTTTAGGGGAGAGGCATACCATGCCCTGCCGCCCTTTCTATAGATGTGATGAATGGCTTGCTCTGCAATCCAGGTCTTTCCCGAACCTGTTGGGGCTGAAACCAAACAATCTGTCCTGCTAATCGCTGCAAGAGCTCTCAACTGGAAGGGGTCTGGGTTGAAGGGTTCTTCTGGAGGTACACCGATTTTGGAAAATACCTTTTTCAGTCGGGCATCAGCACTAGGCGTTATCTTAGAAATTCTCCTCTTGTGATGGGTGTTGCGTCCCCGCTGGCGTACAAGACCGCCTCGCCGCGTCTTTCCAATGGGCATTTTTTTATAAGTTGCCAATGGGAACTCTCCGAGAGGCTGATCTTGGTTCGGTTAATCGAGCAAAGCTGTAATACGCTTGTCTTTTTCAGCCCAAAACGTATTTAGCCAGGTCTGGAATAGTTTGCGGAATTCTATGTCTTGAGAATAATCCCCTATAATTTCTTTATCTATGGGGAACGATTGAACCCTTATCTTAATTTCGCTGACTTTACCGAAGATAAATGCCCAGAAACTCTTAGCACCTTGGGGATACACAATGGTTACGTCTAAAATACGATTCAGTTGTTCCCCCATAGCATAAAGCACAAAAGCAATGCCCCCGGCACTGGGTTTTAACAGGTTGGTATACGGCGATTGTTGTTCACGGTGTTTCTCCGATGTGAAACGCGTCCCTTCCAGAAAGTTCATAATAGACACAGGGGTTGTCTTAAACTTTTCACAGGCTTTCCGGGTTGTCTCTATATCCTTGCCCCTGAGATGTGGGTGCTTTTGAAGGTGGGCATCAGAATAACGTCTCATAATTGGAAAATCCAATGCCCAGCAGGTAAGTCCTATAATCGGTACCCAGATAATTTGTTTCTTCATAAAGAATTTCAGGAACGGGATCTTGCGGTGAAAGATATTTTGTAAAACAAGGATGTCAACCCACGACTGATGATTAGCTACCACCAGGTACCATTCATTGGATTTCAGGTCTTCAATCCCACTGACATCCCAGCGGACTTTGTGCATAAGACGGAGATTGAGATTGTTTAAATAAACCCAATTGGTAACGATGCCGTTTATTATTCTGTTACAGAGCTTACGCCAAGCATTGATAGGCACAATCAGCTTTAAAAGCGCTACCGGAATCACTTGAATCGGGATTAAAATCGTATTGATAAAGTACATAAAGATCGACAAAACCCCTCGAACTAAACCTGGCAAGAAACTCAGCATTTTATTTTTCTCTCCTTTAACATTGATGGACTCGTAAAAAGTCATGTCTTTTAAGTAGTTGAAATAATTACAAAAAGGTGCATTTTTTGTTTGCTTTTCTCTTTACATTTTGGTATAAAAAAGCCAGATAATCAACCAAATTGAGGATTAAGGATTAAAGGGGATTAAAGGGGATTAAAGGGGACGGTTCTCTTTATTTTTCCTCCAGCCACTTTGCCGCCCCATTTGCTTTATCTTTTCGGAAATATTACAGGTCTTCGTCATTTCTTCAACAAAATCCTTGCCGCCATACATTATCCGTCTGTCCATTTCCTCTTTCATC
>JACQWO010000094.1 GCA_016209225.1 Desulfobacterales bacterium
AGGAAGTTTCTGTAATGGAAATGGAGCGAAGGGGCTAAATCATTCAGTCTGGTTTGATGAGTCAACCGGTTATGGGAGGAACCCATTGGAGCAGACAAAACCTTACAACATACCAAAACGCCTTATTTATGAGGCATACAAACGAGTCAAAGCCAATAAAGGCAGTGCGGGAGTCGATGAACAAAGTCTAAAAGATTTTGACCAAGACCTCACAAACAACCTTTACAAGCTTTGGAATCGAATGTCATCAGGCAGTTACTATCCACAGCCAGTCAAACGGGTAGAAATTCCCAAAGCTAACGGTGGGATACGCCCGTTAGGGATACCTACCGTAGCTGACAGAATTGCCCAAATGGCAGTAAAGATGCAGGTAGAACCTGAACTGGAGCGACACTTCCATCCTGATTCATACGGCTATCGCCCCAACAGATCAGCGCATCAAGCGGTGGAAAAAGTCAGAGGGAGATGCTGGCAAAGAGCCTGGGTACTGGACATGGATATAAAAGGCTTCTTTGATGCCATAGACCATGACTTGCTGATGCGTGCTGTTGAAAAGCACGTCAAAGAACCCTGGCAACGGCTTTATATTACACGATGGTTGCAAGCACCCGTACAGTATTTAGACGGCAGTGTAGAACAGCGAACTCAAGGGACACCCCAGGGCGGCGTTATCAGCCCACTACTGGCAAATCTGTTCCTGCACTATACATTTGATATGTAGGTGGAGAAGCACTGGAAAGGGATACAGTTTGAAAGATACGCAGATGATATAATCTGCCACTGTAGAACAGAACAGGAAGCCACAGAGCTACAATCTTTACTTACACAAAGGTTCAAACAATGCGGCTTACAACTACACCCGGATAAAAAAAAATCGTCTACTGCAAAAGCTGGAAACACAAAGCAGACTATGCCAGGATAAGTTTTGATTTTTTGGGATTCACATTCAGACCCAGACTGATTAAGACTCGGCAAGGTAAGAAATTGGTTTGTTTTCTGCCAGCAATAAGCCAAAAAGCGGCAAAACGGATAAGGACTGAAATAAACGAGTGGTCTTGGCTAAAATGGCAACAGGGTGATATAAAAGACATCATCCGCTTTAGTCAGAGCAAGCTCCGTGGTTGGATGGAATATTATGGGAAGTTTGGACGTAGCGCGATTACTAACGTCCTGTTCTATTTTGATAAGAAACTCAGCCGTTGGGCAAAGCGCAAGTACAAGAAACTCAAGACATTGATACAGGCAGCTAAAAGAGTCAATGCTTTTAGAAGAAGGAACAGACTTCTTTTGGCACACTGGAATCGGGTATGTGTATCGGGCTGAATGATAAGAGCCGGATGAAGCGAGAGTTTCACGTCCGGTTCTGTGAGAGACTTAAGGGGCGGTTCCTTGGGGCTACTCGACCAGGGGGGAATGCGGCAGCTGAGCAGCGAACTCCTGAACCTCCCCTCCGCTCCGCTGCGGGGAGAACCAGGAGTTCGAGACAGATGCCCTTCGGGCACTGCTCAACTGCCGCGTTCGGCAGAAAGATATGGCACTAACTTGGAAAATATTATAAAATGAAAACTACCAAATATTTTGAGTACACGAGAAAAAGGCCTGATCGTGCGCAAATAAAAGTTGCCTGGATAGAATATGTTATCGATAATCCTGAAAAATCGGAGATACAATCGGATGGAAGGATTAGGAAGTGGGCCAAAATACTTGAGGTGAACAAGTATCTGCGTGTAATATTGTTAGCGGATAGAAAGACGGTGCACAACGCCTTTTTTGATAGGTCATTCAAGGAGGATTAAGATATGAAGGTTAAATATTTTCCGGATACGGATACAGCACTTGTGGAATTTGTTGATAACGATATCTATGAAACAAAAGAGATTAGTGAGAATGTTTATGTTGATCTTGATCGAAATGGCAATCTAATTAACATGACCATTGAACACGCAAAAGCTGGTGCGGGCTTATCGGAATTCTCATATCAGGAAATGGTTGCTCAGATTGCATAAAGACCGCCGAACCAGTCATTCAAACCGACCGCAAAAAGACGCGGCGGCTTAATTCCGCGTTCTCCCTTCGCTTCGCTCAGGGAGAATGCGGCGCTGAACGGTCGTGCCTGCCCTCCGCTCCGCTACGGGAGAACCAGGCACAGGAACGGATGCCCCTCCGGGGCGACCGTTCAGCGCCGCATTGGCGAGAACGACGATAAAGAAACAGGAATGATATGACCATCAATTTTCAGTGCAAAAAATGCCGCAAGGAATTCGATTGCGACGTGGGCAAGATAGGGATCAACGAAAAGACCATGCGCCCCAATTTCGGAAAACCCATTCTTTGCCCTATGTGCGGGGCTCGCAAGATTGACGAAGTATTGCTTACAGAACTCGGTCAGAGCCAGATGACCGACGCAACTTGGAACCTTTGAGGGCAGGCAGGGTAAGAAGAAACAAAATCGCCAACCAGTCAATCAACCCGACGCCGAAAATCGGGCTGAAGGAATAAAGGGAATAAAGGAATAAAGGGGACGGTTCTCTTTATTTGACAAATTCGGTTTAAGATGATACTTTTAACATATGCCAAGGGCCGCAAGAGTAGCTCCAAAAGAGCATGTCTATCATGTACTGACAAGGGGGAATAACCGTCAGGATGTATTTGAGGACGAAGAGGATTTCAGAAAATATATAGATATACTTCTTCGCTACAAAGAGAAATACCATTTCAAAC
>JACQWO010000088.1 GCA_016209225.1 Desulfobacterales bacterium
GGAACAGGAGGTGAGCGGCGGATGTTCGCTTCCCTCACCAGTTATTCTTGTGCAGGAGTTATCCATAGCCATTTTCCCGCAGCCCTTGCGGAGCATGGCGGGACCTATGGTTGTGGATAACTCCGTTTTGTTACGCCGCCTTAATGATTGTTACTTCTCTTCAAATCGCATCTCCCGGATCTCCTGTAGCATCTCTGTCCGTCTCATCCGTCACCTCCATCGGTGACTATAATAAACCGGACAGATTGTGTGCTACAAACCGGACATATCACGTGTTACTAACACGAAAAGTCCAATCATATTGACAGGGTGAAAGTTTTCCTGTAGATTATTTATATAGTAATCTGCTTTGACATCTGCTTCAGCGAGATTTTCACCATTGTTAACCTTGTTCTGGGGATTTGGGGTCTGATCCCGAATCTTTGGGGTAATGTGTTTCTATGGATGCAGTAGATTTGAGGGGAATAAAGGTCGGGATAAAACACTTACCCTTAGATTTATCACCCCCGCGAGGATCTCGTATAATGGGCATATAACCTCTGGACTTGAATTTCATATCCTTATCCGGAACCTGCTGCGCAGGATCTCGCTCCTTTCTTATTTTCACTGCGGGGTTGATACCTCTGCGTGGGATTTCAAGGGGATAATCGAAAGGGCAAAGGGGATAAAGACAAAAGAAACTCAGCTCAGGTGGTATGACAGGAAGCGGTATTCTTCGCGGCAGGAAACCAAAATAGGTATGGGCAGGTTCCTGGGCGAGATCACCTTTGATGGAGATGCAGCGCCCTTCTTTCCCCTGATTAGGGCAGGAGAGGTTCTGCACGTGGGCAAAGGGACGAGCTTTGGGTTGGGAAGGTATAGGGTACAGCTTCAGTAGATGTTACCATGATGTTTTTTTGAATATATATAAAGGACAACATCAATACAATTATCCAAGGAACATCCATGTGTGAATATTATCCAATATCAAGAGAAGATTTTTGCCTCGCAATCGCTGATGTAAGGGAATCTGTAATCTCAAGAAAATTAAATATTGAGCTAGGCTACATGAGTGAAGAAACCCATAGAGAAGTTGAACAAGGCTATGGCGAAGTAAGAAGGATGCTGTCGTCTCTGATTTCAAAGCTTGGAGCCACTTCTGACTTATGACTTCTGACTGTCTTATGTCTGCCTTGATGAATAAAGGATTGAGACTTCCGCTGTTGGCGGAGTCAGGAGTCAAAAGTCAGGAGTTATGAGTGTTAAAGGTAACTATTCAGCCACAGATGAACACAGATATGATAATAAAAGAAAAAATATCAGTGATGATCAGCGTAGATCGGCGGCTGAGTAGTTACTGCTAAAGTAATATAGTTAGGCTATATCCCAAAAAACCAAAAAGGAGAGGAGGTTAATGAATATAGCAAAAGAAGAAGCAAAAAAACTAATTGACAAATTGCCTGATCAAGCAACGTGGGACGACATAATGTACGAGTTCTATGTTAGAAAAAAATAGAAGTTGCTTTGGAAGCCGCTCAAGAAGGGCGTGTAGTCCCTCATGAGGAAGTTAAAAAGAGGTTTTCTCCATTATGAAAATCGAATGGACGGAACCGGCAATATTTGGACAAAGGTGAATTCGATAAGCTATATGAATTAAGCCGAGAGATAGAACGAATGCTTAGCAGTTTAATCAGGAAATTAAGCAGCAAACCTGTCTGCGTGCAACACACAGGCAGATAGCCAAGACAACTTTGTGCCTCTGTGCCTTTGTCTCTTTGTGCCTGAGTAGTTACAAATGAAGAACCCTAAAAAAATCTCGGGAGGGAAATACCTTGACTTGTCTCAAAAGTTATTGTACTTTCTGCAATCGGATAATAACTAATTAAGAAAGGGGACTAAAATGATGAAAATAAAGTCGCAATTCAAAAAATACTTCTTGGGGGTCTCTTTAAGTGTCTTTTTCCTCTCTTTGCTTTCTTTTGTTTATTTAACAGAAGCGAGGGCTGATGACATCGAATTTCAAACCGGGATGACACAATCTTACTTTAAGGATTTCAGCAAGGAATTAGGCGCTGTATTGAGTTATAAGGCATTGTCTCCTGCTGAACCGTTGGGGACACTGGGTTTTGATGTCGGTCTTGAAATATCAGCAACCGATATCGATGAGGGGGCAGATTATTGGAAAAAGGCTACCAAGAATGCCGATATGCCTGGTTTGATCCCCTTACCCAAAATATATATAAGAAAAGGGCTCCCTCTTAACATCGACGTAGGAGCAATTTACAGTAAGGTCCCTAACTCTAATATCTCCCTTTTGGGGGCTGAGGTTAAGTATGCCATACTGAAGGGATCGGTAGCTACACCTGCTGTTGCAATTAGAGGAAGTTACACTCAGCTTCTAGGTGTGGACCAACTGGACTTCAAAACCTATGGGGCTGATATCTCTATAAGTAAGGGATTCCTAAACATGACCCCATTTGGTGGGATTGGAGCTGTATGGACATCCAGCGAACCAAAAAGTCTGCCTGCCGGAATAAGTTTAAACAAAGAAAATAATACTCAAATAAAATATTTTGGAGGGGTTAGATTTACACTCCTTATGCTGAATATGACAGCAGGAGTGGAATATATGGGGGTTCCTACTTACAGCTTAAGGGCAGGAATAATTTTTTAAAAATAGAAAACCCTAAACCAAAAAGGAAGACTTTATCATGATTCAGGTAGAAAATCTTACCAAATACTATGGCAATATTCCAGCTATCGAAGATATATCTTTCACTGTGGGGAAGGGGGATATCCTTGGATTTCTGGGGCCCAATGGAGCAGGGAAAACCACTACCATGAGAATCTTAAGCTGCTTTATGCCGGCTACCAGAGGAACAGCAAGGGTAGCAGGTTATGATGTATTTAAGGACTCCATGGAGGTTAGAAAAAGGATCGGGTATCAGCCTGAAAATGTCCCCATATACAGGGACATGTCGGTCTCAGCCTACCTCAACTTTGTGGCACAGGTGAGGGGTATTGACAGGAGAGAAAGGAAGACAAAAATAGGAAAAGCAATGGATGAATGCGGAATAACAGGAGTATCCGGTAAACTCATAGGAAAACTCTCCAAAGGTTACAGGCAAAGAGTAGGAATAGCCCAGGCGCTGATCCATGATCCTGAGGTTCTCATTTTAGATGAGCCAACCATTGGTCTTGACCCGAGACAAATCCATGGCATGAGGGACCTGATAAAGAATCTAGGGGGACAGAGGACTATTATACTGAGCACCCACATCCTTCCAGAGGTCAGCATGACGTGCCAACGGGTGGTTATTATTAATGAAGGACGATTGATTGCCGTTGACACACCGGATAACTTAATGGCAAGACTCCAAAAGGGCACAAAGATCCTTGCCGAGATAGAAGGTCCCCCAGATGATATAATGAGGGAGTTGAAGGGGGTGCCTGGGGTTAAAAATATTGAAAAGAAGGACGCCAAATCTGAGAATACTTTTACTTACCTGATAGATTCTACGATTGATAGAGATATTCGCAAAGAACTATTTGCCGCAGTTTCAAAGAATGGTTGGCTGCTGACAGAGATACGCCAGATAGACATGAGTTTGGAAGACATATTTTTAAAATTAGTTACGGAGGAAAAGGATTAAAATGGTCAATTTTTATGCTATTTTGAAGAAGGAAATGGGCTCGTATTTTAAATCCCCCATTGCATACATGATAATAACCGTCTTTTCTGTAATTTCAGGTTATTTCTTTTACAGTCTCTTTGCCCTCTTCGGGGTCATGAGTGTTCAGTCAATGAACAATCCTAATATGCAGTCTGCTTTGAATATTACCGAAGAAGTAGTAGGGCCGGCATTTTCGACTATGAGTATTCTCGTCCTGTTTATGACACCTTTTTTAACAATGAGGCTCTTTTCTGAAGAGAAAAAATCTGGAACCATTGAGATGCTTATGACATTCCCTATCAAGGATACAGAAATAATAATGGGGAAATTTGGGGCATGTTTTCTTACATTTCTGGTAATGTTAGCCCCTACTCTTTTTTATCAGGTAATCCTCTTTATATTGGGCAAACCCGAATTAGGCCCGGTTATATCCGGCTATATAGGGATTGTTCTGATGGGGGCATCTTTTATTTCCCTGGGTATACTGATTTCAACAATGACCGAGAACCAGATTATAGCTGCAGTAGTTACCTTTGGGGCATTATTGCTTTTCTGGATAATACAATGGGGAGCCAGCTTTGCAGGGCCGGTATTCGCAAAGGTGCTTATCCAACTCTCAATAATAGAACACTACCAGGAATTTGCCAGAGGAGTTATAGATACCAATGACGTTATATTTTACGGCCTATTCGCCTTCTTCTTCCTCTTCTTAACTATGAGGTCGTTGGAATCTAAGAAATGGAGGGGCTAAAAATGAAGATCAGAGGCATTTTTTCAAACAGGTCCGCAAGGTATGGAACCCATATGCTTATAACGATCTTGATAGTTTTGGGAATACTTGTCCTCATTGGAGCAATATCGGTAAGACATCACTGGAGGTTTGATCTGACAAAGACAAAAAGACACAGCCTGTCTGATGAAACAATAAAGGTCCTCAATTCCGTCAACAAAGAAGTAAATGCTATTGCATTTTACCAGGAAAACTCTGGTAGTGAGGGAGAGCTAAAAGATTTTCTCAAATTATATAAGTATAAAAACCCAAAATTTAATTATAGGTTTATAGATCCCGACAGAAATCCCACACTGGCAAAAAAATACGGGATAACCGATTACGGTACCACGGTATTTGAAAGTGGCAAAAACGAGGCCAGGGTTTCCTGGGGCAGAGAAGAACAGATTACCAACGCTATACTCAAGGTCATCAGGGAAGGGAAAAAGGCGGTCTATTTTCTTAAAGGACACGGAGAGAACGACATCGCCACATTTGCCAAGGATGGATACAGCCAGGCTAAAAAGGCTCTGGAAGGACAAAATTATGAAGTAAAAGAGTTGGTTCTTCTAAGAGCGGATAGTATTCCAGAAGATGCGTCTGCCCTAATTATAAGCGGCCCAAAAAAGGAACTCATGGAAAGTGAAATGAAGCTTATTAAAGGGTATATTGAAAAAGGTGGCAGCCTCCTTTTCCTGATCGATCCATTAACCGTTCCAGGGCTTACCTCCTTTTTGGAGGAATATAATCTGAAGCTCAGAGATGATATTGTTGTAGACACAATGAGTCAGCTATTTGGCGGAGATTACCTGATCCCCATAGTCGGACAGTATGAACCCCATAGTATTACCAGAAACTTTAACGTAGCCACCTTTTTCCCTTTTACCCGCTCTATAGAGATAATTAAGAAGGCAAAGGCCGGTATTACTGCGGAACCTTTGGCCAATACAAACAAGGAAAGTTGGGGAGAGACCGACAGGAAAATGCTCGAAAAAGAAGGCAAGGCCAAGTTTGATAACGGCAAAGATACCCGAGGACCACTGACCATTGCTACCGTTGTAACCGTACAGACAGGGGAGAAAAAGAACGAGAAGGGGGGGGGTAAGAATTCCAAAATGGTAGTTTTTGGAGACTCCGATTTTGCCAACAATAGTTATCTCAATGTTCTGGGCAATAAAGACCTTTTCTTGAATACTCTAAACTGGCTGGCTGAGGAGGAAGGGTTAATATCAATACGGCCCAAGGATACCGATTATAACCCAGTAATCCTTTCAAAAGCCATGGGGAAAGCCATCTTCTTTATACCTGTACTTATAATACCCGGCATGATTTTACTCGCTGGAATTGTGGTGTTAAGCGTAAAGAGGTGGAAGAAGTGAACCTAAAAAAACTGGGTGCCCTGGCAGTTATATTAATACTCCTTGGGCTCTATTTCTACTATTACGAGATACCGGTAGAGCAAGAGAGAAAAGAGGCAAAGGAGAATGCCAAAAAGGCAATTGTCTTTAAACCGGGGGACGTTGAGGAGCTTAGGTTAAAGATCGAAGGCAAAACCATACTATTTAGTAAAGACAAAGGCCAATGGATGATAAAAGAACCCATTGTTGCAAAAGGTGAGAATGAAACGATAGGAAAGGCTCTGAATAGTCTGGCAAAAGCAGAGATAGAACGAACCGTTAATGAAAACCCTGCCGGTCTGGTGGATTATGGCCTGGATAAACCCTCCATAGAAATAACTATAAAAGAGAAGAATAAGCCCCCATTGGAAACAATCCTTTTGGGCAACAAAAACCCGACAGATTACTATGTTTACATGAAGAGAAAAAAGTCAAAAGCAGTCATGCTGACATCTTTCGGGTTGAAAGAGCAATTGAATCAAGAGACATACTATTATAGAGATAAGACAGTAATTGACCTTAAAGTAGAAGACATAAAAAACCTTGGTCTCAAATATGAAGATAAAAAAGCAGACTTAAGGCTTGATGACAAAAAGGATTGGCAGATTATCAAACCCATAAAAGCAAAGGCTGATGGAGGAAGTATTAGAAGGCTGTTATATGGCCTAAAAAATTCTAGAATCAAAGGATTCGTAGAGGAAACTCCAAAGGATTTGAAGAGATATGGTCTTGACTCTCCGAAAATGGGGATTATCTTTCTTGCAGATCAAAATCACCCTACAAAATCACTTTTGATAGGAGAAAGAGTTAAAGGGGAGAAAGACTTCTATGCTAAATGGGAAGATGCTAAAAACGTCTTTTTGCTTCCGGAGAGTTCCCTTAAAGATTACCCCAAAACTGAATTCGACCTCAGGGATAAAACAGTATTGAATTTTGAAAAGGAAAAAATCTTTAGAGTTGAGCTTAAATATCCTCATGAACAAATAGTATTAGAAAATAATGCTAAAAATCAATGGAACATAACAAAGCCCATAAGAGCAAAAGCAGATGAATTTGAGGTCAGCGATTTACTATGGGCACTACTGGATATTAGAGCAAAAGGGTTTATAAAGGATGGCCCGGAAGCATATCAAACCTATAACTTAAATAAGACTATCATAAAAATCAACCTTTGGGATAAGGGTGAGAAAAAACCCTTTCAGCTTGTTATAGCTAGAAAAGGGGATGGAGGGAAAAATCTCTTTGCCAAGACAAACATAACAGAAACCATCTACCAATTGCCTCCTGATGTTCTTAAGGTTCTTACCAAGACCCCTTTCAGCCTTAGGGACAAAACCCTTCTCACATTCAAGAATGAGGATGTAGAAAAGATTCAATTAAACTCCCCTGATAAGACCTTTATTCTGAAGTTGGGGAAAGGGGACTGGGAGGCAATAAAACCAGTAAAAACCACACTCGATAAGGCTAAGGCTATCTCCTTTCTCTGGGACATCAAGCTTCTTAAATTTAAAGAGATAATATCTGAGGGTATGAAAGAAGACCCTTCAATTTATGGTTTTAATAAACCAAAAACAGAGATAACCCTATGGGGCAATAAAGAAAATAAGATAGGCTCTATTATCATAGGTAAGAAGGTACAGAACAAGGATATGCTATACGCTAAGGTTGATTTTGCTCCAACTATATATGGAATAGATCCACAATTCCTGGAAAAATTGCCACATGATATCAGTGACTTAAAATAGGAGTAACTATTCAGGTAGGTAGACTGAAGGTAGATAGACTGAAGGCGGAAGGCTTTTCGATATGTTTTATAGATTCTTCCCTGGCAATTCTGAGAATTTATCTCTCAGATTGTTTTATAATGAGTTGATTCAAAAAGATGCGGCATTACAGAAAACCGTACAATATCGAACAAGGAATATCGAATCTCGAAGAACAACTTCAAAATTCTGCGGTTCTTTATTCTCAGGTTCGATATTCATTACATGCAGAGTTAATTTCAAATATCTTTGATTAGACTTCAGCCTTCAGCCTACAGTCTAAACAACCTGAGTAGTAACTCAATAATACCTAAAAAGGAAGGATTAAAATTAAAAAAAGATGGCTAGAATAACAATTGAAGACTGCCTGAAAAAAGAAGAAAATCGTTTTGCTCTTGTGCATCTGGCAGCAAAACGGGTCAGACAACTATTAAAAGGCGCAAAACCTTTAGTGAATGCACCAGAAAACAAAGAAGTGGTAGTAGCACTGCGGGAAATTGCTGCTGGCAAGGTTGTCTCAAAAAAGAAAACTCTTGATTCCAACAATACTTCAAAAGAAATCCTGGAAGAAGAATACAGTGTACAAACATAAATAGTAACTAATTCAGGCACAAAGAGACAAAGGTTCACCATGTTAAATAGGGTTACCTTCGGGAAATTTAACAGGGCAGGCATAGGCACAAAGTTGTAGGAATACAATCGGAATGCAGGACACAACCTGTCCAAATGCCGCTTTGTAAACATCTTATAGGAACTTAAGCAACTCATTCCTCTTCATATCTCTCGACTTTGTGCCTTTGGTGCTTTGTGCCTACCTGAGTGGTTACCATAAATATAAGCATTGTTAGACTAATTATATCCGCATTCTGCAGGATTCAAGGAGATCTTTTAGGAGAACGTATCATAAATGGAAAAACGAGACTACTATGATGTACTGGGGCTCAGCAGGGGGGCAAGTGATGAAGAAATAAAGAAGATTTACAGAAAACTTGCAATGAAATACCATCCCGATAGAAATCCAGGAAAAAAAGAAGCCGAAGAAAAATTTAAGGAAGCAGCAGAGGCATATGAGGTTTTAAGAGACCCAGAGAAAAGGCGGCTTTATGATCAATTCGGGCACGAAGGATTGAAAGGAACTGGATTCAGAGGGTTTTCCGGATTTGAAGATATCTTCTCAACTTTTGGGGATATATTTGAAGATTTTTTCGGTTTGGGAACCAGAAGAAGCAGAACTGCTGCCCGAAGGGGAGCAGATCTTCGCTACGACATTCAACTATCATTCGCAGAAGCAGCCTTTGGGAAAGAAACCGAAATTGAAATACCCAAGGCTTTCCAATGTGATAGATGTGAGGGAACAGGCTCAAAACCAGGTACTTACCCTGTAACCTGCCCCGGATGCCAGGGAAAAGGACAGACAATCCGCTCCCAAGGATTTTTCAGCATAAGCACCGCCTGCCCCCATTGTAATGGTGAGGGAAAGATTATTACCAACCCATGTGTGGATTGTCGTGGTACTGGAAAGGTAACAAAAAAGAAAAAGGTATCGGCAAAGATACCAGGAGGGGTTGAAGACGGTTCTCGTTTAAGGCTCAGGGGAGAAGGTGAAGAAGGCGAAAGAGGGGGAGCGTCGGGGGATCTTTATGTTGTTTTGCATGTAGAACGCCACCCACTTTTTGATAGAGAAGGGGATGACATTATATGCCAGATTCCTATATCCTTTACTCAAGCAGCCTTAGGAACAGAAATAGATATACCAACATTAAACGGTACAAAAAAAATTCACGTCCCCAGAGGAACTCAGTCGGGACACACCTTCCGTTTAAAAGGTGAGGGTACCCACCACCTCAGGGGACATGGCAGAGGAGACCAAATTGTTCAGGTAATACTAAAAACTCCAACCAAATTAACTAAAAAGCAGGAAGAGTTATTGAGAGAATTTGCCAGAATAAATGGGGAGGAGACAATCCTTAAAAAAGGATTTTGGAAGTAATGAAGAATAAAAGTATAAAAATTGCTGTTGTTGGTGTTGGAAATTGCGTCAGTGCACTCCTTCAGGGTATTGAATTTTACAAAAACAATCCAGGTGTAAATCTAGGTCTTATGCATTATGACCTAGGTGGCTACACTCCTTCGGATATTGAAGTAGTAGCTGCATTTGATATTGACAAAAGAAAGGTGGGGAAACCTTTAGAAAAGGCGGTATTCGCCCCACCTAATTGTACCAGGACTATCTGGGAAGACCTTCCAAGCTATGGTGTTACAGTATCCATGGGAAGGGTTTTAGATGGTGTCTCAGAACATATGAGTGGTTATCCACCTGAAAGAACCTTTCTCGTTGCCGATGAAGAACCCTGTGATGCAAGAGAAGTACTAAAGAAAAGCAAAGCCGAAATATTATTAAATTATTTACCTGTCGGTTCTCAAGAGGCAACTGAATTCTATGCCGGGTGTTGTCTTAATACTGGGGTAAGTTTGATTAATTGTATACCGGTTTTTATAGCATCCCATCCTTACTGGAGCAAGAGGTTCGAAAAAAGGGGAATACCTATTATAGGGGATGATGTTAAGTCTCAGCTAGGCGCTACTATAACACACAGAGCTTTAACCAAACTCTTTCAAGATAGGGGCGTAAAACTGGAACGTACTTATCAACTAAATACCGGCGGAAATACCGATTTCTTAAACATGTTAAGCCAAAGCAGGCTGAAGTCAAAGAAGATTTCTAAAACCGAAGCTGTACAATCCCAGTTGGATGAGCCTCTGGCGGCAGAAAACATTCATATAGGCCCGTCAGACTATATCCCCTGGCAAAATGATAATAAGGTCTGTTTTATTAGAATGGAGGGAACGGGATTTGCCGGTGTTCCATTGCATCTGGAGATGCGCCTTTCTGTAGAAGATTCACCCAATAGTGGTGGAGTCACAATTGACGCCATAAGATACTGCAAAATAGCAAGAGAAAGTGGGGATAAAGGGGTACTATTGCCCATCTCTGCCTATGCCATGAAACATCCGCCAAAACAGATTGCTGACTTAGAGGCTAGAGCATTAATTGAAAAATATATAACCGAATATAATGCCCAAAAAAGTATATCTTCCCCGTTAACCTTGTTAAAAACCTATTAAGAAGGAGAGCGATCATATGGTCAATAATAAAGAAAACCTATTTGACAAAAGGATCGTAGAGAAAAACATCGCTGAGGGTATTGTCAGCAAGACTGACTATGAGGAATATCTTGCAAACCTGCCTGATGTTTCCAATAAAAAAGAGTATATATCCCTTTCCATAATAACTTAACATTGTTGAGTCTCTAATTAACAATTTGAACTCCAAAAATACTTTTACCTGTTAGCTAAACTTGATGGACTCGTAAAAAGTCAGGCATCCCTTATGCAGTCATTATGAGCGGATGCCCATAACGACGGTCAAATAGGGTGAAAATTTTTCTCAGTTGGCCCCAAGCCTTCGAAAAACGTTCTTTGACAACATAAATAGCA
>JACQWO010000089.1 GCA_016209225.1 Desulfobacterales bacterium
CTCCTCAAATATCTCTTTTACTCGTTCCCGAATATCTCCACGCAAAATCCATTTTCGATATTTCGGAGCCCATACCAAATGATATTTCGTATCATATACCGCATGACTGGTTCTCTTCAGTTCCATGCGATAAATATAGCAGATTTATCCTTGCCTGCGGCAGGAGAACTTTTCATCCCCGTTTACAAAACGGGGTATTCAAGTTCTAAATTTGCATAAAATGTAATTGGTTTACCCTGAAAAATTCCCTTTTCATTTTTCAGGACGAACTAATTGAGGAGCGTGGAAATGCGCCAGCTTTTTCACGCCCGTCTTGAACGCATTGTTATCTCATTTTTCGACTTGTTCCAATTCTTTACTTCTGTCCTTGGACAGGTCAATGCCTCCAAATACTTCTTTGTCCATTGGAAGGATTAGAAAAAGCTGGTTGCAAAGGTCTCATTTTGAAATTAGTAATTAGTAATTAACAAATAAAGAGGAGTAAGTCAATAATAATCAATGTCTTCTAAACCTTCTTGATCATGATCCCTGCTCCAAATCTTCCTGTTCCCCTTTTTTGATACCTGTGCGAGAAGAACGAATTGTGATTGCAATGTGTACATATCCCTGCTGATTCTATATTATTTTCTGGTATGTCCATTTCTACAAGCAGTGTTTTGTTTGTCTCCCACAAGTTGAGATACTCTTTACCATCTTCTAGGAGCTTCTTGTCAATATAACCCTTTTTGTTATGAAATGCGTCTTCAATTTGAGTAATAACTTCGGAGCCCACTTCGTAACAGCATGGGCCAATGGAAGGACCGATCCCCACGATGATATCTGTTGGCGAAGAACCGAACCTTTCCAGGAATGTTTTTACTGTGTTTTGAACTACTCCTAGTACTGTCCCTCTCCATCCGGCATGGGCAGCCCCTATAACGTTCTTTTTCGGGTCAAAGAATAGGATAGGCACGCAGTCGGCTACAAGAACGATAAGACAAATGTTGGGAATATTGCTTACCAGAGCATCTGTTGCCTCAATCGCTGTTTGCTCCTCTAATGCACCACTTCCCCTTAGTTCTTCCGTAATGATTTTGACTCTTCCGTCATGAATTTGTTTCGCAAAGGTGAAGTTACTTAAAGAAATATCAAGAGTTGAAGCAAGTAGCTGTCTATTTTTATGTATCTTCTTGGGATCATCTCCCACATGAAATGCTAAATTAAGAGAGTCGTATGGTGGGCTGCTGAAGCCACCCATTCTGCCAGATACAAAGTGAGAAATGTTTTCATGCTTCAAGAGGCTCTCAAAGAACCATATTGGCAAAGATTTTACACGTTTTTCAATCATGGTGAATCCAAAAGAGGTGTTTTGTCTTCAGGGGTGCTTAAAAGTAGATGGGAATTGATTTAAACTCAATATAACAAAGTAATAGGGAAAGACAAGAAAAAATATATAAATTAGTTCTAAGGATGCCTCGGCATGAATCCATTCAGTAATCAAAACTGACCACACCATCGGCTGTGACTACAATTATGGTCTTCTTGGTATCGCGGATGACGATGGTGAAATCGCGGTATGTCCTGCCATTGATGACTAAACCTGTCAACTCATTGCCCTCAAAGAGAACCCGGCAATTCTGGTACTTCTCGACAACGCGTTTCAGGAGCTCTAGCTTTTTCCCTGTGACCTTCTCGGCCCGCTCTATCATGATTCTCTTCTGTGCCGGCCCATGCTCCTGTGCCCAAACTCCTAATCCTCCCAGACCTAGTGAAAATAGCCCCAGTAGAATTATAACTCCCAACTTTTTCATCTTTCCTTCCTCGCTTGACTCTTTTTGCCTAAAGGTAGTGACTGGTTAGGCGAACTTACTAATATTATTGCACTTACAAATATGAGACCACAAACTATTTTGAAGAATCAAGTATTGTGTCCCCCGAATCCGAATCTGCCCATTGTTGGGCCTTGCAGCGCGACTACTTGCACTTAAAGCCGATAGCTCCAATACTTCGGACGACGTTTCTGGTGTGCAACTGCTACGACTCGAATACGATCAGGTTCTATGACATAGAGCACACTGTATGGAAAACGCCCTAAGAGTTTATGTCGGACTTCATCGCCCACAAGTTGGTATGCCTCTGGATTCTCCAGTATCTTCTTGACAGCATCTTCAACGGCATCGAGGAAGGACAAACCTAGACCAAAAGCCCTCTCTTGATAATACTTGGCCGCATCGGTCATCTCGGCATCGGCATCTTCATGAAATGTCACCTTTTTCATAAGATTGCAGCCCTTGCTCGACTGAATGCCTCTTCAGCGGGTATTTCTTTGGCTTTGCCTTCCCTAAGCGCCTTGAGCCGCTTCTCGGCTTCGTCAACCCAGAGGCGCAAGTTTTCTTCCTCAGAGGGTGCATCAAGGCTCAATATAAGCTTTTCAGCCAGATGAGCTCTTGCTTCGAGACTAAGGTTTAATACCTGGTTTTCTAGGTCTTCAAGACTCAATGACATACTGTCAAACCTCCTTTCTATTTCATATGGCATAATGCCGAAATCAGCCGCGAGTGTAACGAGTCGGCTGGATTGCCTGGTTGGCCTTTTCTTAATGAATGCCAAGTTGTATCTTAACGGCTTCTTCAACCTTGCGCATATCTGCCTCAGAAAGAATGCCAGCGCGGTTAAAAACCCTTGACTTGCTTACAGTGGCCAATTGATCCGCCATGACCTTGCTCTCTTTGCCTTCAAAAGCCACCAGTGCCTCACTGGGATAGAGACGATCTGTTTTGCTGGTAAGAGGAATAACTTGAACTCTATTGAGGAATTTGTTTGATGCATCATTGCTGATGATAACGGCGGGACGCTTCTTTTTGATTTCCCCACCAACAGAAGGATCGAAATTTACCCACCAGACTTCACATCGTTTCATGATCCATATCCTTAAAGGTAATTTCAGCCCACTCCAAGGCTTCATTTTCCCGATTTTTGTCCTTTGCCATCTCAGCGTAGGCGGACTCATAATTAGGACGCACAACATGAGGACGAACTATTTCCTGTACAAATCTGCTAATTTTGCGTGGTCCAATGATTTTATGAAGCCCTTTATATACTTCTTCATCTATTGTTATGGTTAATTTCTTCTGCATGGCACACCTCCTTTACACGTGTATTATACGTATAGTTACCCGGCATGTCAATAAAAAAATGGCCGAATAGTCAGAAAAGAATGGTTCTTTTTTCATGAGGCTAATGCGGCAGTTGAGCAGTGCCCGAAGGGCATCTGTCTCGAACTCCTGGTTCTCCCCGAGCGAAGCGAGGGGAGAATGCCGAGATAACCCGCCGGGCCACAGAAATGGCCTCAACCACAGAAGGAGTCCCCGGTCGGGTTGATTGATTGGTTAGCCGGTCATTTTTTCTGCCTCTACCAAAGTCCCATTAACGAACTTATGAATAATGCTCGAAACGTACGTCTGGTATGGTAAACCTTCCTTGACCGCCTTTCTCTGTAATTCAACAAGGTCTCTTTCGGAAATCCGTATGTTTAGCCTCTTGTCTTTTCTCAAGGTGTTCCGTGCATACTCCATCAGTTCCTTTTTTCTTTTTGAAAAGTCTGCGACTGGAACCCATTCGCCTTTCTCGAAACTCTCAAGAATTTCTTTTTCTTCTTTAGACAGTTTTGTTTTCATGTTTTTCTCCAAGGTATTTCTCTGTCGCCTTCCTGCTCGGGATAATCGTTTTCAGGTACAGTTCTCCCTCATCCTCGACGTAGGGAACAAGATAAGCGTAGTTATCAATTCCTATAACCATAATGCGTTGGCCAGCATATTTCTGCTGGTTGGGGTGTAGATAGTCATCCAGCACGTCGCCGTTTTCGATGTGAAAAACCATATCCTCAAAACAAATCCCCCTTGACTCTTTAAGCGATTGGCTTTTTTCCGTATTCCAATTAAGGCGTTTCATTACTCACTATTCTATCACATTGTGTGCATTTCGGTAACAGAGCAAAATTGTCTTCCATCTGCCGCATTCCCCCCGAGCGGAGCGAGGGGGGAACGCCTGAACTCACTGGTTTTTACGGAGCGCAGCGGAGTAAAAATCCAGTGCAGTGATTTGTTATGTGTTTATTTTATTCAATTTCATAATTCACCGATTTAAAATCGCTATAATATCTGCCGCTGTGTGCAGTGAATTTTAGCACGCAATAATCAGGATCCGTTACGCCTTTCGGATAATACATTTCATCGCCGTCTTTCCATATCATTTGCTTTGATTTATTGTCCTGCAAAACTTCCATTGTTCCCTTGAGCATAGCACCCTTAAAAAACCTTTGGTCAAAGAAATACACACAAGCTTTCGGGTTTTCGGTGTACTGCTTTACTCTCATTGAGGATGTATTGGTCGTAAAATAGATATGTTTTATACCCTCTCGTTTGCGAGGGGGAAGCATAGCTTTTGTGTTGGGGAAACCTTCTTCATCCACAGAGCTAATAATAGATATTGTTGTTTTATCAATCATACCTCCGATCGTTTTTTCTGTATCTCTCATTTAATTTTCTCCTTTTTTGATTTTTTTCTTACATAATGCTTTGCATAAGCGGTTGCAGTGGAGCGTAGCGGAATTGCAGTCCGACTTAATGCAACTGTTATGTGTTTACTCTATTTAATCTTTGTGAAAATATTCGATAATCGTTTGCCTAACTTCTTTTAACCACTCTTTTCTTTGCTCTTCAGAACTAACAACTATGATATTGAACATTTTTCGATAGAAGTTATTGACACCGCATAAATCGAAAATACAATTTTTCCAGATGGTTTCAAGAGGGTCTCCAAATATTTTCTTTTCTCTTTCATTTTCAGTATTAGAAGTATTGAATACAATTGCTGATGTTACCTTTAATATGCCAATTGGAACACCTTCGCCTTTATCGCCCTCAAGGAACTCATAAGCAACACCTGGTCTAATAACTCTGTCTATCCATCCTTTCAAAATTGCCGGAGGTTGGCCCCACCAATTAGGGTGAATAATGATAATGCCTTCTGCTTCTGTGATTTCCCTGCAATGCTTTTCTATTTCAGACGGCAAGGGAACATCTTTGGGAATTTCGTTAAATGGTAATATCGGGTCAAATTTTTCTTCATATAAATCATGAAAACAGACCTCATGGCCTTTTTCATGAAGTATTTCAATGGAAGCCTTTGCTATAGCGTGGTTAAAGCTTTCCTTATTAGGGTGAGCAAGTATTACTGATATTTTCATCTTGATAGTACTTGTTTATTATTTTTGCACATAACATAGTAATCAGCCGTGTGCTCCTGCACATCGGCTGGATTAACTTGTTCTCTGTTTATTCGTTTATGGTGCAATTCCAATGATTACCAATGGAACCGCAGGGACGCCCCGACCCTGTCGAACAATATTGTAAAGCTCCCCCTCGTAATAGGCAACGCCGGAACTCATTTGGGCTTGGAGTGTTTTCATGGGCAGAATCTCGATACCGACATCTATATGGTCTCCGATATAAAAAGCAAGATGCTTAACAAAGAGGTCATAGGCCACAAAAGAATACTTGCCAAATTGTACTTCTACGGCTACACGATTCTTTACAAAATCCGTTTGGTTATAACTGAAGATTGGCACTTCTCCCACAGCCTCTATTTCCTTCTTCTGATCTGTAGCCGGCATGGTAAGTGTTTTTCTGATAAGCTTTTCGTTCTTTGTAACCCAATAGCTGACTCTGCTTTCTTTCCACTGATTTGTGTGAAGCAATCTTGAAAACGCCTTATTCATATCGATAGGGCTGTATAACAGTTTCCCTTTCATGGTTTTCTCTTTGGACACCTTTGTCTTGCATGTTTCCGCATCAACAAGGGCAATAACGTTTTTGATTTCTTCCCATAATTCGAGCTTGTGAACGATTAAGAATTCCAACCCATTTAAATGAGAGTATGTCTCTATAATGTTCATTTTACGGAGTACCTCGCTCGTTTTTCTAATAATCTCAATTGCTTGTCTTCAGGTTTTTTTGACCAGGGAGCAATTCTCAGACTATTCCCCGCTTCTTCTGGATCATAAATCGGTTTATCCATTGGACGTGTTCTTAACGCTCCGGCAATCTCCTGCTCAATTCTCTTTGTCGCCAGTTCTACGTACTTTCCAACCGTCTCGGCACCGGCACCACGTCGTTTATGTCGAATGGCAGCGATTATTGATGTACCAGTACCTAAAAAGGGGTCAAATACCCAGTCGCCCTCGTTTGTCATAGAGAGCACGAGCCTTTCAATAAGCTCGACGGGAAACTGGCATGGGTGGTCTGTCTTCTCTACGTGATTGCTTTTAACGTTGGGAATAATCCATAAATCCCCTGGGTTCTTCCCCAAGGGATTGCATGAATATTTTCCGGCGTTGGGTCCTTTGAAATATTTCTTGCCGGGATACTTTTGGGGCACCCTTACAGGGTCCAGGTTAAATATATACTTATCACTTTTTGTGAACCATATTATGGTTTCGTATCGTCCTGAAAACCGACGGGCGCAATGAAGGCCGTGCTCAAAATGCCAGATGATGCGATTTCTCATCTTGAGACCAAAGCCGGTGAAAATGGGATATAGCACGGTGTCAAGAGGAATAATAGCGCCATTATCTATATAATTTCCGACCTGCCAGCAAATGCTTCCCTGCGGGGAAAGGCACCTTACACATTCTTGAATGACTGCTGCCTGCTGATCAAGATATGATTCCAGCTTGAGTCGTTTCTCATATTCTTTTCCGATGTTGTAGGGCGGTGATGTGACGACGAGTCTCAAAGACTCATCAGGAATGGTTTTTAGTAGTTCTAAACAATCACCCGGATAAAGGACGATATCCTCTGACAGAGAAAATGTATCCGTTATTTTTCGCTTGTCAAACATAAACGTATGTTAGCAAAAAGGGAATCTGTAGTCAATGGATTCATTTCTTTTTATTCAGAGAACAATGATTATACTGGATCGGTTTATTCCTTCGATTTATGTTTAACCATACTATATTTTAACCAAATAAACAAATAATTTCTAAGGATTATCTCCTTGACTTCCGTAAATGATCCATAATATCATATTATATAGAATCCGTATATCGTAGACAGGAACTTATATGAGAGAGAAAATGTCAGCTTCACAAACCCTTCCCGATTTTCAGCAATATCTGCTTTCACGAAAACTCGTGCCGGAAAAAAGTGTAACTTTCTACGCCTATTGGGCCA
>JACQWO010000007.1 GCA_016209225.1 Desulfobacterales bacterium
CCAGCAGTTGGATGCAGACTGTTGCAGAATTAGAATTATTTCTGCCCGCAAGGCAACCAGAAAAGAGTCAAAACAGTATCGGGAGGAAAATAAATGAAAAAAGAATACGATTTTTCCAAAGGCGAGAGAGGTAAGTTTTATCGTCCAGATGCAGAATTGTATCTACCTATTTACATCGAGCCGGAAATGATGGAAGTGCTAAGAAAATTCTCAAAGAAAAAAGGCGTCGATGTTGCGACAATAGTAAATGAATGGATAAAAAAAGACATATCCATAGTAGAAACAATAACAAAATAACACATAACCAATCACTTCACCTGACTGGGAATTCGCTTGCGCTTATTCCCAGCAGGTGAGCTTAGATGGGTCAAAAAACCTGAACCAGAGAGCGGAAAATGGAAGCTTTCATTTTTCCGCTTCATAAATCAACGGTTTTATATCATCACAATGAACAAACCTCTGATAAACAGGGCAGTCCCTGCAAGAGGGCAGCTGACAATCACATTTTTCTTCTGAAGCCCAACAGGGTAAAGTCTTATCTGTAAAAGCCCTGCACGAGTTTTTAACTTTTTTAGAACAGCCTCTTATCTTATAGCAAGGAATAAACGCCATAATGCGGCGTATTCCTTCAAAGTTAAGCCCCTCAACTTGTATCATTTCTTTAATACAACGAACCTTCTCCAGTTCCAAATCGGAATAAAGCCGTCTTCCTGTCAACGTCCTGAAAGGGATAATCAATCCCTCTTTTTCATACTGGCGAAGAGAATGAACTGAAACATCCAGTTTCTTTACAGCAATTCCGATTGTATAAACAGGCTCGCTAGATAATATTTCCTTCTCTAGCTTTTTAGTTTCTGTTCTTGCCATATTCATCCTTTATTTTAACATCCTTTAAGTTTCTTACCTTTTTTCTTCGGTATCTCTATTGCTTTTTTTTCGGTTTTTGTTTTATCATCGACGGTTGAAGACGTGGAGGAACCCCCTCCAAAATAGTTGCTCACAGCTATTCCTGACTTGTATTTAAGAACCTCATCATCTGAAGCGTCGGCAAAATATTCTCCTGGGTTTAAAATAAAACTGTTCCAATAATTAAAACCCCCTTCAAGGATGTAAGATTCGATGCCTGCAGTCTTCATTACAAGCCATGCCTGACTTGCATGAGAGCTTCCATTGGAATAAACCACGATAATCTTGTCTTTTGGCAGCCCTTCAATAGTATTCTTTGTAATTAATTTTTGTAAAGGTATATTTTCTGCACCCTTTATTTTGCCCTTTTCAAATTCTTTTTCGCTTCTGATATCTATTAGGATAAAATCCTTACGCCCTTCTATTATCCATTCTGAAAGTGTCTGAGGACTTATCTGATCTGTACCTTCAATTATACTCTTGGCAATAGCTTCGGGATCAAACCGATACTTTGAACTATCCTGAGAAGGAAGGAAAAGCATTATCACAGCCAAAATCAGGGCTATTAAAACTCCAATCTGTTTCCCTTGTATTTTCATACTTCCTCCTTTTCTCCAAACCTTTTTTCAGCCCACTCAGCACCCCAGAAACCGCCAAGTGCCATCAAAAGAACGAAGAAACCAACAACACCTGCCGATATTCCTAGAATTCCGTATAGTGTCATCCTTTCTCCAAAGAGCCCGCTTACATAGAAATCACTGAATAATGGAATGGTCTCTCCAAAAACAAACACCCCAAAAAGTACCCCAATAATATAAAATAAGGCATCTACCTTCAATGTGCTGAGACCTACAGCACTAGTCCCAGGTCAGTATCCCCCTATAACAAAACCGGCTCCCATGATTAATCCCCCGACAATCCCCGGCCAGAGATAGGTGGGGTTGATATAAATCGAATCAAGATCAAGCCAGCCGAAGGCATTAAAAAAAATCATGCCTGTCATTGCGGTAACAATAGCTGTAAACATTACCTTAAAAACGGTGAGGTCGCGGAAATAAAATTGAAGCGCCAGCTTGCGCGAATTTCCAAAACCTCCCCTTTCGAGAAAAAAACCAAATCCAATGCCTATGAGGAAACCAATTAACAAACTTATCTCCAGACTAAAATCGTATGTGATTTCTAATGGCGCAAACATTATATTCCTCCTAAATCCACAATTTTCTAAAGACAAATGCCAGGGCATAAGCTCCGGCAAAGATTGACATCATAGTAATCCATGCGCCCAGAGAAAGTACTGCTCCACCCGAAAGGGCTACTCCGCTTGTGCAACCTCTTGCCAAACGGGCACCAAAACCGAACAAAGCACCTCCAATAACAGCAAAAACCCAACGCCGTCTTTTAGTTATCTGCGGGCCATGATTCGTTTCCTTTTTTACCCTTCCCGCTAGGGCTCCTGAAATAAGCCCTCCAACAAGGACGCCAACAAGCTCGAATACATACCAATCCTTCAAAGGATTTTTGTCCCCTCCTCCGTATTTTGCCAGGTATTCGTTCTTGTTAACGTGTTCAGGTAAAAAAACCTTTTCGACCGCTACAACTGCGCTCATCATAGAGCCGGATGCTCCTAACCCGTGCCCTGTTATAAAGAATGAAGCCAGGAGAACCAGACCTAGTCCGACTCCTGCTAAATATGGGGAAGAATACCTTTTGGCTGCCATACCGTACCTCCTTTTATGTTTACTCCCTTTCTATCAATAACTAATCCAGGTTGATATCTGTCCTGCCTCAACGATTATAAACCTCAGCAAAATCCCCCCAAATAATACGAGAGAAGCTGCTATAATGCCGGGGATTTTTCTGCCTTTCAGTTCCATGAACTCAAGAAAGGCAGGAAGAAGAAGACCAATTCCAAAGAAAAACACCCAGAAATACGTAGTCATCTCTCCGCCTAAAATTAGTTGTATTGCCTTTAAATGCTGCTCTGAAGAGGATAACATTCCAATGATGAATAATATAAACAATGAGATTTCACCTGCGATTAACCAAATATCTATCCTTGTAAAAAATTCTATTTCTTCATTCTCCTTTGAAAATAGTACAACCAGGGCAACTGCTGTTGAAACCCCTGATACGAGAAAAATAGGTCCTATGATTGAAGAGTTCCAGAAAGGTCGTGCGCCGAAAGTACTCAACAGAATCCCTGTATAGATACCAAGAAGAATACCAAAAAGAATGGCTGTCCTGGCTATCAATCTCCTGTGTTTTTCAGAAAAATCGAGAAGCCAGGAATACGCTCTCAGGTATTTCCACATCCCGGACTTCGATTGAATATGAGCATCAATCCACAAAGAAGCCTTCGAAAACCCATCTCTAAATGTTGTCAATATCAGCAAAAGACTTATTGGATATACAAGGAGCAGTATCCAGGAACCCCATGACATGGGGGATGTGAACCTAAATGCCGTATAAAATCGCCAGACATAGAATTTATGTTCGAGATCGAGAAAAAGGGCAACCATTCCCAAACTTAGAAGTACAGGTGCAAGAAGCGCAAGTCTATTAGTAACAACATGGGATTTTTCTCCCTTGTCTTTCAATAACATGAAAGAAACAACAATAAGTATTCCGGCTGTTATCCCTCCCAGAAAAAGATAAACAGGGACTTCCCATCCCCATATATGGAGATTTGGATCAACCAAATGATTCATTTTATTAGTGGTAATCGCAACTTCCATTATTGTCACCTCAAATAAGATAATAGACGTTCGGTCTGGTTCCTGCTTCAGGGATCAATGTTTTGTATTTCCTTTTTCTTAAAAGTTTTGAAACGTTACTCATAGACTCATTTACATCACCAAAATCTATAGATTGGGTTGGGCATACAGACGCACACGCCGGGGACAACCCCTTTTTTACACGATGCTCACAAAAAGTACACTTGCCCACATATCCTTCAGGCATTATGAAGCGGGCATCGTAGGGACATGCTGCTATACAGGCTTTGCAGCCTGTACATTTACTTTTGTTCACAAGTACAATATTCGTCCCCCTATTGATATAGCTGGCTCCCGTGGGGCAATAGGTAACACATGGAGGATTCGAGCAATGATTGCACCTCTCGGAACGGATTTCCATATTAAGATTAGGAAATTTCCCAGAGACATCCTCGACAATCCAGTCCCTGTGCAGACCTTCGGGAACACGATTCTCGGTTTTGCATGCAATAACACAGTCACCACAACCTACACAGGTTTTTGTATCAATAACCATTGCATATTTCTTCACTTCTCTCTCCTAAACATTAAATGTCACAAAATTTCCCCTCATACCTACTCCTCCCATAATGGGATCGATCTTTGTTCTGGTGATAAGCCCGGTATCACTTGCCCCTTTCATATATGACCGTTTCAATTTTTTCTGGTCATGACCAAATCCATGAACCATATAAACACAGTCTGTCCGGATACGTTCGGTCACCTTTACTTTGACTCTGTTGCTGACTACTCCATCCTGGTTTTCAAGCTTAAGATACTGACCATCCTTTAAACCCCACTCTTTTGACACATCTGTATTAATCCATATCTCATTCTCAGGATACATCTGGGTTAAGAGAGGATTATTCGCTGTTCTTCCGAATGAATGGGATGGGGATCGACCATAGAGAAGTCTGTAATATCCCTTGGGCGGTTCGTCATGGGGTACATACCTTGGCACAGGATCAAAACCATAATCCTTCAATGTCTGAGAATAGAGTTCAATTTTACCGCTTGGTGTGTCAAACTTTACTTCCTCTCCTTTGGCGAAATAAAGGGGCGTTTCCCTTTTTAGAACCTTCACCCCAATTTCTTGCATCTCTCTTAAGGAACTACCGGCTTTCTTCAAGCTATAATCAAGATATCCCTCTATGTTTTTCCATGAAAAGTACTGTCCAAGTCCCATCTTATCCGCCAATTGCCTTACCATCCACCAGGCGGGTTTTGTATTGTATTTCGGTGGGAAAGCCGGCATTCGCAAAGCTATCTGTGATTCCCTGCCCCATTCTGTCCTAATGTCATCATAGCGTTCCAGATACGTGCACTCCGGCAAAACAACATCTGCCCAACCGGTAATTTCGGAAGGCAAGGTATCGACAACAACCAGAAGATCCAGGTTATGTATCGCCTCAATTGTTTGTTTCCTGTCCGGTAAGGTATGCAGTAAATTGGTTCCATATACAATCCATCCTTTGAAGTTACAGTCCCTGCCAGCAGAAGGGATAGTTGCTTCACAAATACCGGAAGAGAGCGCAAGGTTTGCCAACTCAAATTTCCCAGGGAAAGCATCTCGCCATGATCTTTTTGGTTTCGGAAATTGAGGGTGAGGATACTCTGGAACATCTGGTTCTACCGGCATGAAAAACCCTCCTTTTCTTCCCCAGCTTCCAAGAAATGCATTGAGAATAGCACCTGCACGTACACGCTGAGTATCGTCCCCGTACCAGACAACATGTCTCCCCGGATGAATCAATGTCGCAGGCAGATATCTGGCCATCTCCCTTGCCGTTTCCCGTATAATCTCCGGTTTTATCGTTGTTATAGGATATGCCCACTCGGGTGTGTCGTCTTTAACTGCTTTTTTCAATTCATCAAAACCCATTGCATATCTCTTGACATACTCTTTATCATAAAGCTCTTCCTCGATAATGACATTGATCCAGGCTAATAAAAGGGCCATATCAGTGCCGGGCTTGATAGGAAGCCAGTATTTCGACTTGCTTGCTGCAACCGAAAATCTAGGGTCAACAGTTATAATAGTAGCTCCCCTATGAATAGCCTGACCAAATTCATAAACCTGCGAACTATGTGTATTTTCACCAATATGGGAGCCTATCAACACTATGCAGTTGCTGTTCCTCATATCGGTTCGCTCCGGTGTGCTGATTGCGTCTCCAAATGTGAGAAGATAAGCTTCTTCTCTTGGCCCACGGCAATTGGCATAGGAAGGGGCTGCTATATTATCTGAACCGTAAGCTTTGAGAAAAGTCTTAAAGAAGCTCCCCCCGGCACCATGAGTAAACAGAGCAACACACTCAGGTCCATGTTCTTTCGCTATCTTCTTCAGTTTAGACGCTATATAATTAAAGGCATCGTCCCAGCTTGCCTCTTTGAAAACCTGCTTTCCTCTATCTTGAGTTCGGATTAATGGTGTTTTGAGACGGTCGGGATCGTTATACGCGCCAAAACCGGCAGAACCCTTTGTGCACAGATGTCCGTAGCAATGCTGATCATCCTCATTGCCAATAATTTTCCACGGCTTGCCGTCTAACGTGTAAGCCCAACCTGCACATTTAAAAGTACACATCTCACAATATGTTGGAGTTCGCAGAACCTTATATGAAGCATTATTTTTAGAACCTAATACACCAGAAGCAATACCTGCAAGACCAGTACTTGCAGCAAGTGCACCCAAACCCATACCTGAGATTTTGATGAATTCTCTACGGGTAAAATCTCTTTTCATGGCATGACCACCTTTTTATAATGGTATATTATATTAACTACATTATCTATATTATATAATATAGTATATCTAGTTTGGATTGTAAAGCTTTATTTAATGAAAGGCTTTATTTTTGGTTCTTCTCCCAATTTAGTTGGGAGAAAGTGGTGCAGGATTCGAGGATTCAAGGATTCAAGTATTTGTTTTCTAATTATTTTATCATTGCTTTGAGCATCCTTTCAACCTAATGAATGCCATCCTTGATACCCTCAAAGTTATTTTGTAAATCTCTAAACATAGCTGATAGGACTTTTGCCAGACCTTTAATTCTTTGTAATTTTTGAGCATTTCGCTCGAATCCTTGAATCCTTGACCCCTTGAATCCTTTTCACGGACCAACTCTTTGGGAGATGAACATTTTATATTAATGGGTTATGTCCATTTTATTTTACAAAAAAGCCTATTTCTGCTACACTTCTTTTGTCGCTTAATAACATTGTTGGCGCCGCCTGCGGCGGCGCCAACCAGGCCATTGGACACCGATGTCACTTTTTTCGTTAACTTCTTGACGAGGGGTGTCTACAATGTCCTCAGATATCCAGCATAGATATCGTTAGGCTCGTGATAAGCGACTACGAGGATAAATTAAAATGAAAAAAGATCTAACGATGGCGCAATATGGTTGGCTATTCGCGGCAGTCATCTGTGTTGCCCTGGTCATATCATTTCGTCCGCATACGACCGAACGAGTTATCCGCATCACCGGTCTCGTTCTTCAGCTGCTTGGTATTTGCATGGTATTTTTGGGCATATCCAAAATGAGAGCTCTCTTCGAGCTCCCATCGTTTGCAAGCAAGACAAAGGCTTTGCTTAGCAGGTTTCATGTTTTGCGGCGCCACGTCGTGAATTACGACGATGGCGTTTCTACGGGTGGTTTAGTCTTCGGCGGTAGGGGCGAGGAGTACACAAGACATGGGCCGGGAGCGAACCTTACAAATGAGGCTCGCCTCGAAGCCCTTGAGAAAAACGTAACCTTGGTTGATAAACGTATCAGTCAGACGCGGAAAGAAATTGATGGCGAGCTTCAAAAGACAGCAGCTGCACTGAAACGGGAAGAGGATACTAGGAAAGCAGAGGAAAAAGCAATTCGAGAGAGGCTAAAGGCAACGGGAGTAGGCAGTGTTCACATCTCTTTGATCGGAGCATCATGGCTTGCTGTTGGGCTCATTCTCAGCACTGCCGCTATCGAGATCGCTGAGCTGCTCAAATGACGCCAACCCAGTATTCTACTGCACTATGAGTGTCAAAAGTTGTACTTTTGCCATCCTGTGAATTCAAACATACAGGGGGGCATGGGTGTCAGGCAATGACACGGGGCAGCAGACAACGTGAAAACCATTGCCCAACAAGGTATTCCAGCCGACCCCGTACCTCGGCGGCTGAATTCAATGATATTGGCACCTAAGCCCTTTGCTCAGGCTCTCACAGTGCCTAATTTCAAGACTCACAAGGATCGGTATGTTCGAACAAGCCTTCAAAAATATTGACGATGTGCTTAGGAAAGAAGCCGGTTGCACCACCGAA
Source organism: Desulfobacterales bacterium (assembly GCA_016209225.1). Lineage (GTDB taxonomy): Bacteria > Desulfobacterota > UBA8473 > UBA8473 > UBA8473 > UBA8473. The sequence goes on from JACQWO010000007.1 coordinate 7,969, forward strand.
CTCGACTACACCGAGCAGACCTCGTGGCTCCTGTTCCTGAAATACCTCGACGGGCTGGAGCAGGACAAGGCGCTGGAAGCCGAACTGTATGGCAAAAAATATGCCTTCATTCTCGACAAGCCGTATTGCTGGGAAAGCTGGGCAGCACCCAAAGGCCAAGACGGCACGCTCGACCACAACCGGGCCCTGACCGGCGACGACCTCCGCGACTTCGTCAATCAGAAGCTCTTTCCCTACCTGAGCGGCTTCACGCAGAAGGCCACCGGTCCCAACACCATCGAATACAAAATCGGGCAAATCTTTGGTGAGATCAAAGACAAGATCTCCAGCGGCTACAACCTGCGCGAGATCATCGACCATATTGACGAACTCAGCTTCCGCTCGCAGACCGAGAAATACGAGCTGTCGCACCTGTACGAAGCCAAGATCAGGAACATGGGCAACGCAGGCAGGAACGGCGGCGAATATTATACTCCACGCCCACTCATTCGCGCCATAGTGCAGGTGGTCAAGCCCCGCATCGGCGAGCGCATCTATGACGGCGCTTGCGGTTCTGCTGGCTTTTTGTGCGAGTCGTTTGATTACATGAAATCCGGGAGGAAGCTCACCACCAAAGACCTCACCACGCTACAAACCCGCACCTTCTACGGCAAGGAAAAGAAATCCCTCGCCTACGTCATAGCGATCATGAACATGATCCTGCACGGCATCGATGCGCCGGATATCCTGCACACCAACACGCTTTCTGAGAATCTGGCCGATATTCAGGAAAAAGACCGCTTCGACGTGGTACTGGCCAATCCGCCTTTCGGCGGCAAGGAGCGCAAGGAGGTGCAGCAGAACTTCCCCATCCGCACAGGGGAGACCGCCTTCCTCTTCCTCCAGCACTTTATCAAGATGCTCAAGGCGGGTGGGCGAGGCGGCGTGGTCATCAAGAACACCTTCCTCTCCAACACCGACAACGCATCCGTGAGCCTGCGGAAGCTCCTACTGGAAAGCTGCAACCTCCACACCGTGCTCGACTGCCCTGGTGGGGTATTTCAGGGTGCAGGTGTCAAAACGGTGGTGCTCTTCTTCGAGAAAGGTGCACCGACGAGAAAAGTTTGGTTTTACCAGCTCAACCCAGGCCGCAACCTTGGCAAGACGAACCCGCTCAACGACGACGACCTTGCCGAGTTCGTGAAGCTGCAAAAGTCCTTCGCCGACTCGCCCAAGAGCTGGAGCGTGGATGCCAAGACCATTGACCAATCAACCTTCGACCTCTCAGTGAAGAATCCGAACGGCGGCAAGAAAGTCACCCACCGTACCCCTCAGGAGATCATGGATGAAATCGCCGCGCTGGATGCGGATAGTGCGGAGGTACTGAGGAATATCAGGGGGATACTATGAAAGCGGGGTGGAAGACAAAAACGCTCGGCGATGTAGCGGAAGTGATTGCTGGTCAGTCACCTGAAGGCTCGTTCTACAACAATTCCGGCGATGGCCTGCCGTTTTATCAAGGAAAGAAGGAGTTCGAAGAAAGGTTTATACGCCCGCCGACGACATGGACGAGCCGGATTACAAAGGTCGCTCTTGAAGGTGATGTGCTAATATCCGTCCGAGCGCCGGTTGGCCCAGTGAACTTTGCGACAGAGAAATCCTGCATAGGACGAGGCTTGGCGGCAATTCGTAGCGGCGGCAGTCTAGACAGAAACTTTCTCTTCTACTTCCTGTTATCGGAGCAGGACGAAATCAGCGGCACTGAGGGAGCGGTCTTTGCATCAATTAACAAAGCCGAAATCCAGAAAATTAAGATCGTCGTTCCCCCACTTCCCGAACAACAGCGCATCGTCCGCCTACTCGACGAAGCGTTCGAGGGCATCGCTACCGCCAAAGCCAACACCGAAAAGAACCTCCAAAACGCCAGCGCTCTGTTCGAAAGCCATCTTCAATCCGTCTTCACCCAGCGCAGCGAGGGGTGGGTGGAGATGACGCTCGACAAGCTCTCGACGAATCTGGACAGCAAGCGAGTGCCCATCACGAAGAGCGACCGGACAAGCGGGGATTATCCCTACTACGGCGCGTCGGGCATTGTCGATTACGTGGCCGACTACATTTTTGAAGGTGACACGCTGCTAGTTTCAGAAGATGGCGCAAACTTGCTGGCAAGATCGACACCCATCGCATTCTCCGTATCCGGTAAATACTGGGTGAACAATCACGCCCACATTTTGAAGTTCGTGAACATGGCGACCCAGAGATTCGTCGAGTTCCACTTGGAGAGCATCAAGCTGGACGAGTATATCAGAGGCGCTGCCCAGCCGAAGCTAACCCAAGCGGCTCTGAACTCGATTCCGATCCCGATTCCGAAATCGGTCGAAGAGCAAGCAAAGATTGTGGAGAGCATTCAAACACTATCCGAAGAAACCCAACGCCTCGAATCCATCTACCAGAAGAAGCTCGCCGCGCTGGAGGCGTTGAAGAAGTCTCTGCTAAACCAAGCCTTCAATGGGGAGTTATAGGAGTACACCATGAAAAAAGAAGGTAAACTCCAGATTCGTAGCAGCACCGCCGAGTTCCTGATCTTCACCCGGCAGTCGGGCGAGGACGGCATCGAAGTCCGAGTGGCGGATGAAACCGTCTGGCTGACGCAACCCCTTATTGCGGAGTTGTTTCAGACAACCGTGCCCAATATCAGCATGCATCTGCGCAGCATATATGAGACGGGGGAGTTGACGGCAGAGGCAACTCTTAAGAATTTCTTAACGGTTCGACAGGAAGGCGCACGGCAAGGTCAGGCAGGAGGTCGCCAAGGCCTTTGCCGAGAGCGAGTTTGAAAAATACCGGATCGTGCAGGATCGGCTGTTTGAGTCAGACTTTGATCGTCATATCAAAAAACTGCTGGAAGAAGGCAAGGAATAGCCATGAACGAAGCCGAAACCAAAGCTGAACATATTGATCCAGCGCTTAAAGCGTCTGGTTGGGGCGTTAACGAGGGCAGCAAAGTTCTGCGCGAATACTATTTCACGCAAGGTCGCCTCGAGGGCCACGGGCGTCGTGGCAAGCCGCTTAAAGCTGATTATGTGTTGGTCTATCGCAACCACAAATTGGCTGTGATCGAAGCCAAAGCGTGGGATGAAGAGCTAACCGAGGGGGTAGCACAGGCCAAGAACTACGCTGACAAACTCGCCATCCGTTACACTTATGCCACCAACGGGCAGGGCATCTACGGCATCGACATGAAGACCGGCAAGGAGAGCGACTTGCAGCGTTATCCCACGCCGTACGAACTCTGGAACATGACCTTTGCCAAGCAGAATGCATGGCGTGACCGCTTTTCCGACGTTCCGTTCGAGGACAAGGGCGGTTCTCATCCGAGCCGCTACTATCAGGAGATCGCCGTTGAGCAGGTGATGGAGGCCATCGCGGAGAACCGACAGCGTATCCTGCTCACGCTTGCCACTGGGACGGGCAAGACCTTCATCGCGTTTCAGATTGCCTGGAAACTTTTCTATACCAGATGGAACCTGAGCCGTGAACCATCGCGCCGCCCGCGTATCCTTTTTCTTGCCGACCGTAACTTCCTTGCTAACCAGGCTTACAACGTTTTCTCCGCCTTCCCTGAGGATGCGCTGGTACGGATCGAGCCGGATTCTATTCGGCAAAGAGGTAGAGTACCCACAAACGGCAGCATCTTCTTCACCATCTTCCAGACCTTCATGAGTGGGCAGTCGAAGGATGGCACGCCGTTGCCCTATTTCGGCGAATACCCGCCAGACTTCTTTGACTTCATCGTTATTGACGAGTGTCACCGTGGCGGCGCAAACGACGAGAGCAACTGGCGTGGCATTCTGGAATACTTCGCCCCTGCTGTACAGATGGGCATGACCGCTACGCCCAGGCGCAAGGACAACGTGGACACCTACGCCTACTTCGGCGAGCCGGTCTACATCTACTCGCTAAAGGAAGGCATCAACGACGGGTTCCTCACGCCGTTCAAGGTTCGGCAAATATCGACCACGCTGGATGAATACGTTTATACCCCCGATGACCGCGTGATGGAGGGAGAGGTTCAATACGGAAAGATTTATCAGGAAACGGACTTCAACAAGATCATCGAGATCAAGGAACGGGAAGCTCACCGCGTGAAGCTGTTCATGGAGCAGATCAATCAGAACGAGAAGATGCTGGTGTTCTGTGCCACGCAGGATCACGCGCTGGCCGTGCGCGACCTGATCAACCAGATGAAGACCAGCAAAAACCCGAGCTACTGCCAGCGGGTCACAGCCAACGACGGGGCGCTCGGCGAGCAGCACTTGCGTTCCTTTCAGGACAACGAGAAGACGATCCCGACGATTCTGACCACATCGCAAAAGCTAGCAACCGGCGTGGACGCACGCAATATCCGCAATATCGTTCTCATGCGCCCGATCAACTCCATCATTGAGTTCAAGCAGATCATCGGGCGCGGCACGCGGCTATACGACGGGAAGGACTACTTCACGATCTACGACTTCGTGAAGGCGCATCATCATTTCAGCGATCCGGAGTGGGATGGGGAGCCGATCGAACCGGAGGAACCTAATGTGTGTCCGAAATGCGGTTGTCGACCCTGTGAGTGTGAAAAGCAGCCGCCGCAACCTTGTCCCGTGTGCGGTCAAAGGCCGTGTGTCTGCGAAAAGGAGCCATGCCCGAAATGCGGCCAACGTCCCTGTGTGTGCAAGAAAAAGGCTAAGGTGAAACTCTCCGACGGCAAGGAGCGGACAATTCAGCACATGATGGTGACGAGCTTCTGGCATCCTGACGGCACACCCATATCGGCGCAGCAGTTCATGGAAATGCTCTTTGGCAAGCTGCCGGAGTTCTTTAAGAATGAAGAGGAACTGCGCTCATTGTGGAGTGCGCCTGATACGCGCAAGAGGCTGCTGGAGGGGCTCGCTGAAAAGGGCTTTGGTAAAGATCAACTGGGCGAAATGCAGAAGATCATCGACGCGGAGAAGAGCGACCTGTTCGACGTGCTGGCCCATATTGCCTATGCCCTGCCCCCGCTCACCCGCGAAGAACGAGCTGCCAAGGCCAAAGTCATTATCAGCACGCACTTCAACAGCAAGCAGCAGGTTTTTCTCGATTTTGTGTTGTCCCACTATGTAAGCGTCGGTGTGGAAGAACTCGATCAGAGCAAACTTACCCCATTGCTGCGTCTGAAATATCACGATTCGATTGCCGATGCCGTGGCTGATCTTGGCAAGCCGGAGGAGATTAGCAAGGTATTCGTGGGCTTCCAGAAGTACCTGTATCAACCGCAAATGGCGGCCTGATTATATCAGAAGGCCGAGGTTAATAGGGTACTTGGGGATGTTGTTTCTAATTAAAGGTGTACTTCTTCAAAACTCTCTCTTATTCCAAGGGAAGTGCCCTATCTCGCCTAATCAAGTCGCTTCCTGAAACGCCCGACAGCCCCTGCAAAGACAACCAATCCGAGGATGGTCAATGCCGCAAATTCGGGCCAGAGAACACCCATACCTACCCCTTTTAAGAAAACCCCTCTTATGATGACCAGGAAATACCTTAAGGGATTCACGTAAGTCAACCATTGCACCACAACAGGCATGTTGGCAATAGGGAAGACAAAACCGCTGAGCATGAAAAAGGGAAGGATGAAGAAGAAGGTGGTCATCATGGCCTGCTGCTGGGTAGAGGAGATGGTGGATATAAAAAGCCCGATACCCAGTGTGCTTAAAAGGAAAATACAGGCGGCAGCGAAGAGAAGGATGAGACTACCGGCTATGGGGATACTGAACCATAAAATAGCAAAGGGGAGCACCACGACCATCTGACCAAGAGAAATGATGATATAGGGGATGGTTTTACCCACAATAAGCTCAATAGGTTTCACCGGCGTGACGATCAACTGTTCCATTGTTCCTGCCTCTTTTTCCCTGATTATGGCCATCGAGGTAAAGAGCAAGGAAATCAGCATGATCAGAAAAGCCACAATACCAGGCACAAAGAAGTTCTGGCTGTCAAGGTTTGGATTATACCATGCCCTGATTCTGGCATCTATCTTTCCATAATTCAACTGCTGCGGATACAGTTCTCTGATTAATTCCCGATTAAGCCTGTCGAGAACCAACGATGTATAGGCAATCCGTACAGATGCCATATTGCTCATGCTGCCATCGACTAATATCTGAACATCTGCTGTCTCACCTTTTCTAATGCGCCGGCTAAAATCGGGGCCTACCTTAATACCAAGATCTACTTTCCCTTTAAGGAGTAATTCTTCCAATTCACGGTGGTCCCTTGATAAATGGGTAATTCTAAAGACCTTATTGGCATTGAAAGCATCGACCAGCATACGGCTTTCATGTGTGCGCGACTGGTCAAAAAAAGCGACCCGTATATCTCTGATGTCGTAATTAACAACATAACCAAAAACCAATAATTGTACGATGGGCGAGATAATTAGTATAGGCCGGTTCTTCTTGTCTCTAAAAAGCTGAATGAACTCCTTGCGGATCAGTTCACGAATTCGAAGCCACTTCATGTTACATACCTTCCCTTTTCAGTATAACAAGATTTGCTATGGCCAGAGCAATGAACATGCTCATCAGAACCAGATAACTAGGCCACAGGTATATGAACCCAAGATTTCTTAAATATATTCCGCTCAGGATGTCTATATAATAGGTAGCCGGGACAATGTAAGTCACGAGCTTTAGGGCTTTGGGCATGTTAACCACTGGAAAGACAAAATTAGAAAGTAGTAGTGAAGGAAGGTATGTAATCAGGACAGCAACCTGATTCGCAACCAGTTGTGATTTTGTAACGACTGAGATTAGCAACCCGAGCGTAAGGGCAACAGCAAGATAGATAGAAGATGCTATAATCATGAGCCAGAAACTAGCTTTCATGACCACTCCGAACAAGACCTGTCCCATAAAAATCGCCACCAGGACATCGGTGAGCGCAATCAGAAAATAGGGAATGGACTTACCTAGCAGAAATTCCCCTGCCTTTATGGGTAGGGATCGGATCGTTTCCATCGTCCCGTTTTCGTACTCCCGTGCAATGACAAGAGAGGTTAACATGGCGCCTACAATCATAATGATAATAGCTATCATACCAGGGATAATGAAGTTCCGGCTCTCAAGGTTTTCGTTGAACCAGACCCTGACGAGGCCTTCAAGAGGTGGTTTGATTTTTTCCAAACCCTCACGATTGAGAAAATCCAGCAGAAGTTGCTTGTTATATGTTTCGATGAAAGCAGTAATATATCCCCTTGATATGCCGCCAAAATTGGGGTCGCTACCGTCAAGAATCACCTGCAATGGCGCTTCTCGGTTTGCCCTAATATTTCTAGTCCACCCCGGGGGAATAATAACAGCCAATTTCACACGGCTGTGGTCCATGTATTCTGTTACAGCCTTAGTATCCGCGAGATGGGCAACAATATTAAAATAGGGAGAGGCATCGAGGCGGCGTATAAGGTCGCGGCTCAGGTCTGTCTTTTCGTGATCCACAACAACGGTACCTATATTGTTTACGTCCAGGCTTAAGGCATAACCGAACAGGAGGATCAAAAGCAGGGGGATCGCAAATGCCAGATACAGGCTCCTGAAGTCCCTGATCAGGTGGTATATCTCTTTGCGTGTAATGGCCTGAATCTTTAAAGGGTTCAATGGTTTTCCCAGGACATCAATGTGATAAAGGCATCGTTTAAGTCTGCCTCAGGGCGATCTGGACATGCCTCTCTAATAATCTTCGCCGGACTGCCCGTGGCGACTATTATCCCTTCATTGATCATCACGATTCGCTGGCAATGACGGGCATCATCCATGTAGTGGGTAGTAACAAAGACCGTGATCCCCTCCCCTGCCAGTTGACCTATGAATATCCAGAAGTGCTGCCTTGTAATGGGATCAACCCCTGAGGTTGGTTCATCGAGGAAGAGGATGTCAGGACGATGAAGCAGGGAACAACCCAGAGCGAGCCGCTGGCGCAATCCGGGTGGCAGTTCCCTGGCATACCGGTGCCGCACCTCCTGGAGCCGGACCATATCCATGATCCATTCAATCCGCTCTTTCCACTGGTCCTGCGGTACGTTGTATATTCCGAGATAAAAACGGAGATTTTCGAGGGAATTCAGATCTTCATAAAGGGAAAATTTCTGGGACATGTAACCTATAGACTGTTTTATTTCTTCGGATTCGGTAAAAATATCATGTCCTGCCACCATTCCCTCACCAGATGTTGGAGTGATTATGCCGCAGAGCATCCGGATAGTAGTTGATTTGCCTGAACCATTGGGGCCAAGGAAACCGAAGATTTCTCCTTTCTTTACGGAAAAGGAGATCCTATCAACAGCAACAAATTGTCCAAACCGCTTTTCGAGGTCTTTTACAACGATGGCATCAGAGTTTGAAGTTATCATGAAGAAGTTCCTTATCCACTTCCTGAATACGAGAGATCATAGCCTCTTCCAGGCTGGAAAAATGCGAGCGAATCTCTGACGGGGTGGCTGTATCCAGAAGCTGTGATTGGTGCATCAAGCCCAGATGGTCACATTTTTCACCCTCGTCCAGGTATGACGTGGAAACGAGGATGGTCATCCCATCATGGCGCATCTGAGTCAGGATATCCCAGAATTCCTGCCGGGATACGGGGTCTACGCCGTTAGTTGGTTCGTCAAGGATGAGTACCTGGGGTTCGTGGATAAGGACACAGGCAAGTCCCAGCTTCTGTTTCATACCGCCGGAAAGATTGCCTGCCGGTCGGTTGGCAAAGGAGAGAAGGTTTGAAAATGCTAGATAACGTGCCTTCCTTTTCTTTCTTTCCGCTCCAAAAATGCCAAAAATATCCATAAAAAAATCGATGTTCTCTTCGACGGTAAGGTCCTGATACAGACCGAAACGCTGTGGCATATAGCCTATCAGGGACTTAACCCGCCTCTTTTCGTTTACCACATCCAGTCCATCGATGAAAATACTTCCTGAAGACGGCTTGATCATCGTTGCCACCATCCTGAGGAGGGTCGATTTGCCTGCACCATCTGATCCAACAAGACCGAATATATTCCCCTTCCCTACCGTGAATGATACCTGGTGGACTGCCTCTGTCTGACCGAAGCTCATCGAAACATTATCTACCTTAATAAACGGCATCTGTTCGCTGTGATTATTTCGCTCAGGAGAGGCAGATGGAAGGGTATGAGAAATATGCTTATCGTAACCAGGCATCGGCTGGCATTCCTGACTTTAATTCGAGGTGGGGGTTCGGGATAGAAACCTTGACCAGGTAAACAAGCTTGACCCTCTCCTTCTTGGTCTGGATGATTTTGGGCGTGAATTCACCTTCGGGAGAGATAAAAGAAATACGCCCTGTATAGACCTTATCGGGAAAGGTATCTATCCTTACCTCTACCTTCCGGCCTGGTTTGACCTTGCCGATTTCAGTCTCATCCACGAATATTTTCAGGTCCACCCTTGAAAGGTCGGAAAGGGTCAGAACCTCACGGCCCGGTGTAACCACTTCCCCTGTCTCCACATTGCGGCTGGTAATGATCCCGGAGAAAGGCGCCTTCAATTGCGTATATTGCATCTGGATTTCTGTTTGATTGAGGGCTGCCTTAGCCGCTTGAACCTGAGACCGGGCAGCCTCAACATCCTTCTTTGTAGCCTCTATCTTTATTAAGCTGCTCTGTGCCTGTTTAACAATGGCATCACCTTCGGAAAGTCTGGCCTTTGCTGTCTGAATGGTTTCCTTTCGGGCGCCTTCCTTAACCAAATCGTAGGATGCTTTGCTGACCTCATATTCCCTGGAAGCTATTTCATGCTTGAGTTTTGTAGCATCCCAATCCTTTTCTGAAACAATGCCTTCTTGATAAAGATTGTTATACCTTTCTCTGGTTTTTCTTGCGTCTTCCATTACGGCTTTTGCACTCAAAAATGCCTGGCGTGCCCGCTCTATATCCTGTGCCCTGTTACCCGCCAGCAACTCGTTTAGCTGCGAGCTCAAAGCCCTAACGCCTGCTTCTGCCCTGGCCAATTCTGCGGGCAGGGTCTTCTTATACACCTCTAACAGGGTTTCAAGCTGCTGTTGATTCTTTAAGGATTTATCGAGGTTTGCTTTTGCCTGTTCATAGCGGGATTGGTGCTCCGATCGATCCAGTTCTGCGAGGAGATGTCCCTCTGCCACAGACTGACCTTCGTTGACTGCAACATGGGACACTCTGCCACCCACCTGGAAAGCAAGATGTGCCTGCGTTGCCTCGATGGTTCCCGAGTAGTACAATTCACTACGCTGCGTCTTTCGCTGCCCAAGATAGACAAGCAGCCCCACACTAACAAAGAGGGCAACGAAAATGATAATGATGACTCGTTTTTTCATAAGCTATTCTTCAAAAGGGTATCGGCAAAGCTCGCCTGTCATTATCGGTCGCAGATGAATTGCGATCAGGTGCACCACCCTGCCACAAGTCTTCCTGGCCTTTGGTTTCGATAATGAAAATCCGCTTGGCGGGTACCTTAACCAGAAAGTCCGGGTAGTAGTTGGAGATGTCGCCGCGTCTGGATCGCAAAGTATGTTTGACCATGCGCCAAGATCTCCTTGTTGGGATCGGCGTTCTGAATAACAAGGTAACAGGCGTAGCGAGAAAGCAACGTAACCTTGATTTCCCGGGTTGCACCACTCCCAATCTCGACCATTTTGCTGACGTCAGCAAAATGGTCATCAATACGATGCCCACTGTTAAAACACGCCAGCTTCGCCTTCTCGATCACGGCCTCGAAATTGCGGTATTGGGTATAGTCCAGCACCTCGGCCAGATCGCGGCTTTCCCAATACTCATTGCCCGCTTCATTGATCTTCCGGATCTGCTCGAAAGGTGACACATGCCCGCCGGTTGTCTTCCCTATTTCTTTCGCCATTATTTCTTCCCTCCCACTGCCACATCCACAATCGTCATGGTGTCGTTGCCGAAGATGTCCACCACCTTGACCGCCAGTTTGCGCCGCCCCGGCGGACATTCGTGGAAGACGCTGGTCAATTCCAGCTTGCGGTTTTTTTTGGTGCGGGCTTCGTCCAGCACGTTGGGGAACAAGCCCATCTCGAACTCAAAGCCAAATATTGCAGACCTCGCTCGTCTTGCCATTCCAGACCAGTTCCACCTCCCACTTGTCCTCAAACAACAGAAAGCGATACTTCTCCGGCAACAGCCTGTCCGCCTCAATAAAGCGTACGATCTCCTGCTGTTCCTGTTCAGTCAATCGTGGCATAAAAATTATCTCCTTCGCGGTGTTAGGGTGCTACCTCTGATTTTGAACTAGCCGGTGCTGTCGTTGCCGGCAACAACGATTGCGTGAGGCGGGCGAAGAAAGCGTCAAAGAAGGACACTACGGCACGGCGCCGTCTGGCATTTTGCGCCGCCAGGAAAGTGAAAACGACCTTCGGCAGACCAGCCTGATGGATTTCACACGCCGTCGACGGTGGAAAAAAATGAGAGCTACCGAGGCCTAAGGCTATACGTCGCCCGACCTCGGCCACCGTAAGCCCAGAAATAATCTCACCCAAGGCATTGCCTACGTCATCGACGGTGCGAAAAGTGGTCTTTTCAAGGACGCTTTGGAGTGCTTCCCACATCGAGTCCGGGTCAAGAAGAAAGCTCTCGATCATGGAAACGGGGAGCAACTCGATCAAAGCGTCTCCAGACCCTACGGCGGTGTCACGATCAAGGAGTGCCACGGCCTGTAAGTGACTTGAGAACTGCTGCAACACTTCCTCCATTATTTTGCACAACATGGTGCTCACCGGCGTGGCACTGTTCTGCCACGTCCGACTTGGTTACGATTCATTTCTTTCAATCCAGTAATCTGGCCTTCTGTGCTGGTGTGCCACAGCGATTATGAAGACATGATTGCTTTCAACGGAATAGAGAAGCTTGTATGGAAACTTATGAAGTATGCATTTCCTGACTTCACCCCGTTCAACTGACCATGCTTCTGGATATTCTGAAATCCTCTTAGCGGCCTTTCGGACTTCATCCCGGAACCGTTTACCAAGCCCTTGATATTCGATCTCATAATACTGGGTTGCATCATCGAGCTCTTGCCTGGCGTATTTTGAAAAAATAACCTTCATTATTCTTCCTTGAAGATTTCCTCCATAGGAATTCCTTTTAGCTTACCTGCTCGATACGCCCTAAGCCTCTTTTCCGCTTCTTCCGCCCATATCGCATCTATCAAGCTATCCGGCTCATCGAGGCTTTTTATGAGTCCTTCGACCACCATAAACCTTTCATCAGGTTTTAGTTTTAGTGCTTGTTCAAGTATTTCTTTGCTTCTCATGAGATTCACCTCTCAGTTTTTTCAAACAAGTTATTCTAAAGTTTCCGGATAACTCCACGCCCCACGGGAATCTTCAGGGCTCTATGCAATGACCATTCATACCTTGTCTTTGCACTCGCGGACTACCGGCTTCCCCGATTAAGAAAATTATTTCAATCTTACACGGCAGCCGCCAGGGAAATATTCTCAAGTGTGACATCGGGCAAATGGCCTTGCCCTAATATTTCGGTGGCATCGAGTATTTCGATTCCTACGAGCTTTTCATCCGGCCCGATGTTTAGTGCAATTTCCTCATTCAGTCTCACGGGAACCATTGATGACGGCCTACTTTACCTCATCTTCGCTTACGCCGCGTTCCACACATTGCTCTTGGGCATGGTGTGTGAGTCTGATTGGTTTCATGATTTCATTCCTCTTGATTGTCCCGGCCTATGCGGGCACCAAAGCCACTGATTATTTCACTAATTAATTTAGCCATATCTTTTATTTTGGCTGGTCTCCCTGCTTTACCTCTCGACAGCCTTAATTGAAACTGTTCCTCAAGAACATTGATAAATGCCGCATCCCCCAACCCTCTTGACCGCCCTGCTAATCGTCGAATAATGAACCCAGAGGTGATCCACTATCTCTTTCATGAAGGGAACCTGGATATTCTATCCGAATAGGTTATGCGATGAATAACCTATATATCGTCAAGGGTAAGCGGTGCGTTTTTCAGCATCCGCTTGACCCACTGGTTAGCCCATTTCTTTGAGCATTCGTTCATATTCGTCATGAGTGCCGATCCAAACCCAAATGTAGTCTTCGCCACCCTCAACGGCAAGTGCCCTGTGATTGATTCCAGCTCTAGCGGACCAAAACTTGCCAACCTTTTTGAAATGGAGGGAAGGATGCCAAGGGTTCGTTTTAAGCAGTTGGAAGTTCTGCTTTGATACCTTTTGAACAGATTCTGGAAGTTTCTCAAGGCATTTCCAGAAACGTTTTGTTGTCCGATGCATCTATAGTTCCTTGAGTTGTCCTTTACTTTTTTCATCAAGGGCTTCTTCGATTAGAAAGTCCAACTTTCCTGATTCCGAGTCCATCTCAATTTGTTCATCCCATTTCTGCCAGTCCTTTTCCGAAAACCACTGTCTCAACTGGACAAAGTCGTTTTCAGGAAGTTCTTCTATGGCTGTTTTAATTTCAGCTATTTTCAACATTGAGACCTCCTTTCTGTTTCCTCAGTATTATATTCATACGGCTAACACCATAATATGTTATTGCAAGATATGCCCCAATTTCCCACCGAATGACGGTTATGCCATGGGGCTAAACATGAACAGGCTCGAAACGATGAATGCGCGACAACACATCAGAGAGGGCATCTTTGGCTTGCGCTGTATCGCAATCGGTCTGCAAGCCGATCCAGAAACCGTCGCTGGTACCGAAAAAGCCCCGCTTGCCTGCGACAATCTCTCCGATGTAAGAATATTGGAGAATCAGTGGCTGTCCCCAATTTTTCCGTCTTCCGCAATGACGACCATCTGGCCCTCGCTCCGAGCGATTTCAATGATGGCGCTGGTTTCATCCTCGCGCCATTGCCGTTCACCGCAGGGTATCGGTTCGATGCGGTTATCTGTGTGCGCCGCAATACGCCAAAGAAGATCAATATCCTTACGGTCCCGCAGGTCATCGAACCGGGGAGAAATAACCAGGAGATCGATATCGCTCCATGTATCGGGTATTCCTTTGACTTGCGATCCGAAGACCACCCCGAAATTGATGGCCAGCCCTTGATCCTGCAAGGCCCGAAGGTAGTTCCTTACGCCTCTTACAACAGATTCTTCAACCATTGGAGGACATCCTCTGCGCGATTCATATACCGGATAGCTTCTTCTCTTGTTGGCGGCTTTGTTAACGTTTCGGGGTATCGCCCTTCAATGTGGAATGGATTCATTTCAGCAAGTACGTCCGTCTGCTCCGAACTCGCGGCAACACCTGTCAAAACGATCAGGCGGTTCAAGTCAATACAACTCGTTTGAGGTCATTTACAGTTAGATGTGTTTTATACGCTCTCATAGATCAACCTCCCAATCGGTCCAGGGTATATTGGGGACAGCTGTCCCCAATATACTCAGTCAGTCGTGGCACAAATGTCTTCTTCTATTTACAGCCTTACAACCCACAGTCAGACGGCGGGGCAAAATGGAAAATATATCCTCTACTTTACCGTTTTTCCCATAGCCCCCTGTATTCTTTTTATACTCTCCAAGTCTCTATCCGTTCTCTCCTTGATCCCTAATCTCTCATTGACCTTAAATGCCCTCTCATAGAAACTCAACGCCTTATCCAACTCTCCCATACCCTCATAGACATGGCCGATATTATAAAGGTCTATACCAATCCCCGATGAGTATTCTATTTGCTTGTCGATCTCTAATGCCATATTGTAATGCTCAATAGCTGATTTTAACTCCCCCTTTGTCTCATAAACCATCCCTATATTACTCAGGTTGTTGGCCGCCCCCCTTGAGTTTTTTACCTCTTTATTTATATTAAGGGCTTTTTGATAAAACTCCAAAGCCCTATCCCGTTCCCCTGAGGAGTTATATGCAATGCCCAGATTATTCAGTCTGACAGCGGCCCCTTCCCTATCCCCGGCACCCTCATCAAGGAGCAGTGCCTCTTGGAATTTCTCTATAGCCCCTTTTACATCGCCCTTTTTCAGCAATACATTGCCGATATTGTTCAGGCTAGCTGCCTTCCCCAATGGATCATGAATTTCATGGCTTATCTTTAATGCTTCTTCAAAATATTTCAGGGCATTGTCCAGCTCTTTTATAGAATAGTACACAGTACCGATATTGTTTAAATCTCTGGCAATCCCCTCTCTGTTATCTATGCTTTCATTGATCATTAAGGATATCTTAAAGCAGTCAAGGGCTTTTTGATAATCAGCCTTTGAGTAATACATAGAACCCTTCTGGCTGAGTTCCGAAGCCATAGTCTTCTTTTCAGGTAGAATCTTTGCACTACCACAGCCTACTAGAATAACAAGGATAAATAGAATAGAAAATCTTTGACTTTTTACGACTTCATCAATCTTCATCTTTATTCCCCGCACCCCCTACTTATAAGGCTGTTCCCTATTGTCAATACTTATACTTCCTCCCGGTTCCGGCTCTTTTATATTTCTGCTTATGGGCCAGGTCTTGTTCAAGGATTGAATAGCTTTATGTGCGTCTTCCATAGTTTCCTGGCCTGTCTTTACAATTACAGGAATATTAGAGGTTGACTTTTTGATGTCATTTACTATCCCGGAAATATCAGAGCTTGCTTTTTCAAAGTTTGTTGTAGTCTTTTTAACCAATGCAGTTGATTCTAATAGGTTATCGTACAACCCCCTTTCTTTAATTGCAGCACCCAGGTTTCCTTTCCCCTCTTTAATCTCACCGGTTATTGTTTCTAGATTGCCAAGGGTTTTCGTAAGACTCCTGGTACCCTCTATGATCTCGCTTGTGCTCTTATCAAGATTATGAGTAATCCTTACTGCATTGCCGGTTATTTGTCCTAGAGAATTATTGAGCTTCTGAGCAGTCTCTCTAAGGTTAATTGCTATCCCACCGGACTCTCTGTTAAATTTTTCTGTGATGGACTTTACGTTATCAAGGGCCTCTGTTAGCTTATCTATTGGGGATTTGAAATCTATCTCTTTAATTATATCGGTAACCTCCCTGGTTTTCTCAGACTTTATCACCCCTCCTTCATACAGGGGTTGTTGCGACATAGCCCCAACAGAGATATCTATCACTTTACTCCCAATTATAGGGCCCGAAATCCTCGCTATAGAATCACCCCGAATTTTATCCCTATAAGTATCCAATATACTAAGGGTAATCTCTACCTTATTATCTTTGTTTAAGCGAATATCTTTTACTCTTCCTATCTCTATCCCTGAAAGGACAACCTTTGACCCCAATTCAACACCGCCTGCACTATCGAAAATCGTAATAAAACTGTGTTTCTTCTCAAACCATCTCTGCCCTCGTCCAATAAAAACCAGGGCGACTACCAGCACAATAATGGAGAATAGTACGAATGCACCAACATATTTTTCGAAGTGTTTAACCCTAAAGTACATGACTAACCTCCCCTGTAACCGTTCACGGTTACCTTATTTATTCATAGAAGTCATGCGTATTACATCAGGATCCTGACTATTCCTTATCTCATCCGGTGTCCCTGTTTGTATTATCTTACCGTTTTTTATAATAGCTATCCTATCCGCAATGGAATATGCAAGGGATGTATCACCAGTTACTATTATAGAGGTAACTTTCAGATTCTTAATATCCTTAATAATCATGGAAATCTTCTGGATGGTCTGTGAATCAAAGCTGGCAGTAATTTCATCAAAGAATACAATGTCTGGTTCTATAACCAAAGCCCGAGCAACTCCCACGCTCCTCTTTAGTCCAAGACTTAATTGGGCAGGCAGAAGATAATAATAACTTCTATCTATCTGTAAAAGATCCAGCTTTTGCGATACCATCTTCTCTATTTCGGTCTCCCTGAGATCGGTATGATAACGAAGAGGAAGGGCAACGTTATCGAAGATACAGGTGTTGCTTATCAGTGCTGCATCCTGGAACACAAATCCCATCTTTCCTCTCAACTTCCGAATACGATCCTTTGGTGCCTTATGGACATTAATACCCTTTATATCCACATCCCCATCTTTTGGATGAAAAAGGCCTGCACACAATTTCAGAAGGGTGCTCTTACCGCTTCCACTTGGTCCGATTATTACGAATATTTCTCCGGAAAAGACCCTCATAGTAACTCTACTGAGTACATCCTCCCCATTGTAACTAAAGTTGAGGTTGTCGATTTTTACCACTACCTCAGGATTCATAAGCTTCAACTTACAAATAGAATAAGAGTGTTATAACAAAATTTATAATAAAGCACGAGAGGATAGAGTTAACAACCCCTCTGGTTGCCGCCTGCGGCACCTCTGTAGAAGAGAATTTTACAGACAATCCATTGTATGAACAGACAAGAGATATAATCAAACCAAAAACAAGACTCTTGAGCAAAGAGACAGAAACATCTGTTAGTGTAAGGGAGATTGCTAAATTATGGAGAAATACAGAAAACTTGGCAGTAGTTATCAAAGTGGAGACAACCAATCCCCCTACCATAGCTACAAGGTTGAAGTATACAGATAAAACCATAACTGCGATGGTCACGGCAATGATTCTAGGAGCGATGATAAAGTGAACAGGGCTTATCCCCATAACCTCTATCGCTTCAATTTCATGGGCAACCACCATATTCCCCAGTTCAGTAACAATGGCTGTACCTGAACGACCGCCCCTAATTTTGTCAATTGGGCGCCTGATTCTATTATAACTACAGCACCCAGTACCAGAGAAATGAGGGTTATAACCTTTATAGCCTCGACACCAGTAAAGTATATCTGTTTCAAAGTCGTATCGATTATAACATTTAGCCCAAATCTCCTCTCTGTCCACAGCTCTTTAAAGGACAAAAACAGTAAGGTGAAAACATTCAGAACAAAGCCTACCCTAGACCAACCTTTCTTGGCAGAAAAATCTATAACACTCGTTTCTGATTTTACTCCCCTCACCGTTAGCTTCCTTTTTATTATGCGTTTCTCTTATCTTAGCAACTGCAGGATCCTCCGCAGGCTCCTCCACTCGATAGATTGGAGGAAATAGCATACCCTGATCCTCTATCCGTCTCAACGAAATCTACTTTGACAGGTTGAACCTGTTTTAATAGCTCTTTGTTTATTATGAAGGTGTTGCCGTTTTTGTTAACAACTTCATCATCTTCCCGGGGTCCATCCAGGACCATGCCTAAAGCAGGCCCTGCTCAGCCGCCTTCGTTTAAGACTACCCTTATAGAAGGGGCTTCTTCTCTGCCATTAAAATATTCTTCCATCATTTCACTTGCCTTATCCGATACTTGAAACATATCTACCTCCTCTTAACAATTATTTTGTTGATTTTAAACTTGATTAAATCGTAAAAAGTCTGGAAAACGCTTTTTTCGTCATTCCGGCGAAAGCCGGAATCCAGTGCTTTTAGATTGGTAGTTATAAAAACCCTGGACACTGGTTTTCACCGGTGAGACGACTTTCTACGAAGCCATCAAACTTTCTGACCTGTAACTACTCAGCAGCAGGAGCCACCTTCTCGACCCAAGGCAGCATTAATGACTGCGGTAGCACAACCCACGCCAGCATTCACGGTAACAGCGTCAGCGGGACAGTTTTGGGCGCAAGCCCCACACTCCATACAGGCATCACGATTTTCGATCTCAGCACTGCCGTTAGTAAGGCTCAACACCGTATGAGGACAGACCAAAAGACACATACCGCAACCCGTACATTTTTCCCGGTCAAGCTTCAAAGTAACCACATCTTTAATGTAAACCAGTTGTCCCATCATTTCTCTCCAAAACCTTTAAAAAATTGTTCGTGTTTTGAAAAAGCACCCCTTTTCAAGCTCTCCATCCTTAGGCAATAAAGCGTGATCCGATCCATAAGCCAAGGCGCCGGTAAAGTTCATGGCTAGATAGGCAGTGACAGCCGGGACAATGCCAATCCATGCCAGGATTTCAAAACGGCTCGACAAATCGGTCAAGTGCCCTCCCCTAAAGACTGCCAGGATCAAACCAACAACCAACCCCAGGGCCAAACCTTTCATGGAAAATGCTCGGCCTGGCAGCCAGGGCAGAAGAAGCGGAGCCAAAACCGCACCGGCAAAGATTGCGCTAAGGAAGGCCAACACAGCAAAAAGACCATAATTAAAAGCATTAGCCCAGAACCCTTCCTGCCCCCCAAATCCACCCAACAGAAAGAGAATGGGCAGAATAATCAGAGTCGGCTTAAAAGCGCCGACTAATTCCATTGGGATCAAAACGACCCTTTCCCACATGGTGAAGGTTTTGCACCGCATCTCTGGGATGGCATTTAAACCAGCATCAAGAAATGCCGGTACGTCTGTCGCCCGAATCGGGCCGTAGACGACCTTAAAGCCGGAAAGCCTCTTTACTTGATGGGCAGCAACTCCCGGCCCGGCCAACTGGGGCAGGATTAACCGACGGTGATTCACCACCTGGTCAAGACCACTGGACTCAATGCGTCCAACAAGCTCCTTAGTCCCGAATGTACCCTTCCCTGCCGCACACCATACATTGATACCCTTGGTGTCTAAAACCAGAATCCAGACATCTCGGACAGGCATAGCTTCCCGTAAACAGTCAAAGCTCATCTTGTAATTGGCCGTGACCAGGACAGGGGCATCCTTGTCTGGTTGACCCAAAGCGTAAAGGCCTGGTTCAATGGTGTAATGCATGCGGCCAACGCCCCAGCGAGCCCTAAAAGTCCCCAGGTGGTCTTTCCAGATCAGAGAAGAAGAAACTTGGGGCACCATTCCTACAGGGGTCTGAATTGAGCCGACCACAAAGGGCTGATTCAGACTGGGCAAGCTTAGCTGAGCCTTTTCCTCAGAAGGTCTGCAAATGGATTCTATGGATATTAACGGTGATGGTTTTGAGCAGCAATCATCTATGTGAAGATTCTGATTTTCCAATTTTGACTGATCTTTCTTCTCTTTATCCATAAAAATCTTCCTGAACCTACTACTTAAGACCGGCCAAAGCCTGGAACGCAAGCATCTTCTTTTTTGATTTAGGCGCAAAGATTTTGTAAATACGATCGTTGTCAATATCGAATCCGTTTATGTAGCCTCGGGCCAACGGCTTACCATATACGCTGAGCGAGACCATACTTTCTTTAGTCGGGTTTCCAATTTTATGTATGCCCCGATTCAGCGGGAGTGTAAATGTGGTCTCGCCAGGCAAACATCTCACTTCTTCGGTCTCGATCAGGCGTGCATATCCGTCCCTGGATTCATTGTCTTCCCGTTTGTAATTAAAGATCCCAAGCGCTCCCGAAACAGGGCCTATCACACCCCATGAATTGTGGTCATGTATCACCGTATATTCACCCGGCCCCCAGAGGAACATCCTCAGAGAGAAGAGACGGGATGAATCCGCGTGCAAAAGCAATTCGTTATCAAACATCGTTGAATGGCCCAAATCTGGGTATCCCCCTCCATCAACAAGACTGTGCAGAATTTCCCCAAAAAGTGGTTTGTTGCGAAGGAGACTGGGTAGTTCGTCTCTAAAAAGTTCAACACAGGATTCATCTTCTGTAATGCCGGACAGACCGTCTGAGCAATGTTTGCAGAATGAAGTAATCTCCAATGGTACTTGTGATGACATCATTATTTCCCCCCTTCAACCTTCTTTCTTTGCTTTTTCGGACTGATCTTCTGAAATATGTTCCAGAGTTGTTTCTTGGTCAATAGGCCAACCGCCGTGGCTGCGAATATGGATCCAGGACTTGTATAGCGGGTCATCTGGGCCACGAGCTATAGATTCAACCTCGTCACGGTAGTGTCGTAACGCATTCTCACGTCCATACAGTTTACGATCTTCTCCCACCGGACAAACCTTGATACATATCCCGCACGGATAACACCCCTTGTCCCTCAGCAGTTTATGCCTCTTTGCACAGGCTAGTTTGTCATAGTCTGCAACTACTACTTCCCTGTCTGTTAGAAGCTCGTCTTTGCTAATGTTGAAAGCATTTACCGGACAGCAGTCTACGCATGCTCCGCACCGTATACAAAGGCGCTTCTTAAGCATCTGATCGGGGATTAATTCAGCTTCCGTAAAGACCGAAACAAAACGGACTCTAGGCCCAAACTGCCTCGTGAGTATTGTGTGGTTGACGCCAACGTTTCCCAATCCAGCGTATTGTGCTGCAAAGTTATGAGAAAACGCAGCTGCGGGTTTCTTTATCAAAACCTCGATGTTTGCATAGCCGTCTCGGCTGAGAAAAATTGAGGCATGTCCACGCCGATTCAGCCATAGTGTTAACTCAAAGGCCATATTATCAAGCATGCTGTTGCATGTACGGTAAAGCTCCATGTGCTGTGTTGATGGAGTGGTTTCAACGATCGGCAGTGGCATCTGGATGCCAATAACTATGACAGATCTGGTCGGCGGCCACAGAGAATCTGGTCTGTAACTCTCGGGCACTACACCTTCCTGCCACCAGGTTTTAGGCAAGGCTACACCCACTATGTCTGCACCTCGATCGTGAAGATAGTGTATGATTTCTTCTTTCAGTTTTTGATTAATTTCCATGTCTTCACTGAAATGAGAACCAAGATAATCGCACAATCATGGTTTTCTTCCAAAAACTTTCCAAGTTGCTACTACTCTCCAAATAAAAACCCTCTTTTACCCTATGAAAAGATATTACTATGGGCATTATGTGTCAAGTAGGAAGATATTTGTAAGATCGCATCCCAGACATGAGGAATATAGACTGAAAAGGATTTTTGGGCAAATTACATGATAAATTGCTTCAGGATATCCGTTTCAGTGATCAGTCCAACTAATTCATCCTTTCCTACTACTGGCAGACAGCCAATCTTCTTTTCCAGCATAATTCGACCGGCCTCTTTTATATCGGCCTCGGGTGAAATAGTTATCACTTTTTTAATCATGATTTCTTTAACTGCCACTGTCTTTAGAAAATCCCTCTTGGCCTTTTCACCAAACCCCATAACCGAAGCCAGGGAACCCTTAAAAAGATCCCGTTGGCTAATTATTCCCACCAGCTTTCCCTTCTCAACCACCGGTAGGTGCCTTATTCTTCCCAGGTGCATGATGTCGTCTGCCAAACTCAACTCTTCATTTATCTCCAGAGTGACTACATCTTCAGCCATAATGTCTTTTACCTTCATTTATGCTTCTCCTTTCTTGGGCACTGCTAATCAGTTCACCCTGAAAATGTCATTGGTTATGCTAATAGTTCAATTTTCAACTCATACTGTATGACTACCTTTAATCAATACCTCTTTTAACAGGTTTCCTGTTAAATCTATAACATTAAATGCCCGTTCAGTCAATTTCTTTCTAGAGTTGTGCAATCTAAACTAAACTTGAAAAGTGAACACCTGAAATGTTGTAGCCTTGGACCAAAAACGGAGGTTCAAGGCTATGATTCAAGTACACAAAAAAGATAGAGGATGGGATTAAGAGAGAGGTGAAAGAAGAGACCCATCTGGATATCAATTTAAAAACCCCTATGCAGCCCGGCCCTTCTGGCAATCGCTATTGCCTCCTGATATTCCTGTGAGCTAATTCTCCGCTTTAACTCTGGAAACTCATCTGCTCTATACATAGGACGATATTGGGACATGATATTAAGATAGGAGTCCTTTGATATATCCGTGGCGATAAACTCTTTATTACATCAGGATAATCTGGGGACATGGAGTATTTCTTTGCAACCCTTCCATCAGCATATTTAACGTCGGGCATGTAGATATCTATAATGCCTTGAAGAAGCCTGATTACCTCTAAGGATTCGTATCCTCCACAATTGAATACTAAGGGGATATTCAGTCCCGAATCTATTGCCTCCGGTAAGGAAGCTAAAATCTGAGGGACATAATGGGTTGGGGTAACGAAGTTGATATTGTGACACCCCATTTTTTGCAGCCTCAACATATAGTTTGCCATCTCTGATGAGGTGGTTATATGACCTTTTCCAAGATGACTTATATCGTAGTTCTGGCAGAATACACATCTTAAATTGCAGTGAGTCAAAAAGATAGTTCCTGAGCCATGAAACCCAACCAGAGGCGGCTCTTCACCAAAGTGGGGAGAAACGCTGGAGACCATCAACTCTGCCCCACCTTGACAAACCCCTATCTCACCCTCCAGGCGGTTTGCACCGCATTCGCGAGGACACAGTTTACACTCTTTCAGTATATCATTGAGAGCCTTAATCCTTTTTTTCAACTCACCGGTTTTATATAACTCAATATATCCGGGGATATATGGCATCAAAACGTGTTTACTTTTCAAGATTGAGAGACCTTTACAGAACCTGCCGAGAGCTTTGAAGAAGTCCCCTGAAAGCGAATTCATAGATTTTTTGGGGAACCCACCTTGACGAGCGTAATATAGAAAATTCACATGTTTGAGCCCGAAGGGCGAGTTTGTGAATTTTCAGTGGAGCGATCTTAGATGGGTCAAAAAATGTATGCTGAAGCGAAAAGGGGTACTTTTTCAAAGCTCTCATCGAATCGACATTTTATAAATCAATTTATAATCAATTGTTTTTTCAGTCAAGTCAATCCCGTATCTACTGTTGTCAACAAATAGATTCAATTGTGTTGTTTGCCGTTGCAGGCAGTTTCCTTTTAGAAAATATGGGAAGTGTCCCCCTATTCCCCTATTCCCCTATTCCCCCTATTCCCTATTCCCCCTGCCATTATTCGTCGCCTTTCGGACGGCAGTTGCCCTGAAGATGTTTACTCCTACGGCTTTTAAGATAGCACAGAACCTAACCGCTTTAAACCCTCTGACTCTCAGATGTTTTACTCCGGTTCTTCTATCGTATTCCGACATGGTAATCTGGGGACATAACACTCATTATTACGTAAGCAGGGGGGAAACATCCTTAAATAAACGGGTTGATGATCCTCAATGATTGCTCAATGACCTGATTATGCTGCATATCCTCGCTGTATAGGACGGTGCAGTCATTTTCGAGTGCTGATGCAAGTATCAGGCAGTCCCAGTAGGAATATTTGTATTTAAGTCTCATAGCCCAGCATTGTTTTATCGTTTTCAGCCTGATGACGGAAAGCTTTATTTCCTTGATAATTACGGCAAGTTTTTCCTGGATGGCTTTTTCGTCGACCCCATGTCGCAACATGACACTGTAAATCTCATGAAGCACCTGAGTATTGACAAAAACAACCTTCTCCGACAGGCACTGCAATAAGGCGACAGCCTTATCCCGTTTACCCCCTTGGTGGTTTCCCTCCAGCGACGCATATATGAAGATGTTCGTGTCGACAAAGACACGGTCATCTTTCATGGGTATCATCCTTGGAAGGGATAGTAATCTTTTCTACCCTGATGGGATTCAGGAACAGCTTTGCAAAACGATCCGGCTTCTTCTTGATGGGTCTGACCACTACCTTCAGTTCAGCTTCCTTAAATTCATCAGGAAGGTTAATGACCCTGCCGATTTCCTTACCTGACACAATCGTTGAATAACTCTTCATGTTTTAGCTCCTTGACATGTTAATATGGCATTTTCATTATCTTCATTCCCGGAATTAAGTCAAGAATCAACTTTCTTCAGAGGGATAAATAGTGGGGTGTTATTCTGGTGACATAATACCATTTATGTGTTGTTACCTACCTTCCCCGCCTTGTCCTTTAATGCCGATCGCGCACTCTCCCCGACACGGCGAACGATACGGACACACTTTTCGCATGTCTCCCGATCCGGCATTGCATCCGGCAAGACACTGAAAAGAGGGTATCGGGATGGCATATACACGGCGTCGAAAAGATCGCAGTCTTCTTCGATAAGCCCCGATTGTATGCCATGCTCGGTGAGTTCCTGCCACAATACGTAAATTGCATGTGTTTTTCTAAAAGGCAGATCATATTCGATGATGAGCGCTTTTAAATACTTCTCAACAGCTTGCTGGGCATTATGCAGGCAGGCGTTCAGATGATTGTTGGCCAGAGAAAGTTCGGCTACGTCAAGATTTTCGTCAGCGTAACTCAACCAAGCAGGGGTTTCATCTTTCATAAATCACTTCTCCTGCTTCAATTTCACCCAAAAAAAATGAACGATTCGGTTCAGGCCGTATAGGGATGACATCCACGGCAATCTTGCGTAAGACGGGGTGCAGCATCTTGCGATATTTCATGGCAAGATCGAGATATCTGGTTTTGCTTCCCTGAAATATCGCCACGTCAATATCGTTCGGATCATCGGACGTGAGAAAAGAACCAAAGACGACAATTCTATTGATTTCTTCCGCCCCTGCCAAGCATCGGACGACATCCTTCTTTATGGCCTCTTTATCCAGACGGGTCATATAGAGCATCCTCCTTTCAACGAGTAACCAAAGATTATGGGGTTATTCCGGGGACACAATACCGATTATTAGCTTATTTTTCATAGGTCTCCCCGTTCTTGTTGTTTAAAGCTCAAAAAAGAATGTCTCCTGCTTTAACTCTTCCAACACTCCGGTGGATGGCAATTGCCATATCTATCTGATATTGTGGTTCAATCTGCAAGACTGAACCAGCAGAAAAAGGGGAAGAAGGATAAAGGAAGGATAAAGAAGGATTTGTCAAGACTTAAACCGTAAAAGCAACCCCTTATCCGGATAATGCTCTACATTCCTCGTTGCGATTTTATGTTTTTTAATAATAGCAGTTGCAGCAATAAGGCAGTCAATGGATGTAAGAGTTATCCCTTTTGTCCTATATTGCTTATATAATTCTCCGCCTTTAACGGCAATCTCTGGTGTTATATCCTCTATGTTACAGGCTTTTATAAAATTAAAGGTATCCTCTTTTTCATTCTCTCTCATTCCTGCCCAAAGTTCATAGACAGACAGGACGCTGAAATAAACCATATTAAAATCCCACAGAGGTTCTATAAGTTCCTTTGCGTATAGCATACCTCTTAAATAATCTATAGCAATATCAGTGTCAATCAACACGGGATGCATAGTTTCTACCCATGTCGATTCTCATTTTATTAACGATATCGATACTGTCTTCTTCTCTGCCTTTCCAACTGCCAAAGCTTTTCTTAGCATTCTGAATGCTGGCTTTTCTGAAATACTCTTTAAGTGCCTCTGTCACGAGAGAGCTAAAGTTATCAGAAAGGTTTTTTGCCTTATCATAAATATCTTCAGGAATTGTAATGGATGCCCTTATAAGCCCCATAGTTATCCACCTCCTTAAATCCAAGGATACTACAATTAAATAGTATTATCAAGTAGAAAAACTGATACCATTAAAAACAATACTAAGCATTCCACCCGAATCCTCGACTCCTTGACCCCTTGAATCCTTCTATCATCTCCAACTCTTTTAGAGACGATTCTCATTTTATAAATCAATTGTTTTTTTCAGACAAGTCCAATCCCGAATCAGGAGTTTAAATCTGTTTTCCTATTTTCTCATAGACCTTTTTCCTGTGAATAATAGCGAGTATATAAATCTCATGGTCAGAAATTTTGAAGACGACCCTGTAATCTTCAACTCTCAATTTCCAATATCCTTTGAGTGTTTTTCTTAAGGGCTTTCCATATTTGTGTGGAGCCGTCATCAGGCGCGTTTCTATAGCAATTTTGATACGCTTTTTTAGCTTTTCATCAATAAGAGAGAGGTCAACAACCTTTACATCTGGATGGTATCTAATTTCAAATGTCAAGATTACCATACCTCATCGTGTTTCAATGCAGTTGCCTTTCTAAAAGTTTTATCCCTTTCTTCTGCAAATATAGATAAGGCTATATCTTCTTCTATCTCCAATGCCTCTTTTACAAGATCACGCACTTTTAGCGACAACGACACCTTATCTCTTTTTGCAAGCCGCTCAATAGCCGCATATAAGGGTTCTTCTAATACAACATTTATCCTTGGATTTTTTGTGGGCATGTGTACAAACCTCCTTTTTGCCTTTAGTGTAACACTTTTAACGCACTTGGTCAAAGGAATTTTTGACACAAAAATGGACATTCTCCAATACCGTATATCTCCACAAATACCTTGAAATTACATGAATGTTAGGCTAGTATTAAAATTCATCTCCCAAAGAGTTGGTCGATGAAAAGGATTCAAGGGGTCAAGGATTCAAGGATTCGAGCTAAATGCTTAAAGCATTGATAAAATCATTAGAAAACAAACACTTGGTCTCAAAGAGGTTTAAAATATGCCAGTCTATCTGGATAATGCTGCCACCTCCTTTCCTAAACCAGAGGCTGTCTACCAGACAGTTAATCACGTTTTTCGAAATATAGGTGCCAATCCAGGTAGGTCAGGGCATAAATGGGGTATAGAGGCAAACCGCCTAATAACCGATGTCAGAGAAACCATAGCCAAATTTTTTAATATATCAAACCCTTCCAATATTGTCTTTACACATAATGGAACTGAGGCAATTAACTTGGGGATTAAAGGACTACTCAATCCGGGTGATCATGTAATTACCACCTCCATGGAACACAATTCTGTGCTCCGACCATTAAAAGCATTGGCAAAGAAGGGGGTAGAAACAACAGTAGTTAGGTGTACAGGAGAAGGGTATTTAGATCCATCTGAAGTTCAGAAAGCAATTAAAATCAATACCAGATTGATAGTTACAACCCATGCTTCCAATGTAACAGGGACCCTGCTGCCAATAAAGGATATAAACTGCATTGCTAAAGATAACGGTATTTTCTTCATGCTGGATGCTTCTCAGACGGCTGGAATAATTATGATAGATGTACAAAAACTGGGAATAGATATGCTGGCATGTCCAGGGCATAAGGCATTACTTGGTCCCCAGGGGACCGGATTCCTCTATATAAGGGATGGCATTGAATTAAGACCTCTATTGGAAGGAGGAACAGGGTGGAGTTCTGAGCTTGAAACTCAACCAGAGAACCTGCCTGAAAAGTTTGAGAGTGGCACTTTAAATACCCCTGGCATAATCGGTCTGGGAACTGGAATTAGTTTTATCCAAACAGAGAGGATTGAAAAGATAAGGAAGCACGAAATATTTTTGTCCACTGAACTGACCAACAGATTAAATGAGTTTGAAGAAATTGAATTGTATGGACATGAAAGCCAGGACAAGAAGATAGGGATAGTATCTTTTAATATCAAAGGCTTGAACCCCCTGGATGTGGGTTTTATCCTGGATAACGTCTATAATATATTAGTGAGGGCAGGGTTGCACTGCGCCCCTGAGGCACACAAGACCATAGGGACATTTCCGGAGGGCTGTATCAGGATAAGTATGGGTTACTTTAATACCACAGAGGAAATTGACCTTGTGTATGAAGCGATTAAGGGAATAATTAGACAGGTATAGTTTAAAGATAAGGCTTTACTATTCAGGTTGTTTAGACTGAAGGCTGTTAGGCTACAGGCTAACAGTCTACAGCCTATCCACCTGAGCAGTTACGATAAGGCTTTCATTATGTTAATCTTAGGTATAGAGTCTTCCTGCGATGAGACTGCTGCAGCTGTGGTGGCAGATGGCAAGGAAATATTATCAAACATAATCTATTCTCAAATCGATGTGCACAGCAAGTTCGGAGGGGTTGTTCCTGAACTTGCTTCAAGGAGACACGTTGAAGCGATTATCCCTGTAATAGAGGATGCCCTGGCTGTGGCCAACCTATCTCTGGATGAGATTCAGGGAATTGCTGTAACTCAAGGGCCCGGGTTAGTCGGTTCTCTTCTTGTGGGGTTATCAGTCGCAAAATCAATAGCCTATGTAAAAAATATACCTATTGTGGGGGTACATCACATTGAAGGTCATATCTCTGCTATCTTTTTGGAAGAGGACAATCTAGGGTTCCCCTTTATATCATTAGTAGTTTCTGGTGGGCACACGAGTCTATACCTGGTCCATGGTTTGGATGACTGCCGGTTGCTGGGGCATACCAGGGATGATGCTGCCGGAGAAGCCTTCGATAAGGTTGCCAAGCTTTTAAATCTAGGGTATCCAGGAGGGGTGGTAATTGATCGACTGGCTAAAGAGGGGAATCCTAAGGCAGTTGATTTCCCCAGGGCATTCATGTCCCATGACTCTCTCGACTTCAGTTTTAGTGGGATAAAAACAGCAGTTTTAAATTACGTAAGAACTCGTTCTAAGGAAGTAATATCCGGTCAGATCAATGATATTGTTGCGAGTTTTCAAGAAGCAATAGTTGATGTCCTGGTTATTAAAACTCTTACAGCGGCATTGAGTAGTGGTGTCAATACAATTGTCCTTGCCGGTGGAGTGGCATCCAACACCAGGCTTCGTACCAGATTAAAGGAGATGGCTGAAGAAAAAGGTCTAAGGGTATTTATACCTTCTCCTATTCTCTGTACCGACAATGCGGCAATGATTGCAGGGATTGGCGATTACTATTTAAGGAAAGGGAAAACTTCATCTCTGGATATAAATGCTGTTTCCAGGTGGCCAAGATAGTATGTCTTCATTAACCCAGTTAAAAAATTATAAAATCCACCCTAAGAAGAAATTGGGCCAGAATTTTCTTGTAGATGAGAAGATACTGGAGGAGATTATAGACCTCTATGATTTAAAAAAAGATGAGGTAGTTGTTGAAATAGGGGCAGGTCTAGGGGCGTTGACTACACGATTGGCTCCGAGGGTTCGGAAAGTACTTGCAATCGAGATAGATAAGGCATTGGCAGATATCTTAAAGGATAAGATTATCAAGGATAAAAATGTAGAGGTGATTACCCAAGACGTTTTACTCTTCAACTTTCCTAAAGTTGCAAAATTATATGGAGGTAAATTAAAGGTTTTAGGCAATATACCTTATGGTATCTCTGCACCTTTGCTTTTTAAGTTATTAGAATGTAAGAACTCTTTGTCTATGGCAATTTTAATGTTTCAAAAGGAAGTTGCAGACAGGATAGTTGCTAATCCAGGGACAAAGGATTATGGGGCGCTGTCGGTCTTCTCTCAAATAAGCGCTGCAGTTTCAAAGGAGCTATTAATTTCTAGATGCTCTTTTTATCCTCAGCCCAAAGTGGATTCTGCTGTGGTAAGGTTTGTTTTTTCTGAATCCTTCATTATGGGGATTAAAGATGAACAGATTTTCAAAAGCGTGGTAAGGGCGTCTTTTGCCCAAAGGAGGAAGACCCTAAAAAACACTCTAAAGAATACTCTAAATCTTGGTATGCTTTTTAGCGACGTGCTAAATGCAGTAAAGGTATGCGGGATTGACCCGGTGCGGAGGGGAGAGACCCTTAATTTGGAAGAGTTTAAGGATTTGGCTAACTGCCTTGCAGAGTTGAGAACCCATTAATTGCGTATTGATCTCCCTTGCATCTGCCAAAATTTCTTTTCCAGAAGCCTTCTCTATTTGATATTTGACAAAACTCAATTGTTTTTATATACATTAAACAGTTCTTATGTTCTGCTTCCCGTTTGCTTGTTTTTCAGGATAAACTAATTAATTAGGTTAATACATCGAAAAAGCGGTGCCATGTTTATGGAGATAGATGCCAATACTAAAATTACAGGTATTCTAGGTCATCCTATTCAGCACTCTCTTTCACCCTTGATGCATAATACTGCATTTAAACACCTGGGACTCAACTATGTTTATCTGCCCTTCGATGTCAAACCAGGGGATTTAAAGGATTCAATAAATGCCATTAGATGTATGAACATCGTTGGTGTCAATGTAACAATCCCTCACAAGGAAAGGGTAATAGTG
This sequence comes from Desulfobacterales bacterium, assembly GCA_016209225.1. Taxonomy (GTDB): domain Bacteria; phylum Desulfobacterota; class UBA8473; order UBA8473; family UBA8473; genus UBA8473. The sequence continues at coordinate 38,666 of JACQWO010000007.1, forward strand.
CATTTGGACAGAATTGACACAGAGGCAGAGTTAATAGGCGCAGTAAATACTGTCAAAAATATTGACAGTGAACTGGTAGGATTTAATACTGACGGCAAGGGTTTTGTTGAATCCCTGAAAAATGATCTTGGTTTTAGCCCCAAAGGTAAAAACATATTAATGGTAGGTGCAGGTGGGGCAGCTAGAGGGATATTAGTTAGTCTGGCGTTAAGTGGTGCCAAAAAAATATCTATTACTAACAGGACTTGTAGCAGAGCAGAAAAGATGATAGAAGAATTCTCTGATAGGTTTCCCTCAGTAAAATTTTCTGCCCTACCTTTAGACAATAATGCCCTAAAGAATTGTTTGGGTAATACCGACCTACTTATAAATACTACCTCCATTGGGATGAGTGGAGATTCTTTGAAGCTGCCTCTTAGTCATTTGCCTAAGAGCGCCATAATATATGATATAGTTTATAACCCCTTTAAGACTCCCCTCTTGAGGGAAGCAGAAGAGGCTGGGTTAACCACTCATAATGGACTGGGGATGCTGGTCTTTCAGGGGGCATTGAGTTTCAAAATTTGGACAGATTTGGATGCACCTGTTAAATTGATGAAGGAGATATTGGCTAAGAGATTATTTGTGTGAGGCATATGAAGAGGAGGGAGATAAACCATGCCAGTATATATCTGGGAAGGGAAAACACGGCAGGGCAAAATTCAGAAAGGGGAGATTGAGGCAGTTTCAGAAGCTGCTGTGAGGATGCAGCTTGGAAGACAAAAGATCACAGCAAGCAAGATCAAGGCAAAGCCAAAAGACCTCTTTGAAAATATTGCTTTTTTTCAACCAAAGGTTACGGAAAATGATTTGGTTATCTTCACCCGCCAGCTTTCCACTATGATAGACGCTGGACTTCCTTTGGTACAGGCACTGGATATACTCTCATCCCAACAGGATAACAAGACCTTTAAAAAGATACTTGTCCAGATAAAAGAGGATATAGAAGGAGGAGCAACCTTTACCGATGCCCTTAAAAAACATCCGGACCTATTCGATGAGCTGTATGTCAACTTAGTGGCGGCTGGTGAGGTGGGAGGTGTATTAGACTCTATCCTGAATAGACTGGCAGGCTATATAGAGAAGACGATGAAACTAAAGAAGAAGGTTAAGGGGGCAATGGTTTATCCTATTAGTATCTTGGGAGTTGCTGTTGTTGTGGTTGTTGTATTGCTTGTTTTTGTCATACCTGTTTTCCAAAAGATGTTCGCGGAGTTTGGGGCGGCACTCCCCGTCCCTACCCAAATCGTAATTAAGATAAGTGACCTATTAAAGAGCAGCATTCTATATATTGCGGGTGGTCTATTCCTATTGGGAGTTGTCTTCAAAAAATTCTATGGTACTGAAAAGGGGAAAACCATCATTGATGACCTTGTCCTTAAACTCCCTGTATTTGGCCCGTTGATAAGGAAAGCTGCGGTTGCTAAATTTACCAGGACATTGGGAACCATGATTTCCAGCGGCGTACCCATATTGGATGGTCTGGACATTACAGCTAAGACAGCCGGGAATAAGACAGTGGAACGTTCGATATACTACACAAAAGCAGGTATCAGTGAAGGCCGAACCATAGCCGAACCCCTGGCTGAGAGCAAGGTTTTCCCGCCTATGGTAGTCAGAATGATAGCTGTGGGGGAAGCTACCGGTGCCCTGGATGCCATGCTTGCAAAGATAGCAGACTTCTATGATGATGAAGTCGATGCCGCAGTTGATACTTTGACCGCCATGCTTGAACCTATGCTAATGGTTTTTCTGGGGGTTGTTCTTGGTGGCTTAGTAATAGCCATGTATCTTCCTATATTTAAGATGGCAGCAGCTATTGGTTAAAAGATAATCTGCCTAACCGGATATTCTCCGGATGTGCCTTCCCTTTTCCAACACTGTGCTAAAAAAGGTTTGCATTTTCTATCTATTTAAGTTAAAATGACTTTTTTATTACAAATGCAAAGAATCAGTCAGGCATAGGCAATTTTGCAAAGTTTACTAAGTTCATCTTGAAAAACTGAAGCAAGTTTCTGGATAAGTCAAAAAACTTGCTCTAGCCGGTGGAAAAGGAAATTTTCTAGTGCAAACTACTAAACATTTTTGGGAAGGAGGACTAAAATGTGAGTAAGCGGAGTGAATTAGATGTCTCACGTGATAAGATCGACCATATTGATACAGGAATACTCAAATTACTCAATAAAAGGGCTGAATTAGCAATTAAGATTGCTAAAACTAAAGCCGAAAACGATATGGATTTTTATGCACCGGAAAGAGAACTCAAAATATATGAGAGATTAACAAAGATAAACAAAGGCCCTTTTACAAACGAAGCTATAAAGACTGTCTTTAGAGAGATAATCTCTGCTTCCCTCTCCCTTGAGCAACCCATTAAAATCGCATACCTGGGTCCTAAAGCCACTTTTACTCATATAGCATCTATTCATCACTTCGGCTTATCAGCAGATTTTATACAGAAAAGGAATATTCCTGAAATATTTGATGAAGTAGAACGAGATAGAGTCAATTTTGGGGTTGTCCCAATAGAGAATTCAACTGAAGGAGTGGTCAGCAATACCCTTGATATGTTTGTTGACTACAATCTAAAGATATGCGCAGAGATTTTGTTAGAGATATCTCATCATCTTCTGTCGAAAACAGGTAAGCTGGAAAATATCGGGAAGGTGTATTCTCATCCCCATGCTATTGCTCAATGTCGTAATTGGCTTGAAAATAATCTGCCAAATATACCTATACTTGATGTAGCAAGCACCGCTTTGGCTGCCCAGAATGCATCCGATGATCCATCAGTTGCCGCTATTGCCAGCGAGTTTGCCGCTACCCTTTATGATCTAAGTATAGTAAGAAGAAAGATTGAGGATAACATCAATAATTTTACCAGATTCCTCGTAATCGGCAAAAAGGAACCTGAAAAGAGCGGCAATGATAAAACATCCATTATGTTTTCAGTCAAAGATGAAGTTGGGGCTTTATACCTAATGCTAGAACCCTTTGCCAGGAATAGTATCAATCTGACAAAGATTGAGTCAAGGCCTCTTAAGAAAAAGGCATGGGAGTATATATTCTTTTTGGACATGGAGGGACACATCTCTGACGAAAATGTAAAAAATGCCCTGGATGAATTGAACAAAAATTCTTTGTTTCTAAAGATATTGGGATCATACCCCAGGAGTAGAAAAAAATAGGTAACTACTCAGGCACAAAGTGGCAAAGGCACATAGGCACAAAGCAGAGCGGAGCAGGGTCGTTTCATCGTTTTTTTCCTACTTTGTGCCTTCGGTGCTCTGTGCCTCTGTGCCTACCTGAGTAGTTACGAAGGAAATAGCATGATTGTAGTATTAAAACCAACGTGCACTGAAGATGATTTTAATCGCGTTATAAAAAAGATAGAAGATCTGGGTTTGGCTGTCCATATTTCAAAGGGAAAAGAACGTACCATTATTGGCGCTATTGGAGAGGACGCCATACTTCATGGTCAATCATTAGAGTCCCTTCCCGGTGTTGAAAAGATAGTGCCAATATTAAAGCCTTACAAGCTGATTAGCAGGGACTTCAAAAAGGACAACACAATAATAAACCTCAATGGAGTTGAGATTGGCGGCAATAAAATACAGGTTATTGCTGGGCCCTGTTCAGTAGAAGGCAGAGAGATGCTTCTGGATGTGGCTCAATCTATTAAAGCAACAGGGGTAAACTTCCTGAGGGGAGGCGCTTTTAAACCCAGGACTTCACCCTACAGCTTTCAGGGTTTGGGTGAAGAGGGGTTAAGGTATCTTGCAGAAGCAAGGGAAAAAACAGGCTTAATGGTAGTCACTGAATTGATGGACCCCAGAGATATTGACATGGTCTGTAAATATGCTGATATAATTCAGATTGGCACTAGAAATATGCAGAATTTCCGTCTGTTGAAGGAGGTTGGCGCCATCAAAAAACCTATTATTCTAAAAAGAGGGTTCAGTGCTACCATACTGGATCTCCTGATGTCTGCAGAATACATTGCATCCCATGGTAATGAGCAAATAATACTATGCGAAAGGGGGATTAGAACATTTGAAACGGCTACCCGGAATACCCTTGATATAAGTGCTATTCCAATAATTAAGGAGCTTAGTCATCTTCCCATAATTGTAGATCCAAGCCATGCTGTTGGTAAATGGAATCTGGTTGGACCGGTATCGAGAGCTGCTATTGCGGCTGGAGCAGATGGATTAATGATTGAGGTGCACCCTTCCCCACAGGATGCCCTTTCTGACGGACCTCAATCCTTGAAACCCGATAGGTTTAAGAACCTTATGAATGATCTGCGAAACATAGCCAATGCTGTAGGAAGGAGTTTGTAAGAGTGGCCTGCCTCTTTGACAAGGTTGCAATTATTGGATTGGGGTTAATTGGAGGTTCATTAGCAAAGGCCGCCAAGGGAGAAAACCTCTTCAAAAAAGTAGTTGGGATAGGCAGGAATGAAAAAAATCTAAAAAAGGGCTTTGATCTGGGCGCCATTGACAGTTATACTACCCACCTTGCTGAAGGTGTTTCTGATGTAGATTTAGTGGTAGTAGCTACACCTCCTGGAGTAATTATCGAGATAATCAAGAAAGTAGTCCCGTATATACCAGATGGGTGCATAATTACGGATGTAGGCAGCATAAAGAAAGAAATCGTAAAAGGTGTGGAAAAATTTATTCCCGATAATGATAATATATATTTCGTTGGCGGTCATCCCATTGCAGGAACAGAGAACTCTGGAATTGAAGCTGCCGACCCTTCTCTATTTATTGGGCATAAATGTGTACTTACCCCTACTTCCAAAACAAACAGAAGCGCCTTTGAAAGAATTAAAACTATGTGGGAAAAGGTCGGTTGTAAAGTCATTTCAATGGATATGACAAAACACGATTATATCTTCGCTGTAGTCAGCCACTTGCCGCATGTTGTTGCATTTTCCCTGATAAACGCTATAATGAATATCAAGGATCCCAAAGAGGACATATTGTCATACTCCGCCGGGGGCCTTAAAGATTTTACGCGGGTTGCAGCCAGTAATCCTACAATGTGGAAAGACATCTTTCTAATGAACAAAGAAAATGTGCTGAATAGTATAACTGATTTTCAATCATCCCTGGAGGAGATAAAGAGGGACATTGCAGAAGAGGATTCTGAAAAGCTGGTATCCGAATTTCAAAAATCAAGAGAAGTAAGGAGAGCTATTAAATAAATTTGTAACTACTTTAGGTAGATAGACTGAAGGCGGAAGGCTTTTAGGACACTTCAGCCTTTGGTCTTCAGCCTAAACACCTGGGTAATAAGGTAACATTGGAAAAGACAGTCGTTGAACGAAAAGGAGGGTTAAAAGGAGAAGTAACCGTACCTGGAGATAAATCTATATCTCATAGGGCTGTCATCATTGGTTCTCTGGCAAAAGGCAAGACCATAATTATAGGACCCTCGAGAGGCGACGATAATCTTAGAACCCTGAATGCCTTTCGAATGATGGGCATTAAAGTGGATGAGCCAAAAGTAGACCAACTGATAATAAATGGCAGGGGGCTATACGGTCTAACCGAACCTGAAGATGTTATAGACGCCGGCAACTCTGGAACCACTGTCCGACTTCTAACAGGCCTTTTGAGCGGACAAAGGTTTTTCTCTGTAATTACTGGGGACAGATACCTCCGCAAGAGGCCCATGAAGAGAGTTGTCGAACCTCTCAGTTCAATGGGGGCTAAAATTTGGGGAAGGGGGAACGGCAATTTTGCGCCACTGGTTATTAATGGGACAAAGCTAAACCCTATTGATTATGTCTCTCCTATTGCCAGTGCCCAAGTCAAGTCAGCCATTCTTTTAGCCGGGCTTTATACTGATGGGGTAACAAAAGTGACTGAACCTTTTCTATCCAGGGACCATACCGAGCGCATGCTCAGGTTCTTTGGCGCCAATTTAAAAAGGAAGGACAACTCCGTTAGTATAGCCGGTGGATCAAACCTGGAGGGAAGGGAGATTGAGATTCCAGGGGACATATCTTCGGCTGCCTTTTTTATAGTAGCGGCATTAGTCATCCCAAATTCGGAGGTTTTCTTAAAGCGAGTTGGGGTAAATCCAAGTCGTACCGGGATATTAGAAGTATTGAAAAAAATGGGGGCAAACATTCAATTATTGAATGAATATGAAACATGGGGAGAGCCTGTAGCAGACATACTGGTTAAAACCAGCCGGCTTAAAGGAACCAAAATTGAAGGAGACCTCATACCAAAAACAATAGACGAACTTCCTATCCTGTCTGTTGCGGCATCAGTAGCAGAGGGCGATACAGTCATCAAGGATGCTAAAGAATTAAGGGTCAAAGAAACCGATAGGATTAAGGCTGTTGCCTCTGAGTTGAAGAAATTTGGAGCAGAGGTAGAGGAATTCGATGATGGTATGAGGATCTCAGGCAAAGATAAGTTAAAGGGATGTGACTGCCAAAGTTTCGGGGACCATCGCATTGCCATGTCACTGATAATTGCCGGCCTCAGGGCATCAGGCAAGACTGTGGTAGAAGATACTTCTTGTATTGGAACATCGTTCCCTGATTTTAAAGACAAACTGTTTTCTCTTATTCAGTAATTTAACGTAAAGGTAACTACTCAGGCACAAAGTGGCAAAGGCACATAGGCACAAAGCAGAGCGGAGCAGGGTCGTTTCGTTGTTTTTTCCTACTTTGTGCCTTTGGCGCTCTGTGCCTTTGTGCCTACCTGAATACTTACACGTTAAGGTGAGACAATTGCCTAGCCAGGATGTTGGGAAATATGAAAAAAGGCCTCATCATTGCCATTGACGGACCATCAGGTGCTGGGAAAAGTACAATAAGCAAAATTCTAGCAAAAAGGTTGAACTATAGCTATATCGATACTGGAGCTATGTATCGGGCAGTCGCCTTAAGTGCCCTTGAAAAAAATATTAGCATTGATGATGAAGATAGACTTTTACAAATGTGCTCAGAGACCGACATTTCCTTCAGTATGAGAAACGACTCTTTAAGGGTGCTGTTAAATGGTAAGGACATTACAGAGGCAATAAGATACCCCAATGTGAGTCTTCTTGCATCAAGCGTTTCTGCTAAAAAGGTTGTAAGGGATGCATTATTGAGGTTACAGAGAAAGATGGGGGAAAATGGGGGAGTCGTTATAGAAGGAAGAGATATTGGAACAGTAGTTTTCCCTGATGCCGATATTAAATTCTATCTTGATGCTTTATCAGAAGAAAGGGGGAAGAGGAGACATAGAGAATTAATAGCAAAAGGAGAAAGAGTCAGCTTAGATAGGGTTACCAGGGAAATAATTCAAAGAGACTGTAACGACAGTTCGAGAAAATATGCCCCGCTAAAACCTGCTATTGATTCTATTAATATTGATTCTACCGACAGAACTATTGAAGAAGTTGTAGAGAAGTTGTTGGAGATTATTAGAGGAATTAAAAATTGTTAGAAAAATAATTTAGGAGGATAACCTTTTAATGGAAAATGAAGCTGATGTAGTTCAAGATAAAGATTCTATCCCTGAGAGAAAGGATGCAGACACAAATACTGCTTCAAAAAACGAGAGTTCTGATACTGATGAAAGTTTTGAGCAACTCTATGAAGATAGTTTAAACAAGTTGCAAGAAGGGGAAGTGGTAAGAGGGAAGGTTATTCAGATAACTGAAAACAATATTATGGTAGATGTGGGTTATAAGTCTGAAGGACAAGTGTCGACTAAAGAATTCTTGAATGAACGGGGAGAGATAACTGTAAATATTGGCGATGAGGTGGACGTTTTACTTGAGCGGAGAGAAGATAAAAATGGATCTGTGGTCTTATCCAAAAATAAGGCAGACAAGTTGAAAGTATGGGATGAAATTAGCAGAATTTATGATGAAGATAACGTTATAGAGGGGGAAATAATTTCCAGAGTAAAAGGTGGATTTGCTGTAGATATTGGTGTTAATGCATTTTTGCCTGGGTCACAAGTCGATCTTCGCCCTGTTAGAAATTTTGAAGAATCCATTGGTAAAAGGTTTAAATTTAAGATATTAAAATTCAACAAAAAACAGGGGAATATCGTTTTATCTAGAAGAGCCATCATGGAAAAAGAAAGAGAGAGCTTGAAAAAAAGAACCCTGGAAACTCTGGAAGAGGGGCAAATAATTGAAGGTACGGTAAAAAACATTACCGACTATGGTGTCTTTATAGACTTAGGAGGAATTGATGGTCTGCTGCATATCACAGATCTATCCTGGGGTAAGATAACCCATCCTCAGGATTTGTGTTCAATAGGAGACAAACTAAAGGCTAAAGTCATAAAATTTGACAAAGAAAATGAAAGGGTCTCCTTAGGGTTAAAACAAATCACACCTGCCCCCTGGACCAATGCAGATGAAAAGTATCCAATAGGCTCAAGGGTTAAGGGAAAAGTAGTCAGTCTGGCAGACTATGGGGCCTTCATTAGATTGGAAGAAGGGATTGAGGGGTTAGTGCATATTTCTGAGATGTCCTGGACTCGAAAGATAAGACATCCATCGAAAGTTGTGGCCATAGGTGACGAAATAGATGCTGTAGTTCTGGATATTGATACGTCTAGAAAGAGAATTTCTTTGGGTATAAAACAAATAGAACCAAATCCCTGGGCTGTGGTTAAAGAGAAATATCCCTTAGGCACAAAGATTAAAGGTGTCATCAAAAATGTGACTGACTTTGGCATATTTGTAGGCATAGAGGAAGGAATTGATGGATTGGTTCATATATCAGATATTTCCTGGAAACAGAAAATAAAGAACCCCTCGGAGTTATATCACAAAGGTCAAAGTGTGGAGGCGGTCGTCCTGAATGTGGACCAGGAGAATGAAAGGTTCTCCCTGGGTATCAAACAGCTTGAACCTGATCCATGGGATACGCTGCTGAAAAAGTATAAGCTGGGTGATGTAATATCGGGGACTGTTACCAATATCACGGATTTTGGTATATTTGTTGAAATAGAAGAAGGGATCGAAGGTTTAGTTCACGTTTCTGAAATTAGTAAAGAAAAGGTGGAAAAAGCCGCAGATTTTGGTAAAGTTGGAGAAAAGATTTCTGCTCTAATTATCAATATCGCAGAGAAAGAAAGAAAGATCGGGTTGAGCATTAAAGAGCTGCATAAGATGTCAGAAAAAGCTGATTTCCAGAAATTTTTAACTAACAAAGAATCCGCCACCTCCAATTTGGGAGAACTAATTAGAGAAGAACTTGAACAAAAAAATAGAACGTGAGGTTAAAAGATGAAAAGGCACCCCATTTTACTAGGTATCATCATATTAGGAATACTCCTAGTTGTCTTCTTCATCACTGTATTTGCTATCACATATACTTCTGGAAATACCATCCTTGCCATGGGCGATAAGGTTGCGGTAGTAAATACTACAGGAGTAATTAAGGATTCAACAACTATTATAGACCAACTTTTAAGGTTTAAAAAGGATAAAAGTGTCAAAGCAATAGTGTTAAGAATTGACTCTCCAGGAGGTGGTGTTGGACCAACTCAAGAAATCTATGAAGAGGTAAAAAAGATCAGGGGGGGGAAAAAGGTATTAGTCTCAATGGGGTCTCTAGCAGCCTCAGGTGGTTATTATATAGCCTGCGCTGCTGATAAAATAATAGCAAACCCTGGAACTATAACCGGAAGTATCGGTGTAATCATTGAATTTGGTAATGTAGAAGAACTCATGAAAAAAATTGGGTTCAAAAGTGTAACAATCAAGAGTGGTGAGCATAAAGACGTTATGTCTCCTTTCAGAAGTATAACAGATCAAGAAAAAACTATACTCCGTGGGGTTGTTGACAGTGTTCACAGTCAATTTATTGAAGCAGTAGTGGAAGGTAGAAAGTTAAAAAGAGAAGACGTGGCTAAGATCGCAGATGGAAGGATATTTTCGGGAGAACAGGCTAAGGCATTGGGTTTAGTTGATTCTCTCGGTAACCTCCAGGATACTATCTCAATGGCTGCTGAAATGGCGGGTATCAAGGGTGAACCAAATGTAATTTATCCCCCCAAAGACAGATTCTCGATACTGGATTTTTTATTCCAACGAATGGCAACAGATTTCATTAATTATCTGGAAAATAAAAGTTGCCAGTTTAATTATCTATTTGTTCCCAATAGGTAACTACTCAGGCAGATAGACTGAAGGTAGATAGACTGAAGGCGGAAGGCTTTTCGAGATGTTTTATAGACTTCAGCCTTCAGTCTTCAGCCTAAACACCTGAGTAGTTACCCTCATGAAAGGAAATTGCTATGACAAAGAGTAAACTAGTTGAGAAAATATCTGAAAACCTCACTAGCATAACCAAGAAAGATGCCAAAGTAATAGTTGATGTTATTTTTGATAGCATGATTGATTCACTAAAAAAGGGCGAAAGAATTGAAATCCGTGGATTTGGAAGCTTTAAAGTAAAGGAAAGAAATGCTAGGAATGGAAGAAATCCCAAGACTGGAATCATTGTGAACATCCCTGAAAAAAAGACCATATTTTTTAAACCTGGTAAGGAGCTTAAAAAAAAGGTAGATTATTAGAGAGTAGTGGGAATAAAGTAATGACAAGGGTTGCCTCCATTGATATTGGCACCAATACCATTCGCCTTTTAATCGCTGATACAAATGAGACAAAAAAACTCAAAAGGATACTATCAAAGAGGAACATAACCAGACTGGGAGAAGGGTTTATTAAAAAAAGGAAGATATCCGGGAAAGCAATCCAAAGGAGCATAAAAGTCTTAAAAGAGTATTTGAACTTAGTGAATGAATACAGTGCAAAAAAAACCTTAGCAGTAGCCACCAGTGCCGTTAGAGAAGCTGTCAATAAAAATGAATTTCTGATGGAGATATATCGAAACACAGGTTTAGAGATACAGGTCGTTTCAGAGAAAGAAGAGGCCGGTATGACATTAACAGGTGTTCTATCAATTATAAACGAAGTTATTGGTAGAGCCTTAGTCATAGATATTGGAGGAGGAAGCACGGAATTTATCATCATTGAAGGCAAAATCCCTGTAACGACTCACAGCTTAGACCTTGGAGCAGTATACCTAACTGAAAGATTCATCCACACTGACCCTCCAACATCTTTAGAATTGCAAAACTTAAGAGAGTTTATTGATAAAAGACTATCATCCCTACCATGGGTAGGATTTTCTTTTTCTTCTTTATTGGGCACGGCTGGGACTATCACTACACTGGCAGCAATTGACCAAGAAATGAGCGCCTATGACCCAGAGAAAATAAACAAATATTCTTTGACCAGAGAAGCGGTAAAGAGCATTTACAATAGATTAAAGAGTCTTAATAGAGTAGAACGATGCTCAACTCCCGGCTTGGAGAGGGGAAGAGAGGATATAATTTTGGCTGGCACCATTGTTCTCCTGAGTATCATGGAAACCCTCAATTCTAATGAAATAACGGTTAGCGATTTTGGGCTTTTGGAAGGAATAATTATGGACAGTTACGGAAAAATTGAAAACCTTTTTTAGAATACGGGACATAAGATGAAAATACTTCTCGTTTATCCAAAGAATCCAGACACCTTTTGGAGCTTCAAGTATGCTTTAAAATTTATCTTTAAAAAGGCAAGTAACCCACCCCTCGGATTATTGACTGTAGCAGCAATGCTTCCTGAAGAGTGGGAAAAGAAATTTGTAGATATGAACGTAAACATTTTGAGTGATAAATATCTTAAATGGGCCGATTTTGTCTTTGTAAGTGCCATGATTGTTCAAAAAGAATCCATAACAGAAATCATCACCAGATGCAAAAAAATAGGTGTTAAGATTGTAGCCGGTGGTCCTCTTTTTACCACTGGATACGAAGACTTCAAGGGTGTGGATCATTTTGTGCTTAATGAGGCTGAAGTTACATTGCCACTCTTTTTAGAAGATTTACAAAACGGATGTGCTAAACATGTTTACACATCCAATCAATGGGCAGACATAAAAAAGACACCTCTCCCACTCTGGAAACTTGTTAACATGAAACAATATGTCACAATGAATATTCAATATTCACGAGGCTGCCCTTTTAACTGCGAATTCTGTGATATTACTCTACTCTATGGACGCATACCGCGAACAAAAGATAAAGATCAAGTAATAAAAGAGCTGGACAACCTTTACTCGCAAGGTTGGAGAAATGCAGTGTTTTTTGTTGATGATAATTTTATCGGGAATAAAAGGAAGTTAAAAGAAGATATTTTGCCGGCTATTATTGAATGGATGAAGGAAAAAAAGCATCCCTTCTCTTTTATCACACAGGCATCTATCGAACTTTCTGATGATGAAGAACTTATGCAATTAATGGTTCAAGCAGGATTTGATACAGTATTTATTGGCATTGAAACTCCGAACGAGAAGAGTTTAGCCGAATGTAGCAAGGTTCAGAATAAGAATCGCGATTTGGTTGCTTGTGTTAAAAAAGTCCAGAGGTTCGGTTTGCAGGTACAGGGAGGATTTATTGTTGGATTTGATAATGACCCGCTCTCAATTTTTGAAACACAGATCAAATTTATCCAGAAAAGCGGGATTGTAACAGCAATGGTTGGTCTATTACATGCTCTCCCAAGCACAAACCTCTACTGTCGTCTTGATAAAGAGAAGCGATTGTTGAAAGGTGCTTCCGGCAATAACACAGATTTTTCAATTAACTTCATCCCCAAAATGAACTATGAAGTGCTTATCGACGGTTATAAAAAGATTCTCAACACGGTCTATTCCCCTAAACATTACTATGAAAGAGTTAAAACATTCATAAAGGGATATAAACCATTACAAAAAAAGACATATCGATTCCGTTTCAGCTATCTTGGGGCATTCTTTAAATCCATACTGTTTCTAGGTATAATAGGGAAAGAGAGGTATCATTACTGGAAACTCTTTTTTTGGACTATGCTCAGACACCCGCGACTTTTTCCACAGGCAATAACCTTTGCAGTTTATGGCTTCCATTTTCGAAAGATTTTTGAAAAATACTTGTAAGGGTAATCAAGGCAATATGGAAGATCAAACCTTTCTTCTGTCATCCAGGACCCCCACATCCTGAGGTATAGTCCCCTCTTCAACTAACACCACATTAGATTTAAGACGTATAACCTCTTTTAACTGATTAACTAACAATCCTTCCATTTTTTCCTTATCCACTGTTTTATTAAATTCTATCTTTATTGCTAATTCATCCAGCAGTTTTGGCCTATCTATAATAATCTGGAACCTGCCCAACTCCGGGTGTCTCCTTATTACGCCTTCCACCTCGGAGGGGTTCACAAACACACCTTTTACCTTAGCAATGTCGCCGCTCCTTCCTAATATCCGCTTTAACCTGGGAGTTGATCTTCCACAAGGGCAAGGCTCTAAATTTAGGCCTTCTGTTATATCCCCTGTACGATATCTGATTATCGGCATAGCCTTTCTGACTATATCAGAGGCTACAATCTCACCGCCCTCACCGGGAGGAACGTGTCTACCTGTCTTAGGGCCTATAATCTCCACAAGAATTTCCTCATATAAATGCATACCACCGCCCTCAGAACATTCCGCAGCAATCAGTCCAAGGTCAGCAGTCCCATAAGCCTCTCTGACTTCAGCTCCAAATGTCTTTTCCAATTTACCCTTTGTGTTCTCTGTCCTCACATCTCCGGCAACAACAAGGAGTCTTAAAGACAGTTCTTCTCTGGGATCTATCCCCATCTCTTTGGCTGTTTCCGCTAGTTGCAAAACAAACATTGTAAAACCCATTAAAACTGTCACCTTGACCAATTTCATCATCTCTATATGCATCTTGGACATACCAGGTCCACCCGGTAGAACCGCACAACCTACCTTCCTGAATGCCTCATCAAGAGCGGTTCCGGCAATGACCCAGTGATAGCCGGTAGTCACATTTACTATATCTCTCTCTCGAACTCCACACATATAAAAACCCTTGGCTATCATCGCTGTCAACACATCGTATTCTTCTTTTGTGAAAGATAAAGTCATTGGCCCTGGAGCTATATATATTCTGGAAAGATCTTCAGGTTTAACAGCCAGCAGGTCACCAAAAGGAGGATTCGTTCTTTGATTTTCTATTATTTGGGTTTTTGACAAAAAAGGAACCCTTTCATAATAGTCCTCAACCTTCTTAATATCATCTATCTTCATCCCGGCATCTTCAAAACTCCTGCGATAATACGGGACATTACTATAGGCATATCGTAATTGGGGTAATAGCTTGCTCCATTGATATTCCAGAAGCTTATCCCTTGACATTGTTTCTGTCTCCATGCTCCAGTAGGTCCGATTCTCTACCATCTATTACTTCTCCTTGTTCTTATAGTCTTTAGTCAATATCTTTCTCGACTGTTTTGAAATTATCTCATTTACCCATATTATTTTTACTTCCTATCTTCCCTTAAACTGTGGTTTCCGCTTCTCCAAAAAAGCATTTACCCCTTCTGCGTGATCTTCGGTATCACATAATCCAGTCTGAACCATAGCCATATGATCCAACGTGCCTATCATATCTGAATCCAATCCCCTATTTATTGCGGATTTTGCCTTGCCAATAGCCTTAACTGCCCCCCTTGTCAACCTTCTTGCCAATTCCATTGCCTCATCTTCCAACTTGTCCGCGGCGACTACACGGTTTACCAGGCCAATCCTCTCTGCCTCTTTTGCATCAATTATGTCTCCGGTAAAGATAAACTCCTTTGCCCTGGCAAGACCGATTAGCCTGGGCAAAAGATATATCCCCACCATACCAGGAATAAGCCCAATCTTTATAAACAGTTCACCAAATTTTGCATTTTCCGATGCTATTCTTATATCACAGGCTATAGCAAGTTCACAGCCACCGGCTGTAGCGTATCCATTAACGGCGGCAATAACCGGTTTCTCTAAAGTTATTATACTCATAACCAACCTCTGTGCCTTGGGACAACCCTCCTTTACAAAGGCACAATTTGCCTGCACATCAGACAGATCTGCCCCCGATGAAAATGCATCCCCTGCCCCATTAATAATCAGAGCCTTAACGTCATCATCATCTCCTGCTTCCTCAAACACCTTTCTTAGCCCTTCAATCATTTCCATACTCAGAGCATTTAACACATGGGGGCGATTCAAAGTAATCTTTAAAACCCCCTCTCTCTTTTCCAAAATAATGGTTTTATTTTCCACTTGTATCTCCCTTTCTTTTTTTCAAATACCTATAGACACGAAATTAGATTTCAAAAACTTGACGGCTTCGTAAAAAGTCCATCTGCGGCGTTCCGCTGCATCTTCAGTCATTGCAGCGTACAGGTAAGTACGCCTCATTCCTTCGGATTTGCGCGCCTTGCATCTGGAGCTTTTTACTGTGCCGTCTGATGTTTGACTTTTTACGATTTCATCAAAACTTCATTGCCTTCTCTTTGTCAAATGGGACATCTCATACATCATTACCGTTTCATCCCTTTGGTTTATTACCCTGTACTTTTCCTTTATAACTCCTCTGTCTGGTTTTTTTGTCTCTTTCTTTTCAGTAATCTCAATCTCAACCCTTATGGTATCACCTGGTTTAACCGGTACCGACAACCTCATCCCATCCATGCCCAAAAAAGCCATAACAGTTTCCTCAAATATGCCTAATCGCGTAAACAGACCCATGGCAAAGGAAAACGTTAATGGCCCTGGAGCTATTCTCCCCTTGTGGATGTTCTTCTTTGCAAACTCCTCATCCATAAACAAAGGACTGGATATCCCCGTAAGTTCAATAAAATCTATTATGTCTGTGTTTGTAATTGTCCTCGTAAGTGTGGTGAACTTCTGTCCTATTTCAAAATCCTCAAAATACATACTATTCATCAGTTACTCCTAGCTTTTACACCTTTCAAAAATTTAGGCTCTTGTATCTGGGGGTTACCTGACAACCAAATTATCATCTTCGTAATTTCCCATTCGGCATTACTCTGCAATCGATTCCAATATCATAGGGATAACAATCATATAACAGCCTCAATATCTCTCTGTCAACAAATTATTAGCACATCCTGAAAAACGAAAAATTCCCTTTGGAGTAAACATTGGCAGGATCATTAAATCGTTCAGCGTTACCGTTAAACCGTGAACAGTGAACTATGAACAGTTTTTAAAAATGCCTGAAGTTAGTCCTGTTAGGCTTAGCCGGACTCTGCTGATTTTGGTGATCCTTCCAGGAGGAGATCCAGTGGGCTTTTCGGTGCTGTCGTCATGTTCCGCATGACATGGGTGTAGATCATGGTCGTTTCGACATTCTGGTGTCCCAGAAGGGTCTGGATTTCACGGATGTTGACGCCGTTCATGAGGAGATGAGTGGCGAAACTGTGACGCAATGTGTGAACGGACGCCTGCTTCGCAATGCCCGCCTTCCTTGTGGCTGTACCCACAGCCTTCTGGATGGACGTTTCATCTATATGATGACGCCTGACTATTCCGCTTATGGGATCCACGGACAGCTTCGAAGAGGGGAAAACATACTGCCAGGCCCAGTCCTTTGCGGCGTTCGGATACTTCCGGCCAAGAGCGTCAGGCAGATAGACCTCCCCAAATCCCTTTGCAATGTCCTGATTGTGTAATGCCTTGACCTCCGTCAGGTACTGTTGAAGGGGTACCCGGACGGATTCCGGCAGGATTGTCGAACGGTCTTTGTCCCCCTTGGTTGACCGAACGAAAATCAGCCCTGATCCAAAATCGATATCCTTGACCCGCACACGGGCCAGCTCCATAAGGCGAATGCCTGCCCCGTAAATTATCTGCGCAATCAAAAGCTGCTTTCCCTCCATACAGGAGAATAGTTGCCGTACTTCCTC
>JACQWO010000090.1 GCA_016209225.1 Desulfobacterales bacterium
GAATTTGTACTTTCATATCAATAGCTTATAGCATAAATCCCAGATAAAAACAACTAAAATCCACAACTTTCTTCAGTTTTCAAAGAACAGTATCAATATTTACGCGGGTTTCATGCCGCATTTTTCAGGGGGAACTACTTAATTCTTCAAAATAGTTTGTTGTCTCATATTTGTAAGTGTAATAATATTAGCAAGTTAGCCTAACCAGTCAGCCGTTAAGCAGTTGGTAGTATACTTGTTTTTCTGGGAAAACTCCGGTAATGTGGACATAGGAGGCGTGAAAGATGAATATCGAAATTGACCGTGAGGAAGATGGTTGGTGGATAGCCGAAATTCCCGATCTAGCCGGTGTGATGACCTACAGGCAGAGTCGTGAAGAAGCGATTTCAAAGGTTAAGGCTTTGGCCTTGCGCGTGTTGGCTGATCGACGGTAGGTGAGTTCAGTGTTGAGCCTGTAGAAAAACCCTGGTTTTTCCAATAATTACTTTATTAAACGGCATATTTGCAGCGTTAGCCTGCCTGTCGGGTCATCTGTTTAAGTTTGCTATATGTTTCTAAAGAGAAAAACTTTGATCTGAAAGGCACAAGAGAATTGTTATGAAAGAGGGGCTCTCTGGCTATATCGAATCTCGATTCCTCAACAGCATCCTGCCAGAGGGCCGTCTGTGGGATAGGGGAATATTCGGCAAGAATGGGTTTTGCCCCTGCCTCCCAGACAAATCTGATAGTATCTTCAACTTCTTCTGGTTTCTGACCGGGAAGTCCAATCATGTCTTTGCAGAGTAAACAGGAGAAGATTGAGGGGCATTCCGGGCTGTGTTTTATCCTTGACACACAACCATTTCTCCCCTATATTCTCAAAGTTTGAGGCAGCATAACCTACCGAGAGCTTTGAAGAAGTACCCTTGAGAGCGAATTCATGCTGAAGCGAAAAGGGGTACTTCTTCAAAGCTCTCATCTAGAGAAAAAGCAGATGGAGCATATTATAGAGGCAGAAGGTCTGAGAAAGACCTTCGGGGATCTGGTTGCGGTTGATGACATCTCCTTTAAAGTACTGCGTGGAGAATGCTTCGGCATATTGGGGCCTAATGGTGCCGGAAAAACATCAACGATTCGCATGATATACGGTTTTTCTCCCATGACCAGTGGTAGTTTAAAGGTTTTTGGTCTCGATATATCTAAAGGATTACGCCAAATCAAGTCTCATATTGGTGTTTGTCAACAGGAAAACAATCTGGATCCTGATTTGAGTGTTTTACAAAATCTGGAGGTCTACGCCCACTATTTCAACATTCCTCGAAAAGCAGCAGAAAAAAGAG
The DNA here is from genome assembly GCA_016209225.1 of Desulfobacterales bacterium. Classification (GTDB taxonomy): domain Bacteria; phylum Desulfobacterota; class UBA8473; order UBA8473; family UBA8473; genus UBA8473. The sequence continues at coordinate 1,320 of JACQWO010000090.1, forward strand.
CAAAAGAACTCTTAGCTTTTATGTCCCTAGGGCATAGAGAGAAGGCAAAAGTAACAGAACTATCCGGTGGAATGATGCGGAGGTTAGTCTTGGCTCGTTCCCTCATCAACAATCCGGACCTTTTGATTCTCGATGAACCCACAACAGGGCTGGACCCTCAATCACGGCACCAGGTTTGGGAAAGGCTGGAAGGGCTCAGGTCAAAAGGTCTTACCATCCTGTTGACCACCCACTATATGGATGAGGCTTCCCGCCTCTGTGATCGACTTGTTATCATGGATCATGGCCGCATATTGGTCATGGGGGAACCATTCGAGCTTATCAGAAAACATATAGGTAGAAATGTCATCGAAGTCAACGCCCCCAGTAAAGAATTGCAGGCATTCATTCAATCTCAAAAACTAGAGTACGAGGATATCGGCCATCGCCTGATTATCTATTCTGAAGATAGTGACAATTTATTCCATAAGATCAGCGACAGCTACTGTAAGGATGGTTGCATCCTGCGAATGGCTACGCTGGAAGACGTCTTCTTAAAATTAACGGGCAGGGATCTGAGAGAATGATGGAAAGAATTTCCCAGAGAATCTCCAGACGATTTATTAGAGTATGGCAGAGAAATCTTACGGTTTATCGAAAGACATGGAAAATCAGTTTTCTTCCGCCTCTTCTGGAGCCCCTATTTTATATATTGGCATTTGGGGTTGGCCTCGGGGTCTTGGTGGGAGAAATCCTTTTTGATAGCACTAAGGTCTCTTATGTTAGCTTTATTGCACCTGCATTGATTGCCATCAACATAATGTACAATGCCTTCTTTGAGAATACCTATGTTTCTTTTGTGAGAATGTACTATCAAAAAACCTTCGACGCAATAATGGCAACACCCTTATCACTTGAGGAGATTATTACAGGAGAAATTATCTGGGGGGCTACTAAATCCGTCATTGCCACATTGATTATGTTGGGAGTTATCAGCCTGTTCGGTCTAATTACATATCCTCAGGGTCTTTTAATCATACCTTTGGCTTTCCTGGGTGGTATTGCCTTTGGATCCATCGGCATGTTTTTCACAGGGATTGTGCCAACCATTGAGATATTTAATTTGCCTATATTCCTATTCATTACCCCCATGTTCCTCTTCAGCGGGACATTTTTCCCTGTTGAAAATTTACCATTTTGGGCGCAAAAACTTTCCATACTCTTTCCCCTTACCCACCTTGTCAATCTCACCCGATCCTTCAGTTTTGGGATTATAGATACCAAGCTGCTGTGGGATGTTGCCTATCTCTTCGTCTTTTGTCTCATATTTTTTCCGCTTGCCATCTTTGTAATGCACCGACGTTTGATTAAATGATGTTCTTCTCCCAGTTCAACTTCTCCTATATCTGCCTAAGTTTCTTGAATTCTCCGGCTTTAATATAACCCAAATCATTCCACCCGAACCCTCGACTCCTTGATCCCTTGAATCCTTTTCGTCGACCGACTCTTTGGGAGATGAATATTAAATGATAATCGTTTTTTGATTGACAAATGATAGATGAAATACTATTAATTTTCCTAAGTCTATACAAGAGCTTTAAAGGCAGTTTTATCAAGATAACCTGGTATCTTAACCCAAAACAGAAAGGAGACAAGAAGTGAGTAAAAGAGCATCTTTTAAGAAGTGTACTCATTTGTTTTTAATTGGCATAGGAACTTTAATCCTAACCCTCAGTTTCAGCCAGGCATCTTTCTCGGAGACTGTAAGGGGAGTGACAGATACAACTGTAAAGATTGGTATGATTGCAGATATGACGGGTCCTATAGCCTCTGTTACCGCTATATTGGGGGAGGCCACCAGAAACTACACCCGTTACATCAACGATAGAGGCGGAATCCATGGAAGAAAGGTTATAAGCCTTGTTGAAGACGACCATTATTCTATTCCATTAGGTATTGCCGCTTTCAAAAAGTTGGTCTTCAAAGATGGGGTATTTGCACTGATGGGGCCATATCATACCGCATCGATAAAGTCCCTCTTTGGTCAAATGGAAAAGCTCAAGATTCCGAATATCGCTTTTCTTCCTCAACCAAGCATGGTTAACCCCATAAAAAGGTATATGTTTACAACGGGCGAATTCTACGATGATGATTTTGGAGTGATATTCGAGTATATCATGAATGAATTGAAACCCAAGGATATGAAAATAGCATTCGTTACATTCGATGGTGAGTCAGGGAAGGAGGTCTTTGACTCTTTGAAGAAATGGACTCAGTTTTTTAACTACAAAGACCCCATTCAAAGAGAGATCATTCCAATGGGGGCAATGGAGGCATCTTCGCAAGTGATGTCGATAAAGCGAAAAGAAATCACTCACATATTGCTCCACCACTCCGTGTCTGGTGGAGCTCTTCTCCTCAGGGAACTCAGAAAATTTGGGCTTAAGACTCCCGTCTTTGCAGACCTACTGTCTTGTTCAGAAGATACGGTCAAATTGGCTGGAGATGCATCAAAGAACTACATCGGAGCCCATGGCGCCAGTTCGTGGTACGATGACACTCCAGGAATGAAGAATGTTCGGGAGATTACTTTGAAATACCATCCTGGCACCGACAAGCCGTGGCGATCCAAATACTACACAGCAGGATGGATTGTAATGACGCTGCTTCATGAAGGGATGGCAAGGGCAGGAAAAAATCTTACTCCTGATTCATTTGTACAGGCATTAGAGAGCATCAAGGATTTTGATACCCAGGGGTTGTGCGGTTCTGTTACGTTTTCGCCAACAGATCACAAAGGCTTCAGTTCTGTTAAACTCTTCAAGGCTGATCCAGGAAGTGGAAAACTTGTCCCTATCACCGACTGGAGGAATCCGCCGAAGTTTAACGAATAGAACAGAAAGGTAGAAGAAACGGCTTAGGAGTCGTGACAAATTAACCTTTACATTTGGAAATGGTTTGCCATTATGGTTTAGTCCCATTCACTGTGGAACTCGTCTCAAAAACCCCCGAATCTCGAAATCGTGAACCCGAACTTTTTCGGGGCTTCCCTTTGATCTCCACTCTCGCCCGGTATTTCTAAAATCACCTACGAATTCTTTCTTCTTGGTGTCAACGGATATAACAGATTGCCTGAGATTTTGAAATTCTTTGACTCTCATGTGGCTATGCTCAAACTTGGTGTTGCAGTCCGGATGGGCAGGGTGATTTGTTTGGGAAATTCGTTTATTTTTTCAAATGTAACAATGTCAAGACAAAGGAGAAGAGTAATGGAAACAAAAGGAAAGTTGTTTTTAGTAACTATTTTAGCATCAATCTTTATCTCTTTCAGCAGCCTTTGCGGATACGCGGAAGATGTGAGGGGTGTTACGGATACAATGATAAAGATCGGGGGCATATTGGACCAAACAGGGCCTGTTGCAGGGGATATAACGATACCGGCAACCGAGGGCTTCAGAAATTACATGAGCCATGTCAACGATAAGGGCGGAATATTCGGAAGGAAAATAAAGGTGATAATTGAGGATGACCGCTATTCCATACCTACCTGTATAGCTGCCTTTAAGAAGCTTCTCTTCAAAGATGAGATATTTGCCCTATTTGGGCCTGCCAACACAGGGGGGGCAAGGGCACTCTTTGGACAGATAGAAAAACTGAAGGTTCCAAACTTGACTGGAGCCCCTGATGAGGCTCAGGTGAATCCGTTAAAAAGGCATATATTTATGCCCTTCAATACCTACCACGATCAGTTTGGGGTGATCTTAGATTATATTGTAAATGATCTCAAAGCCAAGAAGATCGATGTAACATTTGTATATTTCGACGCAGAGTCGGGCAAGGTAGCCCTTGCATCTGTCCGGAGATGGGCCAAGTTTTTCAACTTTAGCTTCAACACCGAGATAATAAACATGGGTGCCCTTGATGCTGCTTCCCAGGTAATGAGTATCAAAAGGAATAATCCAACCCATATCCTAATACACCATGGTTCTCCTGGCACTGTCGCGTTACTCAGAGATTTAAGGAAATTTGGTCTTAACACCCCTGTTTATGGAGACATGATAACATGTACGGAAGATACAGTGAGAATGGGAGGCAGTGCATCGAAGAATTATATAGGTGCTCATCCCGTCTCCTCCTGGTACGATGACGGAAAGGACGTGGAGGAGATGCGAAGGATCACTCTCAAGTATAAGCCTGGCACTGAGATGCCATATCGCAACAAGATACATACCCTAGGCTGGATCGTAGCTACCAGTCTTTGTGAAGGACTAAAAAGGGCTGGAAGATATCTGAGTATTGAGGAATTTGTAACGGCCATGGAAAGTATAAGAGATATGGATACCGGAGGGCTTTCCTGTCCGATCAGTTTTTCCCCCACCAACCATCAAGGGATGCATCATACAAAGCTTTACAGAGCCGACCCTGAAAGCGGGAAACTTGTCCCAATTACGGATTGGAGAAAAACTCCCGAAATAAAATGAACCTTATATTATTAACTGAATCCTTGAAAAGCTCTTAGGTGATTAGATTACTACTCGGGCATTCTTAATCTGATTTCCTCCATCCGGTTAAAGCTATATATTTTCCAGCATCTGGGTTGGCTTTGTAAATCTTTGATGCATTCGCGCCTCTATGGCTCTTCGAGCTGAATGTAATAGGGGCAAGAAGCCCACCAGTATCATAATCCTTAAGACCTTCTAGAGCTTTTATCAAAGCGTCTTCATCCAGGTTCCTGCCTGCCCTTTTTAACCCTTCAGCAAAAACGAGTACATAGCCCCACCCGTAACCAAATCCTGTACCCCTATAAGGCTTTTCTGTTCCTGGAAAGTATTTCAATGTAACTTTTCTCATGTTTTCTACCCCGGGGCCTTCGCCATACCAGGGAGATATGGGGTGTATTACATAAGCCTGACTTGCAGCGTCACCAATCTCATTCAGACCCTCAGCAAGCATCGCCCCCCAGCTATTAAACACCGGTATCTTTAACCCAAACTTCTTTAATTCTCTTACTAATGTAACTGCTGTTGGGGTAATCGTCCCGATATGCATTATGCAATTAACTCCATTCTTCTTCAAGTTCATCACCTGCGAACTGGCATCTACTGCACCTGCCATCAGTATCTCTTTTGTCACAGGTTCTATATTATACTCCTTTAATCTCGGAAGCGCAGCCCCCAGATCGACTTTGCCGGCCTCGGTATCCGGATATACTATGCCAATTCGGGGATTCTTCAATTTATAGTCTTTAATTATATAGTCTATAAGAGTTCTTATTTGCCCTTCATAGAGATCACAGACAATAAATATGTATTCTTTATGGGGTTTAACGGCTAGTTCACTGAATACCATTGACATAGTCGGCAATTTGTCCTTCTGAAATCTCCCCACCAACGAAGGGAGAAAGCTCGCAGAACCAGGGCCGAACAGTGCAAATATCTCATCTTTATAAATCAGTTTCTTATATGCTGAAATGGCGGCGGGAATCGAATAGCGATCATCCTCTGCAATAACCTTTAACTTCCTTCCATTAACACCTCCCTGGTCATTAATATATCTGGCGGAAGTCTTAATCCCAGTAACTATCGGCAATGTAACCATGGCAGCAGGGCCTGTGTGATCACATATAACACCTATCTTTATTAAGTTGTCTGATACGCCCCTCACCTCTTTTGCCTGGCTGCTGTTGGTATTAGTGAAAAAAAAGATACTTGCCAACAATACAATTACTAAAAACAAACTTTTATTCACCTTCATTATCAATTCCCTTTCTGCTAAAAAATTTACCCAGTAGGGCACTTCCCTCTGTGGGCTATCTTCAATTTTCATATCTAACTAAACAATAATCCATAAAAAAGTCAAGAGAAAAGTCAAGCAAATAGGAGACACACGTAGTTAGTTCGCACTAAAAAATGAAAAATTTCCTTTGGAGCGAACATGAGCAGGATTTTTTGGGGCACCCATCTTGGCGAAGCTGAAGATAAGCATTTTCAGGTGTTTGAGCCTTAAGGGCGAGTTTCTGAAAATGCCTGAAGCGAGTCATAGATGGGCAAAAAACCTGAACCAGAGAGCGGAAAAGGGAATTTTTCAGTGTGAACTAGTTAGTAGGGTAAAAAAGGATCAATTGAGTGCGTTGATGCCATTTGTGTAGAATTTAAGGGCAGAGAAACCAAGATCATCCTTCCTGGATCTAATGACGAGTTCAAAGTAACCTTGTGTCCTATTATCTAGTCAAAGAGAGTGGGGAACAAACAGCTCCCTTGCCTCCCCTACCGTAAATATAGAGCCTGTTACACAGACCATGTCTTCTCTTTGAGCCAGAGAAATGGCAAGGGATACGGCTTCTTTGACATCACCGACTATTTCAGCTTCTTTATGGTATTTTTTAACCTCCTCATAGAGAATCTGGGGAGAGGCTGACCTATCCATCTTGGGTTCAGTAAGCACTATCTTATCCGCCAAAGGAGCCAATCTTGAGATGATAGACTTGAAATCCTTGTCCAGCATTATCCCTAATACCAAAAATAACCTGTTAAAAGAAAAAATCCCATTAGATATTGCATCCCTGAGGGTCTTTATCCCAGCAGGGTTATGGGCACAATCCAAAACAACCAGGGGATCTCTACCAACAACCTCCAGCCTTCCCGGCCAGTATGTATTCTCCAATCCCTTATAAATGGCTTCATCTTCTATCTCAAAACCCTTTTCTTTCAGTACCTCAATAGCCCCCAAAGCAGTAACGGCATTGGTAATCTGATGCCTTCCCAAAAGATTCAATCTTAAACCTGAATATCTACTTTTCAACCCGGAGTAATTAAATCTCCCATTAACTGTTCCTCTCCCTCTAAAATCCTTGCCAACTCTATAGAGAGCAGCCCCATCCTGCAGGCACTTTTCCTGAATGGAGGCAAAAACAGAGGGCTGAGTCACTCCGGTAATGACAATGCCACCCTTCTTAATAATCCCTGCCTTCTCGAAGGCAATCTCATGAATCGTTTTCCCAAGGTAATGCTGATGATCCATAGATACATTGGTAATAATAGAGACCAGAGGGTCAACCACGTTGGTAGAGTCAAATCTTCCACCCATCCCCACTTCCAGAACAGCAAAATCAACACCCTGTTCCAGGAAGTAAAGCATAGCTATAGCTGTGGTAAATTCAAAGAAGGTGATATCAAGGGCAAGATCAGTGCCCTCAATCTTCTGATAAATAAAGTCCGTTAGTTCAGCAACTCTGCTTTCAGATATCTCATGATTATTTATCTTGATTCTTTCGGTAAAGTTCACTAAATGGGGAGAGGTGTAAAGACCCACCTTGAACCCGGCTTTATCCAAAACAGAAGAAACCATAGCAGCAACCGAGCCCTTGCCATTGGTTCCCCCCACATGAATACTCTTTAATCCTCTTTGAGGATTATCCAATAAGACTAACAGACGGGATATGTTTGCAAGCCCAAGCTTTATCCCTGATGCCTGGAGACTATAGAGGTATTCAATAGACTTGTTGTAGGATTGAAACATTTTGCACCTTATCAAGTTAGTTGCCTCGCAACAAACCTGTATTAGTACTGAGACTTCATTATATCAAAGGGATCATAAGTCAATCCATAGGCTTCTCGTATAGTCCCTTGAATCTCCCCCACGGTAGCGTATGCCTTTAATGCTTCACTTATGGAGGGGATAAGATTTTCTCCCTCTCCCATCTGAGCCCTTTCCCTCAAGCGCTTTATTGTCTCTTTTACCTTTTTCCGGTCACGAGTCTCTTTAAGGCTTTTAACATTGGCTATCTGCTCCCTCTCTGTTTCAGGCGGGATCCTGTGTACACCACCAGGGGTCTTATTCTCAGGAGCGGTTATAAAGGCGTTTACACCTACTATAACCCGCTCCTTGTTCTCTATCTCCTTCTGTAGTTGAAGGGCAGCCTGGTCTATCTTTTGATCTACCCACTCCTTCTTCATAGCCTCTGCCATTCCACCCATTTCATCTATTTCCTTGATTATTTTTACAGCCTCTTCCTCAATCTTATTCGTGAGGTTTTCTATAAAATACGACCCGCCTAAAGGATCTGCGGTGTTTGCCACTCCGGTCTCATAAGCCAAAATCTGTTGGGTTCTCAAAGCTATACGCTGAGACTCTTCGGAAGGAAGAGCTATGGGTTCGTCGTAAGAACAGCAATGGAGAGATTGTACCCCACCCAGTACAGCAACCAGAGCTTCAATAGTAATCCGTATAATATTATTCAAAGGCTGCTGCGGCACCAAGGAAGAGCCGGCGGTATGAACACCGAATCTAAACTTCCATGAGCCAGGCTTCTTTGCCCCAAATCTCTCTTTCATAATCTTTGCCCACAACCTCCTGGCAGCTCTCAGTTTGGCTATCTCTTCAAGAAAATCCATACCGGCCGAGAAATAAAATGATATTCTGCCTGCAAAATCGTCAACATCTAAACCGCGTTCTATTGCTTTTCTTATATATTCCATTGCAATCTCAAACCCAAAGGCAATCTCCTCAGGCGCATTGATGCCGGTCTCTCTCATATCATAGGCATTCACGGAATTGGTATTCCAAAAGGGCATGTGTTTCGTACAGAACTCTATTATATCCACAGCCAATTTTACGCTGAGGTCTATCGGGTTACCTGGCTTACCATAACAGTAACGAGAGTGTAAAGGATCATTTGCTATGGTTCCTCTTAACTTTGCAATATCTATCCCTCTTTTTTCTGCCACTGTTATATACTGGGAAAATATAACCGGGGCAAGGGATGAGGCACAGAGAAGGGCAACGCTGACCTTATCAAGGGGTATCCCATCTAAAAGTTCCTCCATATCCTTCAATGAAGTAAGGTTTACCCCGCTCACTCCAACCTCACCTTCAGCCATGGGGTGGTCTGCATCTATTCCCCAAACTGTTGGGAGATCCCGAAAGATGCTGAAGCCGCTTACTCCCTCATTTGCCAAGAACTTAAGTCTTTTATTGGTATCGGCTGCTCTGGCGTATCCACCAGCTTCTCGCATTGTCCAGTATCTGCCTCTGTACATGTTCTGGTGGATACCCCTTGTAAAGGGGTACTCTCCTGCGTTGGCTATATTTCCTTCGTAGTCAATTCCATCTAAGTCAGCAGGGGTATAAATATCTTTAACAGGAAATCCTGAGCATGTAGTCAATCTATTTGGCTTCTCGAAATATGCCTCCATCAAACCATCTATCTTTATATCCTCTCTTTTTTGAGTCTTTACTGAATCACCCACTTTTGTACCTCCAGGTCAACTTATTTATTCAGGTTGTTTAGGCTGTAGGCTGTTAGTCACGCATTGACCGAATCAAGGCGCTCAGAACCTTCTCGGTCTCCACCATTTTCGAGTCGCATTCTGGAACATCCAACTCAAATGCAATTTCCTATTTTTTCCTACAGACCAACTGCCTACAGCCTATCCACCTGAGCAGTTACCTTATTGTATCATAAAATCAACGATATCATCCAGGGAGCTCCCGGATCCAAATACCTCTCGTACACCCATCTTCTTCAAGTCAGAGACATCTTCAAGAGGTATACACCCCCCTACAACGACTGTCAAGTCATCTCTGCCCTTCTCTTTCAAAAGCCTCATTATCTTTGGCGCCTCCACCAGGTGTGTAGACGAGTGAAAACTCAAACCCAATATATCCACGTCCTCTTCCACAGCAGTCTTTGTAATCTCTTCAGGGGTTCCAAACCCACACACCTGTCTCGCCTGCCAGGTACGACTTCTATAGCCTACGGGATATATCCCCCTAGTGAAGGGATAATCACCTGGAAATCCGGCATCCCTTTCATAATCGAAGTCTTGGATATCTTTAGGAGTATAAAGGCGTTTTACAGGTATCTGGGAATGGGTCTCAAATACATTCTGCCTTTCTCCCAATTTTTCCAGGGCTTTTTTCTCCCTTTTCTCTTCCCATTCCTCTTGCTTTTCCGCTGGCGACTCAATTTTATCTTTATCGAACATATTCGCTTACCTCCATGTAAAAAGGACAAAATAATCTTAATGCCAAGCACCCGGGAGGTAGCATCGAGGCCATTAAAATTATAGCCCAATCCCTACAAAACTTACAAAGGTTTTCTGCTCAATTCAGGAGTAATACCTAAAAACTAGCTTTCACACGTAATAAACCTTTCTAGCTCTCATTTCAGTGGGCAGGTCTGACCCATCCGGAAATTGTAATAAAATGCTTCTTTTCTATATCGGCTTTGTAGAATTTCCCAGAATCATGCGCTTTCCTTCTGGTAGGGCTAAAGCTTACTGGAGGCATAAGACCACCAGTATCGAGGTCTTTTATCTTTTCCAGACCAGCTACCAGGGTCTCCTGATCCAGGTTTCTGCCTGCATTCTTAAGACCTTCAGCAAGAATCATAGCTGTAACCCAGAATTTAGCATAGTGTCTATTTAACTTAAACTTCTCAATAGATCCTGAATGGTGTTGTAATGTTATATCTCTCATTTTTCTCGACCCAGGCTCATCATCATGCCAAGAACCCACAGAACCAATCATGAGCAGGTTCTTTGCCGCTTGTCCTACAATTTGTATGGTATCGTCTCCTATTAAGTGAAAAGAAGACATAATCACAGGAAAATAACCAAGTCTTTTAGCATCCCTCAGCATTGCAAGTCCTCCCCCAGCGCCTGTGAGTGAGATAATAAAGTTGATCCTGTTCCTCTTTAGGTTCAGGACCTGAGAGCTTGCATCAAAAGCTGCAAGGTCAACAACCTCCTTACCCAGGAGTTCTAAACCGTAAGACTTAAGGCTTTCTTTCAGTTGCCCAAAACCAGATTTTCCAACCTCGTGATCGGTATAAACATAAGCCAATCTCAGCTTTTCCTTATCCACATTTTTCACAATATAGTCAACCATCAGTTTTATCTCATCTATATTATCATTTGAAGGGTGAAAACTATATCTCTTTAGCGGGTTGCTTACATGATATGACCATGCAATGTTGCTTAAGACAGGGATTTTGTCCTTCTCTATCTGGTCATATAGAGCCTTGTGTTGACCGCTTCCCCCCATACTCAAGATGGCTAGCACTTTGTCTTTATAGATGAGCTTCTTGTAAGCGGCGACAGCCATGGGTATTGAATAACGATCATCCTCAACGATTAGTTTTACTTTTCTTCCATGAAGGCCTCCCTGATCATTTACGTAATGGAAGTAGGTTCTGTATGCCTCGCAGGCTGGTGACAATATATAAGCGGCAGGACCTGTCATATCAAGCACTGCACCCACTTTAATAGTATCGTCCGTAACCCCCCTCACCTCTTCAGCATAAGAGGGTACGCTTCCCAAAAGACTCATGATTGAAACCAACGTAATCATTCTTAAAAAAACATATCTTGTTTTCATGACGTTCTCCTTCCATTAAAATCATATATATCTTTACACCTTTATTGTCTCATTCATGGGAATGAGACAATAATCCGAATCTCCATCTGTAAATTCACTTGAGCATAGACCTGGCTATAATCATCCTCTGAATCTGATTTGTTCCTTCGGTAATCTGGGTGGATTTGGCATCTCTCATCATACGTTCCACAGGATGGTCTTTCATATAACCATAACCGCCTAGTATCTGTACCGCATCGGTCGTAACCCTCATGGCAGTATCCGAGGCCATACACTTTGCCATAGCAGCATACGGAAGGATATCTCTTATACCACGATCTAGCATAGAAGCAGTCTGATATATCAATGCTCTGGATGCCTCAACCTGTATCCTCATATCGGCAAGCATGAACTGGATGCCCTGATTTTCAGATATCGGTCTGCCAAACTGGACCCTCTCTTTAGAATAACGTGTTGCATAGTCCAATGCACCCTGAGCGATACCCAGTGCCTGGCTGGCTATTCCCAATCTGGTCTCTTTTATAGATTCTGTAAGTATCTGCCAACCAGAACCTTCTCGGCCAAGGAGGTTCTCCCTAGGTACCCTCGCATCCTCAAAGATAAGTTCAGTAGTCTGAGAACCGCGCATACCCAGCTTATCCTCTATCTTGCCTATATTAAACCCCGGAGTATCCTTCTCCACAACAAACCCGGATAGTCCTTTTGTCCCCTGCCCACTGCCGGTTCTAACAAAGGTGGTGTATATATCGGCAACCCCCCCTGCTGTGATGAAACATTTAGAACCATTAATGATGTAGTGATCACCATTTAGAACTGCCCTCGTCCGCATGGAACCCACATCGGACCCTGCGCCAGGCTCGGTTAGCGCCCAGCTCATAATTACATTTCCCTTCCCCATCCGACTAAAAAATCTCTCCTCCTGCTCTTTATTGACACTCACCAAAAGGGTGGTCAGGCACGACCCCTGTGTGGCGACCAGCATAGATGATGAGGCACAGACCCTGGCGATCTCCTCTATGACCAGGTAATATGTTGTATGATCTGTTTCTAATCCCCCGTATTTTTTAGGAAGTTTCAGCCTTAATAGATCGTATTCCTCGAAGAGGTCCACCACATCACGGGGAAATTCACCTGTTTTATCGATCCTGACTGCAATAGGCGCAAGTTTTTCTTCAGCCAATTTTCTGACTGTCTTACGTATCATATCCTGTTCTTCTGTAAGTTGAATCATCACTCCTTGTTCAAACCTCCAATCTTTTAAATATCGTAGTTCTCCCCGGTTTCTCAAAGTAGGCACCTATAAGACCATGGAGGTTAGCCCCATGGTTTATCAGTGCTTATCCAGCAATGTAAATATAAAACTGACAACTTCATCCGGGGTTGAACCAGGCCCAAATATACCTTTTACCCCAAATTCCTTTAACCTTAATATGTCTTTGTCAGAGATCACACCGCCCATGATGAGAGGTATATCCATACCCCTTTCCCTTAGTGATGAAATCAATCCTTCTGCAAGATAGACGTGTGCCCCTGATGAAGAGCTTATGCCGACAATATCCACATCCTCTTCCTCTGCCACCTTCACAACCTCGTTAAAATCCTTAAACCTGGGATAGTAGACAACCTCTATCCCTGACTCCCGACATTTATGGACAATACCCCTTAAACCGATATCATGTCCTTCAAATAAGTTGCGGGTAAACAAAACCCTTATCTTCTCTTTCTTAGCAGCTTCCATAGAATTCCCCCTTCAGCAAGGATATGCCTGCCCGTATACCTGAAAAAAGACATCTGTCATCTCTCCCAATGTACATCTAGCCTCAGCGGCATCAATCAATGCAGGCATCACTCCTCCTGCCTGTTCAACCGACTCATATCTTCTAACAGCCTCTTCAATACCTTTCAATGTCCTTTTTACCTCACTCTGGTCGCGGGACTGTTTCCACTTCTTTATCCTCTCTATCGCTAATCTCTCAATCTCTTCTTGATCCACCGTGAATTCCGGCACCTCCATGGCTTCTTCCTGTCTGTATTTATTTACCCCTACTATAACCCTTTCCCCCTGGTCAACCTCCTGCCTCCACGTTTTAATTCTTTGGTCGAGGAGATTCCACAACCATCCTGTCTCCATACATCTGGTATATCCCCCCCTGCTTTCTATCTCATCCACAATCTTCCATGCCTCTCTCTCCAATCTCTCTGTAAGCCACTCCACATAGTAAGAACCTCCAAGAGGGTCACAAACCTTAGCCATCCCTGATTCATGGAGAATAATCTGGTTTACCCTGAGAGAAGTGGTAGCGGCATCCTCTGAGGGTAATGAAATGGCTTCATCATAAGAAGAGGTATGAATTGATTGGGTTCCACCCAGTACAGAGGCTAAAACCTGAAGGGTAGTCCTGGTTATATTGTTAAGGGGCTGTTGGGCTGTGAGGTTTATACCACCCGTGTGCACGTGGATTCTGAATTGTTGAGAAGCTGCCTTCTCACATCCAAACCTCTCCTTCATGGTCTTTGCCCACATCTTCCTGAATGCTCTGAGTTTGCATATCTCCTCAAAAAAGTCCATCCCCATATGCATTTGAGCACTAAAACGGGGAATCATATCATCAGGTTTAATGCTTGCCTTTATACCACATTCTATCAACTCTATAGCCTCAGACAGCATAAACGCCATCTCCTGGGCAGGGGATGCACAGTTTTCCCCTGCTACATACCCGCACAGGTTCGTATGATTCCACCTGGGCACATTCTCTACACAGTATTTGATCAATTCTACCTGGAGCTTCAATTGATCTTTAGGGGGGTGATCCCTCATGTTCTGACCGAGCCACGCTATCTTCCTGCGATTCTGGCTTTGCCCGATAAGCTGGTTTGGTTTATAACCCTGCCTTTCAGCATATACAAGGTATATGGCCAGCATAGGCAGGCATGTAATCTTCGTACTAAACCCTACCCTTGTCTTACTTAGATCGTATCCATCACAGATAATTCTAATATCCTCTTCTGTATTCACCGAAGCACCACTTAGCCCAACCATGCCCTTTGCTGCTTCGTCATCAGGGTCGTAACCATAAGCAGAGGCCAAATCAGGGACTATAAAAAGTACCGCCCCAACAAACCCTTTCATGCCTTCCTTCGTAAGCTTTTCTGTCCTCTTCCTTGTATCCTCTGCTCTGGCGTATCCATGTATCTGCTGGGTCATCCACCGCTGATATTGATAAGTTAGGGGATAGAGTCCCCTTGTATATGGGTAAGAGCCGGGCATTCCAATCTCACTGTAGTCTATATCCGCCACATCCGACGGAGTATAAACAGGCTTTAAGGAAATCCCTGACTCTGTATGAGACTCTGGTATTTTAAACCCCGGTTTCTTCTCGTATTTCTCTGTATAATTCTTCTGCCATTCCTCTTCCATCTCCCTAACCTTATTCACGCTATTTTCATCTGCCATAGTAACTACCTCCCCTAAATTCTCTACTTCAGCTTGCTCTTTAGTCTCCTTCCATCCTGTAAGAGGAACAAGCAACCCTTTACCAGGCTGGTATTTTTCGGCAATATCCCTAACTGTGGCCATACCGGGGCTGTCATCATACCAGGAATTTATATAATGAACCCCTATAAATTTATTTGCTGATTTTCCTGTCAGCTTAATCAATTCAGCTTTCTCAAATAGCCCTTTGATCACGTAATAGCCCTTTCTTTACTAAATTAAACCCGGAGACAAGAAGCTCCTTCACCTCGTTTTCCGGGACGTTGAGATGAATCCTCATAACCGTAGTTTGAGCGATGCCGATAGATAAACCCCACAGAATACGGGCTATGTGGCGGGGGTCTACCTCTATAAAATCCCCCTGGTCAATGCCTTTTTGGATTACCTCCCTCAAAATCTTCAATGCCATACCTGCCTTTCGGTTGATCTCATCCGATAATTCAGTGGGTATCTTATCCATAATGTCCTCATGGAGTAAGTATGCTGAGGTCTTTATATAATTGATGTCCTCTTTGTAGTACCGGTAAAATGATAGAGCTAACCTATCCAGCATCTCGGCAGGCTTTAAATCCAGATCGGCTGTTTCTCTATACTTATCCAGCAGGTTATCAAGCCCCTTTATAAAAACCGACATGAACAGATCTTCTTTAGTCTTAAAATAGAGATAGATGGTCCCTTTAGCCAGCTCTACTCTCTCCGACACATCATCCACGGTAGCTACAGCAAAACCTTTTTCTGAAAGAACCTCGCATGCAGCGTCCACAATATCCTGCCTTCTCTTCTGTTTCTCCCTCTCCTTTCTCTCTATTACACCCATTTTAAACACCTTTCTTGACTGTTCTTGACTAGCAGTTATCTAATGACTCTAGGTCATCCTAACCCATTCTAGTATATAATGACTTTTTGTCAATCGGAAAATTTTCTGAATTTTCCTGATTTTTATTACCGAAATACAGGTTCCGAAAAAAGTGAAAGAATGATTGACTTTACGGATGTAAACATATTAATAATAGGGAACAAAACCTGAACAAGGGGTGGGTCATATGCCATTTTTGAATATTAATAATATAGACATACATTACGTTACCGGGAAAAACGGAATTGTAGAGGGAAGGAAAAATCTGGCATTCATCCACGGTGCCGGAGGGAGTTATAAAATCTGGCTTAGACAACTCCGTTATTTTCAAGGTAATTATAACCCCATAGCTATTGAACTACCAGGTCATGGTAAATCAATGGGAGATGGAGAAAGAGAGATTGGGAAATACACAACTTGGGTGAAAGAGATAATCGATGCACTCTCCTTGGACAACTGTTTCCTGATAGGTCATTCCATGGGAGGGGCAGTTACTATGGACTTTTCTTTAAGATACCCTCACTATCTGAATGGAATAGTTCTGGTAGGGACAGGGGCAAGGTTAAAGGTCAGCCCAATGATTCTCGACAGCATCAAAAAGGATTTCGATAATGCCGTAGAATTGATATGCATATTCGGATTTTCCAAATATGCACCGGCAAACCTCATAGAACAAGGAAAGAAAGAGCTGTTTAAATCCAGGCCAGATGTCCTCCACGATGATTTTTTTGGATGCAACAACTTTGATATAATGGAAAGGATAGATAAGATAAGCATCCCTGCACTGATAGTATGTGGTAGTGAGGACAAACTGACTCCCCCAAAATACGCCTATCATCTAAATGAAAGGATAAAACGCTCCCAACTAAAGATCATAGAGAAGGCAGGTCACCTGGTTATGTTGGAAAAACCTAATGAACTTAATATGGAGATCGAGGGATTCTTGAAATTTCCGCATGACCCTGCACCTATCTGATTTTTCCCTTGATCTTAGGGTTTATGTATGACATATATAGCATATTGTAACAGACAGTTCTTCCTGAGCTCTTAGTGATGCCACTAAAACAGTAACTCCTATAGTGTTTTTCCTTTAAAATTTCTAGCTCCACTCAACACTGCGGTTCTTCTTCTGATTCCCACTCTGATTTTCCACTAACAGGTTAGAGGTTTATAGATAGCTTTGAAAAAGTACCCCTTTTCGCTTTAGCATACATTTTTTGGCCCATCTAAGCTCGCTCCATTGAAAATTTACAAACTCACCCTTCGGGCTCAAACATTTGAATTTTCTACATTACGCTCGCTAAGGTGGGTTCCCCAAAAAATCTATGAATTCACTCTCAGGGACACTTCTTCAAAGCTCTCGGTAGGTTGTGCAAAGGTCTCTTATAGACTTTTAATTATTAATAATTTTTGAAAGGGGGTAACGATGAAAAATATCAGCATTTTCCTAATCGCACCATTTTTATTATTCTGCTATAGTGCAATTTCCGCTGAAACCAGAGGGGTAACAAAGGACACAATAAAAATGGGTCATATCACAGCCGACACAGGACCCATTGCAAAAGATTCACAGTCCATTACGGAAGGGGTACGCAACTATATCCGCCATATAAATGAACAAGGGGGGATCAATGGTCGAAAAGTTGAGTTGGTTTCTGAGGATAGCGGTTACTCAATACCCAGGGCTATGTCAGCCTTCAAAAAATTACTTTATAAGGATATGGTATTCACCTTTTTTGGACCAACATCTACAGGTGAGGCTACAGCTTTGTTATCTCAAATAGCAAAGGAAAAGGTTGTGACCGTACCCATAACCGCAGCTGAGACCATGTCCAAGCCCCTGAAAAGATATGTTTTTGGTGCTTCTTTAAGTTATGAGGCTGCAATCAGGATATTATTTGACTACGTAATGGAGGACCTGAAATCCAAAAATCCTAAGATTGCAATTGTGTATCCCGATGTGGAATTTGGCAAAGTAGGACGAACAGAGGCCAGGATACAGGCAAAGATATATGGTGTTGAACTCCATGAGGAAATATTAAATATGGGCTCTCTTGAAGCCACATCTCAGGTTCTTTCTATGAAGAAATATAACCCTGATTTTGTAATACTTCATCACGTTATTGCACCTGCCTCCATCTTTTTAAGAGAGGCGAGGAAGTTTGGTTTGAAGACAAACTTTTTAACAACTATAACAGACACAAATCTGGATACCGTTACGATGTCTAAAGAAGCGGCCAGGGGGACTGTTGGAGTAAATTGTTTCAGGTCATGGTATGAAGATGTCCCGGCGGTTAAAAAGATGAGGGAAATAACCCTAAGGTTTCACCCTGGCACCGATAAACCATACCGCAGTGAGTACTATACGGCCGGCTGGATTATTGCAACTATATTTTCAGAAGGTATGAAGAGGGCGGGGAGAGATCTAAACAATGAAACCCTGTTACAGGCGATGGAGACCATAAAGGAGTTTGGCGGAGGAGGTTTAACCGGGCCCATCTCCTATAGCCCCACTGACCACAGAGGCCATGTATATGGTATGCTCTACAAGGCCGATGTTGAAAATGGCATAGTAGTGTCCTTTGGTAATTGGAGAAAACCCCTTCATCCATAAATATGGACTCGTAAAAAGTCAGGGAACCCTCTTTCTTGTCATTCCGGCGAAAGCCGGAATCCAGTTCTTTTAGATGTTATAAGCCTCCTGGACTCCGGTTTTCACCGGAGTGACTACTTTTTACGAAGCCATCAATAGACGACGGCTAAAGAAGTTGTAAAGGTTTAATACAGATTGGAATACGAGTTAGGAAACAGAATCGTTCATGCCCTTGCCGAACTTCCCCTCGATTACAGGGAACAGATGGCATTCATTCGAGAAGAGAGAAAGAGTGGAGTCAAATGGGAAACAGCAGGGGTGCTTGTCCTTCTTGGAAAACACCCAATACACAGCAGTTCGGAGGACAACTACTTTTTTTTACTGAATAAAAGATCTGTTAATGTACACCAGCCAGGGGATTTGTGTTTTCCAGGAGGGCATCCCAAGCAATGGATGGACCTCATATTGAGCCACTTGATAATCCCACACATCCTTCCATTGAGGAAAGGCCTGGGGTTCCAGATGAACAAGAAAAACAACAGGGAATCCTTCCAGACCATCATGTATTTTTTAGGCAATGCCCTTCGGGAAGGCTTTGAAGAGATAAGACTCAACCCCTTTAAGATAGATTTTTTGGGGGCTTTGAGGTGTTACAGGTTAGAATTGTTCCATAGGTTGGTCTTCCCAATGGTAGGGATAATGAAGAAAGAGACAAACCTCAAACCAAACTGGGAAGTTGATAAGATTCTAAGAATCCCCCTTACATCATTGTTTAACCATAACGACTATGCCACCTACAAACTAAAAGTAGAAGGAAGGTTTAGAAAGATGTTCCATAACGATTGGGTCGATTATGACTGCTTTATCCATCGTGAAGACGGCCAGCCAGATGAAATACTGTGGGGAGCTACCTACAAGATCATAATGTCCTTCTTAAAAGCCGTTTTCGATTTTACCCCGCCTGATACGAACGTACGTACCATTATTCAAGGGAAACTGTATCCAACCGTTTCTTAATAAACTGAATAGCGTTTGACACTATGGCTTATGTTGGGTATTATAATTATATCGATCCACATTAAATCAATAAATATCCAGAAGATAGTTTGGCCCGACCCCAATTGCCCCGAACTGTACTAAGAACTATAAAAAGTGACCTCTGATGACTACAGATTTATCCTTCATAACAAACGAAAAAAATCAAAGCCTGAAAGACAGATTTGAAGTGTTGATTAAAGACACTTCTCTTTTTGATTGCCTTGTGGGGTATTTCTATACCAGCGGCTTCCACGCCCTGTATGAATCACTGGAAAAAACAGAAAGAATCCGAATTCTGATCGGCATCAGCACTAACAGGCAGACCTATGATTTGCTCGATAAGGCAGGTAAACCAAAGCAGCAAGCCATTGAATTTTCACATGCCGAGACTAAGGAAGAAGTTGAAAAGTTGATAGAACAGGAGTTGGCTGATTCAGAAGACAATAAAAAAGTAGAAGAAGGGGTGAATAAGTTTATTGAATGGGTCAGGGATAAAAAATTGGAAATCAGAGCCTATCCATCGCAAAATATCCATGCCAAGCTTTACATTATGACTTTTGTTGAAGGAGACAGAGATGTCGGACGGGTAATTACCGGCTCCAGCAACTTTACCCGCGCAGGCCTCATTGACAATCTGGAATTCAATGTGGAGTTGAAAAACCGCAGCGACTATGAGTTTTCCCGCCAAAAATTTGATGAATTGTGGAAGGACGCGGTAGATGTCAGCGAAAGATATGTTCAGACAATACAGGAGAAGACATGGCTCAGCCAGAATATCGCGCCCTATCAGCTTTATCTGAAATTTCTCTATGAATATTTCAAAGATGAACTAGGACAGACAGGCGAAGTGTTCATTAAATATCTCCCGTCTGAATTCAAAAAACTCGAATATCAGGAACAGGCGGTTTTAAACGCCAAAAAAATCCTGCTGGAGTACGGCGGTGTGTTTATTTCAGATGTGGTGGGATTAGGCAAGACTTATATCTCCGCCATGCTGGCAGGTCAGCTTGACGGCAGAACCCTGGTTATTGCACCCCCGATGCTTCTCGAAAAAACCAACCCCGGTTCCTGGACTAATGTTTTTTCCGATTTTCGCGTGCCGGCTGATTTTGAATCGCTTGGCAAATTAGACGATTTGCTTTACAAAGGAACCGAAAAATATACCAACATCATTATCGATGAAGCGCACCGCTTTAGAACGGAAGCCACGATTACCTATGAGAAGCTGGCGGAAATCTGCCGCGGCAAAAGGGTCATGCTGGTCACAGCCACGCCCTACAACAACGCCCCAAAAGATATTCTCAGCCTGTTAAAATTGTTCCAGCCGGCCAAGAAAAGCACAATTCCCAACCTGCCTGATCTGGAAGGGTTTTTCAGCCGCCTCGATCAGAAACTGAAAAAACTGGATCGCCAAAAAGATTATGATAAATACATAAGCGCCGTAAAAGAAAACGCGCGGGAAATCAGGGAAAAGGTTCTAAAATATTTGATGGTGCGCCGCACCCGCACTGAAATTGAAAAGTATTTTTCCAACGATATTACCCAGCAAGGATTGAAATTCCCCGGGGTTGAAAAGCCCACTCCGCTCTTTTATGAACTCAACGAGAAAGAGGATGAGATATTCAGTGAGACTATCGCACTGATCGTGGATAAATTTAAATATGCCCGCTATATGCCCATGCTCTATTATCAAGGCAAGGTGGACCAGCTTGAGAAGCAATCCCAGCTAAACATGGGCAGGTTCATGAAAATCCTGTTAGTCAAACGATTAGAAAGCAGTTTCTTTGCATTCAGAAATTCGGTGGGCAGGTTCCTGAACTCCTATGAAGTGTTCATCAGGGAATTTGATAACGGCAATGTCTATGTGAGCAAAAAGCACACGAATAAAATCTTTGAACTCTTGGAAAACGACGACGATGAAGCGGTGCAGTGCCTGATTGATGAAGGCAAAGCGGAACGATTTGACAGTAACGAATTTAGTGAAGTACTGCGAACTGATTTGCAGCATGACCATGACATTCTACTGGAGATCAAAAAACTGTGGACGCATATTGAACGCGACCCGAAATTACTAAAATTCTTGCGCGAGCTGTCAACGGCTTCGGTCTTGAAAGAGAATCATCTCATCATCTTCACGGAGTCAAAGGAGACAGCCAACTATCTGTTTAAGAATTTACATCAAAAATACCCGGACAGAGTCTTGTGCTACACCGGCGATTCGGGTGAAGCCACACGCGATAAGGTCATCGAAAACTTTGATGCCCGTGCCCGCCATCCGAAAGATGATTACCGGATACTGGTTTCCACAGAAGTATTGTCCGAAGGCGTCAACCTGCACCGCTCCAATACGGTCATCAACTATGATATCCCCTGGAACCCGACGCGCATGATGCAGCGGGTAGGCCGTATCAACCGGGTGGACACAAAGCATGATACCATTTACACCTTCAATTTTTTTCCCACAGTCCAGTCCAACGACCAGATCAAGCTCAAAGAGGCAGCGGAAGCAAAGATCAATGCCTTTCTTACCCTCCTGGGCGGTGACGCCGAGCTATTAACCGAGGGTGAACCGATCGGCTCGCATGAACTCTTTAACCGTCTGATTTCTAAGCAGGCCATTGAAGGTGAAGATGAGATAGGGGAAAGTGAATTGAAATACCTCTATGTTATCAAAGAAATTCGCGATAAAAACCCTGACCTGTTTGAAAAGATAAAACGCTTGCCCAAAAAGGCGCGCACGGCAAAACATCACGCCGAATATACGAGCAATCTGCTCACCTATTTCCGGAGAGGCAAACTGCAAAAATTCTTTCAAGCTGGCACTAAGCAGGAAACAGCAGAACTCGATTTCATTTCCGCGGCAAAACTGCTGGAGAGCAATCCCGATGAGCCAAAGCAGAAATTGCCGGAGCACTTCTACTACTTGCTGGATAAAAACAAAGAAGCCTCTATTTCCGTGACTACCAAAGAAATACCGCAACAGGCTTCAAGGGGAGGACGCGACAGTGCGGCGCAAATCCTGAAAATCCTGAAAGCCACGATGAAAAATACACAGAAGCTCACCGACGATCAGGAGGGTTATCTTAGGAAGGTCATTACACGCCTTGAAGAAGGCAACCTGCCTAAACAGACAACTAAACAAGCCCTGAAAGCCATGGATGCACTTAAGGGCGAAATTATGAATCCCTTCAAGGTGCTGGCAGTACTTCAAACCAATATACCGGCAAAGCTGCTGGAAGGCCATTATGCCGAACAGAACCCGGCGGTGTTTGGAAAACGGGAAGTCATCCTGTCGTTGTATTTAACAGGTGAATAAACATGACGAATAAAGAATCTCAACGTGTTGAATATAAACAGAATTGGCGGGATGACTGCCTTAAAGTTGTTTCGGCATTTGCAAACAGTGGCGGCGGAGTGTTGCTTATCGGATTGGATGACCAGGGGACACCTACCGGATTGAAGAACATTAAAAAACTGCTTGAGGATATACCCAATACAATCAGAAATAAACTGGGAATCCTTCCCTCTGTTGAACTGAACAGGGAGAACAAGGAAGAAATAATCAAGATCACGGTTCCGCCATCTTCCGTTCCCATTTCTTACAATGGCAAATATTATCTAAGAAGAGGGAGCACCGCTCAGGAATTGCATGGAAAAGATCTGGCGGATTTTTTAATTAAAAAAACAGGTGTTACCTGGGATGATGCCGTTGAAGATAGGGGCGATTGGGAACTTCTTGATAAATCGACCATTGAAGATTTTAAGCGATATGCCGTTGATAGAATCCCTTCCATTGTTCGTGAAACAGATTTGATTCCGATTTTACAAAAATTGAATCTTACCGATAATCAACATTTGAAACGAGCCGTATTTCTTCTTTTTGGAAAAGACCCTCAGTGGTTTTATAGCCATGCCGTCGTAAAAATCGGGCGCTTCTTAACTGATACCGATATTCAAACAACCGATATTGTTAAGGGAAATCTGTTCCAGCAATTGGAAAGTTCACTGGAAATCCTCAGAACCAAATATCTACAGAGTAAAATAAAATTTGAAGGAATTCATCGCCGGGATATTCTCGAATATCCTTATGAAGCCTTGCGGGAAGCGATCATTAACGCGCTTATTCATCGGGATTACTGGGGATTTTCACAGATTCAAATCAGAATTTATCCGGATAAACTGATCATCATGAATGCAGGTAGTTTACCGCCGGAAGTGCCGGTGGAAAGCCTGAAATCAACTCATATATCCAAACCAAGGAATAAACTTTTGGCAGAGGTTTTTTATTATGCCGGGTTCATTGAAGCGTGGGGACGGGGAACCATTAAGATTGTTGAAAAATGTGTCGAACAGGGACTACCCGAACCTGATTTTAAAGAAGAACATGGTGTGATGACTGTTATTTTTTATAAAGATAAATGGAATAAAGAGAACTTAAAAAAGATGGAATTAAATGAAAGACAAATAAAAGCTATTCTCTTTGTGAAAGAAAAAGGGGAAATCACTAATAGCGGATACCGTGAACTTACAGGTTTATCGGATGAAGGCGCAAGAATAGATTTGAATCATCTGGTTCATTTGAAGATTTTTGAAAAAGCAGGCAGGGGTAGAAGCGTGCATTATGTCCTTAATAAATCTGGCGATTAATTGGCAATTGCTTGGCGATTTTGGCGATTATCTGGCGAATATCACAGTTTGGCTTTGAGTACAAAGCTATAAGCCTAACAGCAGCTGATATATCAAGGACAGGTAGCTTCACTCTCAAACGAATCGGGGTAATATAGCGGCTATTACGACAAACACGACATAAATCCGACAAATACATAAACAGCTCATGAATGGTTGATAATGGTTTGCCCTACATGAATTGTGTGATTCCACAATAGTTGCCCTATAGTATAAAACGGGATAAAATATGGATAAACAGCAGGCGCAAAATATCATCAAGGAAACCTTTGAGCAACCTTTTGATAAGACACGCTTTACTGCGTTCGTCAAAAACCTCCTGAATCGTATTGAAGAAGCCCCCTTCGCTTATCATGGACAATTCGTTCCTGAAGCTTACAGACAATATATAAGCACACTTGAGAGAATAGGTAAATTTAACGACGGCGAAAATAGAATTGATATTCTTGTCATCAAGCTCCAGAGAAAGACTTCCCTTGAACGCGCCCGCACTAATCAACGCAACTTTGTTGCCGGTTATCTACAGGGTAAATATGGCAGTTCAAATGAAAAGGAAGCGGCACTGGTTGCCTTTGTATCCCCGGATGAAGAGGACTGGCGTTTCTCGCTGGTCAGGATGGATTATAAATTTGAGCAGACTCCAACTGGCAGAATGAAGGTGAAAGAAGAGTTTACTCCTGCCAGGCGCTGGTCATTCCTGGTTGGCGTCAACGAAAACAGCCACACCGCCCAGAGCCGGCTGGTCAACATCCTGGCAAATGACGCGCAGGCACCGACCCTTGCCCAACTGGAAGATGCCTTCAATATAGAAACCGTTACCAAAGAGTTCTTCCTCAAATACCGCGATCTGTTTATCCGTACAAAAGAAGCATTGGATAAAGTGGTGGAAAACGACGCTAAAATCAAAGCCGACTTTGAAGCCAAAGGCGTGAACACTGTTGACTTTGCCAAGAAACTGCTGGGGCAGATCGTTTTTCTCTACTTCCTGCAGAAAAAAGGCTGGTTTGGTGTTGCCCGCGATGCCGACTGGGGAACAGGGCCAAAAGACTTCTTAAGGCAACTATTTGAAGGATACAAAAGAGGCGATTACCTGCCTGCGCCGACGCTTCGGCAGGCAGGCAAGAACTTCTTCAACGACATTCTGGAGCCGCTCTTTTACGAAGCCCTGCGGGTTGACCGCAGCCACGATGACCACTATTACAGCCAGTTCAACTGCAAAATCCCTTTCCTAAACGGCGGTCTCTTTGATCCAATCGGCGACAATGGCGGTTATGATTGGGTGAAAACTGATATTCTCCTTCCCAATAGCCTGTTTTCCAATGAGAATAAGACCAGAGAAGGTGATACCGGAGACGGTATACTCGATGTCTTTGACCGTTACAATTTCACCGTCAAAGAAGACGAACCGCTGGAAAAGGAAGTAGCGATTGATCCTGAGTTGCTGGGAAAAGCCTACGAGAAATTCAACGCGATCCGACCCGATAACTTTGATGAATACAAGAAGGCATTAAAGAGCGGCAAAAAGGGCGATGAAAGCAAGTTCAATAAGCAATTCGGCGTCTACTACACTCCCCGTGAGATTGTGCATTAATTATGATAAAAATTTTGTTGAAAAAGTAATTTGGGGCAACATAAATGAAGCATTTACAAAACCTGTTCAGCGTTCCGATAAAATAGCAGATTATATACCTACGCAAGAAATTGCCGAATTTTTTAAATCTAAAAAATTTGATGGTTTAAAATATAAGAGTGCGCTTGGTAAAGGATATAATATGGCTCTGTTTGATCTTTCATCAGCACAGCAAGCTGACTGCTCACTTTTTGATGCCAAAAGTATCTCCTACTCATTCAAAGCTATTGATGGGGCTAAATACACAACTCCTTTTGGTGAAGATCGCGATAATGACCACAACATATAACAAAGCGCTTTCACACTGAGCGCAAGAAAACCGTGCCCGGTGGTGACACCTGGTGGTCACGGGAATCAGCATTATGGCAAAAGCTCAACGCAAGAAAAACCTTAAGACTGACGAGTATATCCTCAAAAAGAGCAAGAGACGTTGTTGTCTATGTTTTGGCCTGAATTGCGATTCTATGCGTAAGAGGGGGCAGATTGCACATCTTGACCGTGACCCGTCCAATTGCAGGACAGACAATTTGGCTTTCCTATGTCTCGATCATCATGACGAATACGATTCCGGAACCAGCCAATCAAAGTCTATTCAAATCAGTGAAGTTAAAGCTTACCGTGACGAACTATATCAATACATAAAGAGCGGGAAACTTCGTGATAGCGAAATACACGAAAAACCTGAGAAGATAAATGAGTATAATAAAATTTTTCCTTATTTAAGGTGCCTCTACAACGATATCGGCTTGTTTGTTAAGCAATATTACGATTCCGAAAACTCACGTAATAGTGAAATATCTAAGGTCCTACATGAAAGAACGAAAGAATTTGTTCCGTTGTTAGCGAAATACGAACTGTCGCTATCAAAAAAACTTTATGCGGAAATAACAACTTTTTTTGATCTATTGCTTGATTATAAAAATAGAGTTGAAGGCGCTGTTTCTATCAATAGGGATGAGATGGTATATAAGCGCTGGCTGGCAATAAACACAGAGTTTTACGAAAAGTCAGCACCGATGCTTGAAAGACTAAAAACAGCTTTACAATAATCTGTACAGAAGGTCAAACTTTTATCATCGGACATCCCACTCTACAGGAATTGAAAGATTGTAACAGACCACGGAAGGTTTTACAGGTGCCGCAAAATCTTATGTCTACAGCAGCGGAAGAAATGAGGAAACAAGGCGTACCAGGAGTAGTCAAAAACCTTTCAGATACTAAACGGATGAGTGTTCGTAAAAAAAGATAGTCAATTACTGATACCCAAATTAACCACCTCGTTTACCAACTCTACGGTCTGACGGAAGAGGAGATAGCGATCGTAGAAGGAAGAGACAGATGACCGTTTCTCTCATTCGGACACAACAGACAGCTTTAGCTGTCTGTCTGAAACGAAGTAGAAGGGAGCAATGGGCTAAAGCCCATTGTTGTAGGTATTCGCGTCAACGAACCTCGGTCGTACCGAACTAACTCTCTAGCTGGAAATAGCATGAAAAAACTATAAATCAGGCTTGATTTTGGCCTTAACAGCTTGTTTTAAGGATTTTTTAAAGAGAGGAATTAGATATTAGAAAAATATGAAAAAAACAAAATATTTACTAGCGGAGTTCATAAGGAATTGGTAGTTGTTTACGCCTTGGTCGATGTTGGGGCGCAAGAGTGATAAATGAAAACCTGGTATCGTTTATTATCCTGTAGAAAAGATAATAACCGAAAGAATCGGAAGAAACATAGCAAATTAAATATGTTGTGAAGATCGTTATTATCTCCGATCCGCAAAGGAACAAAATATGGAACACATGAAGAGAGCAAAAGCATCTTCCGGCAATGGTGAGTTGGTGAAAGGCTTGTGCCTGATGGACGAGAGCCGCAACTTTGAGTTTAAGCGGGTATCCGGGAAAATGGTGCACAAGGCACTGGAGACCATTGTCGCCTTCGCCAATACCGAAGGGGGCTTACTGGTACTGGGAATGGAAGACTTGAAAAAGGCAAAAGGCACCGCTCGTCTTTATGGCATCGAGGAGAACCCGGAAGCCGTCGATGAATTGCACGAGCAGGTAACTCATCGTATTACCCCTTCAATTGAAGGAATAATCTGGAGAAGTCTGCCATGTACCTTGCGGGATGGTGCTACGGGCGAACTTATGGTCGTTGTGGTCCAGAAGAGCGCCAAAGTGCACTCGATTGTTGCGGATGGCACCTGGAAGCGCCTGGAAAAGGGCAATCGCGAGATGACAGCCGGGGAGATCAATGACCTCTGTTTTGCCCGAGGCGTCATCAGTGCCGAGGGAGAGTTGGTTGATCTTCCGTTCGAATTGCTGGATACCGACGTCTGGAAGATTTACTGTGCCACTCGAAAGCTGTCTTCGAGCGACATTAAAGACAGAATGTTTCGCATCGGTCTTGCTAAAAAGAAAGGGAAAGAGATTCTGCCGACCAAAGCCGCCATACTCCTTTTCGCCGATGATCCGTCCGGTATTTTGGCCGGCAAGGCGGCTATAAGAGTATTCCACTATTCGGGGCTGAAGATTGAACATGGCCCGGTTCCCAATTTGTTAAAAACGCCGAAAACCGTCACTGGTCCCTTGGTTCACCAGATTTCTGATGCCTACGAGTATGTGCTCAATGAGATTGCCGCGGGCCTGATGCTTGCCCCTTCCGGTTTTGAAACGGCGCATCGCTACCCGACCCGCGTGATCAAGGAGGCCTTGACCAACGCCGTTATTCATCGGGATTATCATATTAACCGGGATATTCATGTCAGGATATTTGACAACCGCATTGAAGTTGAAAACCCCGGGCTTTTTCCCGCCCACATCACTGCAGTGACTATTCAATATGCCCGATCTTTCAGCCGTAATCCATTGATTGTAAATCATCTTCGAGAGTTTCCATCTCCTCCAAACATTGATGCCGGCGAAGGGGTAAGGATGATGTTTTCCACCATGCATGCCGTCGGACTCTATCCACCACTGTATCTTTCTTCCCCCTATCTGGAACATGATGCCGTAATGGTTATACTCTTGAATGAAGAGCGTCCTGCCGTGTGGGAACAGGTTAGCGATTGGATTGATCGTAATGGCTTCATCAGCAATCGCGAGTTATGCCGCATTGCCCGTATAGATACGCTCAAAGCTTCCAGGATGCTGAAGAAATGGGTTGACGCAGGTATGTTGATGCCGGATACAAGTAAAGGGAAGCGAGGAACGAAGTATATGAGAGTTGGCGGCGACTTTGTGCAGCAATCAATGTTTTCATTATCCGAACTGGCGGATAATAAACTTTCTGATGGTGAATAATTCAATAAAATATGTATGCTTCAGCCCATTATCCAATGGCAAGGGATTCCGTAAAAACGGCAGTCGTCAAAATATTCGAGGGATATAATACTGATTATTTCAAAAGAACCGTAAAAATAAATCTGTATTACACAATTCCGTTTGGTGAAAATCACGATAATGACCACAACATATAATAAAGCGCTTTCACACTGAGCGCAAGAAAACCGTGCCCGGTGGTGACACGTGGTGGTCACGGGAATCAGCATTATGGCAAAAGCTCAACGCAAGAAAAACCTTATGACTGATGAGTATATCCTCGAAAAGAGCAAGAGACGTTGTTGTCTATGTTTTGGCCTGAATTACGATTCTATGCGTAAGAGGGGGCAGATTGCACATCTTGACCGTGACCCGGCCAATAGCAGGCCAGACAATTTGGCTTTCTTATGTCTCGATCATCATGACGAATACGATTCCAGAACCAGCCAATCAAAGTCTATTCAAACCAATGAAGTTAAAGCTTATCGCGACCAACTGTATCAGTACATCGAGAGCGGAAAACTTAGTGATAGCGAAATACCTGAAAAGCCTGGGAAGAAAAATGGGTATAATGAAATTTATTCTTATTTAAGTTGCCTCTACAACGATATCGGCTTGTTTGTTAAGCAATATTATGATTCCGAAAACTCACGCAATAGTCAAGTATCCAAGGCACTACATGAAAGAACGAAAGAATTTGTTCCGTTGTTTGGGAAATACGAACTGTCGCTATCAAAGGAACTTTATGCGGAAATAACAACTTTTTTTGATCTATTGCTTGATTATAAAAAAAGAGTTGAAGGTGCTGGTGCTGTTTCTATCAATAGGGATGTGACAGCATATAAGCGCTGGCTGGCAATAAACACAGAGTTTTGCGAAACGTCAGCACCAATGCTTGAAAGGCTAAAAGCAGCTTTACAATAATCTGTCCAGAGGGGCAAACCTTTATCATCGGATATCCCACTCTACAGGAATTGAAAGATTGTAACAGACCAGGGAGGATTTTTCAGGTTCCACAGAATCTCATGAATGTAGCTGTTGAAGCAATGAAGAAACAATGCGTGCCAGGAACAGTCAAAAACCTTTCAGGTACTAAACGGATGAGTATTCGTAAAAAAAGATAGTCAATTATTGAATAGCAAATTGTTAGCCTCGTCTACCAGATCTATTGCTTGACTGAGGAAGAGATAAAAATTGTGGAAGGAAGAGACAGATGACCGATTCTCTCATTCGGACACAACAGACAGCTTCAGCTGTCTGTCTGAGGCAAGGCTGTCTGTCTGAGGCAAAGGGAAGGGGTGCAATGGGCTAAAGCCCATTGTTGTCAATGTTTACGGCTATTTTTATCGTGAATAGACATTATTCTAAAGTGACCGCATACTCGGGTTATAAACCGAATGAAAGGCCGTTATCTTTTACTGTTGATGATAATAGGCTTGAAGTTGTGGTGAGAAAATATTCAGGAGACAATCTATGACCAACCTGCCGGATAAATCACCTCGCTCCGAGATAATCCTTTACCAGACCGAAGACGGAAAAATAAAGATCGATGTCCGTTTTCAGGAGGAGACGGTTTGGCTTTCACAAAAGCTGATGGCGGAGCTTTTTCAGACGACGAAACAGAACATCAGTTTACATGTTAAAAGAATCTATGAAGAAGGCGAGCTATCCCCTGAAGCAACAGTCAAGCAATTCTTGACAGTTCAAATCGAAGGCGGCAGACAAGTAAGCCGTAATGTTGATTTTTATAACCTTGACATGATAATTTCTGTGGGTTACCGGGTTAAGTCACTGGTCGCTACCCGTTTCCGTCAATGGGCAACGCAAAGACTTCGCGAATACATCGTCAAAGGTTTTGTTCTTGATGACGAACGGCTTAAAAATCCAGATCAGCCATTTGATTATTTTGAAGAATTACTGCGGCGCATCCAGGACATACGCACTTCTGAACGCCGGTTCTATCAAAAAATAACCGACATCTATGCTACCAGCGTCAATTATGATCCCACACAGGAAATCAGCATTGAATTTTTTAAGACAGTTCAGAACAAGATGCACTGGGCGATTACTGGCAAAACTGCCGCCGAAATCGTGTTTGAGCGCTCCGATAGCGTCAAGCAGAGTATGGGACTTACCAGTTGGCGCGGTAGTACAGTCCGCAAGCATGATGTTAGCATTGCCAAAAACTACCTGACTGAAGAAGAGCTTCTGGCTCTTAATAATCTGGTGGAACAATATCTGGTATTTGCCGAAGGTCAGGCAATGCGCAGAATTCCCATGTATATGAAGGACTGGATTGAAAAACTCGACGGATTTCTTCAGCTTAATGAGAGGGATATTCTGGATCATGCAGGCAAGATATCACATGAAATGGCAATCCAGCATGCTGAAAAGCAGTATGACAAGTTCAACTTGAAAAGGATAAAAGCACAGGATAAACTCGAAAGTGATTTTGATCGCACAGCGAGGATGATTGAGCAAAAAGCAAAGAATATCCCAAAACGGAAGGATAAAAAATGAGTATTGATTTAAACCAGAGACCGCTATAACAGGCACAGGTAAAAGCATACGAAACCCAAATTAACCACCTCGTTCACCATCTCTATGGCCTGACGGAAGAAGAGACAGATGACCGATTCTCTCATCCGGACACAACAGACAGCTTCATCTGTCTGTCTGAAGCAAGGCTGTCTGTCTGAAGCAAAGTGGAGGGGTGCAATGGGCTAAAGCCCATTGTTGTAGGTATTCACGGCTATTTTGTAAGTTTTGTTTGACAAGCCACATAAATGTTCATAAAATGTGAACGAATCGTTCATGCATCGTGAACACTTGTCAGGGGGCAAGAGTGGAAAGCATTTTTTCTACAAAAGAACGGATCAAGATACTGAAAGCCGTTATCTTTAGCGAGCAGCCTATCAGTGTCAATGTCATTGCCGCCAGGCTTAATATAAGCAAAGGGTTGGTTTCTAAATATCTTGATATTTTGGCTAAAGAGGGAATCGCCAGAAAGTCTAATGGTAAATACCTTATTACTAATTCGGCAGTCACAAAAGCTGCCAAAATTTTATTGAATATAACTGGTATTGATGTAAAAATTTTTAAGAAGTTTGACTTTGTGGAAGCTGCTGGCCTTTATGGAAGCTATACCAAAGGCGAAAACACAGATGAATCCGATGTGGACCTCTGGATAAAGATTAAGGAAGTAAGCGATGAGAAAGTTGCTTCTTTAACTGCTCAAATGAATAAGAAAATAAGGAATGTAAAGCCTCTATTCTTAACTACCAAGAAGATTGAGAAGATGAAAAAGGACGATGAGCTTTTCTACCACTCATTGTCATTCGGCTCAATCGTTCTTTACGGAGAAAAAGATGCCATTCAATTATAACGATTGTATAAGGGGAGGATTGCTTAGAAAAATCCCGCCTTCAAAAAATAAGGCCACGCAATCTTTAAAAAAGGCGAGAGAGTGGTTGAAGGAAGCGAAGAATTCTTTAAAAGGAGGCGCCTTCGAATGAGTTGAATAAATTCCAGAGTTTTGAGATAGCGTATAGCAGTGCTCAAGAAAAGCTAAAGTTCCAAGAAAAAAGGGGAGTTGATTTCATTCATCAGTTTTTTTCGGTTTCCCCCCGCTTCCACTACTTAGAAAGCCCCATCATCGAGAACGCACCTGCGTCATCCTCTCTGACCCCTACAGCCCCGCTGTCCCTCGCCTCGAAGCGGGAATTGACCGGATGGTGTATAAGCTGTATGGATTGACCGAAGAAGAAATCGCCATAATAGAAAAAAGCAGTAAAAACACTGGTTAATTTCATCCTGAGAAATAATTTTGGCTGATAAAATATCTCTTGACATGTCTGGCATGTTGTGTAATATTATACAACAGGAAGGGGGGTGAGATAATGATTGCGAAGACATTCGGTAACTTCTTTAAACAAAAAAGAATTGGCCTTGGCCTGACTTTAAGAGAATTTTGCCGTATTCATGAGTTAGATCCGGGAAATATCAGCAAACTGGAAAGAGGACTTTCAAGGCCACCGCAGTCAAAAGAGTCGTTGGCCAAATACGCCGCCATGTTGGGAATTAAAGAAGATCCCGAGGAATGGCGTGAATTCTCTGATTTGGCTGCCACAAGTGCTGGTAAGTTACCAGAGGATATGATTTCTAATCAAGAAATTATGAGCGCACTGCCGGTTCTTTTTAGAACGGCCAGAAATGAAAGCCTTAATGAAGAGACCTTGATGAAACTTGTCTCAGCTATCAAAAAGGATTTGCGTTGAAACTTAATTTACCTCGCTATACCTATTCAGAAGTAGGTAGAATTGCAAATAATTTCCTTAAGCAGTACTATCCTTCCCTGGAAATTCCTATTCCTATCGAGGACATTCTGGATTTGAAACTGGGCTTTAACATCTTTCCTTTCCCAAGATTGTTCAAAGACTTCGGACTAAACGGTTTTCTCAGCTCCGATATGTCGACGATTTATGTAGATGAAGTCCAGTACGATCAGTACAACGAAAAATACCGCTACACCCTTGCCCACGAAATAGGGCATTACGTTTTACATAAGTCGGTCTATGAAAATCTGCCATATAAATCGGTTGAAGAATTTGTTTATTGGAGACTACATGTTCCTCGAGAAGAGATAGGCTGGTTTGAAACACATGGGAATTGGTTTGCTGGTCATTTGCTCGTGCCGACAAGCCGCCTTGAAGAAGTGTGCCGAGATATTGTTCTTAAATATCAAGATACCTTTTCGGAATTCGATTCTATTCCCGATGATATCTGGTCATATATATCAAATGAGGCAGCCGCCTATTTTGATGTTAACCCGCCAGTTGTTGAAGCACAGATCAAAAAAGAAAGCATCATCCAGAAAATTCCGATTCGGGGTAAAGATTAGTAGCTTCACCTTTGATGGCTTCGTAAAAAGGCGTTGCACTGCACCCTTCATACAAAACGAACAAATATGTCATCGGCTATCTCTTTATCTATCGCAATCTGTGTTTGTCCAGCCTGAAACACATACGAGGGGTATGTTTGGATTACCTCGACAGGCACACCTGGCAGTATCCCCATTGCCAAAAGTTTCTGTAGATTTTTGTGGTTCTTGGTCAGAATATAAACTATTTTCCCCTGTTGTCCTTTTCTTAATTTTGAAAGTGACGTTACAATCTTTTCGGCAATTTCCTTTCCTTCTTTACAGCATCTGATGGGCGGTATCGGCTTACCATGTGGACATTCCCTTGGGTGCCCCAATAATGTGCATATACTCTCTTCAACATCCTCAGATATAATATGCTCGAATTTACAGGCAGCGCTCTCCATGTCATCTACACCTACATCCAGGACATCGTGAAGCAACCTTTCTGCAAGCCTGTGCCTTCTTATTACTTTTTTAGCTTCCCGATTGCCTTTCGGCGTTAATTTCACCCTGTTATCTGAGATTACGACATGCTCTGACTTTGCCAATCTGTTGATAGTGCCCTCCCTGCCGAGTTTCTTTAACTCAACAAACTCGTTTTCTCCCTCAACAGTATCAATCCACAATTTTTCTAATATCTCTTGACCGGCATTAGTTACCATAACTTTTTAACCACCTTTTCAAGAATTTTACCAACTTTGGCTCAGGCAAGGTTTCATATCCGCAATTTGGGCATTTTATCATGTCACATTTAGCCATTGGGCATCCTTTGCAAGCCTCAACACCTTCCTTATCGCTAAATTCATATCCACAAAATACGCATTTCATAATTGTAGACCCAAGGCAACAAGTGCCTGATTCAGAACAAAACCAACCCCAAATGCGAAGAAGAGGACGAAGGTAAAGATCAGCACTGCGGTCTTTATACCCCTCTCTTTTATCATCATCATAAATTGGGCAACGCATGGCACAAAAAGCGTTAATATCACTGCCGCCACAGTAAGCTGCATCCCCGTGAGGGAATTTTGCATACTGTACAATCCCGCTGCGCCATAATCGCGCCTGAAGAATCCAAAGAGAAACACCCTTGCGGTTTCGTCCGGCAAACCAATAAGGTTTACAACCGGCTCTAAACCATTTGTTATCACATGTAAGACTCCTGTTAACTGAGAAATCCAGATCAGGACACTTACTACGATAAAAATAGGGAAAACCTCTTTGAGATACCATACCATCCTTGAGTAAGTCTTTACCAAGACATTTGAAATCTTGGGTAATCGAAGGGGGGGCAGCTCCATATAAAAACTGGGTTTTTCGCCCGGCAATATCCTTGCAGCCAAAAAACCAATCAGAATAAAATTAAGTAATACTACGACAACCCAGATAAACAATGCCAGTGGATGACCTGCTAAAATGGCAAAAATGACCCCTAACTGCGCTGAACATGGCACAGCCAAAGCCAGCAGCAATGTGGAAATTACCCGCTCACGTTTAGTCTCTTGTGTCCTGGTTACCATTGTCGCCATAGTGCTGCAACCTAACCCCAGCACCATAGGTATAACCGCCCTTCCACTCAGACCAATCTTCTTGAAAACCCTATCTACCAGCATGGATAACCGGGGAAGGTATCCACTATCCTCAATAACAGAAAACACAAGGAAAAATGTACCAACAATGGGAAGTATTATAGCCACGGCATACGTTATGCCTAAGGTGATGATACCGTATTCACCCACTATCAAATCTTGGATCGGCATATAGGATACGTTGCTCATAACAAACTTGGTTATTACAGGATTAATTTTCTCACCAAAGATTGTCCCCTCAATCAGATTAACAAGTTTGCCTGCACCCAAAACTCCTACAAACTGATAAAGCCCCAAATACAATATAGCGATCAAGATGGGTATTCCAGTTATTGGATTTATCATTACACTGCTAAGTCTCTCTTTGAAACCGGCCGTTTTTAGAGGTACGGCTACTAAAGATGAAGAAGTTATTTTCCTGACCTCATTTTGTAATCTCATTTTTATGATATAATTTAAAGGGTAACCGTACTTGCGACTCGTTTTCTTTAGAATCCCGTCGATCTGGTCATAATCCTTGCTTTCCTTTTGCTTCACTAAACGTTGCATATCCTCGTCTTCTTGTAAAAGCAATAGAGAAACAGACCGTTTTGAAATTAGATAGCTGTTCTTAAGGAAGGATTCAATTTCTTTTATAGAGGATTCTATACCCTTCTGATAACTGGTCTGGAATTTATCCAAAACAGGTACATATTGATCGATCTTTCCAATGAGTTGATCAATACCCTTACCGGCCGTAGCAATTATAGGAACAACGGGTATGCCAAGTTTGCCTTCCAGGTCATTAAAATCTATGCTTATCCCTAATCCTTCTGCTTCATCCATCATATTTATTACGAGTATAATCGGAAGACCTGCCTCAATTAACTGAAGTGTCAGGGGCAGCATTCGCTCCAGATTCTTGGCATCAATCACATGAAGTACTGTCTTCGGTTTTTCTTCCAGAAGCATCAATTTAGCAACACGTTCTTCCTCAGTAATGGGAATCAAAGAATACATGCCAGGCAAGTCAATTACACCGAAATCTCTGCCATTTATCTTACACTTGCCTTTATCAACTGTTACAGTGGTTCCGGGATAGTTTGATACGGTGACGTACATCCCCGTCAGCTTATTGAACAAAAGGCTTTTACCCACATTGGGATTCCCGACTATTACTATCTTTTGCAAACCCTCTATATTTTCCCCTGCCGGCCCGTGGCACTGAGGTGTTGTTTCCCTTTTTCCTTTCGCTGAAAAGAATTTCACTGATTATCTCCAAATGTTTAATTTCTAGTTTCTATCTACTCTATCTACAGTTGAAACTCTGCGATCCTTTCCTTCCTTCTTTAGACACTCTCTACAGTATCCAAAAAGTTCCAGCTTATGCCCGGTCACTTCAAAACCATGACTTCTTGAGAATTTCTTCTCAATATCCATGACTTCATCCTCCTTGAACTCAATGATTTTTCCGCAGCCAAGACATCGAAAATGACAGTGATGCTCATGTCCTAACACGTGTTCATAGTGCATATGGCCGTCTTCAAAGAAGACTTCCTTGATCAAACCGCTTTCGATGAGCAGAGGGATTGTTCTATATATAGATGCCTTTGATATACTACACTTCTTGTTTTTTAAACAAAGATAGAGAGTATCCACATCGAAGTGGTCATGGGTTAAGAATATCTCTTCGATGATTACCTCTCTTTCAGGTGTATTCCGAAGCCCACTTTCCTTCACATATTTCCTGAAAACCTCTATTTCGTTCATAGATACCTCAACACAAGTACAATTATTATTGAGAATCTATTGCAATAATAATGCGCCACCCCCTATTTGTCAAGGAAAAAAATATTTGACTTGCCAATTATTTACATTAAAATCTAATATTCAAATAAGATTCATCTCCCGTAACTACTCAGGCACAAAGTGGCAAAGGCACATAGGCACAAAGCAGAGTGGGGTCGTTTCGTTGTTTTTTTCCTACTTTGTGCCTTTGGTTCTCTGTTCCTCTGTGCCTACCTGAGTAGTAACCATCTCCCAAAGAGTTGGTAGATGAAAAGAATTCAAGGGATTAAGGAAAAAATTATGAGCTTTAAAAGGTCCACCAGACTAGAGCTGTTTTCCTGGATGCTCTATGACTTTGCCAACACCTCCTTTACAGTAATGATCGTTACCTTTGTCTATTCTGTGTATTTCAGGGATATAGTTGCTAAAGGGCTGGAAAATAAGGCTGATTTCCTGTGGGGGCTTAATGGCTCTATATCAATGGTTGTGGTCGCCCTTCTTTCACCTGTTTTGGGTGCCATTGCTGACCATGCCCAGGCAAAGAAAAAGTTCCTTATCTTCTTTGCTCTCTTGTGCATTGTATTCGGGGGCATGCTCTTCTTCGTGAGGGAAGGAATGATCTTAGAGGGGATGATCTTCTTCATAATCGCCAATATTGGTTTTGAGGGTGGGAATGTATTTTACAACGCTTTCTTGCCGGAGATTACTACCCAGGAGAAATTCGGACGAATATCCGGATATGGATGGGCACTGGGATATCTGGGGGCAATTGTCACAATAATTATATGCAAACCGTTTTTATCAGGGGGGTTTGAGGAATCGAATCTGCCAAATGTCAGATTCACATTTCTCCTATCCGCGGTATTTTACCTGGTCTTTTCCCTGCCAATCTTCTTCTTCCTTAGGGAGAGAAGGAGAAAAGCAATAGTGGACAGGAATGATCCGTATATCGTTATGGGGTTTAGACGATTGAGGGATACCTTCAGGCATGTGAAACAATTCAAAGAGCTGGCAAAGTATCTATTGTCATACTTTATTTATACTGATGGTGTCACGACAGTTATATACTTCAGCACTATTTACGCCAAGAACACTTTGCACATGGATATCTCAGAACTGATACTCTTTTACATAATAGTTCAAACCACCGGCATCGTGGGAGCTATCTTCTTTGGTTGGCTTGCAGACAAACTCCTCCCTAAAAAGACTATTGAAATAACACTTCTAATCTGGTGTGTTGTGGTAATCGGAGCATACTTTGTAGAAGATAAATCTGTTTTCTTTGTTATCGGGATGTTAGCAGGGATTGCAATGGGCTCCAGTCAATCAGCGAGCAGATCCATGATGGGGCTTTTAACTCCCAGAGATAAAGAGGCTGAGTTCTTTGGATTCTATGGGATAAGCGGGAAATTTTCTGCTGCCATGGGTCCTCTTGTATTTGGAATTATATCAGCATGGACAGGTAGTCAGAGAATAGCGATACTGGCAGTAATCTCTTTCTTCATCACTGGATTGATCCTGCTCCAAAGGGTGGATGAGGAGGGAGGTATCCTGGCAGCCAGGAATTTTGATATCAACCGGCAATAAAACTTCGATGAAGATATGCCCTACAAAAACGGCACAGCTTTGCCCAGTCCCTCTCAAGCGATTTGTTATGGCTTTTTATTTCAACAACTTATCATACCCAGTGTGTGTTCCAATCCAGAACCATAACAACCCCTCTTCCATTTCGATGGCAACTGCACGATGCTTCTTCCCTACTCGTACAGACCAGTAATTTCCCACTTTTTTAAGGTGTAATGATGATGGACTCGTAAAAAGTCAGGGATCCCTTATGCAGTCATTATGAGCGGATACCCATAGCGACGGTCAAATAGGGTGAAAATTTTTCTCAGTTGGCCCCAAGCCTTCGAAAAACGTTCTTTGACAACATAAATAGCATGTATCTGAGCGGATAGAACCCCGACATAGGCTGTCCTGCCATTATTCGTCGCCTTTCGGAC
>JACQWO010000008.1 GCA_016209225.1 Desulfobacterales bacterium
GAGTTATCCACAACCATAGGTCCCGCCATGCTCCGCAAGGGCTGCGGGAAAATGGCTATGGATAACTCCTGCACAAGAATAACTGGTGAGGGGAGCGAACATCCGCCGCTCACCTCCTGTTCCAAAAAGGCAACTTTGAAGGACAGAAAAAGCGGACAATTCATTTGCTACAAAAGCGGACAATTCTATTTACTCTTGACAGGGAATAAATATGATTTAATAAGTCTGGATTATATTCTTCCAGGAAAAATTAGCGGGATGGATGTATATCACCATATTCGAAAAACAAATCAAAGCATTCCAATCCTGTTTATTTCCGGGAATATAGAATTCTTGGAGTCGGTAAAGAGCCTGAAACAAAAAGATATCAATCTTGATCATCAGTCAAAGCCCTGCCAGAACAAAGATTATGTGAAAAGCATAAATAGGTTGCTGGAAAGCGCCTTTGGCTAAACAAACAATGGCGATAGCTTTTGTTGTTAAAGGCTTTCAAAAATTGCAGAACAATTGGAATATTCTTCTGATTTTTCAATTAAAATCTGACCTCATATCTTGACGGCTTCGTAAAAAGTCTTAATTCCGTCATTCCGGCGAAAGCCGGAGTCCAGATGCAGATTTGTATCTACCTATTTACATCGAGCCGGAAATGATGGAAGTGCTGAGAAGATTCTCACTCCTCATCCCTCAACCATTCATATTCCTTCTTTAAACCTTCGCAAAGTGTTACCTTAGGCCGGTAACCAAATGCATTTTCTGCCTTCGAAATATTGGCACATGTATGACCCACATCTCCCTTTTGAGTGTTTTTGTAATTAATCTTTGCCTTGACGGATAAAATTTCCGTTAAGATTTTAAGCACAGAATTTATTGTTACTCTGGAACCTCCTCCAATATTAAAGACTTCCCCGACAGAATCTGCCTTCATAGCCAGAATATTTGCATCAACAATATCATCGATATACGTAAAATCCCTTGTCTGTTCTCCATTACCATAGACTGTTATCTCTTTCCTTTTTAGCATAGAGGCAATAAACCTGTTAAATGCCATGTCTGGCCGCTGCCCTGGGCCATATACAGTAAAGTACCGTAAGGAAAGCGTCGGAAGTTTATAGTTTTTATAATAAAGATAACATAGATGTTCAGCCGCCAGTTTTGATACACCATAGGGGGAAACCGGCTTTAAAATTGACGTCTCACGCATCGGCAGATCCTCGGTGTCTCCATAAACGGAAGAAGATGAAGCAAAAACAAACTTTTTGATTCCGGAATGTATTGAAGCTTCAAGTAATCGTTGAGTGGCCAATATATTATTATCAGAATATATATGAAAACTCTCTCCCCAACTGGCCCTCACTCCGGCTTGGGCAGCTTGATGAAATATATAACTGATATCAGAAATCAATTCTCCAAGATCGATGGAAACCAGGTTTGCCTCAATAAATTTGAATTCCTCTCTTTTTTTTAACTCTTTAATATTCCTCTCTTTCAATGCCCTTGGATAGTAATCCACGAAGCAGTCAATCCCTATGACCTCGTAGCCTTCATTGATTAATTTTTTTGAAAGATGGGACCCGATAAAGCCGGCAGCTCCCGTGACTAAACATTTCATAAAATGTCATTAACCTCTCAATGATTTTAGGGTTTTCCTCTCTTCTTCGATAGGATTGTTTTATACAAATTGGTTATTCTGTCTATCATAGCATCACAACTAAATCTATATTCGACCAATTTTCTTGCATTATTACCGATTCTTTGGGCAAATTCTCTATCCTTAAGTAGTCGGAGTATGCTCTTTGCCAATTTATCTGCATCATTTGGCTCAATCAGCATTCCAGTCTGACCATCACTTACAATTTCCGGTATACCTCCAGCATTGGTTGCTACTACGGGTCTGGCCATGGCCATTGCTTGAATTAAGGCTTGAGGGACTCCCTCAGACGATTCAGAGGTTAGCACTGATATATCTGAGATAGAAAGGATCTCCGGGATGTCTTCTCTATGGCCTGTCATAATGGTGAAATCATTAATACCAAGCTCTTCTATCTTTGCTTCTACATTTTTTCTCCTCGGTCCCTCCCCTACTATTAAGAACTTGGCTTTAGGGAAGTCTTTCAGTACTAATCTCGCTGCATCCAAAAAAATCTCATGCCTCTTCCAGCTTCTCAAAACGGCTACCATTGTAACTATCGGTGTTATACCATCTATTCCAAGCTCCTTCTTTAAATACTGTCCATTTATGTTAGGATCAAACTCTTCTAGTTTAACGCCAGTGGGAATTGAAAAAATCTTACTGTTGTCAAGCTTATTTATCTTTACCATCCTCTCTTTTATAGATTCACCAGTGGTTATTATAGCATCAGGAAGCCGATAAATGAAATTTAGGGGATTGGTAGATATTGGTACAGACAAATGTCGGGTTCTTATTAGAATTGGACTCCTGGCTAATTTAGCCGAAAAAGAAGCAACCCAGCTATCAACTGAACTATGGGTATTTACAATCTCAATCCCCTTTTCCTTTATCAATCTGAATATCCTGAAAGACGCTGAGAGATCGAAGCTATGGCGCATAGGTATAGTGACGGTTGGTATCCCTGCCTCTCTAGCCCTTTTACCAATCTCACTTTCTCCCGTAGATGCCAGGACTACATAGTGTCCCCTCTTCTGAAACTCAGTAGCCTCCAGTAATATCCTCTTCTCCTGGCCACCCCAACCATCAGACCATTCCGTATGTAGTATGTTATACAACCTTACTCCTTAAACTTTTTCAATTTTTTAATGAGTCCACCCTGAAAAATTCCCTTTTCCGCTCTCTGGAGCAGTTTTTTTGACCCATCTAAGCTCACTCCAAAGGGAATTTTTCATTTTTAAGGATGAGCTATTTGGGTTAATTTCTGTGCTGCTAAAGAGAATACATTATCAACAGTTATTTCAGCCATACATTCTTTTGTATTGCATTTTTTCTTGAAGCACGGGCTGCAGGCAACGCTGCTTTTTATGACCGCATGACCATTACCATAAGGCCCGGTCCTCCATGGGGCTGTTGGGCCGAATATGGCTACTACAGGGGTCTTCATTGCGGATGCAACATGCATGGGGCCTGTATCAGTTGTAATCATCAGATCTGCTAAACTCAAGAGACATGCCAGTTGCTTAAGATTCATCTTGCCTGCGGTATTAAGTGCAGGGCTTCGCATTCCAGAAGATATGGCATCTATCATTTGCAGATCGTTTTTACCCCCAGTAAAGACAATATTAGCATCGAGCTCATCGATTATCCTATCGCATAAAGAGCTAAACTTCTCCCGCTCCCATAACTTGGTCTCCCATCCTGAAGCAGGATTGACAGCAATTGTCCTTTGCGTTTCATCTATTTCATTATCCCTTAAAAACCCCTTAACATACTCCATATCTCTTTCGTCAAAAGGGATTAAAAACCTGGGGCTGTTAACCTGAGCCCCCAGACATTTTATAAGGTTTAGATACCTTTCAACAGCATGGAAATCAGGGTTATAGGGAGAAACCCGTTCATTAAGAAATAAATAGCTCAGTTCCCGGGTTTTATTATAGCCTAGCCTTCTTTTACCACCACTTAATAAGGTTAGAATCCCACTTTTAAAAAGCCCCTGGAAGTCTATAACGAGATCATACTCTTTTCTTCTCAATCCTTTAACAAAAGACACAATTTCGCCAAAAGTCCGGAGGCAAGTAGATGGCTTAAATATACTTTTCATCCATGTCTTCCTTTTAGATACTATTATGTTATCCAGGCATGGATGATTTCTAATTATCTGCTCCGCATCCTCCTCAACCAGCCAGGCAATATGGCTATCAGG
Organism: Desulfobacterales bacterium; assembly: GCA_016209225.1. Taxonomy (GTDB): domain Bacteria; phylum Desulfobacterota; class UBA8473; order UBA8473; family UBA8473; genus UBA8473. Next base: position 3,834 of record JACQWO010000008.1, read on the forward strand.
ATATGCAGCACGTAAAGCCTCCAAAGAAGGAAGGGTGTGGACCACATCACCGATAGCACTTAATTTCACAATCAGGATTTCCATTGTTATTTCATGTTTAAGTGTGATGGACTCGTAAAAAGTCAAATTGGGATGGCAAAGTAAAAAGCTCCAGATGCAAGGCGCGCAAATCCTGAGGAGTGAGGCGTACTTAGAGGTACACCGCAACGACGAAGGATGCAGCGCAACACCGCAGATGGACTTTTTACGAAGTCATCAAGTGTAGATCATGCAATATCCAGTTAACTGCCTCAAGGATATCCCTGGCAATATAATGTGGCTGTTTCTTTGATCCTTCATTAAGGGATTCCACCTGGTCTTTGCCATAGCCGGTCAAAACAACGATTCCCTTAGCACCAACCTTATATGCAGGCTCAATATCAGTGAGTTTATCTCCAATAACATAAGAATGAGAAAGATCTATTTCCAGCTCGGCAGAGGCCAGCTCCAACATACCAGGGGCTGGTTTCCTGCAGCTACATTCTTTACGATACTCAGGATGTCCAACCTCTGGATGATGGGGACAGTAATATATGCCATCCAGATAAACACCCTTTTCCCCCAGTAGCTCCCTCAAACGTAGATGGATTTTTTCCACCATTTCTTCAGAGAAATATCCCCTGGCTACTCCTGACTGATTAGTAATAACAACTGCCTTAATCCGGTTCTCATTGATCAGTCGTATGGCATCCACTGCCCCGGGCAATATGTTTAAACCACAGGGGTCACTCAGATAACCCCTCTCCTCATTTATAGTCCCGTCCCTATCCATAAAGACAGCTATATTCATTCTAACTCACTCAGCATGATCTCATAACTCTGACCGTTAAAGCCTGCTTTACATGTTGATAAACATCACCAACCTCAATCAATCTCATACATTGGTGATCTGTGGGGCATTCTTTCTTGAGACATGGACTGCAAGATACTTCCTTTCTGACAATTACACTGCTACTTCCCAGGGGAGAGGTAGTAACAGGGTCGGTTGACCCAAAAATAGCTATGAGCGGAATCTTTAAAGCGGCGGCTAAATGCATTAATCCAGAGTCGTTAGTTATAAAAAGACTGCATTTCTCTATCAAAGCCATAGTCTCTAAAAGGGATGTCTTACCAACAAGGTCTATGACATCTGATTTAGCAATGCTCAGTATCATTTCAGATATCGCTTTTTCTTCTCCACTGCCAAAAAGCAATATCTTACCGCCAAAATCCTTATTTATCATATCCGATAATAAGGCATACCTTTCAGGAAGCCATCTTTTTGCAGAGCCAAAATATGCCCCAGGGTTTATGCCTATCAATAACTCACTTTCTTGGATATTGAACGAATCCAATATTTCCGTTGCCCTCTTCCTTGCCTCATCAGAAACTTCAATCGCAGGATGATCATCCACGATGTCCATCCCCACAGCTTTTAACATCTCCAGGTAGTAATGGCTCTGGTGTTTTTTCAGCACTGCTTTATCTAATATTACCTTGTTCGTCAATAGAGGCCCTCTGGCATCAGTGTTATACCCTGCCCTGATGGGGATACCTGCCAAAAAGGCTATCAGGGCAGCATCAAAAGCGTTCTGGAAGAGAACAGCCAAATCGAAACCCTTTTCTCTCAGAGCCTTCGCCAGCCTAAGCTTTCCCAACATCCCATTGTGTATTTCTTTATGGTCGTAGATAATAACCTCATCCACTTCAGGATTATTTTCAAGTAAAGGGGCTACCCAGGGTCTGCTCAACGTCGCTATATAAGATTTGGGGAAGTTCTTCCTTATAGTTGCTATAGCAGGAAAAGTAAGGATAACATCGCCAATCCAGTTAGTTGACCTGACCAGGATTTTATCAATGCTGTTAAAGTCTATATCTTTTTTATTCTTTGCTTTCATAAGCAGTCTACAGTGAGAAAGCCCCTACTCTTCTCAACAAAAAATCTTTAAACTCTTCCTCTTTCTCCAAACGTAATTCTATTTCAAGGGCAAATGTTTTAACATTGCTAAAAAAAGAACTGTGTATCTTGACCATATCCTTCTCTGTAGTTAGAGCGAAATTGACCTCTCTTGAATTCTCCTCTATCCTCTTATAGTCTATTGATGAATACCAGTGATGGTCTGGAAAAATCAATTCCTTTACCACTATCGCCCCCAGCTCTTCCAATAAAGTGGTAAAGTGTTCTGGATTAGCAATCCCGGAGAAGGACAAAACCCTTTTGCCCTTTAAACAATCCAAACCTTTCCTCTCTCCAAAAGGGTCTATCAGATGTTTAGCCTGAAAATATCCGTAAAAGATTTCAGAGTCTTTTTTAATGCTTCTTATTGTGTGGGTCAATTCCCTTTGTTCATCTGATTTTGCCCTCGTAACCAAAAACACATCGGCCCGCTTCAGGTTCCCTAATGGTTCTCGAAGCACCCCTCTTGGAAAAAGATAATTATTACCAGATATTGTTCGTGAATCCAGCAAGAGAATATCTATGTCTCTTTGAAGCCTTATATGCTGAAAACCATCGTCTAAAATCAATACGTTGCTATTAAAATGTTCAATCGCATATCTGCCCCCCTGATAACGATCCTTCGAGGTCAGAACCGGAATGCCTTTCAATTTCTTTGCCAGCATGTACGGTTCATCGCCAGCCTCTATCGAGGACAATATGATGTCATCACCATTGGATATCAGGCTTACCTTCCCCGTTCTCTTGCTTCTGTAACCTCTGCTCACTATTCCGACTCGGAAGCCATTTTCTTTTAGTAATTTGGCAATATAGTGAGTTGTAGGAGTCTTTCCTGATCCACCTAAAGAGATGTTCCCGACGCTAATGATTTTGCAGGGAAGTTTCTTTGATCGTAAGATACCCCTCTGGTATAAGCAATATCTGGTCTGGACAACACCCCTGTAAAGCAGAGAGAACAGGGATAATGGAAACAGGATTACTTCTACATATTTTTTATCGTGCCTCTGCCAAATGATCCTTTCAAAAAAACTTCTGAGATTCATGAGCTCCATGCTAGGAAAAATCATAATTCTTTAATAGCATTGAATGGCGATGGTATTTACCGGAGACGTGCCCCATCCTTTTCGCCTTCTTTTCTCATTGAAGGGCACGTTGCAACGTGCCCCTTCAATCTTGGGGACCCAACATCTATCGGTCTTATGAATCTGTCTATTATCTCCATATTTCTTAGGGTAGCCCCCTGATTCTTTTCAATTACACTGTAGGCTGCCTCCCCTAATCGGTGCAAAAGAGAAGGATCACCAAGCAACCTTCTTGCTTGAAATAGAAACTCATCTTTATTTCTGACCTGAATCCCTCCGCCACTATCTTTCAACACCCCTGAAATCTCTAAAAAGTTGTGCATATACGGGCCAAATATTACGGCTTTTTTGTAAGCCGCTGGTTCAAGTAGGTTATGCCCACCGATTTTAACTAAACTCCCCCCCACGAAGACCAGAAGTCCGACAGAGTATATCTTACACAATTCTCCTATTGTATCGAGGATGATTACCTCAGTAGGGGCGGTTGGCGAACCGCCCATACGTTCTTTACCCCTCGTCTTTCTTACACAATTAAGACTTCGTTGGGATGCTAAATTTTCAACCTCAGTAAACCTCTCCGGATTCCTGGGCGCCAGAATCAGGACCAAATCGGGGTATTCTCCCTTGAGAACTTCAAAGACATCCAAAACAATATCTTCTTCTCCTTTATGGGTGCTGCCTGCAATAAAAACCCTCTGGTCCGGCTTTAAACCCATTGAAGCCAAAAGCCTTTCCTTTTCTGCCTCAGTGAGATCAGGAACCGTCTGGTCAAATTTTAGATTTCCTGTCGTTACCACCCTGGTGGCATCTGCACCACTCCTTATTATCCTGTCTGAATCTACTTTAGATTGCATGGAAAAAAAGGATAGGCACTCCAATACCGCCTTGAAAAACCACTTGAACCACCTGTGTCCTCGATATGACCGGGGGGAAACCCTGCCATTAATAATAATGGATGGAATTTGTTGTTTCCTTAATTCTCTTAAAAAATTAGGCCAGATATCAGTATCTACAATTACAAACAGTAGGGGGTTAACTGCATCGATAACTCTTTTAACCACCCATGGGTAATCCAGAGGGAAATAGATTATACTGTCTATCCCTGTGAGTCTGGAATTTGCCGTATAGTTTCCCGTCTCTGTTACTGTAGAAAGAATGATTTTGCGGTTTGGGTATCTATCTCTGATCATCCTGATTATGGAGATGGATGAGAGGACTTCACCTACTGAAACGGCGTGAAACCAAATGGGGCTTTTCCCATCAAGGCATTCTGTTAACTTTTTTGGCAGGAAGCCTAACTTTTGAAGAAAACTCCTCCGGTATTTACCGGCAGTTATCATCTTAAACGAATAAAAAGGAAGAGCCAGTATAGACCCAAGAATCAACACTACATTATACAATAGATACATTATTGTACCACTTGCTATCCTATCTGTTCTTGTTTGGTATCTTTTTATTCTGACTTCTGACTCCTGACTTCTGACTCCTGACTTCTGACTCCTAATCACCTATTTTTCAAAATAGTTATCGGCCAATTTAGTGACGGCCATAAGTCCCTCTTCCAACAGCCTTCTTTTGTTCTCCAGATAGTCCTCATCACCTTTGTTCTCAACATAAAGAGGCTCTCCCCATACAAAAACGCCCCTGGAAAAGGGGAGAGGCAGTAAAAAAGCATCCCAACTTTTGAATACCTTCCTTTTGGAAGAACTGAAAGCCATTGGGAGTATAGGGGCTCCACTCAACTTTGACAGATCAATAATACCTCTTTGAACCTTATGTCTCGGTCCATTAGGACCGTCTGGAGCCAAAGCCAGGTCAGAACCATCTTTTAAAACTCTAATCATCCTGCGAAGGGCAGAAAAACCACCCTTGTTAGTTGAACCTCGAATTGTCTCATATCCAAAAAGTGCTGTAGATCTGCTGATAATCTCTCCGTCACTATGACGACTTGTAAGCCCATAAACCTGCCTTTCTTTATAGCGCTTAAACAATATTGGAACCATAAGCAATCTTCCATGCCAGAATGCAACTATTACATTCCTCTTTTTCCCCCAAATTTGTCTGACATTTTCCGGATTATGCTCTGTTATCCTCAAAGTTAAAGACAATAATTTAATTAATAAAACTATTAATAATGGTGCTGCCTTTGCCTTTATCTTCTTCTCTAACTTTTTGCTGATGAGCCTTTTTCTAATCTCTCTGAACTTTACCATGTTTTTGTTCTATTTAACAACCTCTCCATTGTCTCTAAACTGTAATTCATATAGTTTTGTATATTCTCCGTTCTTCTTGAGAATATCTTCATGTATTCCTTCTTCAACAACTTTCCCACCAACGATAACTATTATCCTGTCAGCATTTCTAATAGTAGAAAGCCGGTGGGCAATGATGAAAGTAGTCCTATTCTTCATAAGGTTTTCCAGGGCATTTTGTACCTCAATTTCAGACTCAGAATCTAAAGATGAGGTTGCCTCATCAAGTATTAAAATGGGGGCATCTTTTAAGATTGCCCTGGCAATTGAAATTCTCTGCCTCTGTCCACCCGAAAGTTTCACCCCTTGTTCTCCAATCATGGTATCATATTCCAGGGGGGTTTCCATAATAAAATCATGTGCATTGGCAGCTTTCGCCGCCATCATAATATCATTTTTAGACCTCTTTATATCACCATAGGCAATATTGTTCATTACAGTATCGTTGAATAAAATTGTCTGCTGGGTTACTATAGCAATTTGTGATCGAAGGGACTCAATGGTAACATCCCTAATATCCACGTCATCTATCAATATTGCCCCTTCTGACACGTCATAGAAACGGGGAATTAGATTGACCAGTGTAGTCTTTCCTCCACCACTCATCCCAACAAAGGCAACAGCCTCTCCTGCCTTTACCTTGAGATTAATATTCTTTAGGACCACCTCGTCATCATACTTAAAGGAGACACCTTTAAATTCTATGCTTTTTGAAACAGCTGCAAGAGGCTTTGCGCCTTTTTTATCCATAATCTCAGGTTCGGTATCGAGAATTTCAAACACCCTAGAAGAAGCAGCCAGTCCTTGTTGAACTGTATTGTTTACTCCACTAAGTCTCTTAATTGGCTCATAAAGCATAATTAAACCCGCAAGAAAGGAAAAAAAGTTACCTGGGGTGGAATAGCCTTTTATAACGGAGTATCCACCATACCAGATAATCAATGCAGATCCTAATCCCCCAATGAATTCCATCACAGGAGACGATATGGAACGAACCTGCTGGGCTTTCATAAAGGCTCGGAACAGCCTATTGTTTTCCGCAGAAAACCTATTGTTTTCGTATCCTTCCATCCCAAAGGCCTTTACAATTCTATTCCCGGATATGGTTTCATGCAAAAGTGCCGTCAGAGTTCCCATAATATTTTGGTTCAGGGTACTAATCCGTCGAAGCCTTCTGCCAAATTTTACAATAGGGATAATCGCAAATGGAAAAACCAAAAAGGCAAAGCTTGCCAATTTCCAATCCCGATAAAATACAACACCGATTAATCCAATAATGCTGAAGGAATCTTTCAGGACACTTGTAACTGCACTGGATACTGCTCCTTGTATGAGGTTGACATCATTGGTGACCCTGGACATCAGAACTCCAGTAGGGTTTTTAGTAAAGAACGAGAGAGAAAGGGTCTGTATTTTGCGATACAATTTATTTCTAATGTCTGCAACTATTCTTTGGCCTACATAGCTCATCAAATAGGATTGCCCATAATCGAATGCACCCTTCATAAAATACAATAAAATAATAACCAAAGGGATCAAATGGAGCATAGATATTTCATTTATGGCTAATGGGAATAAAACGGGAGCAATTAAATCTTTTTTAAAGAACAGCTCATCTAAAGCCGGCTTTATTAAAAAAGCAACTCCTGCTGTAAACACGGAGACAAATACCATACAGATCATGGCACCGGATAACCTAAACCAATATGGCTTCACAAACTGTAGTAAACGCTTGTACAATTCCATTATTGCCTTTCTGTTGAGTCGTCTCAGAGATATTACAACCTGTTAGGGTTGAGAGAGTTTTTAGGGATAAGAACAAACTTCATAATTTCGCTACTTACCTGCTATAAAGTAGATTTCCGTTTTCTCTTTTCAATAAATAAAGATACTCTTCTTTCAATAATCAAGATAATCCCGGCGCATATAACCCCAACAACTGCCCCTCCAAGAACATCAAAAGGATAGTGCACTCCTACATATACTCTGGAGTAGGCCACCAGAACAGCTATAGAGATAAAGGCTACAACAAGCCTCTTGTATTTGTACCCAAAAAAACCAGCAGCTGCAAAGATATTCGATGCATGAGAGGAAGGGAAGGAATAGGATTCCAGACCGCCACATCCAACCAGCAAATTAACATGGGGCAATACATTACAGGGACGAACCCTTGCCACGACAGGCTTTATGACCTGAGCGATTAACAGATCACTAAACCCGACAACGACAATCACCAAGATAGCTGCTACCCTTCCTTTCTTGCCGCCTTTTACAATCAAGGCAAGCCAAACAATCAAAATAACAATCTTCCAGTTATCAACGTCTGTTATTACAGGCATGATTCTGTCGAAAAAACTGTTCTGCATAGTGTTATTGATAAAATAAAATAGACTTGTGTCGATCTGTAAAAGGTGGTCCATTAGGCTATGCCCATCCCCTGTCTGGTTTTCAATCCGGACACAACAGCGGGCTTAAGCCTGCTGTTGAGAACCATTAGTCTATACCATTCCCTAGCTAGGTTTCAATCCCTTAAAATTGTAACACTTATAGATATAAATACTCCTTATAGGAAAGCCATTTCGTTTAATCGTTAAACATCTGCTTTCTTCTATGCGATCAAAAACAGCCGTTACAAAGCTGGATTCGCCATAGCTTTGTTCAGATACCAAAACCGCATTATTACCCAAACGCGTTGAAAAGTCATTCCAAATATTGTACTGATTAAACCGCCCTTCCCAGGATACTTCATAGACTGGATATGTTTCACTCTCAGAGTAAAATGCCAACTCCCCCACAACCTGATGACGATGACCTAATATAAAGGTGGGAGTCTCTTTCGGCATTTCATGAAGGACTTTGTTTACCTCTAATCCCATCTCTCGCCATCCATGGAGCGCACTGGTCGGGTCATCCTTCAGGGGGATCGGTAAGAGAGGATATATAGCCTGTACATGAGCAACAGTAGTTAGCAGAAGACTGGAGGAGAATACTATTATCAGCCATGCAACATGGAGTTTCCTTTTCTTTCCTCTGGAAAGTGATAAAAGAGACAGACCTGTCATAGCTATAAGACCCGAGAAATAAGCCATCCCAGGCCAATTCCCTTCAACCTTTGTACGAAGACTAATCATCGCGAAGAACAGAAACACAGGGGCAGATGCACAGAATAGCAACAGGAGGTTGGCATTCTGCCTTTTCAGACCTAAATAGAGGCTCTTTGCCATTATATACAACCATGCAATAAAGACGAAAGGGGATAATATCCCCATTTGTCCTCCGATATAATCTAAGAAGTATTTCATTCCCGGGTTTTCCTTCGTTGAAAAACCATGTGTGAATTGAAAATTAAAGGATATCCAATCATGCTTAAAATTCCAGATAATAACCGGGCTAAAGACAACCAATCCAATAATCAATGCCAAGTATGGTTCCTTTCTCATCAACCACTTTCTGTTGTCTCTTGACAATAGTAAAAATAGAAGTATAGAAGGGACAAAGAGAAGCATCGTATATTTGCTTAAGAGCCCAAAGCCTAAAGCTAACCCAACAAGATACCACCAAAATTCCTTACTGGTGGATATTGCCTTATATACGAAGTACAATCCTAATACCCAAAAGAACCCCTGCGGGGCATCTGGGGTAACTATTACGGCTCCTATTGCATGTCCGGGCACAATATTTACCAGAAATGCTGACAGTAATCCTACTCTTTCATCTCCAAAAATGTCTTTGCCTAATCTGTATGCTATAATGGTCATAAGAAAAATCAGCACAACACAGCTAACCCTTGTAAAGAATTCACTATTACGGCCTAGCAGGGTAAAAAGAGAGATAAAATAAGCTATCATAGGAGGATGATCGTAATAACTGAGACCCAGATTACGGGACCAGTCCCAATAATAAGCCTCGTCCGGAGATAAGTCTAAGAATCCTATAAATACAAGCCTAACCACTGTTACACTAAAGAGAAAGATAAGGAAGTAAGTTTTGTATCTGTTTATATTTTCCATACTACTAGAACCTAAATCGAAGCACAAACATCTTCAATAGACTTTCCCTTATTATTCTAAAATTAAAGGTAGACTCCCCACTCATTCTTTCTTCAAAGACAATTGGGACTTCCTTAATTTTGAACCCTTTTTTGTATGCCTTGTATAAAACTTCCTGGACAATAGAAGGCCCAGAGGAGATCATACTATTGAGGTCTATAGCCTCCAAAACATCTCTCCGAAAGACCCTAAACCCAGAGGTGCAGTCTTTTATCTTCAAGTTTAGAATGATTCTTATATATATATTTGCTAATTGGGTTACCCATGTTCTCATAATATTTCTCCCAGATTCCCCTCCCTCTTTCAAAAGCCTGGAACCAATAACTACATCACAAGTATCCATCTCCTTTAGCATTAGAGGGATATAAACCGGCTTATGGGAAAAATCCCCGTCCATTTCAATGACATAATCGGCTCCCTCCCTCAGTGCATACTGAAACCCCTCTATACCTGCTGTTCCTCTACCCCTTATGCCAATCCTGTGAATAACATGAACCCTTGGGTTTGTTTCCCTCATCCGATCCAGAATCTTGCCTGTTCCATCGGGAGAATCGTCATCCACCACAACCACGGAAATATCATTGGATACAGCTAGTACTTCTTGAATCAGTCTCTCTATGTTTCCAGCCTCATTATATGTGGGAATCATTGCCATAGTCTTTGCCTGAAAATGCCCTTCTTGCTCAACCGCTATCCGATTTTGATTCATTTCACATGCCTTCTCATGTGTGTCAAACCCAAATGACAAAATCCAAATGTCAAATGAAATCCAAATACCTAAATCCCGTTAAAGGCCTAATTTCTAGAAACCTCTAACTGGATAAATGCCAACACATTAAATCAGTGACTAGTTTTGTCATTTGAACTTTGGGCTTGATTTGACATTTGAGTTTTGTCATTTGTCATTTTTAGCTTGGTCACCTGAACATGCCTCTAATAATCTTCACGCCTCTTTGTGACTGAAGGTCATGGATTCTTTCTTCCTGGAAAATATCTGTAGCCAAAATAGCAGACCACGAAAGATGCCAAAGCACCTATCACTCCCCCAATAAAGACGTCTGAAGGATAATGGACTCCTACATAGATTCGCGATATACCCGTTATAAAAGCAACTACAAATAGAAGCGTTACATGTTTTCTATAGGTGTAAGCGAGAAACATGGCCGTTCCAAAGGCTGTCTGAGTGTCACCAGAGGGGAAAGAACTGTGTCTCAATGGTTCCAGTACTATGTTTATGTGGACTCTATTTGCCAATATTAAATCAGCCATATCCTCCAAAGGACGGGGCCTTGCCACTAACTCCTTTAAAACGTGAACGAATATTCCCCCTGCCAGCACAGCAACAATACCAATCGTAAAATTACGCCTAAAATTCTCCCTGTCAAAAATATAGAGTCCCAGACCTATGAGACCAGCCAACACATACCCTGAACCAAACCACGAAAATACAATCATTATCAGATCAAAGATCGGGCTTGAAAGTCCATTATTTATAGCAAGGAATATAGATTTATCTAAAGCGACAATGTCCTCTAACACCTCTTTATCACCTCATGGATTTGAAGTTGGACGTATTGTAATTATAACACTTGTAGATATAAAAAGTCCTTATATGTTCTCCATTTCTATAGATTTTGAGGGGCGGCTCAGCCTCTATAGAAGAAAACATACCCTTATATACCTCGTGAGGGTCCTTGTTATATCGATTATCTGCTAAAAAGATTGCATCCCCTCCTAAAAAATCATCCGGTCCAGGCCAGAAGTCATATTGATCAATATATTCATTTAAACAGTATATCCTTAATCTAGCTCCGGTATAAAATGCAATATGACCGGCCAGAACAGGGCGATGAGTAAAAATAAATGTTTTATTGTGCTGAGACATCTTACTATATATCTCTAAAATCCTTTCTCCAGCCTTGGGCCATCCATATAGTTCGTTGGTTCCATCTACCTCTGCAGGAAGGGGTATAATTTTAAAAAGGGCCTGGGCAGGCATAAGAGCGGAGAATAGAACCGCAGTTACTAAAACGAGATAAGTCGCCGCAAACAGCCGTATTCTGCTACTGCCGGTCTTTTTCTTAAATGATTCCGATGTTAACTGAGCCAGAATAATAAATGCGGTAACAAACCCGAGAGTTGGCCAATGAGGCAATACTTTCTTAAAAAAGCTTAAACCAGCAAAAAAAAGCAGAATGACAACCGAAAAAGAAAAAAGAAAAAGATAACGATCATCTCGTTTTACAATTCCTCGATACCCACCAATAGCAATGGCATAAAGGGATGCAAAAAACAGGAGAGGAGAGATATAACCCATCTGTCCTGCCAAACCGGCAGCAAACCATTTCGGAGAAAATTCAAAGGTGCCTCCATAACCACGGGAAAGTTGAAATCCAAAGGATGCCCATCCATTTTTAATATTCCATATTATGACAGGGCTAAATATTAACAGGGCGATAAATAATGATATGTAGGGTTCCTTACGGGTAAGCCAAAACCTATTCTTTTTAGACAACAGGAGGAAAAGAAAAACAGAAGGAAATAAAAAAAAGGCGTTGTATTTACTTAAGAGTCCTAGACCTGCCACGCAACCTGCCATATACCAAAAAGACGCCCTCCCCTCTTTCATAATTCTGTAAAGGAGATACATGGTTATAACCCAACTCAACCCCAGAGGAGTATCCGGCAGTATAAGTATTGCCTCTAATACAGTAAATACCGGTGTTAAATTCAGCAAAAGGGCTGAAAAAAAGGCTACTCTATTATCGTTGAAAATCTCTTTTGCAAGAAGGAAAACAAAAATGGAAACAAAGAAAAAAAATATCACAGATCCAATTCTGACTGAGAATTCATTTATCCCCCCAATCTTTGTAAACAGGGCTATCAGGTAAGCAGCCATAGGAGGATGGTCAAAGTACGAGAGGCCTAAATATTGAGACCATGCAAAATAATGGGCCTCATCGTCTCCCAGTCCAATCTTTCCTATGACACTCAGTCTAAGTAGAGTCGCAACTATCAGCAGGATAAAGAATAACTTTTTATATCTTTCCATTGTCCTTAAGCAGATCTAATACTGCATGGTAAACCTCATCCACACTTATTGTATTCATGCAGTTAACCTCTTTATTGCATTCCCTCTTGTAACAGGGGCCACATCCCAATTCCGAAACTATCTTTCTACCTCTACCGTAGAGTTCAATCTCTTGTGCACAGGTAGGACCAAAGATAGCAACTACCAGTTTTCTAAGTGCTATAGCTATGTGCATGGCAATGGTATCACCACTTACCACTAGATCGCAGAGATTTATCAGGGCACAGAACTGTTGGAGGGTATTATGACAGCCAACATCATAAACCAGATATTTAATCCTTGAGCATATTTCTCTATTCCGTTGTATTTCATTGGGCCCTCCTAGAAGGAGGATCTTTGCATCCATTTCTGAACTAACAGTTTCGATTAATTCAACAAAGCAATCAATAGTCCATGCCTTATTTGCGAAGATATCTCCTGCACCGGTATTCAATCCAATAATTAAAGCCTCTTCGCTTATCCCATGCTTTAGCAAGAACGACCTGGCATAATTTACATCTTCATCAGGGATGGTTAGGATGTATTCATCCTGCTGGTATTCTAATCTTGATGACTCATATATCAACTCAGGATAAGTTTTAGCGTTAATCACAAATTTTAATGGATCGGATAGACCTAATTTAAACAGGTATACACTTTCTTCATTTAAAGGAAAGACATTACCTTCGGGACTCATTCCAAAACCTAATTTTTCTTTTGCCTTGATCTTTATAGCCAAAGCAGTTGCTCGCGGTTCCTTGTCAAGACACAAAAGCAAATCAAATTCTTCTACTTCCAGTCGAAGGACAGTTTCGACATTAAAAACCAACAGTCTATCTATCAATGGATTCTCTTTAAGCAGACCATATACGTTTTCGTCGGTTAACCACGTAATATGGCTTTCAGGATATTTCCTCTTAAATCCTCTCAAAATCGGGGTAGTCCTTAACACATCTCCCATGGCAGCCAATTTTATTATCAATATCCGACTACCCATTGGTGCGTATTTATCACAATCTTCGCAGAGCAACTTGTATCTGCATGGTTTTTCACCCACAAAGTGCTTGCAATCAAGCCTTAGTTTCATCTTTTTTTCATCCCATTCCTTCCCCCCTCCCCTCTTTTCAAAAAAGGGGGGGCTAAACTAAATTCCCCCTTTTAAAGGGGGATATTAGTCTCTTATAAATGAAATTGTGCGCAAATTGGTAAGAAAATTTTAAGTTCAAAGTTCAAAATCCAAATGCCAAATGAAGCCCAAAGCTCAAATGACAAAGGGGGTAAATCTTTTGATATTAAGTCATTTGACATTCATTTGAACTTTGAGCTTTGAGCTTTGACATTTGAACTTTTTCTGACCTTTTTGGTTCCGGCTTGTCCGGGTTAGGTTTTCAATCCAATTTTCCGTAAAATACGTTCTATCCACACTATAAAATTAATGGGCAAATCATTGGCTGTTTTATATAACATGTATATTCCTAATATACCAATGAAAAAATTTGGCGCCCATAATGCGATGGGGAGAGGAATCTCACCATTCTTGGCTAAAATCTCTCCACCGGTAAGAAAAACATAGTAAGTCAGTATTACTCCCAGGCTAAGTATAAATCCCCAAAATTTACTGGATGGTCTGGATTGTATACCTAATGGAATTGCAGTTAAACCAAATACTAAACAGGCAAAAGGGAGAGAGAACTTTTCATATAGTACCTGTAAGGGATGGTAAAAACTTTTTTTTTCTTCTCTTAACTCTTCGATCTTTCTTTGCAGTTCACCAATTGACATTTCACTGTATTCCTTGGCAAAGCTCCCTTGCTCTTTTATAATCGTTCCTAAGTTCAGATTTATATCGTAAGCACTAAAACCAATCTCTTGATATGTATTCAAATCCTTACTGGCTCTATGAATCTTCCCATCAATCAATCTAAGTGTAATAATGAGAGATTTTGGATCAGAGATTAGATAGCCCTCTCTGGCAACAATAGTATTGGGTTCCCCGGTTTCTCCTTTTTCAGAAACCAAAATCCCTTTTAGTTTTTCACCCCTGACAGCTATTTCATTCACATAAAGAACCAACCCCTTAAAGTCACTATTGAATGTTCTCTCTTTTATACCAATGTTTACCTTGTTTCTGGCGATATTGAAGATCAACTCGCTGGTAGAGCTATTCCCCCAGGGAAGGGCATAAACTGCCACAAAGGAAGTCAAGACCGAACAAACCAGAGAGAAAATCATTATCGGAGCAACCAGTTGGTATGTGCCTATTCCAGATACCTTCATCGCAGTAATCTCATTATCTCCAGAAAGTCTTCCAAGGGCAGCCAAAACAGCCATTAATAGAGCCATGGGAAAGGTCAACACAAGAAAGGAGGGCATGGCATAGAGAATTAACTTTGAAATGTCAATAAGTTTTACTCCTTTATTTACCACCAATTCAGTTAATCGTAAGATACTATTCATTAAAAAAATGAAGGTAAATATCAAAAGCCCAATAAAAAAAGGGCCCATAATCTCTTTGATTAAATATAAACTGATAGTCCTTTTCATCGAATTAGTCCATTCTGAAAAATGAAAAATTTCCTTTGGGGCAAACATGAGCAGGATTTTTGGGGAACCCAACTGAAAGTGCCTAAAGTGAACTAAAGTTAAAATATTTAAACCATAACTTTAGGCACTTTGGCTCACTTTACACTTTACACTTAGATTTTTGGGTCAAAAAATGTATGCTGACGCGAAAAGGGGTACTTTTCCAAAGCTCCCTCTATGTCAAATGTAAAGGCTCAATTCCCATCATTCCTGTGGCTATTCTGGCAGCCTTAAAAGAAGCTCCGGGGGGGCCCAGTTTCTCCTTAACCCAGGTTAATTCATTTTTGATCTTGGAATACAACTCACTATCTTCGAGGATTTTAAGGACTTCACCTGCTATTCGCTCTGGAGTAACATCATGCTGGATTAATTCAGATACAACTCTCCTCTGTGCCACCAGGTTTACCAGTCCAATATTCTCAACCTTTATCATCAATTTACCAATCAAATACGTCAAAGGAGAAACTTTGTACAGGATGACCATAGGAGAATTAATTATGGCCGCTTCCAGAGTAGCCGTTCCGGAAGCCACTATTACTACCCTGGATATATTTATAGCGTCATAATTGTTATCTGTAATAACATTGACCCTTAAGCTGTTACAGGTGTTACCGATGATTTTTTCTATTTGGATCTTATTTATAGTAGAGGCAACCGGTAATACGAACTGCAGGTTCCCAAGTTTTCTGTTCAATATCTCAGCGGCTTTTAACATTTGGGGCAGAAGAAGTCTAACCTCGCTCTTTCTACTTCCAGGAAACAACCCTATGGTTATCCTATCCTTGTCAAGGTTAAATCTTTCTAAGGCTTTCTCTATGGAAAACTTCGGTTTTGCAATATCAATCAAAGGATGTCCCACAAATTCAATATCAATCCTTTCTTTTTCATAAAAAGGAGCTTCAAAAGGGAGAATTACTAAGAGTTTGTTCACCAGTCTGGCGATTTTTTTCACTCTCCTCCTTCTCCATGCCCATACCTGCGGGCTAATATAGTATAGAACCGGAATACCTCTTTTCCTGGCAAATTTCGCTAGGTGAAGATTAAAATCCGGGTAATCAATCAAAATTACCAGGTCTGGATGGTTTACCTTCAGCGATTTTTTCAACTCTCTAAATGCTTTTATAATCGTCTTTAATTTGGAGAATACCTCCATAACCCCAACTACCGCCATATCAGAGGAATCAAATAGGACACTAACGCCTGCCTCCTTTATCCTTTGCCCACCGACACCATAGAAATGCACATCGGGGGTAAGTTCCCTTATGGCATTAATTAAATTAGAGCCATGAAGGTCGGCAGAGGCTTCTCCTGCTACTATTAGAATTCTCTTTGAAGGTTTATTCATTTTATTGCCCAAAAGGGTTCCAGGAGTCGAGGGTTCTAGGGTTCAAGTGTTTAAAGTATTTATAGCTTTGATCACTCGACCCCTTGACTCCTTGAATCCTTGAACCCTCAAACCATCGGCTTTAGCCGATGGTAGTTGACATTGCATCTTTAATTGTTTTACAGACTCTCTGTATCTCATCCTCCGTCAACTCCGGATACATAGGCAGTGATAATACCTCAAGAGACGCCGATTCACTTTTCTTAAGGTCATTTGCATCAAAACATAAGCCCTTAAACACTTGCTGTTGATGAAGAGGTAGAGGATAGTAAATTGCCGAAGCAATACCCTCATCTCTAAGGCATTTTGTTATCCTATCTCTATATCTGGTTCTAATCGTATACTGGTGATATACGTGTTTAACGTGCTCATCCTCATAGGGCGTAATTAGATCTACTCCCCTAAGGCAATCATTATAGAGGCTGGCATTCTTTCGACGCAATTCGTTGAATTTATCTATCTTTCTTAACTTCACCCTTAGAATTGCTGCTTGGATCTCATCAAGCCTGCTATTGAAACCCATCTCAATATAATAGTACTTCACCTTACTTCCATGGTTTCGCAGGATCCTAATCTTATCTGCCAGGTCTTCACTATCAGTAATAATCATACCTCCATCGCCGTAACAACCCAGGTTCTTGCTGGGAAAAAAGCTGAGGCATCCAATCTCGCCAAAAGTCCCAACTTTTCTCCCTTTGTATTCAGATCCAAATGCCTGAGCACAATCCTCTATAAGTAGAAGATTGTACTTACTGCATAGGCTTACAATATGTTCCATATCAGCAGATTGTCCATAAAGATGGACTGGTAGAATAGCCCTTATCTGATTTCCATTTTCCTTATTTATTAATATCCCCTCTTTCTCATTAAAGGATGTTTTTGTCTCGATAAATTCTTCAATCTTTTCCGGGTCAATATTATATGTTATGGGATTTATATCCACAAATATGGGGGTTGCCCCTACAGAAACAATGGTTTCTACAGTAGAAACAAAGGTAAAAGGGGTAGTAATTACATCTTGTCCTTTTCTTACCCCACAGGCAAGAAGTGCCAAGTGTAATGCATCAGTGCCTGATGCAAGACCAACGGCGTATTTGGCTCCTAAGTAAGACGCAATTTCTTTCTCCAGTTTCTCTACTGACGGACCTAAAATGAAGTTCCCATCCTCCAATACTTCTTTAATAGCTCTGTCAATTTCATCCTTCATTATTTCATACTGAACTTTGAGATTAACCATGGGAATCATCATAAATTCTCCTTAACCGGTCAATTTGTTCTAGAATTCGTAACGCTACAGAAAGTGCCCTTTTAGCATCGGCCCCGGACACTAAGGGTGGTTTCCTGGTGTTAACTGAATCGATAAAAGACTTAATCTCTTCTTCTAGAGAGTCCCTTGCGTTTATTTCCACATTGCTAGCCACAATTTTAGGCAAACCACCATTTTTTTCTCCATTTTCAATCTTATTATAGATATCAACCTTTTTTGAGAGAAAATCTATGGAGATATAGGCATCTGGTTGAAATATGCGAATCTTTCTCATAGTCTTTTCTGAAACCCGACTGGCAGTGATATTAGCTACACAACCATTGATAAAAGTTATTCTAGCATTGGCTATATCTATTTTAGGAGAAATCACAGGGACACCCACAGCATCAATAATATCTATATCAGAATTAACAATACTCAATACGATATCAAGATCATGGATCATCAGATCCAGAACCACATCTACATCGGTAGCTCTTTCAGTAAAGAAACTCAATCTATGGGATTCAATGAACATAGGATTATTCAAAACATCTTCTATAGCAACAATAGCTGAGTTATATCTTTCTAAATGTCCAACCTGAAATATTAGATTTTTCTTCTCAGCCATCTCTACTAAAGTGTCTGCTTCTGCAACAGTTGTGGCAATAGGTTTCTCAAGCAAAATATCTATACCATTATTATAGTAATCCTTGGCAACTCTGTAGTGTAATTTGGTTGGAACAGCAATGCTCACTGCCTGTACTTCACCGAAAAGATCAGAGTAGTCAAAAAAAGCCCTTGTATTAAAACGATTGGCAATCTCTAATGCCCGTGCATGATTAATGTCAACTACCCCAATTAGATTAACCCCTGATAGTTTTGAATACTTTTCCGCATGATATTGGCCTAGATACCCTACCCCTACTACGCCAACTCTTATCTTTTCCATTTTTGCCCTAGTGTTTGAGGTTAGATTGCTACAATTGAAATGCCTTCCTCGTCAGCAAACCTAACCATTTCCTCCTTCTCCATGATAATTGTGTTGCCGGCTTCTATAGCCAGCACTGAACCTCTTACCTCCTTTAAAGAACGGATTGTTTCCATTCCAACTACCGGGATGTCAAAACGCATATCCTGATGAGGCTTGCTTACTTTTATAACCACTACCTGTCCATTTCCTAATCTCCCTCCCCGCTTGATAGTCTCATCAGTACCCTCTATAGCTTCAACCGCTAAGATTACTTGATCTTTGACAACAACGGTTTGCCCAATATCCAGCTTACCAATGCCCTTCGCAATATCCCAGCCAAAATTTATATCCTTGTATTGATCCTTGGTTGGCACCCCTTTTGTAAGCACCCCTTTTTGGGCTAAAATCGAAGGAAGGTAACGAGTAGAGCTCTGAACATTTATCCCTTCTTTTTCTAATACTTTTGCAAAAGAACGCAATAATAAATCATCTTTCTTATGCGCCAATTTTGACAGAAGGGATGTCGCCTTGGCATCAGGTTTTATTCCAGAAAACATCGATGCTTTAGTCACCCCCCCAATCATTATTACATTGCTGATCTGTTCCTCCTTAAATATTTCGATTAACCTTTGAAGTTGTCCCACATCAATCCAGAAGATTCTGTCAACGTATTTTTCAAGGCTATCAAGAGTTTCTCCTCTATGAGCAATAGCTGTCACTTTTAAATTCTTTTGCGCTAATACCTGGGCAAATACAATGGGTAGTTTACCGTTTCCGGCAATTAAGCCGATCTTTTCCATTATCTACAGATACCTCTTTCAGATTTTCGTATAAACCCTACAAGATTGTTAACCTCTTCTGAGTCAAGAATTTCGAGCTTCACTTTCTCTAATGCATTATTCAGGGTCATGCCTGATCTAAATATAATCTTGTATGCCTTCTTAAGGTTGTTTATTGTGGCTTTGGGGAAATTGTTTCTCTTAAGCCCTGTAATATTCAGGCCAAATAATCTAGCTCTATTGCCCACAGCCATAACGTAGGGTGGAACACTCTTAGAAACCGCTGAGGCCCCCCCAATAATGGAATAAGTCCCAACCCTAACAAACTGATGGATGGCAACTAATCCACCAATAATTGCAAAGTCTTCTATTTCAATGTGCCCAGCGAGGGTAGCGGCATTGGCCATTATGATATTACTTCCTATTTTACAGTCATGGGCTATGTGGCAATATGCCATAAGAAAGTTATTGTTCCCTACCGTTGTTACCCCCCCGCCATGGGAGGATGCCCTATTTATGGTTACAAACTCTCTGATAGTATTATCGTTACCGATGATTAAATCAGATTTTTCCCCTTTAAACTTCAAATCCTGCGGAGGGGTTCCAATAGACACAAATTGATATATATGACACCGCTCCCCTATCTGTGTGAATTTTTCTATTGTTACATGAGAGCTTACATTTGTATCCTTACCAATCTTGACATTCTCGGCTATTATAGAATATGGTCCTATTTCCACCCCTTCATCTAACTCTGCCTTTGGATGAACAATCGCTGTTGGATGTATCATCGCAATAACTCTCCTCCAAATATATTAATTACTTATGGTTCTTCTCCCAATTAGTTGGGAGAAAGTGGTATAGGATTCAAGGATTCCAGGATTCAAGTGCTTATTTATCCCACCTGAATCCTCGACTCCTTGACCCCTTGAATCCTTTTCATCGACCAACTCTTTGGGAGATGAACCTTACTTATTAGATATTATACCTTGCAATTCACCTTCAGCAACCAAAGATTCCCCAACGAACGCCTTGCCACCAAATCTCCACAGGAAACTTCTATGTTTAATTACCTCCACTTCAAACCTTACTTGATCACCTGGCAATACAGGTTTCCTAAATTTAACTTTATCTATGCTGGAAAAGTAAAAATTCTTGTTCTTAACCCTTTCAGGTTCATAACTCAAAAAAGCCAGGACTCCCCCGGCCTGAGCCATTGCCTCAATTAACAAAACTCCAGGCATAATAGGGTAATCAGGAAAATGCCCTTGGAAAAAGGGTTCATTAAAAGTAAGATTTTTCATACCTACAATCCTTTTTCCCTTTTCCATTTCTAATATCCTATCAATTAAAAGAAAGGGGTACCTATGGGGCAAAACCTTCATAATGCCTATAATGTCTAACATTTCATCCCTCCAGTTCAGATTTGATTTTTTTCTCTATCTTTTCTACCTTTGATTCTAACTCTTTTAAAGACTTCCTCATTTTCGGCAATTTGGTAATACATACCTGGGACTTTAACCACTCTTTATGAGGGATTGCCGGAATGCCTGAAACAATCTGGTTTGGCGCTATATCTTTAGTAATGCCAGACCGCCCTCCAACCATAACATTATCCCCTACTTTCAGATGACCTCCAACACCAACCTGACCAGCTAAAACAACATTATTGCCTATTTCTGCACTTCCTGCTATAGCCACCTGGGCAACTATAATTGTATCCTCTCCAATAATTACATTATGACCAATTTGTACCAGATTATCGGTTTTAACCCCCCTTTTAATCCAGGTTTTCCCCAGGGCTGCACGATCGATGGCATTGTTGGCGCCGATTTCCACATCATCATCAATCTGGACCATACCAACCTGGGGAATCTTGTGGTGCATCTTCCCATCTTTGGCAAAGCCAAAACCATCACTACCAATAACGGCCCCTGAATGGATTATAACTCTTTTACCAATCTTACATCCTTCACGGATAGAGGTATTTGCATAGGCTACAGTATCTTCACCAATGTGTACATCGTCACCAACATATACCCCAGGATACAGGGATACCCTGTCCCCAATCCTCACATTGTCACCCACATATACAAAAGGATAAATAGATACATCTATTCCAATCTCCGTATTATTCCCAATAACGGCGTTTGGATCAATACCTCTTGCATGGTAAGGCTTTTTATGAAATAAGCCGGCAATCTTTGCGTAAGCCAGGTAGGGGTTGTCAGTACACAGAAGGGGTTTTTCAGACTCTTTAAAACCGGAGGAGGCTATTATTGCAGAAGCTTTAGTGGTTTTTGCCATAGACAAATACCTGGGGCTGGAAATAAAGGTTATCTCCCCATTTTTTGCTTCATCGATACTGTTTATTCCGGTAATGATAATATTACCATCACCTATTACCTTACCATTGATAAAATCTGCCAACTCTTGCAGACTTTTCTTTATCATTTTTCTCCCCCTACATGAGGCAACAGTTCACAGGGATCAGTTGACAGAGTTCGGGAAAAGACTTTAAGAGCACGAACCCATTACTTACTTTGTTTTCTCTGCTCATTGTGGGCTTTTATGACTTTATCGGTCAGATCCACAGCATCAGAGGCGTAGAGTATTCCACTCCTAGTCTTTTCAAGTATTATGGCGTAATTGCCTTCTCCCCCAATTTTGTCAACGATCTTTCTCATTTCATCAATTATCTTTTGACTAATTTCGATCTCTTCGCGTTTAAATTCATCCTGAGAGTCTTTGTATAACCTCTCAATATCCCTCAATTCTTTCTGGTATTCTTTTTCTTTTCCCGTTCTTGCCTTCTCGCTCAATATTAAACCCTGTTTTTCTATGCTGTCCTTCATCTTTTTTAGCCTCTCTTGTTTTTCTTCAAGAGATTTTTGAACCTTCATTGCTTTTTCAGAAAGGATTTTTTGTGCTTCCTTCCCTGTATCAGACGTATTTAATGCCTTCTGCAAGTCAATATATCCTATCTTAAGAGTATCAGCCCCTAAAACAAAATTAGGAAAAGATAACACTAGAGATAAAATAAAAATCAAGCCTAATTTTTTCATTTTCAACTCCTTCTAAAAATTTAGTTGGTAAAAATGATTCAGCGTTCAAATGCTTATTTTCTAAGGATTTTGTAGGCATTAAGCACCCCACTCGAAGCCTTGAACCCTTGACTCCCCGAATCCTGATGTTTTAACCACTAAAACATCACTCCTATAGCAAACTCCCAGTTACTGAGTTTTTCGCCCGGCTTAGGATCTATATTATACCCCCATTCGAGTCTAAGGGGGCCTATTGGTGAATACCATCTTATACCAGCGCCAACGCTAGTCCTCAGTCCACTCAGACTATAATTTTCGTTGTCATCGAAGGCATTCCCCGCATCAAAGAAGACTAAACCTTTAATCCCCGCTTTTTTTAACAGGGGGAAAATATACTCTATATTGAACAGCAATTGTTTATTTCCGCCAATAACATCACCAGTGGTAGTGTCCTTAGGACCTACGGAATATGCCTTAAAACCCCTGAGGCTGTTTATCCCTCCCAAAAAAAACCGTTCAAAAAGGGGCAACTCTCTGCCTTGATTACCATGGGCATATCCAATCCTGGCACGAGACATAAAGACAGTATCCCAAGATAAGGGGAAAAACCACGTTGTGTTAGCATAATACTTTGTGAAATAATTGGTGCCTCCCAAAACACCGCCTGCGTACTCAATTGCTATGCTGTTTTCTGATCCTTTTGTTGGGAATATGCGATCATCCTTAGAATCCCTCACCAGAGAAAGTACTATACTGCTCGTAACAGTTTTCCCCCCCTGCTCTTTTATTGCTGCTGCAGCAGTATCCTTGACGTCTGTTATATTTACGTTTTCATGTTTGTAAGTCGCATACGCCCTAGTATAATCCTCCGTTATTGGGAAACCAAACCTAATATCACCACCCTGAGAGTGTTTGCTATAGTCCAGGTAATCTCTTTTAACGTCAAAAATGTCAAAACCGGCAGATACAGGTGTATCAAAGAGCCAGGGTTCGGTAAACCCTAGGTTGTAGCTCGAGCTTTGTCCACCCAGGCTAGCAACAAAAAATAAATTCTGCCCTCTTCCAAACAGATTGTTTTGGGTTATATTGAACATACCAATAACATTGTCAACAGAACTGTAGCCGGCTCCCACACTTACTGCCCCTGTTGGTTTTTCCTTTACCTTAATATTCAGATTAAGCCTGTCATCATCAGTACCTTTTTCAGTATCAAAACTGAATTCTTCAAAGTATCCCAATCTATTTACCTTTTGGTAACTCTTGCTCAATTTTTCTTTGTCATACAGGTCACCTTCTACAACTTTTAACTCTCGTCTAATTACCTTATCTCGGGTTCTAGTATTCCCGGTTATGGAGATCCTCTCGAAATACACCTTTTTGCCCTTATGGACATCAAGGGTTAAATCAACCAATTGAGTTTCTTTATCAATAGAGGTTAAAGGTGTTACATCAGCAAATGCATATCCGGCTCCAGCATATTTATCAGTAAGATTAACTACGTCTTTTCTGAGTAACTGACGACTGAATATTTTTCCTGTGGTCATGTTTAATTTCTTCAGAAGTTCCTCTTTTTCCTCTATTAAGTCACCTTTAATATCGACTTTCCCGACCTTAAACTGTTTGCCTTCATTAATCGGAACAGTAATATATATCCAATCTTTATCGTGGGTTATCTCAGGCTTACCAACTTTGATATCTATATAACCGTTATCGCTATAAAATGCGATTATCTTGTCTTGGTCTTGTTGTAGAACATCCTCCTTTAATACCCCAGAATCAGTTAACCAAGAGAAGAAACCCTTTTCATCTGTCTGAATAATACCCCTCAATTCTTTATCACTGTACGCCTTGTTATCAATAAATCTAATATTCTTTATTTTGGTTTTCTTATTTTCCGTAATTCTTAAATCTAGTATAGCTTCCTTTCTTTTCAAATAGTACACTTTATAGTCAACTTCTGCTGCCCAATACCCTTTTCCCCTGTAGAATTTAAGCACACTTTTGATGCTGTCCTCTATTTTGTTAAAATTCAAAATTGTGTGGGGTTTAATACTGATAACTTCCACAATGTCTTTTTTTTCAATAAACCTATTACCACTTATCTCAATTTTTTTGATAGAGGGTTTTTCACTAACAATAAAAGTTATTTCCTTGCCCAACGGGGTGTCTTCTTTAGCAACATTCACATCTTCAAAATAATCCATCTCGTAAATGCGTTTTATATCTTCCCGCAAGGTCTTTTGTGAAAGCACCTCTCCTTCCTTACTCTCAATATGAGATTTAATGGCATCTGCTTCAATTCTGTCGTTCCCCTTGATAGATATCTTAACGATTATATCTTTCCCCAGTAATCTCAGGTTAATGCGCCTTGCCAGCTCACCAAGCTTGGAGGTCAAACTATCCAGATCCCTGCCCTCGATATAAATCCTGATGGGTGATTTATGTCCCTTAACCTCTAAAACTCTGGCATCAAGGCTAATGCCTTTTCCTATCTTTGTAAAACTGCCCCAAATTACAAAGTCCGCACCTACTTTAGCACCAACTCTCCTTACAAAATCTTCATCTATCTCCCCTTCTGGTCTTCCCTTTAATTCAGCTTCCAGTTCAGATTTTTCTATAAAAGAAGCCCTTTCACTTTCTTTGATGTGAGAGATTAGAATGTCTGATATCTTCTCTTTCAAATAGCCCAGGTTTTCCGGGCTATTAATCTGAAAAGGAAAGATGCCAATTTTTATAGCTTCTTGGCCATAAGCAATCTGGCAACTCAAAAAGCATACCAAAAGAATCAATATCTTTTTAAACATACAGGCTCAGTTTCCTCCTGTTTAGACTTTGTGTGGGATTCGGGGTCAGACCCGTAGCATAGTTCAGTTCAGAGTTCAGAGTTCAGGGTTCAGGGTTCAACAGTGAACGGTGAACCGTGAACCGTTTGAAAATGTCAGGTCAGCCCCCAAATCCCACTGACTTCTGAATCCTGACCCCTCAAGTTTGTTGCGGTACCAACTTTAAGACAAGACATCTGAAACAATCATACCATCCAATAGGCTCACCCTGCGAGGCATTTTGTCCGCCAGTCTATTATTATGCGTAACCACAACCAGGGTTATCTTCAGTTCTCTATTCAAATTAATCAACAAATCTTGTACTGAATCCCCTGTCTTTGTGTCCAAATTACCTGTGGGTTCATCGGCAAGTATTACTTCAGGTTTAAGTATCAATGCTCTGGCAATAGCTACCCGTTGCTGTTCCCCCCCCGACAACTCACCAGGTTTGTGGGTAATCCTATCTTTCAAGCCAACCTTCTGGAGTATATTCTCAGCTTCAATGCAGGCGTCTTTCTTTTTGATCCCTCGGATTAAGGCTGGCATCATCGTATTTTCAATGGCATTAAATTCAGGGAGGAGATGATGAAATTGAAATATAAAACCAATCGTTCTATTTCTAAACCCTGCTAGTTTTTTGTCGTCCATTAAAAAGAGATCTTCAGTGTCATAAAAGACATTGCCTGAAGTGGGCCGTTCTATTGCTCCAAGTATGTGAAGCAACGTACTCTTTCCTACCCCTGAAGCCCCTACAATAGAGAGCATATCCCCCTTCTTAATATCTAAATCTATACCTTTGAGAACCTCTACCGTTTTATTATTCGATTCAAAGGTCTTATACAGATTTCTTGCTCTGATAGATACGGCACTCATCCCTATTCATACCTTAACGCTTCAGCTGGAAGCAATCTAGAAGCCTGCCATGAGGGATACAGAGTAGCGAGAAAACTTATTCCAATAGCAGAGATAGCTATCAAAATGGAATCTACACTGCCTATCCTAAAGGGGAGGGTAGATATATAGTATACATCACTGGGCAGCTTTATAAATTTGTATTCACTGAGAAGAAAACCCAAAGTATAACCTCCGATCGTTCCAAGCAATGTACCAACAACCCCAACTACTAATCCCTCAATAATAAATATCTTCATTATACTACTGGCAGTTGCCCCCATAGATTTAAGGATAGCGATATCCTTATTCTTCTCCATAACTACCATGATAAGGGTGCTAACTATATTAAAGGCTGCTACCATGATTATTAGAACCAAGATTACAAACATTGTAATCTTCTCCAGTTTTAATGCAGCAAACAGATTCCTGTTCATTTCCATCCAGTCTTTTGTCCAATATGAATAACCTAAATCCCTCACAATACTGGAAGCAATCTCTTTCACTCTATAAATATCATTAGTCTTAACTTCTATACCTGTGACAACACCGGGCATATTAATAAAGTCTTGAGCATTCTTCAGTGAAATATATAAAAAAGAGGAATCATATTCATACATCCCGGATTCAAAGATACCGACAATCTTAAATTTCTTCATTCTGGGCACCATACCCATGGGGGTCATAACACCCATGGGCGAAATCAGATTTACCGTATCACCGTAGAAGATTCCTAAATTCCTCGATAACTCCTTACCAATAATAATTCCAGGATAGTTAGCACTATTGCTAGGTCCTTCTAGGTTCAGCAAACTTCCCTCTTTCATATTTGATCCTATATTTATTACCTTCCCAATTGTTTTAGGATCAACCCCTCGTAAAACTACTCCCAGAGAACCGGATTTTGAACTTAGCATTGCCTGGGTATATGTAAATGGGGTTGCGGATTTCACCCCTTTTACCTTCTCAATCTTTCTCATTATTCTTTCATAATCATCCAACCCTTCGTTCTGTTTCAACACTACTATGTGAGAATAGTATCCCAGAATCTTGCCTGTAAGATCCTCCTTAAACCCAGTCATGACCCCTATTACCACAATAAGTGTCATGACCCCTATGGCGACTCCTCCAATAGAAATAAGGGTGATAATAGAAATGAAAGTTTGTTTTCTCTTGGCTTTTAAGTACCTTAATCCTATAAATAGTTCGTAAGACATACTGTCCTTAAATTTGTTCTATTTGTTCGGTTAGTTCTGATTAACGTTTATTGACGTCCTCCTCTACTGACTTCCACACAACAGCGGGTACAACAGCGGGCTTAAGCCCGCTGTTATATGTTCAACATTAAACCAGTCAAACCAATGAAACAACTCTATTCACCTGCGTCCAAAAAGGAAATTCCTAAGCCCTCAAGTTATAGCCACTTACTCCCGTCTCCTCAGTTGGGGGAATAGAATTACGTCGCGAATAGAAGCAGCATCGGTAAAAAGCATAACCAGCCTATCTATTCCAATGCCTTCACCAGCAGTGGGAGGCATACCGTATTCTAAAGCTTTGATAAAATCCTTGTCTAACATACCAGACTCATCATCACTTTCTCCCTTTTGCCTAAGTTCCGTTAAAAACCTTTCCTTTTGATCTATTGGGTCATTAAGTTCTGAGAAGGCATTTGCTATCTCTCTTCCGCAGATAAAAAGTTCGAACCTATCAACTTCGTCCGGGTTTTCATCGTTTCTACGAGACAGGGGAGAGGTATCCGTGGGGTAATGAGTAATAAAAGTAGGTTGAATTAAATTGGGCTCTGCAACTTCTTCGAAGATTTGGGTCAAAAGATTACCTAAGCTCATTTTTCTATCCAACTGAAGTCCAATCTTTTGTCCATATTCCATTAGTTTTTCTTTATCCCTGAGAACCCCTTCCTTAAGTTCACTGTATTTTATTATCGCTTCTTTTATAGTCAAACGTCTCCATGGTGGTGTAAAATCGAGTTTTATGCCTTGATATTCAAATTTTAAACTACTAAAGAGAGCCTTTGCAATACGAGCTAACAACTCTTCTGTGAGGTCCATAAAATCCAGATAGGTAGCATAGGACTGATAAAACTCCAGCATGGTAAATTCTGGGTTATGCTGGGTTGATATTCCTTCA
Organism: Desulfobacterales bacterium; assembly: GCA_016209225.1. GTDB lineage: Bacteria > Desulfobacterota > UBA8473 > UBA8473 > UBA8473 > UBA8473. The sequence continues at coordinate 32,132 of JACQWO010000008.1, forward strand.
TTTCGAAAATTTCGATTAATCTCATAGACCCTCTCCAATCCACCAATAATCAATCGTTTCAAATACAATTCCGGGGCAATTCTTAGATAGAGATCCATACCCAGTGTATTATGATAGGTTTTGAATGGGCGGGCAGTAGCCCCTCCAGGTATTGACTGCATCATTGGAGTCTCAACTTCTAAAAAGTCTCTTTCATTAAGAAATTCTCTAATAAGCTGTATGATGCGAGTTCGTTTGTAAAGTATCTCTCTTGCCTGTGGATTAACAATTAAATCCAGGTATCTCTGTCGGTATCTGGTCTCGATATCTACTAACCCATGCCATTTTTCTGGAAGGGGCCTCAATGCCTTGGTTAAAAGTTTAACCTCTTCAACGTATACCGTTAATTCCTGGGTCTTGGTTCGGAAGGGTTTTCCGAGAATACCAATAAAATCACCAAGATCGAATTTTTTGGAAACTCTAAAATTCTCTTTCCCAATAAGGTCTTCACGTATGTACGCTTGAATCTTACCCTTTCTGTCCTGGATATGCATAAAGATAGCCCTACCGAAATTTCGAATGGCTATTATCCTTCCAGCAAGAGAAAACTTTTCCTTTACCTTTTCTAAATCCTCATTACCTTTATCTTTAAATTCTTCTAAAATATCCTGAGTAACGTGGGTCACTTTAAAATTATTAGTGTAGGGATTTATACCTTCTCTCCTCAGATCTTCGATCTTCTTGGCCCTCTGTAATATAAGTTGACTCTGCTCATCCATCTTGTGCCTTTCACCTCTTAAAGAAAAATAATTTAAGCTCTGAAGGTTATCGCAATTTGCTTTTGTAGTCAAGTCAAAAGAATTGGATAAGTGGAAAATGGAAGGCACATGATATCCCCCTGGTTTCTCTTTTTATGTATGAGAAAGCGAGGACATCCGATCCCCTTATACGATATGGTCAAAAATAGTAAAGACCCAAGATGGATTGACTTAAAGCAACGTCTGCCAACCTGGGGAGCAAAACGAAATATCAAAGGGAATACCATCTACTCTCTTATCCCTATCTATCAAAAACTATCTAAAAATAAAAACTCTTGACTTTAAATCTATTACTTATTATAAAATTAGAGCACTTACGCAAGGAAAGGGTCTATTCATGAAGGATTGAGAAAGCGTCTGATGACAACAATGGACTTTTTCTGAGAAACTTTTCTTGAAGGGAGATTTCATGAATAAGTCTGATTTAGCAAAGCAATTGAGTGTTAAAGCTAATATTACTAAGAAAAAATCAAATGAGATTGTTAATATAATTTTTGACAGTCTAACTGATGCCCTAATAGATAACGATAGAATTGAAATTCGTGGATTCGGCAGTTTTGTGATTAGGGAGTATAAACCGTATATCGGTAGAAACCCTAGAACTGGGCGTAATATTGAAGTCCAGGCAAAAAGGTTGCCTTTTTTAAAGGTTGGTAAGGACTTAAAAGAGAAGATAAGGACTTAAAAGAACTAACTTCTTAATTCTTCAAACCTTCTAATCCCTCCACTTTTTCACACCCAGATTATTAAGGGTCAAGAGAAGTATATTAACTTAACAAATCTTAAAAATATGAAAGAAGATCACATTTGTCAGATAATGGGGATACTTCGAAAGAAAATAGCACATTGGAAGTCCCCTGTGATAACCCTAGTTGCTGAGACATCAAAAGACCCCTTTAAGGTACTAACCTCCTGCATACTCAGTACGAGAACCCAGGATGGAACTACAATTCAAGCATCGAGGAGGCTCTTCGGCATAGCGGACACTCCTGAGAAGATGCTTAAATTGAAGGAATGGGAACTGGAACAGATTATATACCCCGTGGGTTTTTATCGAAATAAGGCAAAAAATATCCTTTCTACATGCAAGAAACTGGTAGAGGAATATAATTCTCATGTCCCCGATGAGATTGACGAACTCCTGAAACTACCAGGGGTGGGCAGGAAGACAGCAAACCTGGTAGTCACCAAGGGATATGGAAAACCAGGTATATGTGTTGATACCCATGTACATCGAATTTGTAATCGCTTAGGTTATGTAAATACAAAAAATCCACAGGCCACAGAATTTGCCCTCAGAGCCAAGCTCCCCAAAGAGTTTTGGATAGAAATTAACGACCTTTTAGTGTCTCTGGGGCAGAAGATTTGTCGCCCTGTCTCACCCAAGTGCACCGAATGTCCCATAGAGAATCTTTGTGATAAGGTAGAGATAAGGAAGAGCTGATATTCGTCGGTTAAGCGATAACGAAAAACGGTGAACGGTTATTTCACATTTTTTCCAGTCTTTCTATCCGTTTCTCTATTGGCGGGTGGGTACTGAAAAGGCTCAATACCCCGCCACCCCGCAACGGATTAACTATGAACATATGGGCAGTAGCAGGATTGGTCTCCATAGGGACTCTCTTTACCCCCTGTTCCAGTCTTTTTAATGCCTGTGCCAGATAATGGGGATTTCCGCTTATCCTTGCCCCTCCCTCATCAGCCAGGTATTCTCTAGACCGAGAAATAGCCATCTGTATCAACATGGCGGCAATGGGAGCGATTATTATCATGGCCAGGCCAGCGATAGGGTTCCCTCCCTCATCCTCGTCCCCCCTTCCAAAGATCATGGCCCACTGTGCCATATGAGCCAGCATACTGATTGCGCCGGCGATGGTGGCAGCTATGGTTCCGATCAAGATATCCCCGTGTCTTATATGAGATAACTCGTGGGCCAGGACCCCGGATAGTTCCTCCTTGCTCAAAATTTTTAAGATACCCCGGGTTACTGCTACTGCTGCATGATGGGGGTTTCTACCGGTAGCAAAGGCGTTTGGGGTATCGTTGGGGATAATATAGAGCTTGGGCATAGGCATTCCTGCCCTCTGCCTCAATTCCTCTACCATGCGGTACAACTCTGGCTCATCCGCTTGCCCTACCTCCTGAGCCCGATACATCCTCAGAACTATCTTATCGCTAAACCAGTAAGTTCCAAGGTTCATCCCGCAGGCTATTACGAAGGCGAAGAACATACCGCCTCTTCCCCCAAATATACCGCCAACCCAAATCAGGAGTAAAGTTAAACCCACCATTAAACCTACTGTCTTAACGCTATTCATAATCGATCTCCTCTTGCAGTTGTATGATTTGAGGTTAGCTCACCTCGGTTAAACCAGACCCCCTTGCAAACGGGACATTCATAAATAAAAAATACCTTAAAGGAGGGGGGGAAGTCAAGGAATAACGTTTCTATTCGTGACTATTATATCATGTCCGGTTTAATAAATATCAAATGGCATGGTAGATAGTAAAATCAAATTGACACCATCAGGCTGTTGATATAATATGATAACTACTCAGGGGTCAGGAGTCAGTAGCCAGAATCCAGAATAAAAGCAGTGGAAAACTATCGCTAAGATGATACGTAGAACAAATATGGGCCTTTTGCTATACAATCAAGTCTTGAAGATATTTAGCGGGTTTCCTCTCGTCGTGCCTCCTCGAGGCATGCCTTTTCATTCTGACTCCTGAATTCTGGCTTCTGGCTCCTGAGTAGTTACGATGCATGTTATCAGTGGAAGGATAAGTTGATAATGGAGAAGGCTAGAGTCAAAAAACTTAAGAAATTACAAAATAGAATTTCCTATAAATTCAAAAATTTAAATCTACTAGATCATGCACTTACCCATAGGTCTTTCGCCAATGAGAATCAATCTCAATCACTTAAGGACAATGAACGACTTGAGCTTTTAGGCGACTCTGTCCTGGATGTGGTAATTACTCGCCTTTTGATGGACAGGTTTCCCGATTATACGGAGGGAGACCTCTCTAAAGCCAGGGCTGCTATAGTTAATGAGAAAAGTCTCTCTTCTATCGCCAGTAATTTAGAACTTGGTGATTATCTTCTCTTAAGTAAAGGAGAGGAGATCACCAATGGGAGAGGCAAAGACTCTATATTGGCAGCATCATTTGAGGCCCTTGTGGCATCCATTTATCTTGATAGAGGTTTCAACAAAGTATTCAAGGTAATAGCCAGACATTTTTCTCCGATATTAGCTGAGGAGAAAAAAGAGGGTTTTTATAAAGACTTTAAAAGTCAACTCCAGGAGTATTCCCAGAGTTTTTTTAAAACTACGCCTAGATATGTAATTACTGGAGAATCTGGGCCTGATCACGATAAGACCTTTCAGATCGATATCTTAATAAACGGTAAGGTTGTTGGGAAAGGTCTTGGTAAGAGCAAAAAGGAGGCGGAACAGAAGGCTGCAAAGGGAGCCCTGGATGTACTTCTAAAAACCCGGCAATAGTTCACAGAGATCAGAAGTCAGAAGCCATCCGCCTCTGGCAGATTGCTGAGAAGCAACTAATTTAATAGTATAGGAATCTCCTTTTTAAATAACTTTAGACACTTTAAACTTTAGCTCACTTTAGGCACTCTTTATGCGTTACTTTATTATCCCCATCTTTGTACCCCATCTGGGATGTCCACATCAGTGCATCTTTTGTAATCAAAGGAGCATTAGTGGGGTTTCTAATCTTGCAACAACTCCAAACCTCTTGGAGAAGACCGTAAAACTCTATCTTAAGACATGGGGAAAGAAGGAGGGCTTTAAAACCCAGATCGCTTTTTATGGGGGGAGTTTTACAGGGCTAGGTTTAAAGATTCAGGAATCTTTACTCTCCAAAGCCCATGACTTTATCGACAGGGGAGAAGTCAGCTCGATCAGGATTTCAACCCGCCCGGACTATATTGATTCGGAGACTCTATGTTACTTGAAAGATTATGGGGTTGATACTATTGAATTGGGGGTCCAGTCCATGGCGGATAGGGTATTGATGCTTTCCAGGAGAGGGCATACCTCATCGGATGTTGAGATGGCTGTAGAGACCATTAAAGGGTATGATTTAGAGCTGGGGCTTCAGATTATGCCGGGTTTGCCAGGAGATACCCCTGACCTAATCATGAACACAGTAGATAGGATTATAAAAATGAGGCCGGATTTTGTGCGTATTTATCCTACCCTGGTTATCAAAGATACTCCCTTAGAGGAGCTTTATTTAAGAGGGAGCTTTTTGCCAATGACATTGGATAAAGCTGTAAATATCTGCAAAAAGGCCCTTTTAAGATTTAAAATTGCTGATATTCCGGTGGTAAGACTTGGGTTGCAATCAACCCCTGAATTAGAAAGACAGGGGACCATTATTGCAGGTCCCTATCATCCCTCCTTTCGCCATCTGGTAGAGTCTGCTATTTTTTTCGAGATGGGGAAGAGATTGATTGAAAAAAGCCCTCTCTATGATGAAAGATTGACTTTTAGAGTAACGCCGGAAGATTATTCCTACTTCTGTGGCCAAAAAAACGGGAATATTGCTAAACTGAAGGAAAGATATAACGTAGGACATATACAGGTTATCCGAGAGATGGGTGTCAAAAAGGGCACCCTCGAATTGTTAGCCGGTTCTTCGATATTCTGTATTGAACGTGAAGAACTCAACCGTTCACCGTTCACCGTTCACCGTTTACCATTGAACCCTGAACCGTTGAACCCTGAACAGTGAACCCTGAACCGAGAAGCGTGAACCATGGAACTTAAATCCGGTTTTATATCCATAATTGGCAATACTAATGTAGGGAAGTCTACTCTGCTAAACTATGTTCTTGGGGAGAAGATTGCGATTGTCTCTGATAAACCCCAGACTACTAGAAACAGGATACTGGGGATTAAAAACAACCCTATTGCCCAAATGATTTTTCTTGATACCCCGGGAATACACAAGGCAAAACCTCAACTAAACAGATATATGGTGAAGGAAGCGATCAAGACTTACAGTGATGTGGATATAATCCTGCTTTTGGTCCAGGCTAATACAGGTATTGCTGATGGAGACCGTTTTGTTATTGAGACCCTTGAAAAGGTTAAGATACCAATTATCCTGGTGATAAATAAGATCGATTTAATAAAAAAAGAATCCCTTTTGCCTTTGATAGATGAATTCAGCAAGTTATACGATTTTAAAAGTATTATCCCCATATCAGCTTTATCAGGGCAGGGAGTTGATCTGTTAATAAAGGCAATAGAGGGTTTACTCCCCCTCGGACCGAAGTATTTTCCTGAAGAAATGATTACGGATTTACCAGAGCGTTTTATAGTGGCAGAGATAATAAGGGAAAAGATCTTCCATCTTACCTCTCAGGAGATACCGTATTCAGTGGCTGTTGTAATAAACGATTTTAAAGAGAGGGAGGGTGTAAATACCATTTTTATAAGGGCTGCAATCCATGTAGAAAAACCCTCTCAAAAGGGGATTCTAATAGGCAAAAAAGGGAGTATGTTGAAGAGAATCGGTCAGCTGGCAAGAATTGACATTGAAAATCTCTTAGATGCTAAGGTCTACCTCGAATTATTGGTGAGGGTGGAGAAAGACTGGAGCAAGGATATCAAAGCGTTGAGAAAGCTAGGTTATAGATAAAATATGAAACCGGTAATCGCAATTGTTGGCAGACCCAATGTAGGAAAGTCGACCCTTTTCAACAGGATCGTAAGGAGAAAAAAGGCTATTGTAGGGGATGAACCGGGTATCACCAGGGATAGAAACTATGCTGAAGCGGAGTGGGATGGCGGTGTTTTTTTATTAATTGATACTGGTGGCTTTGAGCCGGGGGTCAATGACGAAGTGGCTTTACACATCCATCAGCAAGTTCAGTTGGCGATAGAAGAGGCGGATTTGATTATCTTCTTGTTTGACGGTAAAGATGGGCTTACACCAATAGATATAGAGATAGCCGAAAGGTTGAGAGAAGTAAAAAAACCTGTAATCCATGTTATAAATAAGATTGATGGTGAAAGACAAGAGGAGAAGATATATGACTTTTACCGGATCGGTGTAGAAAACCTATATCCAATATCAGCACAACATGGAAGAGGAGTTGGTGATCTGTTGGATGAGGCACTCAAACTTCTTCCTCCATCCTCCGAGATAAGATACAACGAGAGTTTAGTAAAGATAGCGGTGCTGGGAAGACCAAACGTAGGAAAATCATCCCTGGTTAACAGGATTCTTGGGAATGAAAGGGTGATAGTCAGCGAAAAACCAGGTACCACTAGAGACACCATAGATACACCACTTAAAATAGGAGAAAAAGAGTACCTTCTGATCGACACAGCGGGGATTAGAAGAAAAGGGAGGATCAGTCGCCAACTGGAAAAATACAGCGTAGTTGAGGCATTGAAGAGTATAGACAGATGCGATGTAGCCATTATCCTAATAGATGCCAAAGAAGGGATCACCGAACAGGATGCCAAAATAGCTGGTCTGTCACATGATAAAGGAAGGGCATCTGTCTTGGTGGTAAACAAATGGGATTTGATTGAAAAGGACTCTTATACTATTTATAAGTATACGGAAGATATAAGGTATAATCTAAAATTTATCAGATATGCCCCTATTATTTTCGTTTCGGCTCTAACCGGGCAGAGGGCACTGAAGATTATAGACTTAGTTGACAGAGTAGCAGAACAGTATCAGAGAAGAGTGCCTACCTCTGAGTTAAACAGGATTTTTGAAGAGGTTATACTCTCTAACCCACCGCCGATGTACCGAAACAAAGAACTAAAACTCTATTATATAACTCAGGTTTCAATAAAACCCCCTACATTCGTTATCTTTGTCAACTATCCTGAAGGAATTCACTTTTCCTATGAGAGATATATAGTGAATAAGATACGTGAAAATTTTGAGTTCGATGGAACACCTGTAAGGGTTTTTTTTAGGGAGAGGGGTTAAATCAACCACCATCGGCTGAAGCCGATGGCTTGAGGGTTCAAGGATTCGAGGGGTCAAGTGAAAACAGATGTCCATTCTTGTCCTTGAACCCTTGAATCCTGGACCCCTTGAATCCTTGCTGCCAGTATGTCAGGGAAGGAAAAACAGGGAACTTTATGGAACCAGGTAGGATTATCATTGCTGTAGGGGCGGTTATCGAGGATGGAAAAGGGAATATCCTCCTTGTAAAGCACGTTCCAGAGAGAGGTGGGTTCTGGCAGAGGAAATGGATCTGCCCTGGCGGAAAACTCAATCTTGGTGAAAAGATAGAAGATGGGATTAAGAGAGAGGTGAGAGAGGAGACCCATCTGGATATCATTTTAAAAACCCCTATAAAACCCTTTGAAAGGATAGTGAGATCAGGGGATCAGATAGAGCTCCATGTAGTCTATATTGATTATCTGGCAGAGGTAATAGGAGGAAAGCTGGAGCCGGATGACGATGTGGGAGAGGCTATATGGATAGGTAAAAATGCTATTTCAACGATCTGGGATGAATTGCATGAAGATACAAGAAAGCTTTTAACCATGGCTGGGATAAAGGTTTAAAACCCACTATGCAGTCCGGCCCTTCCGGCAATCGCTATTGCCTCCTGATATTCCTGTGAGCTAATTCTCCGCTTTAACTCTGGAAACTCATCTGCTCTATACATAGGACGATATTGGGACATGATATTAAGATAGGAGTCCTTTGATATATCCGTGGCGATAAACTCGCCTCTGATACGTTACGAAGTTTTTCAGCAAGTTGTGGCAATGTCAGTCTCTTTTGTGCTATCTATCTTTGCGGCGGTCATATCTTCCTCCTTCGTTAATGTTTTTTGGCAAAAACACTTTATCGGAAGAGAAGACTGACTGCCACTTTTTTAACCCGCAAACTGTGCGGGAAGATATTAACTTTTACACAAAAAAATTGTTCACTCAGTAAAGTGGAGCAGGATCACTTGATAGATAATAACAAAAACCCCCGGCTTTTACCGAGGGTTTTTGTGAATAGATGGAAGATCTCCTCTTTTCTAGTAAAATTATAGTCCGAGATCTAGACCCAATTGTTTTTGCATTTCTTTAGTCCATGTAACTACCCAACCACCTTTTTTCGAAACTTCAAACTTTTCAGCCGTAATGGCTTTAAACTTTGCGCTTATATTTCCTGTAACTCGCACCTTCGTATTTATATATCTCGATAAAACTGCACGGTCCAAATTAGAAACAAAGTAATAGCCATCTTTAGCAGTTAGAACCACAAAGACTTGTTCAAGGGCAACCAGCGGGTCTTCTTGCCCAATAGGACAGATCTTACCTTGTGTAACACAATGATAACCCTGGACTGTACCTTCTATTTGCGCCGCAAATGCCAAAACAGGTAGCAAGACAAGCGCAAATGCAATAAGTATTAATTTTTTCTTCATTTTTACCTCCTTTTAATTGACAAACTTTTTCTCAAATCTCATCTCAGTTGATATAAAGTGTCCTCAGTACGATCCTTTAAATTGATCTAAAAAATATATATATCAGTCACCTCCTTTCTTATCCTTCACAACATTGGCATCTTCTCCCAAACTTGTGAAATTATGGAGCATGAAGCACTTTCTTGTGGTAGAACCCCCAAATCGCATGGCAGTTCTTGATCCCACAAATCAATCTCTTTAACCGTCATTCAACTATGGAAAGCAATAGTATCATCTCATATTTATATTGTCAACAATTTTTGACAAAAACCCCATTAAATAACTACTGCCTTTTCTTTTCCCATCTTTTTATATTTCCATATATAAATCTCTCAAGAACTTGCTGTTCTGCCCCTCCTATAAGACGGTCTATCTCTTTATTGTCCTTATCAACAATGATAAATGTTGGAGTATAAGCGATTCCGTATTTTTCCACCTTCTCTTTTCCCTTGTCAGTTTTAATATCTAGAATCTGGAATTCTCGAAGCTGAGATGTATATTTCTTTTTAACCCTATCAACGATAGGTTCCATCTTCTGGCAAACATGTCAGTAAATAGAATGAAATTGTATAAACTTCAATTCGCTTTTACTCTCTTCTTCCTTAGCCCACCCTAACGGTAAGAACAGAATAAAAAGAAGGACTGCAGATAAAATTACCTTTTTAAAATATTCTAACCGTCTCATTCTACTCACTTTGTATCTCCTTAAGTTTTTTGATTACACTCTCAATATCTCTAGGCTCTGATATGCTTGAAGACTGCTTAAAACGAACTATACCTTTCTTATCTATGACAAAACTCACTCTATTGGCTACTTTTTCTGTGAAATTAAAAACCCCGTAACGCTTTGATACTTCTCTGCCCCAATCGGACAATAAATCAAAAGGCAACCTCAATTCCTCACGGAACCTTTTATGAGAAGCAAAACTATCAACACTGATACCGAAAATCTCGGCATCGAGCTCTCCCAATTTCTTATAATTATCTCGGTATGAGGAGAGCTCCCCTGCTCAGACTGGCGTAAAATCAAGGGGATAAAAGACCAAAACAACATTTTTCTCTCCTTTAAAGTCACCAAGAGAAACATTCAGCTGATCCTGATTCTTTAAGGTAAAGCCAGGCGGCTCCTCACCTATCTCAGGCTGACGATTCTCAACATTCTCAGCAGCTAAGACTGTTCCGTTTTTTGTTATCACTGATCCTGTATAGCAGTACCATATTAGGGCAAGGAATAGAATCATGCCAATCCGCAAACCTATACTTTTTGTCATTATATAACCTCCCTGGTAAAAAAATGATTTAAACTTAAAATATAACATATCAATAAGAAAAAAAAAGTTAGATGTCAAGTAAAATCCTGTGCAAGTTTTATTCCCTCTATATCCAGAAGTCTTTTAAAGAAGAGGGTTGGACCAAAAAACTAGACACCTCTTCTTGCAAAACTCTAAAACCCCCTCCTTGAGGATGTCGGGTATCTTCGGAGAGCCTGCCTCGCCCTTTAATGATAATATTTTTAATATGGACTCTTAATTTATTATATGATAAAGTACCTCATAAATATCAAAAAATGAAAGGATTGTTTGCCTAAAGGAAATCTTTTGTTTTTTAGGATGAACTTTAGTATGTCTTGACTCCTCTTGTTAAATCTGCTAGAAAATTCAAGTAAAAAAGTTTATTTACAGGGATTGTGCTATGGTGATGTTTCCTTTATCCCTGAAGGAGGCAACTAATGGACTTTGAGTTAACTGAAGAGCAAAAAATACTAAGAAAGACCGTACGAGATTTCGCTGAAAAGGAAATAAGGCCTATTACAGCAGAACTGGATGAAAAACAAGAATTTTCATACGAAATAGTGGAAAAAATGGCAAACCTTGGAATAATGGGGATACCTTTTTCGGATAAATACGGAGGGGGAGGGGCAGATTATATATCATATATTATTGCCGTTGAAGAACTTGCAAGAGTAGATGCATCTTCAGCCATAACCATGTGTGCCCATACATCATTGGGAGCCAGCCCTATATACTACTATGGAACCGAGGAGCAAAAACAGGAATGGCTGCCAAAACTCACCTCAGGCAAGATGCTGGCATCATTCGGGCTTACAGAGCCGGATGCCGGTTCAGATGCTGGAGCAACCAGGACAACCGCAAGACTTGAAGGGGATACGTGGGTAATAAATGGATCAAAGTGTTTTATAACCAACGCTGGAACAAAAATTAGTGGTATCGTTACGATAACCGCTATTACAGGCAAAAAAGAGGATGGTAGAAACGAGATAGGGTGCATCCTGGTCCCGAAAGGTACAGAAGGGTACAACATAGGGTCTCACTACAATAAGATGGGATGGCGTTGGTCTGATACAACAGAATTGTCCTTTGTTGATTGTCGTGTTCCCAAAGAAAATTTGCTGGGAGAGAGGGGCCACGGACTGCGTCAGATGCTGGAAATTCTCGATGGAGGAAGGCTTAGTGTTGGGGCAATGGGTTTGGGTGGCGCTCAGGGAGCCTATGAGATGGCTTTAAAGTACTCAAAGGAGAGGTACCAATTTGGAAAACCCATATGCAGTTTTCAAGTAAATGCCTTTAAACTGAGCGACATGTTGACAGAGATTGAGCTAGCCAGGCTGCTTTTATATAAGGCTACATGGTTAAAAGATAAGAACAAACCTTACATAAGAGAAGCCGCTATGGCAAAACTCGTTTGTTCTGAGACCATGGGCAGAGTCGTAAATCAAGCACTACAACTACATGGCGGATATGGATTTATGAAGGAATACCCTATAGAGAGGTTCTACCGTGATCAAAAGGTACTTGATATTGCCGAGGGGACATCGGAGATTCAACGAATAGTTATTTCACGGACAATAGGGTGCTGAGGAAGGCAGATATGAGTATTTTAGTGGTCGGTTCTGTAGCCCTGGATTCGGTAGAAACACCATTTGGAAAGGTAAGGGATGTCCTGGGTGGGTCGGCAGTATATTTCTCCACAGCGGCCAGTTACTTTGCAGACATTAACATGGTTGCTGTAGTGGGTAACGACTTTCCAGAAGAGCATATCGATTTCTTAAAAAGCAGAAATATTGATATTAAAGGATTACAGAGGGAAAAAGGGAATACCTTCAGATGGGAAGGAAGATATGGATTTGAACTGAATGAGGCACATACATTGAATACCCAGTTAAATGTCTTCGAGGGTTTCAATCCTAAAATACCTCAGGAATATAAGGACTCTGAGTATGTATTTCTGGCCAATATCGATCCTGAATTGCAGCTAGATGTTCTAAGACAAGTTAAAAACCCTACTTTGGTTGCCTGTGATACTATGAATTTCTGGATAGAAAAGAAACCTAAAGAACTCCGGAAAACCATTGAGAAGGTCGATATCCTAATCATCAATGAGGCAGAAGCCAGGGAGTTTACCTGCGAACCCAACCTGGTTAAAGCAGCAAAAAGGATTCTGTCTATGGGGCCAAAGACCCTGATTGTTAAAAGGGGCGAATACGGGGCTCTTATGTTTGCAGGTTCATCTATCTTTCATGCCCCTGCCTATCCACTGGAGAATATCTTTGACCCTACTGGCGCTGGAGATAGCTTTGCAGGAGGCTTCATCGGCTATCTGGCAAATACACGTAACCTGGAGGATGGGAATGTTCGCCAGGCGGTTGTATTTGGAAGTGTAATGGCATCTTTTAATGTGGAGGACTTTAGTCTGAACAGGCTGAAGGACTTGACCTACCCTGATATGGAATACAGATACAGAGAGTTTAAGAAATTTACGCATTTTGAGGATATATGAAGGGATGCTATAACTCAAAAGGGGCTTGTATTTCTCTGCTCCTCATTGCTTCTATCTTCATCTTCAATGGATGTGCCCAGGACAAAACGGTTTTAAAGGAAACATCCATGGTACATCTCAGGCTGGGGGTCTCTTATTTTAGTGAAGGAGATACCACCTCCGCATTCCAAGAGCTCCTGAAAGCCAAAGAATTGAATCCCGATGACCCCCAAGTTTACAACATTATCGGTTTGATATATTTCAGGAAGAATGACCATAATAAGGCCATCGATAATTTTAAAAAAGCATTGACTTTGGATCTAAAATTTTCTGAGGCACATAATAATCTGGGTACAGTGTATATGGATTTAAAACAGTGGGATGATGCCATTCTTGAGTTTAAAGAAGCCCTCAGTAATGATCTATATAGCACTCCTGAACGGGCTTACTGTAATATGGGCTGGGCTTATTACAAGCATGGAGACATAGGAAAGGCAATAGACAATTATAAAAAGGCATTGGAGCTGGCACCTGGTTTTGTTTTGGCCCATTATAACCTTGGAATTGGTTATTTTAGTATTAATAAGGTAAAAGAGGCGATAGACGAGTTAAAACTGGTCATAAAGTTAGATCCAAAATTCGTCGATGCCCATTACCAATTGGGATTGGCTTACCTTAAACTGGACAGGAAAGCTGAGGCAATAGAGGAATTTGAAGAAGTGGCTAAGACTTCTCCGTCTGGGGAAACCCAGAATGCAGCTAAGAGGTATTTAGATTTACTAAAGTGATTCGAAGTCAGAAGGGAAACCTCGAAAGAATACAAAGACATTTTCGGCAGCCTTGATATTCATTCCTGGAACTGTGGTTAAATCATTTATAGAGGCATCTTTAATGCTTTTTAAGCTGCCAAAGTGTTTCAGCAGCGCCTTTTTCCTTACTAATCCCACCCCTGGTATATCCTCCAGGATGGATCGTAGGTTTTGTTTTTTCCTGAGCTTTTGATGGTAGTTGAGAGCAAAGCGGTGAGCTTCATCTCTGATTTGTTGCAGAAAAAGCAGGGCTTTGGAGTTTTTTTGCAGCATTATGGGGTCCCGTCGATGGGGAATAAATATCTTCTCTCTATCTCCCCCCTTAGCAAGACTTATGGCATCCATGTTATCCCTTTTTAATTCTTTCAGCACTCTCACAGCAACATTCAACTGCCCCTTACCACCGTCTACCATTATCAGGTCAGGCATTTCGTTGTTTTCGGATACCCTGCTATACCTTCTTTTAATAACCTCATACATCATTCCATAGTCATCTGCCTGATCCACGGTTTTTATCTTAAAGTGGCGATAACCGTCTTTATATGCCATCCCCTCTTTAAAGGTTACCATGGAACCAACCGCCAACTTCCCTGAGATGTTGGATATGTCGAAGCACTCTATCTTCCCCGGAAGTTTTTTTAAATGGAGTCTTTTTTGGATTTCCTCCAATGCCTTCAGATTAAAACCTTTCTCTCTTTGCCTATCCATAAATGAGTTCTTTGCATTTTCCATTACCATCTTTAAAAGTTTAAGCTTTTCCCCCTTCTTAGGGACGTGAATCTTTATCCTTCTGCCGTTTTTTTCCGAAAACCACTCTCCCAACAACCTTCTGTCTTCTATCTCTATGGGTATTATAATCTCTGAAGGGGTAAACCCCGTTAGATGCTCTCGTCTCATTAGATGGTTGCTATCTGATGGAATGCTTTCTGACGTGGTAAATCTATCTTCGCCATAGTACTGTTTGAGGAATGAAGACATAACCTCATTATCCGGCAGTCTTAAATTGGTCAGGGAGAATGCCTGAGTATCTAAGACCCTTCCTCCCCGCATGATCATAACCTGGAATTCAACAACACTGCCTTCCCTGTAAAAGGCAAATAGATCCTGATCTATATCTAAAATAGAAACCACCTTTTGCCTCTCAATGGTCTTTTCGATAGACGAAATATGGTCTCTGACTCTAGCAGCTTCTTCAAAGTTCAAATTATCCGATTCGTGTTTCATACTCTTTCTTAAAAGTCGTAATAGCTCCTGGTTTTTACCCTCTAAAAACAGAGTCGCTTCTCTGACATACTTCCGGTAAGTCTCCCAATCTACAAGTCTACAACAAGGGGCAAGACACCTCTTGATCTGGTAGCTCAGGCAGGGGCGATTTCTGCTTTTAAAATTAGAGTCACTGCAGCTTCTTATATGGAAGATTCTGGATACCATTTTTAATGTATCTTTTACTGCATAGCTGGAAGAATAAGGACCAAAGTAGTGAGCACCATCCTTCTTTACCTTTCTTACCAGAGAGAGTTTTGGAAATTTGTCCTGAACGCTCAGTCTTAGGCTGTAATAGGTCTTATCGTCCTTCAGGTTTACGTTGTATCTAGGTTTATGTATCTTAATAAGATTGTTTTCGAGAATCAAAGCCTCTTTCTCTGTATCAGTGATTATGCAATCTATGTCTTCTACCTGAGACAATAAAAACCTGATCAGATATCTTGAATCCTCTATTTTTATAAAGTAGGATTTTACCCGGTTCCGAAGGCTCTTCGCCTTGCCAATATAAATAACATTGCCCTTCCTGTTCTTCATAAGGTAGACACCTGGATTGGTAGGCAGTCTGTTTATCTTTTCGTAACTACTCAGGTTGTCAGGTTCACGGTTCATGGTTCACGGTTCACGGTTGGTTTCTTATCTCTTCCCTGCGAGGCGTGGTTCTCGCCCCCCTTCTGGTTACTGAGATGGACGCAACCAGAGTAGCAAATTCAGTTGCTTTCTCCAAACCTTTATTCTCTAACAAACCACTTATAAGACCTGCAGCAAATGAATCACCGGCGCCAGTTGTATCTACTGCCTTCGATCTTAAGGCAGAGACATTTCTGGTTAAATCTTTAGTTATCAATAAACAGCCTTCTGCCCCCCGGGTTATTATTACTGCCTTTGGTCCATACTCCAGAAGCCTTCTGCCTGCTTTCTCTCCTTTGAGCCCGGTAAGCATGTTTGCCTCAATCTGGCTTGGCGTAATCAAATAGCAGTTACCCAGTATTCCACTCAGGGCTTTACACCCTTTTTCGGCAAGTATTGATCCCGGATCGAGTATCACCTTGATATTATTATCATAGGCAATACTGGAGGCAAATTCCAGTGTATCTATTGCCTTTTCTCCGATAATGCTGGTTAAGTGTAAAAATCTAGCCTCTTTTATATAGTCAACGGGTATGAGTGATCTATAAAACCTTGAAGAAACACCCTCTGATGAATAGAGTATCCTTTCTCCAGCAGGGTTTATAGCTGCAAAGACCAGACCGCTATTGCCCTCTGTTTTTATCAAATGGGACACGTCTACACCTTCTTTCTTTAACCCTTCAATGAGCATCTCTCCAAATTGGTCGGATCCAACCATCCCTACAAATCCTGAACAATGTCCCAGCCTTGAAACCCCTACTGCTACATTGGCAGCAGAACCACCATGAAATATCTCTAAGTCTTGAACGGCGACTTCCTCATCTGCAACAGGAAACCTATTCACCCTGGCAATGAGATCTATATTAAGAGCGCCTATTGAGATTATGTCTAGCATCTTTTTGCCTCGTTCATGGAGTCGTAAGTCGGAAGTCGAAAGCACTCAGGTGGATAGCCTGTAGACTGTTAGGCTGTAGGCTGTAGCCTAACAGCCTACAGCCTAAACAACCTAATTCGGTCAATGCGCAGTGACTAACAGCCTTCAGCCTACAGTCTAAACAACCTGAGTAGTTACAATTATCAACAAAACAGAGATAGTGTCAAGGGATAAAAAAAGGGGAAACACACATGGGAAAGGATAGCTGGGGTCAGACCCGTAGTCCGCCAGAGGCGGATCGGGTCAGACCCCACAGGTTGTCAGGTTCACAGTTCACGGTTGGTTGCTCTAACCTTGAACCGTGAACCCTGGAACTTTGAACCTGAGTAGTTACTCTTATTTTCCAAAGTACTTTGCCATCTCTGGTGGATAGAGATGTGGGACTTCTATCCAATCGCTAAGACCAACAACCTTCGCACCTTTAACCTGATAGAGCCTTATTGCATTACTGGTTCTGCGGTCATTGGGCATAACGGTTACAGGTGGCCCAAGGTCAAACTCTCCCCTGTAGTCTTTCAGGCGTTCAAAGCCATATTTAATGTAATTCTCGCCAGTGAGTCCTTCATAGCCCTTTGCCTTGTATGCCAATCTGGTTGCACCCATCACTACTTCTGCAAAATGAAAGCCACGGATGTATCCTTCAACGAGTTTCTTGCCTCTGTATTTCATTCGAAGTTCATTGAGCTTTTTTATACCGGGACGGTTGTCTACCTCCATATAGGTATAGGTATTGAAGATGTAACCCTCAAGCATCTCAGGGGATACTCTGCGAAGCATCTCCGTCCCCATGGTCCACCAGAATGCTGCTATACCGATCTTCCCCCTAAGACCAAGGGTATTAAAGTTTTTGATAAATACCGTGCCTATCTGGCTGAGCCCCTGAAGCCATATCCAGTCTACACCCTTGTCTCTAAGCCTCAGGATTTGTGCGGTGAGGTCGATAGGAACAACAGGGGCAAACTCCTGACCTACCACATCAACCCCTATCTCCTTGCCGAATCTTATCCCGGACTCAGTAGCTGCACGACCGTATGCAGCGTCCGGTCCTATTATCCCAACCTTGGGTATCCCTGACTTCCCCTTGTTCTCCCAATCCTTTTTAACCCACTTTAAGAAGGCACCGAATCCATCGGCATAGCTACAGCCATCAAGGAATATATTGCCTGGGGGGTATATCTGAGGATCACTCTGGCCGATGTTATAACATGCTATCCCATCTCGTTCCAGGGTCTTCTTCAATGCCTCACCATCAGGGGAAGAAAAGAGGGCAAGGAATTGAGCACCTGATTGTTTGAACCTTTTGTAGTGGGACCATGTCCTGGACATCATATTTCCAGTTTCTCCCCAGGGGATTTCGAATTGATGACCGTACAGTCCTCCCTTTTCATTTATGTAACGATAATAGTCTTGTGTCCCCTCAAATATTTCGGGAACAAGAATACCATAAGGGCCGGTTAGGTCAATGATATAGTAGTGTTTTATCGGTGGCTTTGCCTCTGCTGAAACAGCATAAACAATTAAAGCCATCAATAATATTCCAGCCAAACAAAACTTCATCAAATTACGTAAGATTTTTCCTTTCATCTTCCCTCCTTTCTAACCCTGCGAACTTAAATCAATCCAAGATTGCTTAAGATATCTGCAAACTCGGTCTCATGTTTCGCGTACTCTCTTATTGCCATTTCTAATAGCTCCTCTCTAAATCCAGTCTTTATTGTTTCTTCTTACTGATGCCGCTACAGTCTTTCTATCCAAAATAACTAATTTATGGCAAGTATTTTTGAACTGGGATTGTTGAATCGAGCGCTAACAGCATTAAAGATGTGTGAGAGGTACTGCTGAAAACCAGATAATCTCGAAGAGAACTTGATGTGAAAAGGAAGAACAAATTCCGCGGAAAAGATCATGACAAAGGAGACACCCTCCCTTGGATGTCTCCTTTGTCGTTCTTATTTTTCAAATAGCTTGGCCATATCCTCTGGATATAGATGAGGAGCATCTATCCAATCGCTGTATCTTTCTATTTTGCCATTTTTAACCTGGTAGAAGAGCATCTTCTTTGCAGTCCTTCGGTCATTGGGCATAATATCAAAAGGTGCACCCAGATCCCAGGGAGTCTTCCAGTTCTTAAAGGTCTCCATCGTCTTCATATAGTTCTCACCAGTGAGACCCTTATACCCATATTTTCCCAGGGTTCTCTTTGTAAGCTCTATTACAAACTGGGTAGCCCTTACACCTCTTACATAGTACTCATCAGGGGCTTTTTTATGATACTTCTGGCGCATTTGTGCGCACTTTTTGATGCCCGGATGATTATTCTCCACCTGGGGCAGATAGTTATAACTGTTGAATATGTAACCCTCGGAAAATTTGGGTCCGATACGTCTCAGCATCTCAGCACCGGTCACCCACCAGAAACCGGCAACAGGTATTTTCCCATGCAGCCCAAGAGAAGCCATATTCTTCATAAATACCGTTGCTATCTGACTCAACCCCTGCATCCATATCCAGTCCACACCCTTCTCCTTGAGCCTTAATATCTGTGGGGTTACATCAATGGGGACAACCGGGGTAAATTCCTGACCAACGACATCAACCCCAATCTTCTTGCCAAACCTCTGACCCGGCTCCAGGGCGGCCCTACCATAAGCTGTATCTGGACCAATGATACCGACCTTCATTATGCCCTTTTTCCCTGCTTTATCCCATTCTGCCTTCGCCATCTTTAAAAAAGCTCCAAACCCTTCACCGTAGCTTGGACCATCTATATATGTCCATGCCGGGGGATAAAGCTGTGGATCGCTCTGACCGTAGTTGAGGGGACAGAATATCTTATCCCTGGTCATTGTACTCTTCAGTGCCTCACCGTCAGGAGAGGATGCAAGCCAGAGCAACTGAGCCCCTGATTGTTTGTACTTCTTGTAGTGGGACCATGTCCTGGCCATCATATTTCCGGTCTCTCCCCAGACAAGGTCTACCGGATAGCCGTCAATCCCCCCTTGTTCATCTACCAACCTGTAGTAATCGAGCTTGGCCTCCCAGACATCTGGAACAAGAATGCCGTAAGGGCCTGTCAGATCAACAATACCATAGTGTTTAATTGTCGGCTTTCCTGCTTCTGCCGTGGATACAAAAACAGCCATCGTTCCAAACAGCAAAATGGCAAGTCCAACAATCATCAAACTCATAAGCCTTTTTCTCATTTGTTTTACCTCCTCCTTCTGGTGATTATTTCTTTTCTGCCTCAACCATCGTACTCCCAACTTTATCAGTCTCAAATCTCTGTCTCAACCCACCTGACGGAGAGATTACAACCATTGTCCCTCTTGCCTTCCACTCGGCAGTACCGGTCTCTATCGCCGGCCATGCAATAGCAGCAAGGGAAGGGATTTTGAAGATGGTCATAGGCACTTCAAACTGAATTGCTTTCCCTGCTGAAACGTCTACCCAGACTTCTTCTGTCTTGTCCCCTGCAGGGAAGAAGATAATGGTCTCCTCAGAAAGCCCAAAGGCTACGCTTGAAACAACAATATCGAAGTTGTTGGGATTGGTCACCTCAAAGGTAACTGTAAGATCGGCCTTCGGTATCATGGACAGAAGAACATTGGCCGGCACTTCAACCGGCCCCATCTTCTTATCCTCTCCCATACCCATAAGCTTAAGCCACCCGCTTTTTGAGTCCTCTTTGGCTAGCCCTTTTGCCTTCAGTATCTTGTCGCTGAGGATATTCTCTGTCCCTAATTGGATTCCCACACTCTTCAACTCAATCTTGATGTCCTCGGGAGCGGACTTTACTGCCTTACCCTTTTGTGCACCAATAGCAATAGTTGCGCCACCAAAGAGAAAGATAGAAGCTAGTGTTACTAAAAATAACCTTTTGCCCATTGCTTGTTTACCTCCTTTCTAAATTTTCGGAGTAGATCCATAATCCCGATGAACAGGGATCGGATCAAACACCAATTGTTTTCCCCTCAATAATTGAAGGGATGCAACCTGTAGGACTGTTTAAACAACTCCCACCTATGAGCGATCCCTCTGGGTTGAAAGATCAAGAAGAGCATTGTCACAACGGCAAAGGTAATCAAACCCATAGAAGACACTACATTGCCGGCTGTACCACCCAGTATATTGTCCAATATTGGAGCAACATAGTTAACACCCTCGCCCAGAATCCTCCAGAAGATTGCTGCAAAGACAGCCCCCATAATGGACCCCAGTCCGCCCACAATCAGAAATGCCACATAATAGACAGTATCAAGAATCGGGAAAAACTCAGTGTTGATATATGTAACATAGTGGGCCCAGAGTGCGCCACCGATCCCGGCATAGAAGTTACCAATGGCGAAGGCAAGGAGCTTATAACGGTAAATATCTATCCCCATAACCTCGGCAGCGATATCGTTGTCTCGGATTGCTACAAACGCTCGACCTGCCTTCGTTCTTACAAGGTTTTTTGCTGCGAGTCCCATTATAACAGTAAGAATAGCAACCAGATAAAAATACCTGAAATCCGTATTAAAGGCAAACCCGAACAAAACAGGTGTGGCACACTGTATGCCCTCTGACCCAAAGGTCCATTTCTTAAAGACCTCATTCGCGAGGTAGAAGAATATAAAATGGGCGGAGATGGTGGGTATAACCATATAAAGCCCCTTGCATCGTACTGTCGATGTGCCTATTATCATGCCGTATAGGGCAGCCCCTAGGCCAGCCATTGGCAGGGCAAAGAAGAAGTTCCATCCTAGATAATGTGTAAGCAATGCAGATACATAGGCTCCAAAGCCGACAAATCCGGCATGCCCCAGGGTGATCTGCATAGTATAACCTACCATGATCTGCACCCCAAACATGGCAATCATCGTTGTCCCAATTATTATTCCCAGGCTCAAGATATGTCCCTTTAAAAAGAGGGGTACGGTAAACAGAAAAATGAAAAATAGGATGAACAGGGTCCAGTGAGTCTTGGTCCTCAGTATCGCCCTATCCTGGCTGTATCTTACATCGAAAACTCCACAAGGTCTTCCCTTCATTTATTAACCACCTCCTGCACTAGATTCTCTCTATCCTTTCCAGTCCTAAGAAACCATAAGGCCTCCAGAAACTCATAAAGAACATAAGAATAAAGGGGGCTGTATCAACGATCCCACCCCCTAAAACACCCGTCAAATAGCCTCCTACCATGGCCTGTACTATGCCTATTACCAATCCGGCAATAATGGCGCCAGGAAAGGATTCCAACCCACCCAAGAGGGCAACAATTATTCCATAGACCCCTATAAAGTCCAGGTCCTGGCTGATCCCCTGCATTGCCCCCACAAAATAGGCCGTTATGAGAAATAAGAGGACGCAGATGATCCATGTATTGGAGAATACCCTTGTTATCTTAATCCCCAAATTCTCGGAAACGATAACGTCTTCAGCAGTAACCCTCATAGCCAGTCCTGAGCGGGTAAATTTGAAATAAGCCATCAAGGCTATAATCGTAAGGCTACTTATAATTATGCACCAGATCATTATCTCCGGTATCCCTATCTTACCTATGAAAACAGTGGGACGGCCTGCAAGCCATGCAGGAAACATCCTGGGATTACCACCCCAGAAGAGGAACGTTGACCCTCGGAAGAAGAACCAGATCATGTCGGTAAGGATGATAGAGGCTAGAATCGGCTGTCCGATCAACGGACGAAGGGTTACACGTTCAATTCCCCATCCAATTAGGGCGCTTGCTGCAATAGCTGCTATGATAGCTACAGGGACAGGAAACTTGAACTGGACAAGAAACATCCATGCAAGGTATGCAGCTATTAAGAGCAGTCCCCCTGGGGCCAGGTTAAGCACCTTGGTCGCTTTATAGACTACCACTACCCCGAGGGCTGCCAGGGCATAGATAAGACCGATAGCTATTCCGCTGATCATAAGCTGGATAAAGGTATTCATCTTAGACGTATCCTCCTATTCTTCTATTCAACACTGTGTAGGCTAATCTCAGTTTTTATAACTCCCTTTCTACCGTCCCTGTATGTTACATGTGCCTCTACACTTATGGTCTCTTTATCCTGATATAGAGATTCAATTATATCCTTGTACCGAGTTTCTACAAATGTCCTCCTCAATTTCCTCGTCCTTGTCAGCTCGGCCTCATCAGGGTCAAATTCCTTATGAAGGTTAACAAACCTCTTTACACGGGCAAACTCCGGTATATCCTTGTTGACCTTCCTGATCTCACCTGCTATCAAACCGGCTACCTCTGGTTTTTGTGAAAGGTCCACAAATGTGGTATAGGCTATACGTTTCTTTTCCGCCCATCTGCCAACGTTTCCGTAGTCAATATTTATCAGGGTACCTATGTAATCTCTGTCTTTACCTCCCACAGCCATACAGTCCTTAATGTAGGGACTGAAACGCAGACGTGTCTCAACATACTGAGGAGAATACTTCTCACCGCTCTTCAGCTCGAGAAGTTCATCTACCCTGTCCCAGTAGATAAGGTGTTGTTCCTCGTCAAAGAAACCGGAATCTCCTGTATGGTACCAGCCGTCCCTTATCTTTTCTGCTGTTGCCTCAGGGTTTTTATAATAACCGGAGAAGATCCCGGGGTTCTTTACAACAATCTCGCCATCAACGATCTTTACCTCACACCCCTCGATAGGGGTTCCAACGCTGTCGTATTTAAAATCGGTGCTTCTTGGGATTGTTACAAGGCTTGCCTCTGTAGAACCATAGATGTTCTTGAGATTCAAGCCTAAGGCGTGGAAGAATCGTATAATATCAGGGCTTACCGCTGCCCCTGCAGTATAGCCCACCCTGGCCCGTGCAAACCCCATCCTGTGTCGCAATGACCGGAGTGCGATAAGGTTGGCAAAAAGATACAATCCCCTCCATAAAATATTGGGATTTCCCTTCTTTTCTGCAAAGTCTGTCATCCTAAGACCAATCTTCATTGCTATATCGAACAGCAGCTTTTTCCACCGTAAGGTATCAGCCATCTTTACCTGTATGTCAGAGACGAGATTTTCCCACAATCGGGCACTGTAAAACAGGATCTGAGGTCCAAGGTCTACTATATCTTCCTGCACCGTTTCCGATTCCTCAGGAAAGCTGACACACAGTGCGCCGTCCAGCCCTGAAGCTATTCCAAGAAACTGCTCTGCTGCCCATGCCGGCGATACATAGGAGAGATATTCATCGGTTTCCTGCCAGGGATCCACAGATCGGATGCCACGACCGAAGAAGATGACGCTGTCATGGGTCATCATAGCCGCCTTGGGAAGCCCTGTCGTCCCTGAGGTATAACAAAAGCAGGCTATCTCACTCCCCTTCCCTTTCCTTATGTTATCTTCAAAGAGACCAGAGTGGTCAAGCTCATACTTCTTACCCATTTCTTCCAGGCCTTCATAACTCAAAAGGATAGGGTCATCATATGACCACAGCCCTTTAGGGTCCCAGTATATGACCTTTTTAACATTTGGTATCTCATTTTCTTCCTTGAGATTGAGAAGCTTATCGCACTGCTCCTGGTCCTCTGCAAATACGAAGGCGGCATCTGAATGATTAACGTAGTATTTCACCTCGTCATCCATGGAATCAACAAAGATCCCTATGGCCGCCCCCCCTGCCGATTGGACAGCCAACTCAGCCCAGTAGTACTGAGGGTCATTATCTCCTATTATACATACCTTGTCTCCCCGTTTCAAACCAAGGCTGACTAACCCAAGAGAACACCATTTTACATGTTCGTAGTATTCCTTCCATGTATATGTAAGCCATAACCCAAAATCCTTCTTGCGCATAGCTACCTTTTTATCACCGTACTTCAAGTAGTTCCTAAGCATCAATTTTGGAAGGGTATCATTGCTCTTGTCTATATCCATGCCTCTCTCCTTCGACGAAAGCTCTTTTAGCTCTCAACTCTCAACTTTTAACTCTTAACTCTTAACCAAGCCATCTCTTTCTTCTCTTGTAGTGCTTTATGGTCTTGTAACTCTTCTTCTCCCCAACCTCAGTGAGTCCCATATAGAACTCCTTGATGTCCTCATTATCCAGCAGCCTGGGACCGGTATCATCCAATACTACCCGCCCGTTTTCCATTACATAGCCATAATCTGCAATCTTGAGCGCCGCTCTGGCATTCTGTTCCACAACCAGAAGGGATATCTTCTCCTCCTTGTTCAGTCTTTCTATGATATTGTATATTTCTTTAACCAGCATGGGAGCCAATCCCAAAGAGGTTTCATCCAGCAGCATCAGCTTAGGACGAGACATGAGCCCTCTGCCGACTACGAGCTGTTGCTGCTCACCACCTGAAAGATAGCCTGCCGTTCGATTACGGACATCCTTCAATCTTGGAAAGAATTCATATATCTTGTCTATATCCTTCTTTAACTCCCCCCGGGTGGGGTTTCTCCCTATAGCACCAGCAATCAGATTCTCTTCTGCCGTGAGTTGCTCCAGAGTTCGCCTGCCTTCCATTATCTGAACGATCCCCATATCCACTATGGCTTTGGTTCTCAGTCCATCAATCCTTACACCATTGTACTCGATGGAGCCATCGGTAACCTTCCCCTCCTCTGGATACAGCATACCTGATATAGCCTTGAGGGTGGTGCTTTTGCCTGCCCCATTGGCGCCTAATAATGAAACGATCTGCCCTTCAGGCACCTCTATGGTAACCCCCCTCAGTACCAGAATGACATTTTGATATTTTACTTCGATGTTGTTTAATACAAGCATCTATATACCTCCGTTACTAGTACTCTTCCTCTCCCAGATATGCCTTAATAACCGCTTGATTATTCTTGATTTCATCAGGGGTACCTTCGGCAATCTTCTTTCCCCAGTCCAGGGCTACAACCCTCTCAGCAATGCCCATTACCACATCCATCTCATGTTCCACAAGGACGATAGCCGGTGATTCCTTGATGACGGTCTCCCATTTGGCTTCTCTGATATCGAGCACATATCTCGCCATGTCTTCCTTCTCCTCCATATTCATCCCGGCCATAGGTTCATCGAGCAGTAGTACCTTCGGCTCCATGGCCAGTGCTCGGCCAAGCTCCACCCTTTTTCTTACCCCATAGGGCAGCACACCTACATGCTGGTGCCTATAAGGCTCCAGTTCCAGGAAATCCATAATATACTCTACCTGTCTTCTATGTTCGACTTCGGTCTTTAGCGCCGGACCGAAGTACAAAAACCCGGACATAAAGTTCTGCTTCATCATGATATGCCTGCCTGAAAGGATATTATCTACAGTGGAAAGCCCTCTATAAAGGGCAAGGTTCTGAAACGTCCTTGCAATCCCCATGGCAGCGATCTTGCTGGGCTTAATGTTATTGATCCTCTTTTCTTTAAGATAGATATTCCCCTTTTGAGGACGATAGAACCCGGATATAGAGTTAAGAATGGATGTCTTTCCAGAGCCATTGGGACCAATAAGGGCCAATATTTCATCCTTCTTAATATCTATATTCACTCCTGCCAGTGCCTGGACCCCTCCAAATGATAAATAAATGTCTTCTAGTTTTAAAACAACTCTATTTTCTTGCATAGCTATTACACCTGACTTTTATGTTTGATTTTTCTCCCAACTAACTGGGAGAAAGTGGTCCAGGATTCAAGTGTTCAAGTGTTTGTAATTTTTAAGCATTTCACTCGAATCCTTGAATCCTGGACCCCTTGAATCCTTATCATCGATCAACTAATTTGGAGATGATCCTTATGTTTTTATGACTTAATTGAATAAAAACGTTTCTTGAGGCAGGGGATTGAGATTTAGCAGTAATAGGCACTATAGAATCAAAACAGATTTCACAATAGGAAACATCAGCCGCAAATCAGATAGCAAAAACCCCTATTTATTTTGAAACTAATACAATTTAAAAAATGAATGAAGGCTCACTCAAAATGAGCGATTGCAATTGAGGTTCAGTTCTTATCACGGCAGCATTTATTCTGTCAAGAAAAAAAATTGATCAATATACATTATACATTCTTGTATTCAATTTAATTAACAAGCCCTGTAAGGCAACAGTGATCTAACTTTTTTACCGCTTTAAATCTTTTATCCAAGGCTACCGGCTTCCTTTCCTCTCAAAGTCTTTCTAAAGGACTCACTCTCCTTGGTTAGTCTATCTATATTACCCCCTCTAATAACTTCTACTTTTGGAAGAGACCCTGGATAGATATGCAAAAGCTGGTCGATTAACATTCTGTCTAGCCTATGTCTTTTAATGGAGTCAATAGACCAGTCACCTGCAAGTTCCATAACCATCTCCTTTCCCCCCAGGGAAAAGATGTATGCTATAATTGATATAACAATAGTATGACCCGATATACAGGCAATTTCTGCTTTATTTACGGCATACCTGTTACCGTTAAAAGAGACTGACACCCCGCCGCTCCTTTTAACCAGATCCAACGCCTGGGCATCGGTAATACTATCTCCCACATACATCACATCATGGAGATCGTTACCTGTCGCTTTTAGGCTATGTAGTATAGCATTAGCCTTTTCAATACCACCAACGGGATTGACCTCCTTTAACATCTCCCCCGATTTCATGGAGAGAATTTCTTCCCAGAAGAATTCATCCAGCCTTTTTACTACTTTTTTCACCTCATCCGGAAGCTCGTCGAAGCACCTAATGTCTGTAGGAACCTCCAGTTTAGCCAATGAATCTATCTCTTCATGGATTTCTTTCAGCCTCTTAATTTCATGTATGTCTATCATGTACTTATCTAAATCGAGTTTGGTACAATAGACATGTCTTCTATCAAAACCTATGTAATCGCAAAGGGCATTTAAATAAGGTTCATAACTTGTACTGATTATGAAAGATGGCATCCTGCTGCCAATATATTTCAATGTGGCGTCTGCCCCTGGAACAATGATCATATTGTTAGAGCTGTATTCCTTAATAGTCCCATTTGAAGCCCCATACGCCTTCAGAAAGGGCAAAATCAACTTAAGGGTGTCTCCAGCCTTATACCCTGGTCTCTTCAGTATGTCCGCAAGGATATCATCGTATTTGCTTATCTGTGCAAAGAAACGATCTCCATTGGGTATAAAGTGTTTCGTCAATTCATAAGCATTATCATTTAACGATATGGGGCCTTCGCAGTCTGTGTTGAATTGTTTTGATCGCATATGTAAGCCTCTATCTCCTTATTCAGACATAGCCCATCTTCTATTGCCTCATTACCCATAAACAATCTTTTATTCTCAAACCTTATCCTACCGTCCGCAAACGCTTTGATCGTTTTAATTAAAAGGGGCTGTTCCCTTAGAAATCCCTGTCTTCTGATTTCTATAAAAAGCTCATTTCTTTCACCATCCTCTTTCATAATCTGGGTAAGACTTTTGGTCTTTAGCCTTCTGTTTAAGTTGTTCCAAAGCTTATTGAATACAGAGCGTTTGATAGGAAAGGTACAGTATGTGACCGGAGGGCCTTTATCCAGTTCACTTGTGACCAGGTGTATCATAACACCAGTTGTATCTGCCCTTGAATCTATCAGTTTCCATATTACTTCTTGCCATGTGCCGGAGGGACCGCCAGGTGCTGCCGGATGAAGGTTTATCATATCCAATTTCTCACACATCTTACTACTGACTACCAACATATAACCGGCCAGAATATTTAAGTCGGTTGTATATTTAGCCAGCCTTTTTATAATCTCATTATCATACTTTCTCCTCCACTTCTCCAGAACAACTGGATTAGTTATTCCCATCCTTTTCATATCGGGGTTAAAGTCCTTCGAAGAGTAACAAATTAAATCAATATCGTAATCTTTCACCATCTTCAAAAATCGATCGCTCTCTTCACTTTCTCCTAATACCCTATTGCAAAATACAAAAGATAGGCCGGCCTTTATTTCGCCTACCTTCATACTATTATAGATTGTTCTTAATAGGTCTCTTGCAGCCTTATCACGGCCAGTAGAGAACCATCCAATTTTAAAGACCATAATTTATATTCTATACAGGAAGCTGGAAGAAAAGTCAATATGTTGAAGATATTAGTGTTTTCAATAAATATCATTGACTATGTATCTTTGATGTGATAATTTTGTAACTATTCAGGCACAAAGAGACAAAGGCACATAGGCACAAAGTTCTAGGAATACGATCGGAATGCAGGACACAACCTGTCCAAATGTCGCTTTGTAAACATCTTTATAGGAACTCAAGTAGCTCATTCTCTTCATATCTCTCGACATTGTGCCTTTGGTGCTCTGTGCCTTTGGAAAAAAAGGGGGCAGATCCACCCGTAGCAATATAACCCAAATGTCGGGTCAGACCCCAATGGAGACTAACTAAGCCAGTGTTTAAGAAGAGCGCGAAATACTTTTCAACCCTATTTATAATAATATTTGTCTCCTCTTGTGCTACCGTTGATCTTTCAAAGACCCCTCCTCTCAAAGAATCTCCGATAACAGAGGCAGAAAAGGCCAGCTCATTGGCATATTATCACTTTTCTCGAGCTCAACTTTTCGAAAATGAAGAAAATATAGATTCAGCCATAGAAGAATACAAATTGGCTTTGAATTATGATATGGATTCCCCTGTCTTAAGAATATACCTGGCGATTATTTATATAAAAAAGGGGCTTTTACAGGATGCGATTCACCAGTGCCAGAGTGTAATTAGCAGTCACCCAGAATATTCACCCGCTCATTTACTTTTAGGGGGGTTATATTCTAGTACGGGTAATGAACTTGCAGCCATCAATGAGTATGAAACCGTAGTCAAGATTGATCCTAAAAACAAAGAAGCTTACTTTTTCTTGAGTGCTTTGTATCTCAAGGTTAAAGAACACGAGAAATCCATCTCTTCCCTGAAGAGGCTACTTGATATTGACCCGGATTCTGCAATGGGTAATTACTATCTGGGAAGAGTCTACGCTGAGATAAAATTCTTTAAAGAAGCTGAAAAATACTATCACAAAGCTTTAATACTTAAACCAGATTTTGGCGCTGCCTTAATTGAGTTAGGCACAATTTATGAGTTTCAAGGAGAAAATAAAGAAGCGATTGAAACATATGAAAAGATATTAAAGATTGACCCTTCTGATGCTTCTGTCTTAACACGCCTCGGCCATTTATACATTAAACAAGAGAAACCAGATAAAGCCATTGAAAAGTTTGAAAAGCTAAAGAAGCTAGATATTAATAATAAGGATGTTGGTGTAAAAATAGGACTGATCTACCTTGAGCAAAAGAAATATGAAGAAGCTATAAGAGAATTTAATCTTATCCTGGGTGTTGATCCTGATTTTCATAAGGCTAGACATTACTTAGCTGCTGCTTACGAAGAAAAAGGAGAACTGGAAAGAGCAATCGAGGAGTTTAAAAAGGTACCTTCGAATTCAGATTTTTTCCCCGATTCACAGATCAACATAGGGTATATCCTCGAAGAAAAACAAAAGAATCCAAAAAAAGCCATTGAAGTTATTAAAGAGGCTATTGAAAAAAAAGGGGGGAATGTTAAATTATATGAGTTCTTGGCATCCCTGTTTGAAAAGGATCGGGACTATGAAAAGAGCATTAATGCATTAAAGAAGGCATTGGAGATAAAACCAGATGATATAAATCTCCACTATAGTCTTGGCATTCTCTATGACAAAGCTGGAAACATCGAAAAAGGCATAGAGGAGATGAGAGAAGTCTTGAAATTGGATCCTAAAAATGCCAATGCTTTAAACTATATTGGATATAACTATGCTGACAAAGGTATAGATATAGACGAGGCGGAAAGATTAATAAAGAAGGCATTGGAGATAAAACCTGAAGACGGTTATATTACAGATAGCCTTGGTTGGGTTTATTATAAAAAAGGGGAATTTGATGAAGCCATTAAAGAGTTGGAGAAAGCTATTAAGTTAGTGCCTAAAGATCCGATAATTGCTGAGCATCTCGGTGATGCGTACCTTAAAAATAGTAAAAAAGATAGGGCATTGGCTATGTATGAAAAAGCACTAAAGTTAGACCCAGATAAGAAACTATTGAAAGAAAAGATTAAGATGCTAAAGGAAAACAAATAAAAGGAAATTGTAGCTATTCAGCCACAGATTCACACAGATGAACGCAGATAGGTTTAAATACAAAGAAATCACAGATAGTATTCTTACAGAATTCAAGAGATTTGTATATGACAATAAAAGAAAAAAATCAGCGGTAATCAGCGTAGATCGGTGGCTGAATAGTTACGGTTTTTATACACTCAAAAATATCTTCAAGTTTAGTGTTCTTCTCATATTTTCTGTCTCTATCTTGACTGGGTGTACCAGTCTCAGATGTTCTACATCCCCAATTAAACCATTAAGCTCTCCAGATGATATCCTAAAAAAGGTAGTAATCAGAGAAGAGAAGATTGAGGATTTAAAAGGAATAGCAAAGGTAAGGATAACGAGTGCAGACAAGAATTACTCTCTTAAAGAGGTTATTATTGTTCAAAAGCCATCATCATTGCGAATGGAGACATTGGGTTTCTTTGGCCGGCCATTGTTTTTTTTAACAGCAAAAGACAATCGGTTCTCTGTCCTATCTCTGATAGAAAATAAGTTTTATCAAGGAAAGGTTACCCCAGAAAAACTTTCTACTGTATTTCCCCTATATTTAAAATCAAAAGACCTGTTTTCTATACTGCTGGGTAGTACCCCGTTGATTGATCATGCCGATATGGACATTGGAATTGTTCAAGAAGAGAATCTCTACCTTGTGAGGTTTTCTCAGCAGGGAGGGATTACAAGGCAATTTATATGGATTGAGCCTCTAAATTTTTCTATAATGAAAAGCGAGATCTACGACTCTTCAGAGAATCTTATCCTTAAAGTAGAGTTTGATAACTATAAGATGGTAAATAGCTTATTGTTTCCTATGTCTACCAGTGTTTCGCTGCCTTTAAGGTCAACTAAGATAAAGATCGATTACAGCGAGCTTGAAATAAATACCGGCATAAACCGGAATAGTTTTGACCTGGATGTTCCACCAGGTGCAAAAATAGTCTATTTGGACTAAATAGATGTGGGGTCTGACCCGACATTTGGGTTATATTGCTACGGGTCTGACCCCTAATTAACCTAAAGAAGGAAGAAATGCATCGTATTGGCTCTGTTTTAGAAGACGCTCTGAGAGGGCTGAGATATAACACCAAATTAAAAGAACACCTTGTCCTTGAAATTTGGGATGAGGTAGTCGGAGAATATATTGCAAAACAGACTCAACCAGAGAGCATCAGGGATAACAAACTTTTCGTAAGGGTTTCAACCCTTCCCTGGATAAGCCAGTTAGAATCTCTGAAACAAATGATAATAGAACGCTTGAATAGGAGAGTAGGAAAAAGAGTACTAAAAGAGGTACAGTTCAGCCTCGGTGAAATTCCTGGCCCTAAATGTATAAAGGTTATGGTTAGCCATAGAAAATGGTTGGATATAGAGCTAGATAAAAGCTATCTGGAAAGCATAAACAAGGATTTAATTCATATAAGAGATCCTGAAACCCGAGATATTCTTTCCCGCACAATGATTAAGAATGCTAAACTTCGAAGTTTTAGAGAAGATCAGAAATTGGAATCCCCATTCAGATTATGAGTAAAAATGGGTTCCAGTATCTTTAACCCTGCCCCCCTACCCTTGGAGGCCTCTACGAGAACAAGCTTTCCTTGAGACTTTATGTTAGGATAGACAATCTGTAGTTTTTTAGGCTCAAGCATGGTTTCCCTGAGATTGTACATCAGGTCTCCAAGTCTGACAACAGGAAATATAAGGTACACTTTACCTTTCGGTTTTACTAAGTATCTTGCAACTGTTAATGTATCTTGTAAAGAGCATTCGATCTCATGCCGGGCTATAGCTTTTTGGTAATCTGGGTTAATCCTTCCAGAATTTACCTTTCGATAAGGTGGATTGCTAAACACTATATCGAAAGTCTCTGCCTTAAATAATCCCTTTAGATTGTTTATATTTTCATGGATGATTGTAATCCTTTTGGAAAGATCGTTTAACCCAACACTTCTGCTTGCCATTTCAGCCATGTCCTTCTGAATTTCAACCCCTACTATCCTGTTAATTTTGGTTCTGTGAGCCAATAAAATGGGTATTATGCCACATCCGGTACCTAACTCGATGATAGATTCAACTTTGGGGACACCAACAAAATTTGCAAGGAGTATAGCATCGATAGAAAATCGGTATCCGGCTCTTTTTTGAAGGATATTTAAATCTCCATCTAATAAGTCATCAAGGGTTTCGTCATCTTTGATAATTTGATAAGGTTTTTCCATGATAGGCTCTCAAACGAAGGTAGGTCTTAATCAAGCACTGTTCCTTCAACACTGTTGATCATCAATCCAGAAGGAAGTTTCGGGTAAAAAAAAGTAGACTTTTGAGGCATCCTTACTCGTGCGCAGGCAGCTTCATTAACCTGCTTAACCCTGGTTGGATTCATCAAGAAGATCAACTGATATTTGTCCTTTTTAACTAACTCTATAGCTTCATCACCGTCTTCAATGAAATCAACATTTTTTTGACTTTCCATGTTTTGATCGCTGATACCCAAAATACCATTTAGAATAAAGGCCTGCAGTATATTGACATCCAGCCCTCTAAGAACAGGTGTAATCTTATCCATCACCCGTGAATTCAAAAGGTCTTCATTTTTCATGGTCAAAAGACTGTAATAATTTGCGTCTTTCACATACATACCAAAGGTATGCTGTGTTTGTCCCCGTTTTTCCAGCTCTGTAAACAACTCCCCTCTAATCCCCAACTCATTGCTGTCGTTAAATACAAAATCCTCCACATGAAAATACTCTTCAGCCTTTTTGTAAAAAAGCTCCAGACTAAAGTCATTTAAGTTATACACAAGACGGTGAGTGGGCAGGATTACCAACCCGTCATCATCCATATTTGATAGGTACATCATTACATAGTTGTAAGCCTCGTTGCCGTTAAAACTCTTGTTTCTTCCCCTCATTTTTATAGAATAATTGAGGGCAGTTTCATATCTATGGTGGCCATCAGCAATAAATAAGGGCAACTCTTTTATTGCATTGGTTATCTTATGTATAATCTCTTTATCATGCATTTTCCATAACTGATGTCTTGTTTTTTTGTCATCAAAGAAATCAATAAATGGAGAAACAGGCTGTCTTCCTTCAACAATTCTATCTATCTTTTTTTCAGGATCAGAATACAGAGAAAATATCGGGCTTAGGTTTGCATTGCAGGATTCCATCAATTTTAATCTGTCGGCTTTGGGTCCTGTCATCGTCTTTTCATGAGGCAGCACTATCCCACTGCTAAAATCTTCCAGCTTTACAAGGGCAATAAAACCCTTCCTCGTCTTTCTTTGTTCCCTTTTTAAGGTAAATTCTTGTTGGTAATAATATATGGAGGGGAGATCATCCCTTACCAAAATGTCGTCTTCTTGCCATATTTTTAAGTAATCAGCCGCCCTGGTATATTTATCTGCCTGATCAATGTCTCCGGGAAGGTCTTTCCCTAAATCCAAACGGATTATATTATTAGGATGCCTCTGATAGTATTTTTCCTGTTCTTCTTTTGTAATAACATCATAGGGAGGGGTAACAACCAGTGATATATCTTCCGTCTTCTCTTGATTATATAAAATTCCCCTGAATGGTGCCAAGATCGCCATAGAAATTCTATCTCCTTATTCATATTTCAAATTGATGTCAAGAGATTTGAGGTCTGACCCAACGTGTAACGTATAGTATTCACCGTTAAACTCTAAACCGTGAATCGCAAACTTCAACTATCTCTCTGTTCCAAATAATACTTAATGCCGTCAAAAGGTATAAAGTATTTATCCTTTGCCTCATCGTGAGCTATGTATTTTGTCAACTCGTAGTAGGATGGTCTGTTAAACCTGGCATCGAACCTTTTATCCTTCACCTCAC
This sequence comes from Desulfobacterales bacterium, assembly GCA_016209225.1. Lineage (GTDB taxonomy): Bacteria > Desulfobacterota > UBA8473 > UBA8473 > UBA8473 > UBA8473. The sequence continues at coordinate 66,732 of JACQWO010000008.1, forward strand.
AGTATAAAACGTTATCTCTGCCAATCCAAAGGGTGTCTAACCGTAATGCCTCTTCACTTTCATCATTCAGGACTATTTTGAAAACACCCTGAAAGTCCACCTTCTTAACAACAAAGGGAGTATCTTCAACATCAAGATAACACTTCTCATTATTGATATGAAGCAAATACCTTCCATCTGTTCCTATTGTAAGATGTTTATTGAAATAAAGATAGATATCCTTCCGTATAATTTCAACTCCTTTATAATACCAGTTACCATTTTTATCGATCCTTATGTGGCAAGGGGGAATTGCTTCCACTCTAGTCTGTAAATCTCCTTTAATGAATGGTAGTTATGCTGAAATGCTAAAGGTGTTTATATGTTTATTGATCGCATTTAATTGGCTATTATCATGCAAAATATTCCACCTTTTTCAAGCCACAAACGGTATGACAATGGAATAATTTTGTCAAGAAAAAATGAGTTGTCTGACACCAGCAAGAAAATACCTTGACAATTGGATACACCTATGGTAAAGAAGTTCCAATTCTGTATATCTTGAGCAGGCTTTCAATACCAGTCGTGACCCTCACTAACCTCTCTAGAATAGCGTACAAACGGCTTATAATCAGGGGGGGTAATTCTTGCAACGCAACCAAAACTTTTCTATAAAAAAGTCTTTTCTAGTATCCAATAAGAGAGTCTTGCAATATTTTTTACTTAAGAAATCTTATAGAGTTGCCGATACGTTATACAGGGACAAGGAGAGACAGCTTGTTTCAGGAGGGAGGTTAAACTGGGTATGAGAAGATATTATGTTTTTACCACGATATTTATATTTATAGTAATCTTTATCTCTGTTAACGTTCATGCCAATGTAACCTATATAAAAGAAGGCAATAACCCACCAAAAATAGCCAAAAAGAATAAAAAACAAACTCATCGTAAGAATAAAAATAAGTATAGTCTTACCTCGCCACCCCTTAGTACCACATTTCACAAAGTAAAAAAGGGCGACACCTTACTCTCTTTATCAAAAAAGTACTCTTTGTCATTAAGCGAACTCAAGAAGATTAATAATCTAAGGTCAACAAAGATAAGAATTGGGCAAAAGGTTCTTTTAAAACGAAGCCGGGCAAAGACTTACACTGTGAAACGAGGCGACAACATATGGAAGATTGCAAAAAGGTTTAATATTGACGTTGATGAATTAAAGGATATCAACGACCTTAAAACAGACCAATTAAAACCAGGGCTAAGAATCCTTTTAGAACAAAAAGCGGAACTGGAAAAAACAAAAACCCATGAGGCATCCCTCTTGCAGGCAGATGTTGGAGAGGATATAGAGAAGATATCAGAATCTGAAAAATACAGTCTTGAGAAAAAAGTTACGCTTATTGCAAAAAAATTACTTAACATACCTTACAGATTCGGTGGCAATAACATCCACGGTATCGACTGTTCAGCCTTCGTTAAGAAGGTTTATGGCTTGATCGAGATAGACCTTCCACGATCCGCAAGAGCACAATTTTCCGAAGGAACCTATGTTGACAAAGAAGACCTTTCTGTAGGTGACCTCGTATTTTTCAGGACATATGCATCCTTTCCTTCACATGTGGGGATTTATCTCGGCAACAACCTGTTTATACATGCATCATCAAGGGATAAAAAGGTCACAATTGATAGTCTCGAAACCCCTTATTATCTGAAAAGATTTATTGGAGGAAAAAAGATTATCGAGGAAAAAGACGATAAAGAAAAACTTGATGAAAAAGGGTAACTAACTGCACTATTCACCATTAAGATGTCTACCCACCTCAGCCACAACATCCTCCTTTTTAACCATTATAACCTCTCCCGTCTTTCTTAGCTTCAGTTCCACCATACCATTCTTGAGCGTTCTGCTGCTAATAGTCAGACGAATGGGTATGCCTATAAGGTCAGCATCTTTAAATTTTATCCCAGGGCTCTCTTCACGATCATCAAAGAGCACATCATAGCCCCTCTCACTAAGGGAGAGGTATATGTCCTCAGATGCATCCTTTACCTCTTTTTGATTGATGTTGATAGGTAGAATTGACACCAGAAAAGGAGCTATAGGTATTGGAAAGATAATGCCATTCTCATCGTGATTCTGTTCAATAGCAGCAGCTACTGTTCTTCCCACCCCAATGCCGTAGCAACCCATTACGATCGATTGCTCTCTTCCATTAGCATCCAGAAAGGTTGCCCCCAAAGTCTCACTATATTTGGTGCCTAGTTTAAAAACGTGTCCCACCTCAATCCCTCTACTAAATCTCAGCTTCCCATTACATCTGGGACATAGATCGTCTTTCGTGACCACTCTCAGATCAGCAAAGGTGTCGACTCTGAAATCCCTAAGGTTTACATTGATCAGGTGTGTATCCTTTTCATTTCCCCCTGTGATAAAATTGGACATCTCAGAAACGGCATTATCAGCAACTATCCTTGTCTTTAAACCCACAGGTCCAGCGAACCCTATTGGAGCACGGGTTATTTCCATGATTCTTTCATCCTGGGCAAGGTTTAGGTAGCTACAGTCAAGTAAGTTTTTCACCTTAATCTCGTTGACCTCATGATCCCCCCTAACCAGTACAGCAACAGCCCCTTTATCGGTTTCATATATAAGAGTTTTAACAAGGTCTTTGGGGCTTACCTTTAAGAAACACGTAACATCTTCCACCGTCTTCCTGTCCGGTGTATGAACCTTCTGAAACTCCTTTGCGAGTGCTGATTCTTTCTCTTGAAAATTGGGATTTGAGTGTTTCGCCTCTGCCTTCTCCAAATTTGCAGCATAATTGCAGGAATAACAACTCACAATTGCACTTTCTCCGGAGTCTGCCATGACCATAAATTCATGGGAAAAGCTCCCGCCAATTGCCCCAGAGTCTGCCTCTACTGCCCTAAATTCCAGTCCACATCTCTCAAATATTTGGTTATATGCCTGAAACATTTGGTTATAGCTCTCTTCCGCACCACCTTCGTCGATATCAAAGCTGTAGGCATCCTTCATGGTAAATTCTCTGCCCCTCATTAACCCGAAACGTGGGCGTATCTCATCGCGAAACTTGGTTTGAATCTGGTATAGGATCAAGGGTAATTGACGGTAAGACTTTATCTCCCTTCTGACCAAATCGGTAATTACCTCTTCATGGGTAGGGCCGAGACAGAAGTCACGGTCATTCCGATCCTTGAACCTCAAAAGTTCTTTCCCATAGATGTCCCATCTTCCGCTCTCCTGCCAAATATCAGAAGGCTGAACACTGGGAAGGGTTACCTCTTGAGCCCCTGCCCTGTTCATCTCTTCCCTGATTATCTGTTCCACCTTATTGAATGTCCTTTTGGCAAGAGGCAGATAGGAGTAAATCCCTGCTGCCAGTTTCCGAATCATCCCAGCCCGAAGCATCAGTTTATGGCTTACCACCTCAGCCTCAGCCGGATCTTCTTTTAAAGTTGGAATTAACATCCTCGAATAATGCATAGTCCGTTTACCGTCGTCCTTTGTTAATCATTTTTTCTACTTCCCGAACAAATACATCGACAACCTCTATCTCTTTTATCTTTTTAACCGCCCTGCCCTTCTTAAATAAAATACCAATCTCTTTTCCACCGGCAATCCCGATATCTGCCTCTTTGGCTTCGCCAGGCCCGTTGACTACACAACCCATGACAGCTATATTTAATGGCATAGTAATATGAGTTAATCTCCCTTCAATCTCATTAGCCAAATTAATCAGGTCAATCTCACACCTGCCACAAGTAGGGCATGATATGAGGTTTATACCTCGATAGCGGAGCCCTAATGCCTTGAGAATCTCATATCCAGCTCGGACTTCCTCTATAGGATCAGCGGTTAAAGACACACGAATAGTATCCCCTATCCCTTCATTCAGTAGTATACCAATACCTATAGACGACTTTATTGTTCCGGAAAAGGATGTTCCTGCTTCTGTAATACCTACGTGAAGGGGATAGTCAACCTTTTCCGACATTAATCTATAAGCCTCAACAGTATCAATGACATTAGATGCCTTTAAGGAAACCTTAATATCATGGAAGTTCAAAGATTCAAGCATATAGATATTACTCAGTGCGCTTTCCACCATAGCCCGAGGAGTAGGATGACCATACTTGGAAAGGAGCTTTTTTTCTATCGAGCCGGAATTGATCCCTATTCTTATTGGTATCCTTCTCTCCTTAGCCGCCTCCACCACAGCCTTAATCTTTATCTTGCCACCAATATTTCCAGGATTAATCCTCAGACCATCTACTCCCTCTTTAACAGCCCTAAGGGCCAATCTATAGTCAAAATGGATGTCAGCTATGATGGGAATGCCGATGCCTTTTTTAATCTCACCCAATTTTTCTGCTGCTTCCATATCGGGAACGGCAACTCTTATGATCTCACACCCTACTGATTCCAATCGTCGGATCTGAGAGATGGTAGACAGGTAATCCCTTGTATCGGTTTTGGTCATGGATTGAACTGAAATTGGAGCACCACCGCCGATTTTAACATTGCCTATCGAAATCTGTCTGGTGTTTCTTCTTTTCATAACCCATTCCCAGTGGAAAAACAGGATCTGATTTTTAATCCTAAATCCTATTAAATACTCTAAAAATATAGCACCCCGTGAAAGGTGAAGTCAAGGGGAAAAGGAAAGAGTCTAATGTCTGAAGGCTATGGTCTAATGTTTGAATCATAGTGATCCGCCGTTTTTGTCCTTGACATAAAATTATGACCTTTTGTATACTCTCAGAATCTAAAAACGAAATCCTGCAAGATATCCACACTTAGGAGGTTAAATATGGAGAGGGAAGAAGTTTGTTATACACGGGAAACAGCATTGGAAAAGGCCATAGAGATGGAACAAAAAAGCTTCGATATTTACCGAAAAGCTTACCAAGTTGTCAAGAAGCATCATGCCAAAGATCTGCTGAAGGAACTGGCTTTGGAAGAGCTGGAACACAAATATACCCTGGAGCAGGCATTCTTCGGGGAAACATTAGCTCTACATGATGCTGGATTAAAAGAAGGTCCTAGCATGAAACTCTCTCTTTTACTCGAGGAAAGAACATTGGATGAAACCGCTACCCCGCAGGACATTATGATTCATGCCATACATGAAGAGAAGCGTTCCGTTGATTTTTATGGAAAAATGGCTTCCCAGTGTGGTGCCGCACCTATGGAGCAAATGTTTAAAAAGTTACAAAAGGATGAGGTCAACCATCTTGCACGTCTGGAAAAACTATACGAGAATATGTATATGCAAGACATGTAACAAAGATTTAATACGGCGGTCTGAGTGAAAAGAATATATCTTTTCTATATGTCTTGGACTCAAGAGCATAACTTATTTTTATAATTTTCTGTATTGACAATGGAGACATTTCAAACTATGTTCGAATACAATGTTCTGCAAATGATGCGGAACGACATGTCTTGATACTTGGAAAGTATGCAAATCGAAAATTGTTGAAATTGCTGCAATTCTTCTTTCAACGCATCTAAGGGGGGGGGAAATATGGGGGAAAAGTTGTTTATTCATGGCTACGAGGCTGTGGGACGTGGGGCTTTGAATGCGGGATGTCTGCATTTTTTTGGCTATCCTATTACGCCGCAAAACGAGATAACGGAGTTCTTTGCCCGTGAATTACCAAAAATAGGGGGGCGTTTCGTACAGGCTGAGAGTGAATCGTCCTCTGCCTCTATGGTCTTTGGGGCTTCTGCTGCAGGAGTCAGGGTGATGACATCTACGGCAAGCCCGGGCTGGGGATTGATGCAGGAGATACTATCTCATATAAGTTTTTGTGAATTACCCTGCGTTGTAGTGAATGTTCAAAGAGGTGGCCCTGGTCAGGGCACCACTCGTCATGCCCAGACCGATTATCTTTCTGCTACGCGAGGAGGCGGACAGGGAGGGTATAAGACCATTGTCCTTGCCCCTTCATCGGTTCAGGAATGTCATGACCTAATGCAGCTTGCCTTTTACCTGGCAGATAAGTATCGCATCCTTACAGTAGTTTTGGCAGACGGTATACTTATCCAGATAGCCGAGTATATCGATGTTAAACCCCTAGATTTCGGACCCTTACCACCAAAGGATTGGGCTTTGAAGGGAATCGGTAAAAAGGGAAAGAGGTTCGATTATATCCATTCAACAAGGGGGCTCATGCCTCCTGTTTACAAGACTATCGTTGAACAGATTCACGAAAAATATAAGAAGATAGCTGAATCTGAAGTAAGATATCGAACCTATCAGGCAGATGATGCCGAATTATTGTTGATATCTTATGGATATGTGGCCCGTTGTTCTGAGGAGGCCGTAAATATGGCCCGCAGCGAGGGGCTGAAGGTAGGTCTGATCCAGCCTATAACCCTTTGGCCGTTTCCCTATGATATCTTAAAACAAAAGGCCTCTCAGGGTTGCAGGTTCCTGGTAGTTGAAGACAGTATGGGCCAGCTATTGGAGGATGTATGGCTGGGCGTTGAGGACAAAAGCCTTGTTTCGTTTTTAGGTATGCCTTCCAGGCATCTTGCCGGAGAATTAGGGATGATCTTTCCAGAGACCATTTTTGAGGAGGTGAAAAGGTTGATATGAATGACAAAGCTGATTCTATGAATAAGGAAAAGATTTATGGTCCATCAGATTATAAGCTCCTCTTCCCACTGCCGTCGTGCCCAGGTTGCGGCAGTCCCTTGGCTTGCAAAATTATCATCGACGTTCTTGAGGAGATGGGGATTATTGAAAAATCCGTGGTTGTAATTGGTGTCGGATGCGCTGGTATGGGGTTTTTTGGAGCAAAGATAGATATGGCTATGTGTGCTCACGGGCCTTCCCCTTCTGTTGCTACAGGGATAAAACAGGCCAATTATGATGACGCTATCGTCTTCACTATCCAGGGCGACGGTGATTGTGCAGCCATCGGGGCAGGTTATCTGGTTAACTCTGCCGCCAGGGGCGATAAGATCACTATATTTATGTTCAATAATACAAATTACGGAACTACCGGGGGGCAAATGGCGACAACGACACTGATCGACCAGGTAACGACAACCACTCCACAGGGAAGGGATGGCACGGTTCATGGGTACCCCCTTCATGTACCGGAAATGTTGGCCACAATAAAGGGTGTAGCCTATAGCGCACGGGGATCAGTACACAATTTTGCCAACTATAAACGCACTAAAAAGTTTGTAAGGTCTGCATTACAAAAGCAGATAGATGGGGTAGGACTTGGTTTTTTGGAGATTTTGACTGCTTGCCCTGTTAATTGGCGTATGGAGCCATTAAAAGGGATGAAGTGGATAGAAGAAAAGGTGATAGCCGAGTATCCCCTTGGTGAATTCAAGAATGTGGACTCTCTCGATTAAGAAAAGAATACTGACTCAGAAGGAGGAGACATGGAGCATAAGCAGAATGACAAAGGAGAATTACTTATAGCAGGGGTTGGAGGATGGGGCATTGTAACCATAGGAGACATACTGGCTAAAGCTGCCCTTAAAGAGTTTGAAAATGTTGCGTGGTTTCCCAGTTATGCGACTATGATGCGTGGGGGTGAAAGCGAGTGTTGTATTATGTTCTCACATAAAAGAATTTCATCACCGGTAATATATAGAAGCTCTGGCGTAATGGTCCTGGGCGCTTCGAGAATACCGGTTTTTGAAGACAGGGTTAAATCTGCCGGATTGATGTTGATAGACTCCTCAGGAGTGAATGAGGAAAACAAAGTGAAGAGAGATGATGTGGACGTTAGGTATGTATCCGCGATAGAGGAAGCAACAAAGCTGGGAAGTATAATGAATGCCAATCTGGTCATGCTTGGCGCTTATATAGGTGCAACGGGTTTGATATCAAGAGAATCGATCTTAGATGAGATTGATACCAGATTCAGTGGAAAAGGGAAAGATAAAATTGTTTCAGCTTGTAAAGAGGCATTTCTTGCAGGGCTGAAACTCACTCAACAGCGGGCTTAAGCCCGCTGTTATTATATCAGGTCATTCTTCTTTTCCTCAAACTCCTCCTTGTTGATCTCACCCCGTGCATACCGTTCTTTGAGGATATCAAGTGCCCTGGAACCGTCTGCGGCAAGGTCTTTTCCACTCCTTGTTGTTTGGATCAGCCACTTGATGAGGAAAATCAGACCAATAATAACCAAAGCCCAAAAGACTAACATAAAGATCATGCTCAGCCATCCTATTCCCCAACTCCCCATCATGCCAGGCCCCATATTCCAACCACCGTATCCCCCCCATTGGACGAATGTTTTGTTCCCAAAAAGGAACCCTGAAGTCAAGGGGAAAAAACCCGATAACCCCACTAGTAAATGTTCCATAGATATCATAATACACCCTCCCTTCTTTGAAGTGTTCGCTAGTTTTCCACTCTTTATAGATTCCTCCTTTAGTTAATCTTCATTCTCGGAGACTCCTGTCTCTTCTTTTTTAATCCGTACCCTTCCTATTGAGCGATCTTCAACTGTACATATCTTGATCCTATAGCGGTCTATGGTCAATTCTTCACCCTCTTCAGGAATCCTACCCATTTCCTTCAATATCAGAGCCCCCAAAGTAGGATTGTCCTCTTCCGGCAAAGAGACAGTCAGTAACCTGTTAACATCCCTAATTTTTATGTCACTTTCAATAAGGATTGAACCGTCCTTCTGTAACATGTAGGGACTCTTTATTAGATCAGATTCATCATATATCTCACCCGTAATCTCTTCTATGATGTCTTCCATGGTTACGACACCCCTTATATTCCCGTATTCATCTACAACAAAGGCCATGTGTGCCCTCTCTTTTTGAAAATCCAGAAGCTGGACGTAAACCACCTTTGTCTCCGGGATGAAAAGAGGTTGACGGATAATATCCTTAATAGCTAAATCAGGTCTATTCTTCGCCTTAAAAAAATCTTTGACATGAATATAGCCAAGGATATTGTTTATATCCTTTTCATAAACCGGGTACCGCGAAAACACATTTTCCGTAATTACCCTTTCAATTTCATCTAACCCCATACTAACTTCAATAGAAACAATGTCGTTCACAGGAACCATTAAATCTTCAACAGTCAAATCGGTTAAGTCAAATATGCCCGCAAGCATTCTTCCCTTTCTAGGTTCAAAGGCTCCCTCTTCCTCGCCCACCTCTATCATTGACTCAATCTCCTCTTCAGTTATAGGCGACCAGCGTGATTTCCCCTTTTGGCCCATTATAAGCAATAGAAAATGGGAAATCTTTGAAATTACCCATACAATTGGATGAAAAAGAACAGTAAAAAAACGGACAGGATAGATAGCTATTAAGGAAAATTTCAAGGCGTTATAAGCTGCATAGGTTTTAGGAGTAACCTCAGAGAAGATCAACAAGAGAAGAGTCATGCAAATAGTTGCAATGAATACCCCTTGTTTTCCGAATACTGAGATGGCAATGGCTGTAGTCACTGCCGTAGCAGCAATATTAACTATATTATTACCTACAAGGATAGTGCCTATAAGCTGATCCGGCTCCTTCAATATTTTTTCGATCCCTTTCCCTATATTGGGCTTATCTTTTACCAGTTGTTTCACCCGTAACTTGCTCAATGAGAGAAAAGCTGTCTCAGCTCCAGAAAAAAAGGCTGAACAGATGAGAAAAAAAACAACCAAAACATACATATACAAATTCTGCATACCTTCCATTTAAATTCCCCTTAGAAATTTCCAATCGTTATTAGTTGGTGAAAAGGATTCAAGGGGTCAAGTGTTTGTTTTCCAAGAATTTTATAAGCGCCTTGAGCATACTCTCAACCCCGCCTATCCCATCTTGAAGTTTCCTTGACTCCTTGATCCCTTGAATCCTTTTCATCGACCAACTCTTTGGGAGATGAACCATTTTGCGTAAATACCTAAAAGGGTAGAGGAAAAATTAGGCTGATGACGATGATTGAGTGAGGTTCTCTTTTCAGAACAGCAGGCAGATCAAAACATAAAAGAATATTAAGACAAAAGACAAAAGAACTCCCACACCTATAGGGCTACTGGGTATGTCTGCGCCATATTCTCTTCCACTTTCCCTTATTTTTTGAAGCTGTATGAATTTGAACTCCAATTCAGCAAGTTTTCCTATTGTACCCGGGGATTCGGCTTTTGGAACAAATATCTGTGCAGTCTTCAGATGGAAATATCTTATTGCTAACTCAGGAATAAAGAGGGGGTCCCTGCTTAATCTTACAACGGAATTAACCACTCTGGAAAGGAATTCCTGCACCTTTAGTCTGAAGCTATTCAAGGGTATATTGCAGAACGTAAAAAAAGCAACCCCCGCCTTTCTATATAACCAGTCATTATCAAGATTGACAGCCCTTATCTCTGCTGGATAGATTCCAGAAAGTATGAGGAGAGTAAAGGCTAACGCAGAGAAGAAAAGCAACTGGGAAGAAGCAGTTACATGTGCTGCTGTATATGGCACATAATCAACTGGATAAGGAAGGATGCTGTAAAGGGCCCCGGGGGCTATACCAATAAAAATGCACAAGAAGGCAGTAATCCCCATGGCAAGGAGCATGTTAAGGGGAGGCTCCTTTGCCCTTATGCCGGAGTCATGGGAGAAGAACGCAAAATAAGGGATTTTAATACCTGCATGATGGAAGACGCCTGCTGATGCAAACAGCAGAATAAACCATATAATCTTCATGTCTCCCAGGGCAACTGCTTCAATAACCATTGATTTGGTGCAGAAAGCGCTGAAGAGAGGAAAAGCAGAGATCGAAGCAGCTCCTACAATACAGAATATACATGTCAGTGGCATGGTCTTATACAATCCGCCAAGATCAGTGGCGTTAATCTTTCCTGTCTGGTGCATAACAGATCCCATAGCCATGAAGAGAAGTGCCTTAAAAAGAATGTCAGCAAAGGCATGAGCAGTAGCGCCATTTATAGACAATTGCGTGCCTATTCCAATTCCAACCACCATAAATCCTATCTGGTTAATGAGACTGTAGGAAAGCACTCTCCTCAGGTCATTCTCGATGACAGCATAAAAGATGGGAAATGCCGTCATTATTGCCCCTATCCATATAAGAGCCTCAGTGCCAGGAAAACCTCTTGCCAGGGCATAAACCGCGCACTTAGTAGTAAAAGCACTCAGAAATACTGTTCCTGTAACAGTTGACTCTGGATAGGCATCGGTAAGCCATGCGTGGAGTCCTGGCCACGCACAATTGATGCCAAAACCAATAAATATAAGATAACTTGCAAATCCATTTAATCCTATATACCCAAACTCTATAGAGCCTGTATTTTGTAAATTTATGAGTATGCCTGCCAGAAGACAGACGCCCCCAAAAATATGCACTAAAAGAAATCTGAATCCTGCGGCGATCGATCTTTTTGTCCTCCGAGTCCAGATAAGACATGTTGCGGTTATTGCCATAATCTCCCATAAGACAAAGAAGGAAAACAGGTCTCCTGCAAAAATGACACCTAAAGAAGCCCCTGCGTAAATGATGGCTGCAACATGTTGTAAATCGTCTTTTACATGAATGGCATAAAGTATCGCTATAAAAGATATTAAATGGAATACATACGCAAAAAGCAAACTGAGCCTGTCAACTTTGCCGAAGACAAGATCATAATCAAGAAATCTGACTATCCAATGTGTGCCTTCAGGTATATTGATCAGGTTTATGAAGCCGACAACGGGTAACAGCAACAGATATATACTCTTCAGTCTTCCCTTTAAAAGCGGGATGAGCAATGCCCCGAAGATAAATATCGCCGCAGGTGGAACCGTATTAATCATAGTAATCCTCTTTTCTCTTTACGAGAGGGCGCAGGATGTATTTTGCTGCCAAAACCAGGCATACACAGGCGACAAATCCAAAAGTCGCATAAAACTCAGGCCAGCCTTCCCATGGGAAAATAGGATGTTTATTGATGAAGAAGTCAATGACAAGGAGCAACAATAGCAATATCCAAAATACCCGCAAAAACTTTTTAACATTTTCAGGTTTATCAAAGAAATACTTTTTCTCCATCTCATTTTCCTTCATTTCTTAAAGAGTAATCAAAAGGATTAATGCAAGGTATATAGCAGCTATCGCTAAAACTATAGTAAAAACTTTCCCATATCCCGGCACAGGTGCATGAGCCAGCACCATTTTTTCTTCTACTTCTTCATTCATTGCTTAACCTCCTAATACGCTCCGTACAGCAAGGGTAGCTATCTCAAAGAAATGCACAAAGGCATCAGGAAAAATCCCCAATATCAAAGAGGCAATAGCCGTTGCCATAAGGGGAATTACCATAAACATAGATGCCTCATCAAAATGTGGGTTTACATCTTCCTTCGGCTTTTTAAAGAAAGAACCGTACACAATAGGGAAGAAGAATGCTGCATCCAGAAGGGCGCTGGTAAGAAAAACAAAAAGAAAGAAAATCTCTTGCGCCTCAAGAGAACCAAGGCACAGGTACCACTTACTTATGAACCCACAGATAGGAGGTATTCCAGCTACCCCCATAGCGCCTATGGCAAAGGAACCCATGGTGAGAGGCATCTGTCTGCCCAATCCATCCAGTTCGCTTACATTTTCCTTATGAGTCTTCACATATATAGCACCTGCAACAAAGAACAGAGTGATCTTCATAAAGCCGTGAAATGCAATATGAAGCATCCCTCCTTTGATAGCGCTGGTAGAAAGGAGAGCTGCACCCAGGATGATGATGGCAAGGTTATTTATTGTTGAGAAGGCGAGCCTCCTCTTTAAGTTATCCTGCGCTAAGGCAAAAAAACAGCTGACGATTACGCTAAAGGACACAAAATAGGCTAATATCAACCAGAGTCCCATGTCATGGAGAAGATTTGGGCCAAAGACATAGAGGATGACCCTTAATAAACCGAACACACCCGCCTTCACTACTGCCACGGCATGAAGCAAGGCACTCACAGGCGCAGGAGCAACCATAGCGGTAGGCAGCCATTCATGTAAGGGCATAATTGCTGCCTTTACACCAAAACCCATAATTAAGGCTACAAAAAGAAATCGGAGCATATCAGCCGATGCATGGCCTGCTAAAAATCCACCAGGTTTAAAATCAAGAGTCCCGGTCAAGCTATAAATAATTGCTGAAGCTAAAAGGATAACTACACCTGCTGTTAATGTATAGGCAAGATATTTCCTGCCGGCCTTTATGGCCTCTGGCGTTTCTTTATGAACCACCAGGGGATAGGTAGCCATGGTCAGTATCTCGTAGAAGATAAAGAGGGTTAGTAGATTGGCAGCAAAGGCAATCCCCATGGTAGCGGAAATGGCTATGGCAAAACAGAAGAAATATCTGGTCTGGGCGTGTTCATCCAGACCTCTCATATAGCCAATGGAATACAGGGAGGTGGCAATCCAAAGGATAGATGCCAGAATGCCAAACAGAAGGCCAAAGGCATCTACCCTGAATTGTAATAAAAGCCCGGGGGCAAGGGAGATGATAGTATATTCAATAACCTTGCCCTGAAGAACAAAAGGAATCATGGAGGAAACAATAAGGAATTTAGCCACTGAGGCAAGAATCGTCCATGCTTCCCTAAGATTTCTAGACCTCTCGCCTGTAAGGAGGATAAGACAGGCTGCGATTAGGGAAACAATGATTGCTAATAGCGGCCTTATTGAATTAACAACCTCCATATCTCTTAAAATCCTTCCGGCACTGCAAACTGAATTATAGTGGAGATAATTTTCCCACTGAAAACACCTAATAGCAGTATCCCTGCAACCATGATGTATATAGGAACAAGCATGCTCAAGGGTGCCTCATCAAAAACAGGATTCGAGGGTTCGAGGGTTCGAGGGTTCGAGAGCTCGTTCTCGCTTGACCCCTTGAATCCTTGCCCCGTGTGAAGCTCCGCTTCTATCGGGGCTTGACCCCTTGACCCCTCAAAGTATACATTTTCTATGACCCTAAAAAATACTACCGCACTTAATAAGCTGCTGAGCACAAGGGCCGCTGCAAATACCCACTGTTGGGCATCAATTGCCCCTAAAATCAAATACCATTTGCTGAAAAAGCCACAGGTGGGCGGTATCCCTATTACAGAGAGGGCAGCTATCGTGAAGGCAGCCATGGTAAAGGGCATCTTCCTGTGCAGATGTCTGAACTGGGAGATATCCCTTGTATCAATCTTATACATGATGGCTCCTGCTACTAAAAACAGGCATGCCATCATAAAGGCATCGTTAAGGATGTGCAGAATGGCTCCTGTCATGCCCATCCGATTCGCCACACTGATGCCTAACACTATATAACCAACTTCAGCAATTAAGATATAACTGAGCATCCTTTTAAGATCAGATTGAGCTATGGCTAATATGCAGCCGAACATCATAGCAGCTACAGCTACCCAGCCGAGTATGGTAGTAGCCGGTATAATCTCAATGGCAAAATAAGGTTTAAATATGGTAAACATAACTCTAATCATGACGTATGCACCCACCTTGGTCATTGTGGATGCGACAAATGCGCTTACTGTTGACGGTGCATGGGTATAAGCATCAGGAAGCCATACATGTAATGGAAAGAGCGCCATCTTTATAGACACTCCTACCAGAAAGAAGGCAAATGCGACTATTACAGCCTTAGACTGGTAAAGCTCAGGCAATAGTTGGGATAGATTTGCCATATTAAGCGAGCCGGTAACTATATAAAGGTAACCAACGCCCAATAAATAAAAGCAGGCGCCAATAGTACCCATAATCAAGTAATTAAAACTGGCAAGGGGTGCCTTATCATCTCCCATAGCTATAAGGCCATAGCTTGCCAGGGATGCAATCTCCAAAAGAACATAGAGATTAAAGGCATCTCCTGTTATTGTTATCCCTAAAAGCCCCATCATTAGCAAGGTGAAGACGGTATAAAACTGGGGGATCTTTTCGGGTATCTCTTTTTCAATACTCTTCTTTGAATATATGGTCACAACAAGGCTGACGAAGGAGACGATAACCAGTATGAATGCATTGAGGTGATCCACTACATACTCAATGCCCCATGGTGGTTCCCAATTACCAAGTCGATAGTGAATAGTGCCCTTGTTGATAACTGTCTTTAGGATGCCTAGAGATGAAATGAAGCTTGCCGATATAGCTAAAAGGGCCATGTAGAAACACAGTCCTTTCTTCCACCAGCCGACAACATTGATAAGTAAGGCCATTATTAAAGGAAAAACAATAATTAAGGCTGGAAATTGTTCTGAAATCATTTTTTTGTAGCCCTTAACATATCTATTATCTCGTCTTCTTCTAAGGTGTGAAATCTTCTGTAAATCATTATTATCAGTGCCAGGGCAACCCCAGTGGTACTGACTCCTACTACTATGGCAGTAAGCATAAGCACGTGGGGCAAAGGGTTAAGATATTGTGCAGCTTCAATAGCATGTGTAACCTCTCCATGCCCATTCTGAATAATGGGTATTGTAGCCCCCCCCTTTTTCGAAGCGATGGAAACATAATAAAGGATTATGGCCCACTGGAATATGTTCATGCCCATAAGCTTTTTTACTAAATTGCGCTTGCCAATCATCGCGTAGAAGCCTATCATCATTAGTATTATATAGACCCAGTAATTATACTTGCCTATGATGAATTCTATTGTTTCCATTATTCATCCAATGCTTCTTCGTGTTTACCGCCTGTAACGAGATCAAGAAAAAGAGAAACCATAATAGCCATAACTGTAATTCCTACACCTACTTCAATACTGAACATGCCATAGTACCTCGCCATAACAGGGTTTACAGGTAAGATTTTGCTGAGTATTCCATAATCGAGGAAATTTGCGCCCAGCAGGAGACACATCCAACCAGTCCAGGCATATATAAATACGCCAAGGCTAGAGAATATGTTATTCATTTTTTCTGAAAACCTTCTTTTTGCCTCTGGGAGGTCGAATGCCACTACAACGAGCATAAAACTTGCAGCCAGAATACATCCACCCTGAAACCCCCCCCCTGGGCTGCCATGCCCGTGTGCAATCACGTAAAGCCCAAATAACTGTATAAAGGGTATGAGAAGCCTGCATATTGTTTTTATAATAATGTTTTCCAAAGGTGTAATCATTTGCGCGGCCTCCTTATGAGCATAACGGCTGTAATTCCAGCAGTGAATATCACCGTGGTTTCAAAAAGGGTATCATAGCCTCTGTAATCGGCAAGTACCGAGGTAACCATGTTGGGTACCCCTGTCTCCTCAACGGTCTTTTCGATATATCTTGGTGAGACATGGAGACTGGCTGGAGAGCTAGGATCGCCCCAATCAGGAAAATCTGCCGTAGCATAAATGAGCAGGACACCTGTAATAACCGTTACAATAAAAGCAAGAGACTTCAATCCTTTGTCCTCCTTGTAGTTACAAATACTGCGGCTATAAAGAAAGCTGTACTCACCCCCGCTCCTACAGCCGCCTCGGTAAAAGCCACATCAACAGCTCCCATCTCTGTCCACAACATGCACATTAAGAAGCTAAAGGCACCGAGCAAGACAGTAGCGCTAAAGAGGTCTCTAACAGTAATAGCAGCCACAGCACAAATTACTACGAGAGGCAGCAGTATGATGTCCAGTTGCCATATCATATTATTCCCTCCTCTATTTTGGCGGCCATTCTATAATAGCTTTCCCATCCTTTGTCCAGGGTAAAATCCCTGAATTGAATGCCGAGTTCAAAAGAGCATGGGTAGCAGTGGGACCCCCTAAGAACCAAAAAACAGCGATAAACATTATCTTTAAACTCACCAATATATTTCCAAGTGATAACCCGTCATGCAGGGCATAGAGAGCTATACCAGCACATGATAGAACTACCCCTAAAGTATCACATTTCCCGGTGGCGTGCATCCTGGAATAAAAGTCGGGAAAACGGAGAAATCCAACAGTTCCGGCAGCAAAGAAAAAGACCCCAAACGAAATAAGCACTATCACAACAATATTTAGAACTACCGTTAAAATAGACATCTATAAAACCCCTTTTCTTACAAAGTATTTTGCAAAAATAAGTGCTCCGATAAAACTCAGGATGGCATACAATAGAGAAATATCCACAAACATATCCATTCTCTTATAGATAAACCCCATAAGGAGCAGGACAATCAACGTCTTGGTGCCAACGACGCCAACGCTTATTATCCTATCTATTACTGTTGGCCCAAATACAGCACGATAGAGGCATATCAAAACCAAAAAGCTTAATACCAGAGCTATTGCTAAGAAGAAATTATCCATCTGAATCCTCCATAAATACATGACCCACCCTTTCTTCCATCTCCCCGGGAAGATCTCCAGCAACTTTCATGTCTATGGCATGCACAAAATAGTACCCATCTCTTATAAGGATTGTAATGGTACCAGGCGTGAGAGTAATAGAGTTGGCAAATGTTACAAGCGACATGTCCTTCCTTAACTTAGTCTTAAACCTTATTATATGAGGATCAATGAGGTCGTTCATCCTTGGATGTAATGCCAGTTTTGCCACATGTATATTGGCCAGTATGATCTGATATAAAAGCCAGGGTATATATTTAATGAACCGGACAGTCTCTGTTATATCCTTCTTCTGAAAGTTACTCCGCTGAAACAAGAGGTCATGCGATATAGAGATCACGAGGATACAAGAGATAACCCCCAGGGAGAGGTGAAAAAAATCAAACTTACCAGACCATATTACCCACAATAAAAAGAATATAATAAAGGAGACAATATATCTCATCGGCATCTCAGTTCCATTTCATATTTATGAAAAACAGCATATAACCGTTCAGTCTCTCTGTTCAGTTTCTTTCACTCCAGCAACAACTTGCCCCTTATGTATTATATATATAACTTAAGTTGCCGTTCCTTTCAAGCCATTTTTCTCCAGACTGGCATTTATACAACACAACCAATAGAGGTTCCTTACATTGTTATTATAAGAACGTAATACATTGATTTATCAATGTTTATAGATAGTTAATACGATTTATTCATAAACTACCTTAATCTAACTTCCCTTATTCACTTTGAGTTTTTCTCTAGCATCTTGACCTCTTACAGATATCTCCAGATAGCCAGAGCTTTCAAAGAGTGCTAGAGCCTGTCCTTCTATTACTTCAGGGTAATAACCCCTCTGTCCATCTTTTTAAACCAATTACTTTTAATGGTTTAACCCTATTTCGGCAAGCACCCTATCCATGCCAAATATATCTTCAATTATAAAGTCCACACCAGCACTCTCTTCTTCTCCGACCAGAACTGTTGTCATGCCCAGCTTTTTAGCAGGAAGCAGATTTCTGGCCAAATCCTCCACTATCAAACATTCCCCACCCTCTACTCCTAAAACATCCAATACCTTCTTATATGACCAAAGATTGGGTTTCGCCAGATAACCCATAAATTTAATGTCAAATATTCGAGAGAAGTAATTGGCTATACCCATTGTCTTCAAGACCCTTATAGCATGGTTGAAAGATCCATTGGTAAAGATAACCTTATCTACTGCTATCCGTTCCAGCAGTTTGCACAACTCAAAATTAGTTGACAATAGACTTTCTAAATCTATGTCATGGACATAATGGAGGTATTCATCTGGATCCACCTTATGATGAATGATTAACCCCCCCAGAGTAGTGCCATATCTATCCATGTATTTCAATCGAAGGTTCTCTACCAGATCATGGTCTATACCCAATTTTGCTCTCATATAGCCGTTTATTCTTTGATCTACTAATTTGAACAACCCTATTTCCTTTGGGTATAAGGTATTATCAAGATCGAAGATCATGTATTTCATGAAAAATTACATCCCATTATCATAAAAAAGCCTCTTTCAGAGGCTATTAACACAGATCAGACAAACAATTGTATTGTCAAGGATAAAGTTGGGAATTAGGCGATGCTTTATATCAACCTATCATTACCCCCAGTTCTTCCAGGCATTTTATCAATTGTTCTGTCGACCTGTAAAGAATACTATTAATTCCCAAATCCTCAGCAGCCTTGCAAAACTCTTCTATATCATCTATATACACACTATCTTCCGGGGACGAACCTGCCCTTTTCAATGCCTCTCTAAATATTTCCTTATGGGGCTTCGAGTACCCGATCCTATATGACAGGACGAGATCATCAAACAGCTCTATTACTTTAAAATTCTCTCTTATGAAATCAAAGTGCAGTTCATTCGTATTAGAAACCAACACCAGGTAGTAACCATTCTTTTTTAGTGCCGACAATACTGTCTCAACAGAGTCATTTAAAGAGAAGATGTCTGACCAGACACTCTTAAACATATCATAAGAAATATTAATATCAAATCTTCTTAATATCCACTGGAATAAATCTTCTGACTTAATCTTACCCCTATCATACAGTTCAAATGTCTCTGAGTTAAAGCCGAGTTGGCATACATCATTGCTGGAGTATTTCGAATATCGGGCTATACCATCACAGATCAACATATGATCAAAATTCAGGATAACTTTGCCTAAATCAAATATAATAGTCTTTATCATTTAGTTACTTATTCTTTGTCCTCTGCCTATTTACACGTCGGGATAATCTTGCAATTCTGTTTCTCTTCCGATTTCTATCTTTAACTTTAGCCGCATGTCTTGATTTTGACATAATTCTAACTGCCTCCTTTAGATCATATTATAGATTCTATATCTCCCATTACAAATTAATCTCTAAGATAGTATACTCTTTAATCCCTGCAGGGACTTTAATCTTAACCAACTCCCCTACTTCCTTTCCAATAAGCGCCCTGGCTATTGGGGAGTGAACAGAGATCTTTCTCTGTCGTGGATCAGCCTCATCTGCCCCTACTATCTGATACTTCAATTCATTCCCATCGTTTTCATCTCTAAGGTGGACTACCGTACCAAATACAACCCTGTTTGTATCATTTTCATTGGCATCAATCACCTCAGCCCGGGAAAGTTTGTCTTCTATCTCCCGAATTCTACCTTCAATGAAAGACTGTTTTTCTTTTGCTGCATCATACTCTGCATTCTCAGATAGGTCACCATGTTCTCTGGCTATTGCAATTTCGTTAATAATCTTGGGCCTTTCTTTGGTCTTTAACCGACGCAGTTCTTCTATTAATGATTTGTGTCCTTCTCTAGTCATGGGAACTTTTCCGCTCATTTACTGCTCCCCCTTACCTTTTCCATCACTTTTGACATAGTATCTCCTGCACTCGCATAAATCCTAATATGGGAAGACCTATCCATATGGGTAGGTTCTCGATTGATTATAACGAGTTTTGCACCAGCATTAACCGCATAGGTAGGCATGTACGCCGCAGGATAAACAGCCAGCGAAGAACCAATAACAATGAAAAGATCGCATTTACTCGCACGACTTGTAGCTTCATTTAATTCCCTATGAGGAAGTGTTTCTCCAAAGAAGACTGCATCGGGTTTTAAAATTCCGCCGCATTCTTCACAGGTTGGGTCATCTACCCCCTGTTTTACCCTATTGATAACATTCTCCAGAGGGTACCGTTTATTGCAGCCAAGACAAACCGCACGCACCATATTACCATGAAGCTGAAATACCTTGTCTTCAGAATTGCCGGCTTTTTGATGTAATCCATCTACGTTTTGTGTAATGACACAGTCCAATTTACCCATCTTTTCTAATTCGGCAATTGCGCAATGGGCAGGATTAGGGTTAGTATCAGCCATTAATCCACTCTCTTCAAGCATCCCGTACATCTTCTTCCTTGCCTCTTTGCTGCTGACAAATTTTTGATAGGTAAAATCCTCAGGATCATATTTTGTCCAAATACCATCAGGACTTCTGAAATCAGGGATACCAGACTCAGTACTTACACCGGCCCCTGTGAAAACAACAATCCTCTTAGATTTAATGATCAAATCCGCCAACTGGCCTATGAGTAATTCCAGGTTTGAATCCTCTTTCATCGCCATGTCCACTCCTTTTTTATATTTTTAGTAACTACTCAGGCACAAAGTGGCAAAGGCACATAGGCACAAAGAACAGGCTATTAGCCTGTAGCCTATAGGCTAATAGGCTAGAAAAATTTGTGCCTTTGGTTGGTCCAGTCAATGTCCCGGCTGTAAATACCTCATTAACCCCCATATCTTTAAGTACAGGGATGTCCTCCAAGGGTATAACCCCTCCAATTATAAATAAAACACCATCTATTCTTTTCTCTTTAAGCAACTTCATTATCCTTGGAGTGAAGGTAATGTGTTCCCCAGAGAGACAACTCAACCCAATGACATCAACATCTTCTTCTATAGCAGCCCTCACTACATTCTCAGGGGTTTGAAACATCCCTAAGTAAACAACCTCCATCCCAGCCTCTTTCAGAAGGGACGAAACCACCTTCGCTCCTCTATCGTGACCATCCAGACCAACCTTTGTAATTAAGACCTTTATCTTACGTTCCGATTCCATATTTCTGACTCCTGACTCCTGACTTCTGACTCCTGCATTATCTTGCCAAAGAGTTCCTCTTCTTTTGCTTGCATAACCTGTGCCTCAGCGCCCGATCTTTCATGATCATAGCCAAGAAGATGCAAAATACCATGGATAAGGAAAAAATCTATCATCTCTTCTAAGGAAATTTCACTTTCCTCAGCCTGGCGTTTCGCAGTTTCTACTGAAATAACCACATCACCTAGAACATGGGGATTAATTCCAGCGAAGTCCCCCTCTGCCATAGGAAAAGAGATAACATTAGTCGGGCCGCTTCTTCCAAGATACTGTTTATTTATATTTTCTATTCGGATATCATCAACCATAAGGATACTTATTTCGCGATCAGGACATCCCAAGTCTTTTAAGATCTTTCTCGCCGTTTTTCTTATCCTCGACTCGCTTATTTCTATCTTCTTTTGTTGATTTCTTATCAATATCATTAAGCTTCTTCTTTCCTTCAGTTTCTTTATAAGCCGGCTCAGGATAGTCTATCCTGTGGTGGAATATCCCCGTTAGTATCTTATTGAAACTTTTAGCTATCTCATTCAAATCCTTCAGGGTCAGCTCACATTCGTTTAACTGTCCATCTGCAAATATATTGTTGATAATCCTATGAACCATTCCCTGGATTCGGGATGGCGATGGATCGGGAAGGGTCTTGGATGCAGCTTCTACAGCATCGGCAAGCAATACAAGTCCTGCCTCCTTAGTTTGGGGCTTGGGACCTGGATACCTGTAATCCTTTTCATCTACCGGATAAAGCTCTGGATTCTCTTTATTTTTGGCCTTTTGATAAAAGAAATTAATAAGGCTGGTTCCATGATGTTGTCGTATAATGTCTATTATCGGTTGTCCAAGCCTGCTCTCCCTGGCCATTTCCACTCCATCTTTAACATGGGATAGTAAAATCAGACTGCTCATACTTGGAGCCAACTTTTCGTGTTTATTCTCACTACCTATTTGGTTTTCTATAAAGTATAACGGTTTCCTTATCTTTCCAATATCATGGTAGTAAGCGCTTACCCTGGCCAGAAGCGGGTTTGCATTAATAGCCTCTGCCGTTGCCTCAGCCAGTGTTCCCACAATTATACTATGGTGATAAGTACCCGGGGCCCGTACTATTAGATCTCTCAGTTTAGGACTGTCAAGGTTTGCCAGTTCAAGCAATTTAATATCTGTCGTATAACCAAATAGTGCTTCAAATAAAGGCGTAGTTCCAATTACTATAAATCCAACAAGGAGTCCGCCAAGAAAGCCAAAAGCAATGTCAAAAACTGTCGCAACGGTAAATAGGGAACCTTTAATCATATTAATAGAAAATATGGTTATCACATTTGTCAGACCGACTATAGCGCCGGCCTTTATCAGAGTTGTTCTAAACTTGGTCAGGATTACACCATGAGCAGCTATGATACTGCCGAAAAGGGAATATATAAAAAATTCCAGTCTGTTTTCGAATAGTATCCCGGATAAGATTGATATCACAATAGAAAAGATCAAAGCAACCCTAACATTTAACAAAACACTTATAAGCATTGCTCCCGAGGCTATAGGAATTACATAGAGGCAGGAATCAAAAGGTAGAAAAGGGAAGCTGTTGCTTACAGCTTCGCAGATCAGGATGGCTAGTTTTACAAATAAAACAACCATCCCCATGGTTATAGTTAATAAAAAAAGGTCCTTGTTGTTAATTGAAGTCTCTTTAAAACTCTTGAGTGAGAAATTATACAGGATATAACAGAGCAAAACCACCAAAAGAATAATCCCAAGGAATGTTAATGCTAAATTGTCGTACTTCTTTGCTCTCTGAAATACCTTCAGTTTGACCAGGTGTTCATTTTTTATTCTCTCTCCTTCTCGTACTATTATTTCTCCCTTTTTGACTTGATAAAAAACGGGTTTAACACCCTCTCTTATTATGCTCCTTCTCCGTGCTGTCTCATTCTTGTTAAAGGTTAAGTTAGGCTCTATCAGCCTTTGAGAGATTGTCATTACAGTTTTTCTTAATGAACCCTCTAAATCACTTAGAATCTTATTTGAATTTACCTCGATGGCCTTTTTGGCGTCTTTTAGATCTATTATTGATAATAGATCCTTTGCCTTTGCCTCCTCTTTCGTCTCGATATTCCTTATAATAATTCCACTGTCCTTTTCTTTATACAGAAGTTTCTTATTGCCAACTATCTCCCTCTCTAACGGTGCACTTATCAGTATACGTATATATCTTTCTATGCTCTTGTTAAACCGATACCTTTCCAATACCCCAAATTCCTCATCGTTAATATCTACCAATGTCTTCTGAAATTCATCCCTCCTGGCATTAATCTGCTCCCTGAAAGGGGTTAAATTGAGTTTTGTTGTTTTAACCGCATCTTTCCTTCTAATCTTATTACCGATCTCTTTATAGGAATCCCTCATCAAGGTAAAAGAAGATGCCAGTCTTGTTCGAATCTCACCAGACATATTTGGATCAAAGTCATAAACTACAATTATGCCTTTTTCCGCTTCTTTAACCCTCTGGTCTGTTGATTGTTTATCCTCAATAAGGAGATCCTGGGGAGATTTTATGTTTTTTGAGGCAATATCACCTGGTTCATAGTGTATGGAAGTCAACTCAGCGTTTGGATACAGAAAAAAAGTTACAAATACACCCAATAAGATAGCCATCAACCATCTTTGAAATAAGGGGTTCTTAAATATTTCAAAACTAGATGTCCTAAAAAACGAAATAAGCAATTCCGCTTTCTTTTTTTTCTCTCCGTTTATAGCTGCCACTGTGGTTTCCTTAATAGTCATTAGTTAACATATTAGTAACTATTTAGGTTGTCAGGTTCACGGTTGTCCGTTTTGCGGTTTTCATATTTTTCATCGGTTTCTAACCTTGAACCCTGAACTTTGGAACTTTGAACCTGTGTAGTTAACATATTATACACTATCTCTAGATCTCTCATAGCGTTCATATGCCCTAATAACGTCTTGAACTAAACGGTGTCTTACTACATCCTTTTCTGAAAAATAAGTAAAGTTTATTCCCTCTATCCCTTTAAGTATCTTTTGGGCCTCTATTAACCCAGATGTTTTCCCAGCAGACAAATCAATTTGGGTAATATCTCCTGTGATAACAGCCTTTGAACTATAACCCAATCTGGTCAAAAACATCTTCATCTGTTCAGAAGTTGTATTCTGGGCTTCATCCAGGATGACAAAAGAATCGTTTAAGGTACGTCCTCTCATAAAGGCTAGAGGAGCAACTTCGATAATTCCTCTTTGTACTAAGCCGGAGGCTTTTTCAAAGTCAATCATGTCATGGAGGGCATCGTACAGAGGTCTAAGATAAGGATTTACCTTTTCGTATAAATCCCCGGGTAAAAAACCCAGTTTTTCACCTGCTTCAACAGCAGGTCTGGCAAGGATAATCCGGTCAACTTCCTTCTTCATCAAAAAGGATATTGCCAGGGCCATTGCCAGGTAAGTCTTGCCTGTCCCGGCTGGGCCTATCCCAAATACGATGTCAAAATTCCTTATAGCATCAATATATTCTTTTTGGCATAAACTCTTTGGGGTTATCGGCCTCTTTCTGGAAGATATATAAACAGTATCAAGAAATATATGTTTAAGATTTGCCGAACTATCGTTACTTACAATCCTTACTGCATAATCAACGTCATTTGTATATATTGGGTAACCTGACTCCAGTAATGAATATAGTTCAACAAGGACTTTTTCTGCTATCTTTACATCAAAACAAGCGCCATTGATACTTATCTCATTACCTTTTGCATTAACCTTTACTTCTAAGGTCTTCCCGATGTATCTCAGGTTTTTGTTATGCTCACCACAAAGGGTTCTGAGCAGGTTATTGTCATCAAAATTCAGTTTTACTGTATCTTCGTTGATTTCGCTTCTCAAAAAATCCTTTCTCCACCTATTAATGCAATACCCAAAGTTCACAAGTTAAGCGCCTAAAGTGCCTAAAGTTGTTTAAGTCTTGAAAATCTTTAGCGGGCCTCCTTTTCATTCTGGCTCCTGAATTCTGTCTCCTGTCTCCTGAATAGTTATAAACAATGTAATATTACCACTATCAATCTTCGATTGCAAAACTTTTTCTTTAACCCCTTCCCTTCTTCTATAATCGTGGTTCAATTCAATGTTTTGCTAACATATCGATCCTTTTTTGCCTTGCAAAAAAAGTAGAGTTCCTCTATCCTGTTTCCTCGTTGTTTTAACTATTCAGCCACTAAGACACCAAGGCACTGAACTTACTTACAACAGCGGGCTTAAGCCCGCTGTTGTAAGTAAGTTGTCAGATAGTGAGCTGAAATTTATAAATAACCTTTGTGCCTATGTGCCTTTGTGCCTGAATAGTTACTAATAATTTCAATAACTTCCTTGCAGGAGATAACTTTGCAGCACGCCAACTTGAAAGATTTTCAAAACCTGCTCCAAATAATGAAAAGATTGAGGGGGCCGGAGGGATGCCCCTGGGATAGAGAGCAGACCAGCGACAAATTGAAATGGTACCTAGTAGAAGAATGCTACGAAGTATTGGATGCAATTGAGAAAGGATCAGATGAAAAGATAAAGGAAGAACTGGGGGATATCCTCTTTCAAATCATATTTCTGGCAGAGATTTCAGAAGAAGAGGGAGGTTTCAATATATTTGATGTAATTAACTCTGCAAGAGAAAAGATGATCCGTCGTCATCCTCATGTGTTTGATAACGAAAATGCAAAAGACAGTGGAGAAGTCAAAAAGATATGGTGGAGAATAAAGGAAGAGGAAAAAGGGAAAGAAGAAGGCTGCTCTATCTTAGACTCTATCCCTCCCGCCCTCCCTTCCCTTCTGAGGGCTTTCAGGATCACAAAAAGAGCTGCCCATGTTGGATTTGATTGGGATAACGTGGAAGGGGTATTTGACAAGATTAAAGAAGAGATAGAGGAGTTTAGAGAAACCCTAAAAGATAAGAATGAAGAGAGGATGGAGGATGAATTTGGGGACATTTTGTTCTCGCTGGTAAATCTGGGTAGATTCTTAGAGATCAACCCTGAGGAAGCATTAAGAAAGACTATTGGTAAGTTTATAATGCGCTTTAAAGATATCGAAATGTCGTTGAAAAAGGAGAATAAGGAAATAGGAGACGCAACGCTGGAAGAGATGGATGAACTATGGGATGAAGCAAAAAAGAAGGGATAGGGAGAAGGAAAGGGGAGTTAAATTTAGTTTCCCATTGCCCCTCGTATCTTAGTAATGAGCCTATTTGTAAAATCCTCATGGGCTAAAAGGACATCTCCATAGAACGCGAGGATGACCAGGTTTCCGAACTGCCTTCCATCAAGCATATTTACATATTTCCCCACCTCCTCATCCGGGAATGATTGGCTATAAGCGAGCCTTAATTCCAGATCACGGAACAGTTTCTTTAATTCTTCTACGTCTTTAACATTTTTTAAGACAATCAAACCCAAGGCTCGATCTATTATCTCAGGATATATCGTAAGGTCATTTAAACGCTGCCCCGCACTGGTTTTATAACGCGGTATGTCCTTAATGAGCTTAAAAAGCTCTATCATCTCCCGATCTTCCAGGTTGAAATCTCTTTTAATCTTAAGCCAGACAGGTTGAAATTTAGGGAAGATAACCCTATTCCATTGGGGATAAGTTATGGGCGGCTTTTCTAATCTGACATAATCTTTTGCATTTGTTTCTACCTTCGATACAAGTCTGGGAAACAGTGTTTTCCATCCAAACAAAATACCGATGAATAAGAAAACGGAGAGGAAGATAAAGAAATATCTTCTTTGATTCCTTTTAGGCTCAGGTTGGTTCAACACCATGGAAGGGGTAATATCCCCAAAATGCATAAAGAAATCAAAGAGACCGCTATCCCTTTCCTCGTCTATAGTCAATAATGCCCTACTCTTTAACCCTTGGAATCTTTTATCTAATTCCTTAATATCTCCAACGTATCTACAATAAGCCAGAAGTAACTGTCCTCCCTCTATTTCTGTAATTCTGACATCATGAAAATGCGCTTCTTTCAGTAGAGAAGAAATGTGCTCCCTTTTACCGGCAGAAAACCTGAAGATGACCTCATGCCCCTTGTCTAACCAAAGCCCATCTTCTCCCTTTAAGGTTAAAGACCTGCCGCCCTCTTCTTGTTGCCCTTCTTCTCTGTCTTTTTTGTTCTCCATCTTTACCACCGCCAAGCAAGTAGCTACCCCTGTTTGTTGTAATCCGTTCTTCTCAATCCAATTCTATGGTATGGTCAAACTCCTAAGTCATCCAGATTTATAAGGGAAGTCGTATAGCTCAAAGGATAACTTAACATTTTGACCACTGTTATCTGATGGGTAACGACCTTTATCCTCTTTAGGACAAGACAATGACAAACTGGCCAATTTATGTTTCTTCAGGCTAAACCCCATTTCTTTTAAGTGTTCGATAGTGAAAGGCTCCCCAAATACCCTCCTGATAATTTCCAAACCAATCTCTTCCTCTTTGTTTAGTCCTTGAGCAAATATTAAAAGAAGAATATATAGTTTTAGTTCATCGGTGGAAAGGGCTGAGAATATCTTCAACCTGCACACCTTTTTCAGAATCTCTATCTTTTCCATCTATTGCACCACCTGAGCATTTTAGGCTGAAGGCTGAAGGCTGTTAGTCACGCATTGACCTAATTAGGTTGTTTAGGCTGAAGGCTGTTAGGCTACAGTCTATAGGCTAATAGTCTATAGCCTAAACTTCAGCCTATCCACCTGAGCATTTACAATAATATAAAAATATGACATATATTCTAATTTGTCAATATAAAAGAGACTATTTATCATATTTATTGGGTTTGGTCTTGCAACTACTCAGGTTCAAAGTTCCAAGGTTCATGGTTCAAGGTTAGAGCAACCAACCGTGAACTGTGAACCTGACAACCTGAATAGTTAAGAACATTATCTATTGACTATCTCCAGAAATTGAGGTATAATTTTTAATAAGTTAAGGAGTTTTAATTGAGAACCGAGATCGGCAAGAGATTAAAAAAGATAAGAAAAGAAAGGGGGCTCACTCAGAGAGAGCTTGCGTTAAAGGTAAGTGGTAAGGTTGATTATACCTATATCGGAAAAATCGAAAGAAACAGACAGTCTCCATCAATCGGGGTATTGAAGAGGATTAGCGATGCCCTATCTGTCCCATTGAGTTATTTCTTTTTAGAAGAAGGAACAGCAGCGTTATTAAAACTAATGCCTGAGGATTTAAAGGAGATTGCGAAAAGCGAGAAAAAACAGGTATTCTTAAAGACATTAAAGGATATTAATGAAGAAGACATTCCCCTCTCTATCGAGATTATTGATATCTTGATGAACTCGTAAAAAGTCATGTCTTTTAAGTAGTTGAAATAATTACAAAAAGGTGTATTTTTTGTTTGCTTTTCTCTTTACATTTTGGTATAAAAAAGCCAGATAATCAACCAAATTGTAGGTGAAAAGCATGAT
>JACQWO010000095.1 GCA_016209225.1 Desulfobacterales bacterium
GAAAATGGACAGGTTTACCTTACGCGGTCAGATTAAGGTCAACATCCAATGGATGTTATATTGCCTGGTTCATAATATTGAAAAGATCATCAACTTCGGGAAAAGTTATGCAACGGTGTAATTATAATAGGAGATTAGGACGGAAATCTGTCTGCAAAGCTGTACTATGTGCCCCTATTTCTGATATTGAGGATAGCTTCAATATCTGTTTTCTGTCGAAATCCTGTATTTTTTGACAGAGTTAACTTTGCCGACAAGAGAACCATCTCGCAAAGTGGTTTTTCGACAGTCTCGTTGTCAAGAGAAAAAAGCTTTGCCATGATGATTCGATAGAAGAAGCGAAGGTTCTTCTTGAAGATTTAAAACCATAGCAGTTTCATCACAATCAGGGAACTTAACACATTTTAAACAATCCGCCCATATCTTGTGTGGGAGAGCAGATTTGTCTATTATCTCGAACCCTAGTTTTTTGAAGAACCCGGTCTGGTATGTCAAAGCAAAGACTTTATATATGCCTAAAGTTTTACATTCAGACAGGCAGGTTTCTACAAGTTTAGCACCAATACCCTTGCCCCAGAAGTCTTCACGTACGATGAGAGATCTAATTTCTGCCAGGTCTTCCCAGCAGATATGCATGGCACATGTGCCAATGATATTGGCTGCCTTTTCGTCCACATAAACACTAAAGTCTCTGACATTATCATAAAGCTCACTCAAAGAACGAGGCAGCATCTCGCCCTTTTTAGCATAAATCCCTATTAAATCCTGAATTTCTTTGATATCTCGCACTCTTGCTTTTCTGATCATATTAAAGTATTATAACACCCCCTTGACTTCTTTAACAACCTCTAAAACCTCTCTGTCTGTAGTATCAATGGTCACATCAGCCTTAGCATAAAATGCTTCTCTTGATTTTAGCAGTTCCTTGATTTTGGTAAGTTTACCAGAGACAGTTAATAATGGACGATCATCATTTCCCATTACCCGGGAGAGGATCACTTCCGGGGTTGCTGTCAGGCATATTACTATACCATTCTTTTTCAGGTCACCGATATTCTCAGGATTAATTACCACCCCTCCACCAGTGGCTATAATCATACCCTTCAACTCTGACAGATACTTAACTACCTCCCTCTCTATATCTCTGAAGTAACTTTCCCCATACTTTTTGAATATCTCGGGTACTTTAATGCCGAGTCTTTTTTCTATTACATCATCAGTATCAATAAACTCAAAGGAAAAATCCCTGGCCAGAATCCTTCCCACCTCCGTTTTTCCTGTCCCCATAAATCCTACCAGTACTATATTCTTGTTGAACTTTATCTTCTCCATCGTTACAAAATTTCCCAAAACTATCAATCAGAAATTTTAAAACTCATCGATGAGCTACAAAATGTCGGGAGAGCTATTCGTTTACTTGTTATACGTAAGGCACTGTCACAAATCAATATCGCCTAATGAACTCGTAATACAACTGGAACGAATCACTTGTGACAAATTGTAGTTCATAAGAAGTAAACGAATAGCTCTCCCGACAACAGCTGAAAAGCATAATCCAAATGAGTTTTAAAATTTCTGATCAATAATTCTTAATGTAGTTCAGGTACCCCTGATAATTTCTCCTTATCTCTTCAACAGAATCCCCTCCAAACTTTTCTAATAAGGTATTGGCAATTTCAATGGCTACCACTGCTTCACCGATTACTCCTGCGGCTGCAACAGCGCAGGTGTCAGACCTCTCCACACTGGCATTAAAGCTCTCTTTGGTATCAATATCCACTGATTTTAAAGGTTTGGGTAAAGTGGGAATGGGTTTCATGGCAGCCCTGGCAATTATATATTCCCCATTAGAGATTCCTCCTTCAATACCGCCTGCATTATTTGTCTTTCTGTAAAAACCCTCCTCTGGTTTAGCCCTTTGAGCTTCTATGTCACAAGGCACTTCAGATAACCCTTTGTCATCTCTGGCTGGCGATTTATAGTATATCTCATCATGAACCTGAGACCCCCATCTCCTGGCAGATTCAAACCCTAAACCGATCTCAACCCCCTTGATTGCCTGTATACTCATCAGGGCGTATGCTATCCTTCCATCGAGTTTTTTGTCCCATTGGGTATAAGTTCCCAACCCAACAGGTACACCTGTGACTACTATCTCAAATATCCCTCCAAGGGAATCTCCCCTGGCTTTTGCCTCATCTATTTTAGCTTTCATCTCTCTTTCGGCATTATCATCAATACATCTCAGTTCCGAAGCCTCAGCCCTTCTGTATACATCCTCAGGAATTAGATTTTGGACACTGATCCCTATCCCCCCTATTTCAATTACATGGCTAATTACCTTAATGCCGAATTCCTTAAGAAGACATTTTGCTACAGCCCCTACAGCAACCCGACAGGCAGTTTCCCTTGCGCTTGCCCGTTCAAGAATGTTTCTGATATCTCTTTGGTTGTATTTGATTGCACCGGCAAGGTCAGCATGACCGGGTCTAGGCCTGTTAAGACGAATCCCCTTTCCTTCATATTGAGGGGATATAGACATTTCTGCCTTCCATTTTTCCCACTCTTTGTTCTGAATTACCAAAGTTATTGGAGCTCCTATAGTCTTGCCCCATCGAACTCCGGAGGTTATCTTGACCATGTCCTTTTCTATCCCCATCCGCTGCCCCCGGCCGTAACCTATCTGCCTCCGGGCAAGATCAATATTTATACCATCTTCTCTAACACTCAAACCAGCGGGCATGCCTTCAAGGATGGCTGTCAGAGAGCTTCCATGTGATTCGCCTGCTGTAAGATACCTTATCATAATTGTCACCTGGGGCTGCAATATTAATATTTAGGATTCTTCTCCCATTTGGTTGTTGAAGGGGTTCGAGGATTCAAGGATTCTAGGGTTCAAGTGTTTATCAGAAGTTCAGTTACCTCGTCCTTTTTGTATTTACTCTTAAATAGCCACCCAAGGAGGGGGATATTTGATAATAAAGGTACGCCGCTTACTGTATCAGTTTGTATACTTTCGTAAATTCCACCGATTACCGTAGTCTCTCCGTCTTTTACAATAACCTCTGTTTCTGCACTCCTGGTGTCTATGCCAGGTTCGCCGCCAGCTCCTGTTTGAGAAGACTTCTGATCTTTCTTTGCCAGGACCTTCATTATGATACTTCCATCCGGTGTAATCTGGGGGGTAACTTCCAGTAACAGGGTAGCCAACTTGAATTCCGTGGATACTATTCCTTGTTCATTCTGTTTGGGATAAGGAAGGGCAACTCCCTGCTCTATCTTCGCCTTTTTATTATTTATGGTAACGATCTTTGGTCTTGATATAATCTTTATCTTTTCGTCCTTTTCCATAGCTGTCAGCTTTAAATCCAGTATTGCTGAAGAATTTACAAAGGCGGCGCCCAATCCTCCATGGATTAAACTGGAGGGGAGATTTATAGCATAATTGCTGCCTGCTGTCCCTGAAACGGTATAGGTGCCCGATGAAACACCTCTTGAATATTGCCCGCCCCATTGAATGCCAAGCTCTCTTGTAAATGTCGGATTGCTCTGTACAATCCTTGCCTCGATCAGTACCTGAAGGGGTGGAGTATCCAAATCCCCTATTATCTTTTTTGCTTCCCTTACAGTCCCTTTAATGTCGGTGATGAGTATAGAATTTTTCCTTTCATCAGCAGAGGCTTTTCCCCTTTTAGATAACTTGTTCTGTATCTGGGGCAAAGTATCTTTAGCCAATGCATAGTTTACAGGGATTATCTCTGTGACTAATTCTTCAACATCTTCTGTTCCTTTCTGTTTTTCTATCAGGGCCTTTTCTTCCTTGGCGATTTTTTCATAA
Source organism: Desulfobacterales bacterium (assembly GCA_016209225.1). Lineage (GTDB taxonomy): Bacteria > Desulfobacterota > UBA8473 > UBA8473 > UBA8473 > UBA8473. The sequence goes on from JACQWO010000095.1 coordinate 3,839, forward strand.
GGAGCAATCCTGATAATATTTCCTTCCCTGATCATTCCCAGGTTATTGGTGGCCAGGATAACATCCAGGGCTTGATCCCACGGGACATCAACCATCCTGATTGTGACTTTGCCTTTAACATCGTCTCCGAAAACTATATTCAGGTTGCTAACCTCAGCTATTAACCGAAAGAGATTCTTTATGTCTGCATCCTTAAAGTCCATTGAGACCCTCTTGCCGGTATATTTTTCCCTTAAATCTCCTTCCACAGGGGTTAACTCGACATTAGGATTCATCTTTTCAGCTTTTTCTATCTGAACCCCCTCTTCATAGTTCTGGGTTTCTCCTGCCCTCCTGGTTGCTTCAACCTTTGTTCTTGGTACAGCAGATAGAGGCGGAGGTGAAGCGATCTCTTTATGTAGTACATCCTGGGGCTGATTGAAGTTGAGATATATTTTGTTTTTCTCTTGAATAATATGATATGGCACCATAGCTCTCAATTTTATATCAATCTTAACGGCCTTTTTGCCTGAAATTGTGGTTTGATAAGGTTTAATCAGTTCTACTGCGCTGTTAATTTCTTTAATCTCCATGCCTTCCTGGAGTTTTTTCGGGATATCCATTTCAACCAATTCCAGAACCAATGTATCCTTAGACACCCTGGAAAGATCATATCCGGCTTTGCCGGATGTGGATATTATAATCTGAGACTTCCCTATTGTCTGTTTGAAATCTATGCCTTCAACTGCCCCCTCTTCTTTAACTTGTGTTTTATTCGTATTCTCCGCCTCTTCTGAAATTTCTAACCTTTGAATTTCAGATGCCAGACTCTCTTCCGGTTTGATAAGCTCTGGTTTAACCTGAACGCCTCTGTGAGAGCATGCAAAAATCGAGAAAGTGGATACTACCAGGAAGAAAAACATGAACCGTCTTGTCCGCTTGTTGCAAACAACATCCCCTGGATACTTCATCGTGTTTCTCCTTCTTCAGCATTATGGAGTTTAAGAGAAGCCGTTCTGGTTTTAATCTTACCAGAATTATTACGGTACACTTCTTCTATTATTACCCTGTCCTTTAGTATATTTATAACCCTTCCATTATTTTCCCCTATAAGGGTCCCTTTCTTTAACACATATCCTTTGCCTTCAGGGTCCTCAACCATAGCAGCAGCGATATTCTTATCATCCCTCCATATAATTCCGATGAGCTTTAACTGGCTAAAGTTATATCTCTGAAGTGGGGTAAGTCGTACACCTGTTATCTTGCTTTTACCCACTGTAAGTTTGGAGATAAACGGTTTAAAGGGATCTCTTTTCCCCGTAGGATTGTAACCGGATTTAACCTCTTCTTCCTTAATCCCCTCTTTTTTCTCAGAGGTTGCTTTTTGAGATTCATCGATAGCTATATTTTTACCAATATTTTCTGGAAGGGAATCAGTTGATTCAGGTTTAGTCTCGGAGCTTATTAAAATAAACGAAAAAAACAGGACAGCGGAAAGTAGTAATATATGAGTCTTAGAGTGACTACTTCCCTTTGGTATTCTTAGTCTCACTTTTGTCTTCTTTCTCAAGAAATCTAAAGGTTGTTGCCAGACAAGAGACAGTCAATGAATCCTCTGTATCAGAAATCTTTGTGATACTCACGTTTAGGTTCGTAATATTTACTATGCGGGTTAGCTTACTCACCCTGTTGAAGAAGGCAACAATCTTGTGAAATTTTCCTAACACCTTAATGTCAACAGGAATTTCGGCATAAAAATCTCGTTTAACCTCTGGCATTGGCTTGAAGAGCAAGAATTCAAGCCCTGTCTCCCTTCCCAACCTGGATACGTTGTATAGCAGAGCAGGAACTTCTTTTTTGTTGGGGAGTTGGACTAATGCTATAGTAAAATCCTCATTCAATTTTGCCACTTCTTTCTTAAATTTTGCCAGTTTTCTAGCAATAGTCTGTTTTTTTATCAAATCTGATTGCAATTGGTCCAATTTAGATTGAAGCTGGCTTATCTCTGTCTGCTTGGGCATATAAAAAAGGTAGTAGTAACCACCGGATATCAAAAGCAAGATACCTATAAGTATCATTATCTTTTTGGGGGTAGGTAATTTTGCTATTTTATCCAGTACTTCAGCCACTTCAATTACTCACTTATTTTCAGGCAGCAATACCCGGCATGCGATATCGAACCTTTTAAGTCTCAAACCTTCCTGTATTTCTTGCTGTGATTGAATAAGCTCAATATCTGAGAAATAGGTTGACCTTTCCATGTTCCTCATAAAGCTGGCAATCGTTTCATTATCCAGTGCTATACCACTCAGGGTTAATTTTAAATCGATTTCTTGCAATGAGGTAATCCATAATTTGCCTGGGGTGCTTTTACTGAGTTCGTCCAGCATATGTACCGGGCCGGTCTTTTTACGACTCAACATGTCAATGACCTTAATCTTCTCCTGCAGTTCTTTCTTTCTTTTTTTATATTCCTCGACATCCCCCACTACTTTATTTAAGCGATTGATCTCCTCTTCGGTACTTTTAATCTCAGAGTTTAGTGTATTGATTCTTCTGGATGCATTAATCTGAATATAACCAAGAACAAGCACCAACAGTACCAAAGAGAGTATACCTATAGATATTGATTGCCTTGCACCTTCTTTCTTTCTATCTTCTCTTACCGATAATAGATTTATCCTTATCATTTATCCCCAGCCCGTCTTAATGCCAAACCTACACCCACAGCCATCAGCGGAGCGATGTATTCAAGGTATTCCGGGTCAAATGCCTTTTCACTACAATCAATACCTGCAAAGGGGTTTACTACCTCTACAGGAATATCTGCTACCCTATCCTCTATAAGTCTTTTTAATTCAATGCTCTTTGAGCATCCTCCGCTCAGGTATATTTTATTGATGTGTTCATCTGTAAAGGTTGCCCAGAAGAAGTCCATAGATTTTTGAATCTCTGTAGCCAATGAGAGAGATACCTCCTCAACAATATCTTCTATCTCACTATATTCGATCTCCTTGATCTGTCCACCTATCTTGAGAGTCTCCGCTTCCTCGCGGCCAATATCCTTCCTCTTTTGAATCTCCGCAGTAATCTTATTGCCTCCAATAGATATAGCTCGTGTAAAAACAGAGATGCCATTTTTAAGAATATTCATATTCAAAATACTAGCGCCAATATCGACAAGGGCTATTACCTCACCTTCATTATATGGGTAATTTATCTCAAACATATTCTCTAAGGCAAAGGAATCAACATCCATTACAACAGCATTCAACCCAGCTTCTTTTATTACCTTAGTGTAATCGTTAATAATGTCCTGTTTGGCAGCTACCAAGAGTACATTCATTTGGCTTTTGTCTTCGGGGTTTTCTCCCCATATATGAAAATCAATATTCACATCATCAATCTCAAAGGGGATATACTGTTCTGCTTCCCATTTAATTGATTCCTCAAGCTCATTCTCAGTCATAACGGGAAGAGATATGTTTTTAACGATTACAGAGTGTCCGGATATTGAAGTAGCTACATTTTTAGTTTTTATGTCAAGATTCGACACTAAATTTTTGATGATATTAGTAACAGCGCCTTGGTCCTTTAAGTCTCCATCGACAACAGTGCCTGGAGGCAGGAAGCCAATCCCCACATTCTTTAGCTGGTAGCCATTTTTAGTTTCCTGAAGTTCCAATAATTTAACAGAACTGGAACCTATATCTATGCCAATAATGTTCTTCTTTGGAAAGAAAATCATACTTAAAGACTCTCAATGTAAATTATATCAAATGGTCTAAATCAAAGATTATTTAATATTAAAAGCAATCCTTGTGCCAAAATCAGTATCTGGTTAAAATTATCGTAACTATTCAGGAGTCAGAAGTCAGGAGCCAGAATCCAGAATAGAAGCAAAATAAGCCCATACATCTCAAATCCTTAGCACGTTTCCTCTCGTTGTGCTTCCTCGATGCATGCTTTTTCATTCTGTCTCGTGAATAGTTAAAACTATCTAAAAAAACTATCATAACCCAGCAGCAGTGTCAAGATTCATTTCCGACTTCTTTTTTGACTTTTTTTTGTTGTTAAGGTTTTCATTTCTTAGATTTTTTTGATTTTTAAACTGGTAAATAATCTCATCTTCTTTGGCTAACCCCAGTCCCTGTCGGGCTATCCCTTCTATGTAACTTCTGTCTTTCTTCAGGGAATGAATCTTTGTTTTTAAATTACGGTTGTCTTTCTCGATCTTTTTATTGAGGGCTTTTATCTGATCCTTCTCCTTTGTTAAACGGTAAATATGGATAATTCCCTGCTGCCTAAAGATGGTGAAGAATATCATAACAAGAATTAATAATAGTAGAATAATCAAGTATTTCTTATCTGTCTTTCTTTGACCCCTCATTCATTTTCCCTGTTCTGTATCCTTCTAAATCTAAAGTAATATACGTAAATCCTAATTCTTTAAATTTAGTTATTATCTTGAGCATGGTGTTTTTGTCATAGAACCTCGGCATCTCCTGGAGATCAACCTCAATCCTGGCAATCTCTTTGTGGTATCTTACGCGAAACTGTTTAAACCCCATGACCCTTAAGAATTTTTCACACTCACCAACCTTGTTTAACAGTTCGTATGTAATCTTTGTTCCATAGGGAAAACGAGACGATAGACAAGCAAAAGAGGGCTTATCCCAGATCGAAAGGTGTAGTTTTCTGCTTAGTATTCTAATCTCGTCCTTTGTAAACATCGCTTCAAAGAGGGGGCTACGGATTCCTATCTCTCTTGCCGCTTCCATACCAGGTCGGAAATCTTCCCGATCAGCATAATTTGTTCCATCCACTACCCAGTCTAATTGGAAATCCTTTGCCTTCTTTTTGCATATTCCAAACAGTTCTTTTTTGCAGTAATAGCATCTCCTCCTGGTATTTTTATAAAAATCCGGCATATCCAATTCATTGGTTGGAACAATCAAGTGCCTGACCCCTATCTCTGAAGTCAATTTTTTGGCATCCTCAAATTCATGCTCTGGATAGGTAGCAGAGACTCCGGTTAGTGCCAATACTTTATCTCTCAATTCGTCATGGGCAACCTTTAATAAGAAGGTGCTGTCCACCCCTCCGGAGAAAGCCACTAATACGGAGCCCATATCCCTGATTATCTCCTTAAGTCTTTCAAACTTTTCATCTATTATATCAACCATACCAATAAAGAATCCCTTTACCAGCCAGAGAGAAAATGTATTTGAGCAAGACAATAAAGTATTCTAGATGTCTATTCCTCATTTTGTCAAGAAAAATCTAGTTTCTTCAATAGCTTAAGACTATGTTCCAATAAATATAACCTGGGTGAGCAGGGTAAATCTTGAAGCGATAAGCTGCTTGACATACATAATTATATAATTTACTATAATCTTTAACAATTATGGTTCATCTCCCAAAGAGTTGCTCGATGAAAAGGATTCAAGGGGTCAAGGATTTAAGGATTCGAGCGAAATGCTTAAAAATTACAAAGTAATTAAAGTTCTGGAAAAAGTACTGGGAGAAGAACCATAATTATAGACCGAGAGGCAACTCCAATTGAGAACCTACAGAGAAGTAAAGCTTGTTATTTATGACTGTGACGGGGTTATGTTTGAAAGCAAAAGGGCCAACCTGGCCTATTACAATTTTATACTTGATAAATTTGGGGAACCCCCTATAGATGAAAAAGATCTCCTCTTGACCCATATTGCCCATACCCATACCAGTAAGCAGGTAATAGATATTCTCTTTAAAGAAGATATAAGACTGGATGATGCGTATAAATTTACCAGCCGTCTTGACTATACCCCTTATTTACAGTACATGGAACTAGAACCAGGGCTTATTGAGATGCTGGAGTTGTTAAAAGACAACTATTATGTAGCTATTGCTACCAACAGGGGCATTACTTTGCAAACTATCCTCCATCGTTTTGACCTGGAGAAATATTTCCACTATTCAGTTACATCCCTGGATGTGAAGATGCCAAAACCCGATCCTGAATGTCTTTTGAAAATCCTGAATCATTTTCAATTATCTAAAGAGGCAGCTTTATATATAGGAGATTCTGAGATAGACCTGGAAACAGCTAAAAATGGAGGGGTAGGCTTTATTGCGTATAAAAGTAGCCTGAGTAACCCTTTCAAGATAAAGACCCATCTGGAGCTTAAAGGTATCCTTGGGTTATAGGGGAAAAATATGAAGGTGAGTATAGGAGGGATCAAAAGGTGAGGGTTTTGCTGACAGGTGGCGCAGGTTTTATCGGTTCGCATGTATCTGATATGTTGATTAATAACGGCCATGAAGTGATTGCAATAGACAATCTCTCATCAGGAAAAGAGGAAAACCTGAATCCAAAGGCTGTATTATACAAGGAAGATATAAGGGATTCGGTTATAGAAGGAATCATGGAAAGGGAAAGACCGGAAGCAGTAATACATCATGCAGCCCAGGTAAGTGTCAGAAATTCTGTTGAAGATCCTCTTTATGATATGGATGTAAATATTGGCGGCACCTTAAATCTACTGGAAAATTCTGTCAAAAATGGGGTTAAAAAGTTTATCTTTGCTTCCACAGGAGGGGCAATTTATGGTGAGCAGAGTTGTTTTCCTGCAAATGAAACCCATGCCACCAAACCTCTAAGCCCTTATGGTATTGCCAAATTGACTTGCGAAAAGTATCTCTATTATTATCACAAAACCTATGGTCTAAATTATGTCTCTCTGAGGTACAGTAATGTCTATGGGCCAAGGCAGGACCCGTATGGGGAAGCAGGGGTTGTTGCCATATTTTCCCAAAAAATGCTGGCCGGGGATCAGCCTATTATAAACGGAAATGGAGAGCAGACCCGTGACTATGTTTTTGTGGAGGACGTGGCCAGGGCAAACGCACTCACTTTAGAAAAGGATGTTGTCGGAGAGTTCAATATTGGGACAGGGATAGAAATCACTGTTAACGGTCTATTTGAAGAGATAAAGACCCTTGCTGGGTCTAAAGTCAAAGGTGTCCATGGAGAGGCTAAAAAGGGAGAGCAATTTCGCAGTGTCTTAGACTGGTCAAAGGCTAAAAGGGGGCTTGGATGGAATCCGGAGGTTTCATTGAAGAAGGGGCTCAAACGAACACTTGCCTTTTTTCAGGGGCAATTAATTCTTTGACATCCATTAAGTTACAGTGGTATGTTTAAAAAAAGATAGCTGCTCAGGTTCAAAGTTCCAAGGTTCACGGTTCAAGGTTAGAGAGCGATGAAGATTGAACGCTTTGAAAAAGTATCCCTTTTCGCTTCAGCATGAATTTTTTGGGGGAACCTATATAAATGCGTATATGTGTTATTGACGGACAGGGTGGCGGTATTGGTAGCGCCCTTATCAAGAGGTTGAAAGAGGAATTTCAAGAGAGGATTGAAATAATAGCCCTGGGGACCAATTCAATCGCTACCTCTGCCATGATGAGAGCTAAGGCTAACAGGGGAGCAACAGGTGAGAATGCAATAGTCAGGACAGTTCCTTCAGCCGATATAATTATAGGGTCACTGGGAATAGTCATGGCCAATTCAATGATGGGAGAACTTACCCCAAAGATGGCTGAGGCTATTTCTTCTAGCCCGGCAAAAAAGTTACTCTTGCCTATGTTGCAAGAAAAGGTAGAGATTATAGGGGTTACTCCCGAACCCTTACCACATTTAGTAGAGTGCCTGGTAACTGAAAAACTTAAGGAGTTGGTAAACAATGTGTGAAGCTAATGCATATTTAGAACGAGATGGCAAGGAAGAACTAATCATGGAAAGCGTAGATATTATAGAGCCTGAAGACGGTAAAGTATTTATCAGGAATATCTTTGGGGAACAGAAAGTGCTGAACAGCAGGATTAAGAAGATCTCCTTAATTGACCATAAGATACTTCTGGAAGAAGTAGGTTAACATAAAACCCCTGAAAAGGTATCCTTTTTGCTTCAAGCGTTAATGTTGATTTACCAAAGGCTGTATGATTCTTTTGGACCGCGGGGATGGTGGCCTGGTAATACCCCTTTTGAGGTAATTGTGGGAGCAATACTTACACAAAACACCTCGTGGAAAAATGTAGAAAGGGCCATTGCCAGACTTAAAAGGGATAGCCTGCTTCACCCGGAGAGATTGTATTGTATCGAAGAACCCGTGCTGGCAGAGGCCATCAGGCCGTCAGGGTACTACAACATAAAGGCCGGAAGATTAAAAAAATTCATGGATTTTTTATTCGGGGAATACGAAGGGGATCTTTCTCTAATGTTCTCTGAGGACATGGAAACCCTGAGGGAGAAAATGCTGGGTATTAACGGGATAGGCCCGGAGACAGCCGACAGCATACTTCTCTATGCAGGATGCAAACCTGTCTTTGTGGTAGATGCCTATACCAGAAGGGTTTTATCGCGCCATAATTTTGTTTCCCCCAATACCGGCTATCATGAAATCCAGGACCTGTTCATGAAGAACCTGCCGAAGGACGTGGAACTGTACAATGAGTACCATGCCTTAATAGTCCACGTAGGGAAAAACTTCTGTAAGAAAAGACCAAACTGTACTATTTGCCCCATTTCATCCCCTGAGTTTTTCCTTGATAACCCTGACCTGTGATTTAACTATTTTGCCATTGACGTTTCACGCAAATACGTGATATGCGTATTTATGTAATCTTTATAAAAGGAATATCTATGGACAGACAGAATGTAACTCTATCCCTGCCTAAAACATTATTGAAGAAGGCCAAAGTAATTGCCGCAAGCAGAGAAAAATCCCTGAGTCAATTCTTAAGAGAATCTCTTGAGGAAAAAGTCAGAGGAGCTAATGGATATAAAAAAGCGAAGGAGAGACAGTTTAAGATTCTTAAAGAAGGGCTTGACCTTGGGACAAAAGGGCACATTGTAACCACGAGGGAAGAGGTACATGGCAGACGATAAAGTATTCCTTAATACTAACATCATCATATATGCCTATGATGTGAGCGCAGGAGAAAAACACGAAATAGCCAGGAAAATCCTCGTTGATTTATGGGATTCAGGACTGGGGGTCATAAGCACCCAGGTACTCCAGGAATTTTTTGTTACCGTCACCCAAAAGCTTCCCAAACCATTGGATAAAAGATTAGCCGGGGAAATTGTGAGTGATCTTTTGAAATGGGATGTTGTGATCAACGATGGTGAGTCTATTTTAGAAGCCATAGAGATTCTTTTAAGGTACGGGTATTCCTTCTGGGATTCACTGATTATTGAGGCAGCAATAAGAAGTGGCACTGTAACATTGCTGTCTGAGGACATGTCTCATGGACAGACAATTAATAGAGTGACCATTAAGAATCCTTTTAAGGCTGGTCCTATTTAGATGAACTTGCAAAAAGTCGTCATTCCCACGAAACTTGTCCTCGACTCCGATCGGGGAGCGGGAATCCATAAAATAGGTAACTATATGAAAATACTGGATTCCCGTTTGTACTGGAATGATCCAAAGGTGCTTTTTGGAACTTTTTGCGAAGCCATCAAACTTGCTGACCTGGCAAATCATAGAGAAAGAGGTATTGTGTTGCCGGGATTTGATCTGGGCGATGAAAGGCAGGGAAAAGATAGAGGATATGCTCCGGCAGGAAGCTAACCTCTCTAATCTTATTATGGAGACAAGTCCCGTAGCAGTACAGATAAACAAGCAACTGTTTAGGCAGTTTATCGAGAATACGCCGGCACCCATCGCAATGTTCGATCGGGACATGAAGTACATCATGACGAGCCGTCGTTTCCTGACCGATTATAACCTGAAGATACGGGATATCATTGGCCGCTCACATTATGAAGTTTTCCCTGAAATTCCTGAACGATGGAAAGAAGTGCACCGACGGTGTCTGGCAGGTGCGACGGAAAAAGCCGAGGATGACTCGTTTCCTCGATCCGATGGGGGGCTGGACTGGGTGCGTTGGGAGATACAGCCTTGGTATGATGCGAATGGCGAAATAGGGGGCATCATCCTCTTTTCCGAGGTAATCACCGAGCGCAAGCGGGCGGAAAAGGCACTGAGTAACAGTGTGGAGCGGTACGGGGAATTGTTCAATCGGATGAGCAATGGGGTTGCCATCTATCGTGCTGTGGACAATGGTTTGGATTTTGAATTGGTTGATTTTAATGCTGCCGGTGAGCGGATCGAGCGGGTAAGTAAAGCGGAAATTATTGGTAAACGGGTGACGGAGGCTTTCCCCGGGGTAGAGGAGTTCGGCTTGCTCGATGTCTTTCGCCGGGTTTGGCAGACAGGCATCCCTGAGCATTATCCGATTTCGCGCTATGAAGACAATCGTATCTCAGGTTGGCGGGAGAACTTTGTATACCGCCTTAGTTCGGGGGAAGTGGTTGCTGTTTATGATGATGTCACCGAGCAAAAACGGGCGGAAGATGAAATCCGAAAACTTAACAAGGAACTGGAACAGCGAGTCGCCGAACGCACTGCAGAGCTAGTCTATACCAACAAGGAACTCGAATCTTTTTCGTACTCGGTTTCCCACGATTTGCGCGCTCCGCTGCGTGCTATCAGCGGCTTCAGCGAGATCATCGCGCGTAGCCACCGCGCCGATCTGAACGAAGAAGGCAGGCATTATGTAGATAATATCGTGCAGGCGAGCGAACGGATGGGATATCTGATTGACAACCTCCTGCAATACTCCCGCCTTGGACGTCAAGGCATCCGGCGTAACCCAGTCCAGCTTGCCGACCTTTTGGCTGATATCGCCCAGAACATGCGGGAACATGTGATCGAAATCCACGGGACATTGAATATCGCTCACGACTTGCCCACCGTGATCGGCGACAAGATGTTGCTTGGCCAGATATTTAGCAATCTGATTGAGAATGCGTTGACCTATTACAAACCCTGCGTTCCCCCACAGGTAACGGTTAAGGGCAGGACTGAAGGCAAAGCGGTTATCATTAGCGTCAGTGACAACGGCATCGGCATTCCACCGGAATACCATGAAAAAATATTCAATGTCTTCCAGCGTCTGCACAGCGAGGAAGAATATCCAGGCACCGGGATCGGCCTGGCGACCGTGAAAAAATCTGTCGAGTTGCTTGGGGGCAGTGTGCAGATCGAATCAGAAGTGGGAAAAGGAAGCACATTTATTGTTAAATTGCCAAAGGAGTGATATATGGACAGATCGGCTCATATCCTCCTAGTCGAGGATAACCGCATGGACATCGAGTTAACCCTGGATGCCTTTAGCGAGGCGAGGCTGCAAAACAGCGTGCATGTTGTGCCCAACGGTCAAGAGGCGCTGTCCTACCACAACGGCGCTAACAGTTATCTGGTCAAGCCGGTATCCTTTGAAGGTTTCATGGACATCGTTCGTCAGATTGAAGGATACTGGCTGTCACTGAATGTGGGGCCACCGGAGGGAGAATCATGAGCAAACCCATTCGTATTCTCTACGTTGACGATAATCCACATGATCGTGCTTTGGTAAGGGCATTATTGGAAAAAGAGCATGGTGGTTTTCAGATCGCCGAGGCTGCCTCGCGCGAGGATTTTGAAGCGCGGTTGGAGGAGGGTGAATACGATCTGATTTTGAGCGATTTTAATATCCTTGGCTTCGAGGGATTGCAGGTGGTCGATATTATCCGTGCCAAAAACCCCCACTTGCCTGTGGTGATTCTCACCGGCACCGGTTCAGAAGAAATCGCTATCGAGGCGTTGAGACGCGGCGTGGATGACTATATCGTCAAGACCCCCAATCACATGAAGCGATTGCCGCACATGATTTACTCTGTACTCGAAAAAAAGCGGCTGGGAGAGGAGCGCACACAAGTTCAGCAAGAACGCGACCGCTTATTCAACTTCTCGATTGACCTTTTGTGCATTGCGGGTTTTGACGGCTACTTCAAGCAACTCAACCCGGCATGGGAGAAAACCTTCGGTTGGACAAATGATGAACTCGTGTCTAAACCATATATCGAATTAGTTCATCCGGACGATCTTAAACGAACGACACATACGGGACATAACCTTGCCAACGGGATACAGGTCTTTTCTTTTGAGAACCGCTATCTCTGCAAAGATGGTACTTACAAATGGATTTCATGGAACTCCTATCCGTTAGTTGAGGAGGGGCTAATTTTCGCCGTGGCGCGTGATGTTACCCAACATAAACTGATGGAGGAAGAACGTATACAGTCTACACAGAAGTTAATAAAGGCTATGGAGTCAACTATTGAAGCCATTGCAACGACAGTTGAAATGCGCGACCCCTATACCGCCGGTCATCAGCGTCGGGTAGCCGGAATTGTTTCAGCCATAGCCAGGGAGATGTGCCTTTCAGAAGATCAGGTTCATGGAATCAGCATGGCAGGGATTGTCCATGATATTGGCAAGATTTCTGTACCGGCAGAGATTCTCAGTAGGCCTGGAAAGTTGAGCAAAATTGAGTTCGACCTGATAAAGATGCATCCCCAGGCTGGTTACGATATATTGAAGGATATAGAATTCCCCTTGCCGATTGCCCAGACCATTCTTCAACATCATGAGAGGATGGATGGCTCGGGGTATCCTGCCGGTCTATCTAAAGATGCTATTCTACTGGAAGCGCGAATTATGTCTGTGGCCGATGTTGTTGAAGCCATGGCATCACACCGGCCTTACCGGCCGGCTATAGGTCTGGATGGAGCGTTGGAGGAAATCTCCATGAACAGCGGTATCCTTTACGATGCCGATGTGGTAGATGCGTGCATAAGGCTCTTTCGCGAGAAGGGGTTTAAGCTTGAGTGACAAAACTAGCTTAAGTAACACACTGAAATTTTATATGAAAATAGGGTTCGAGGATTCCAGGATTCGAGGGTTTTAATTTCAACGCCTTTCACTTGAATCCTTGACCTCTTGACCCCTTGAATCCTTTTGATAATTTTCATCCTTCGTTGTGCCCGCGCCGGGCATGGGGGTTAGTGTTTTGAAAGGTTTCAGTTAGATAGCTATTCATTATGGTAAAAGGAGGAATAGATTATGTCGGATGGCAAGGAAAATTCAAAGAAAAGCACCGATCCTGCGGTTCAAGAGATGATAAGCAAGGCAAAAGATATGGATGTAACAACGGTTTGGGATCGGTATGATGCTATGACGCCACAATGCGGTTTCGGGGAGACGGGTCTTTGCTGCCGGCACTGTCTGCAGGGACCGTGTCGAATCAATCCGTTCGGGGATGAGCCCAAGACCGGGATTTGCGGCGCCAGTGCGGATGTTATGGTGGCCCGAGGCATAGACAGGGCTATTGCCGCCGGGACAGCAGCCCATTCCGGACATGCCAGACACCTGGCACACGCAATGCTGAAGATGGCGGAAGGTAAGACGCGGGATTATATGGTCAAGGATGTGGAGAAGCTAAAGGCAGTGGCTGCCCGTTTAAATATCCCGGTCGAAGGACGAAAAGAAAATGACATTGCGTTGGATGTGGCTAAAGCTGCCCTTGCGGATTTTCATGAAAAGGACACCCCTGTGTTATGGGCGGCAACTGTGGTGACTCCGGGACGTGTAAAAGTCCTGACCGACCTGGGTCTGGTACCAAAAGGCATTGATCATGAGGTCTCTGAGATTATGCACCGTACCCTCTACGGTGTGGACGCTGATGCAGTCAACCTGTTGCTGGGTGGACTGCGCTGTGGTGTTGCCGATCTGGCTGGCTGCTACATGGGGACAGATTTAGCCGATATTCTTTTTGGGACTCCTAAGCCTGTTGTAACAGAGGCAAACATGGGGGTAATCAAGGCTGGTGCGGTGAACATAGCAGTCCATGGTCACAATCCGGTTTTGTCCGATCTGATAGTATCCGTTGCCAGAGATATGGAAAAAGAGGCTAAGGCAGCCGGCGCCTCAGGTATCAACCTGGTGGGGATATGCTGTACAGGCAATGAGGTAATGATGCGTCATGGCATTCCGGCCTGCACCCACTCAGTCAGTCAGGAGATGGCTATCATGACCGGAGCATTGGATGCCATGGTAGTTGATTACCAATGTATTATGCCTTCTCTGGTTAATGTGGCTGAATGTATGGGCACTACAGTTGTTACCACTATGGATATATGCAAGATCTCAGGCGCCACCCATGTAGATTTTTCAGAAGAGGCGGCATCGGAAAAGGCAAGAGAGGTTATCGGTATTGCCATTAAGAACTTTTCTAACAGGGCCAAAAGACCTGTTGACATTCCAGACGTTAAAACCCCGGTCGTTGCCGGATTCTCGGTAGAAGCGATTGTTGCGGCATTATCCAGGCTGGACGCTAAAGACCCCCTCAAGCCTCTCATTGACAATATAAAGGCAGGCAACATCAGGGGTGTATGTCTCTTTGCCGGGTGTAATAATGTTAAAGTGCCTCAAGATCGGAATTTTACAGTAATTGCGCGAAAATTGTTGAAGAAGAATGTCCTGGTAGTTGCCACAGGTTGTGGGGCCGGCGCACTTATGCGCCATGGGTTTATGAATCCTGCCAATGTGGACGAATTATGCGGCGATGGGCTTAAAGCCGTCTTGACAGCTATCGGTGAAGCAAATAACCTGGGTGGCCCTCTGCCGCCTGTATTGCATATGGGCTCATGTGTAGATAACTCCCGGGCAGTGGCTTTATGTGTTGCTGTAGCCAATTATCTGGGAGTTGATACCGATAAGCTTCCTGTGGTGGCTTCAGCGGCGGAGGCTGTATCTGAAAAGGCCGTCTCCATTGGTGCCTATGCAGTTGCCGCAGGATTACCAACCCACGTGGGTGTAATGCTCCCTGTTCTGGGCAGCCCTTTGGTAACACAGGTGTTGACAGAAAAGGTAAAGGACTTAACAGGCGGCTACTTTATTGTAGATCTTGACCCTGATTCTTCAGCAGACAAGCTTCTCGATGCCATTGATGCCCGTCGGGCCGGTTTAGGACTGAGTTAGATGATAGAGAGGAGAACCGTATATTTTAAATAGGAGGCTATTATGTCTCAGCCAAAAGAAATATTTGTCCGATTGGATCGTTGTGTAGGATGTCATACATGCAAAATTGCCTGTTCAGTAGAACACTCCAAGAGCAAAAACCTGTTCGAAGCCATTTCAGAACAGCCGGCTCCTAAAAACCGTGTCTATGTGGAATGGGTGCCTCCTGATCGTAAGGTTCCGGTATTATGTCGCCACTGCGAGGATGCCCCATGTATGCACGCCTGCATCAGTGGCGCTATCAGTCGTACCGAAGAAGGGGTGATCATAACCAACAGTGATAAGTGTATAGGGTGCTGGACATGTGTAATGGTTTGTCCCTATGGTGTCATTGGACGACATCTGGAGACCCGCAAGGCGTATCGTTGCGACCGATGTCCGGACCTTCAGGTTCCGGCCTGCGTGGATTCCTGTCCCACCCAGGCTCTGGTTTATCGGACCGTTGAGGGATTCTCTGGTGATGTCCGTCAGGATGCGGCCAGAGAAATGATCTCTGGAAAAGGGAATTAATAATGGCAGTAAAACAGATGCAGTATCTTATCATTGGGGCAAGCGCGGCCGGAATGGCCGCTGCAGAGGCAATCCGAAAACTGGATTCAGAGGGCTCTGTCACAGTCCTGTCGGATGAACAGGATATGCCGTATTTCCGGCCCATGATCCCCTTTGTGATAAGCGGTAAAAAGAAGTTCTCGGAGATAATGCTTATAGGTCAGGGCCCCTACCAGGGCGCCAATATTGATGTCCGACTTAATTCCAGGGTGGAGACAGTCAATACGGCCGATCAAAAGGTTTCTGTCAAGAGTGGTGAGGAATTACCATACGACAAACTACTTATTGCCACCGGCAGCGTTCCTAATATTCCGTCTGACATCGGTGGGGTGGAAGCTGAAGGTGTCTTTGTATTACGGACCATTGCCGATGCTCGTGCTATGGCTCGTAGAGCAGAGACTGCCGGACATGCTGTGATGCTGGGAGGCGGATTACTGAATCTAAAGGCGGCCTTTGCTTTGCTTGAACGAGGCCTGGATGTTACATTAATCGTGAAGTCTCCTGAGATACTCTCCCGGTTGATGGAGCCTGACGACACGGTATTGATTCGTAATGCTTTAAATAAAGCAGGCCTAAAATTGATGACCGGATCAAGCGTTACCCGGATATTATCCGATTCCACCGGGGTCATTGGAGTACTGCTGGATAACGGCGGGGAAATCCCCTGCCAAATGGTTTGTATCGGTAAAGGAATCCGCGCCAACGTAGAATTTCTTGATAAGAGCGGTATCCTCGTAGACCAGGGCGTGGTGGTTGACAAATTCACCTGCTCCAATATCCAGAATGTCTTTGCAGCCGGGGATGTGGCCGTGACATTTGATCCGATTACAGGACAAAGAATTGTAACCGGGCTTTGGACCAATGCAGCGGAGATGGGTAGCTGTGCCGGACGGAATATGGTCGGCCGGCCAAGCGCTTATTCGGGAACCTTTGGCATTTTAAATGCAACCCAGGTGGCTGATGAACCATTTGTGTCCATGGGTATCGTTCATACGAAGGGTACCGATTACGAGACGCACATTGCAGCCACTCCAAAGGCCTATCGTAAACTGGTTTTTACCCCGGACGGAACCAGGCTTATTGGCGCCCTCTTTATCGGCGACATCTCAAGGGCAGGATTGTACCGTTACATAATCCGTGAAAGGATGTCTGTAAAAGATATAAAGTCAGATATAGTAAATCATCGCCTTCATTATGGTTACTTTTTAAGGTAATACCCCTCCGAAAATCAAAGCGTCGTAATAGGGATAGCCGTTCCTAAAGCAAAATCCTGACAAAACATCACTTGAACTTGCAAGTTGTTGTGTTTATGTGGTAACTTACAGAAAACTATGTAATAACTTGTCCCCCCTCGCATCCTTTACGAACAATAGTTCAGAATCGCCTATCGAGACAAGCCATCTTTCAGTTAGACGACTTTTCAAAACTCATAAAATAGTTCATTAGGTTATGGCAATACAATTATTGAGGAGCATACAATGTCAGAGATAAAACCTTTTCATACCAACAAAAAAAACTATACTTTGCTTCTAATATCTGTCCTGTCTGTTTTTTTCTTCTCTATTTCTTATGCAGCCCGTTATTGCATTGCAGAGGACAAGTCAGAGATTAAAGGAAATCTGTTTCCTATTCATACTCAGTCATCTCAGGTAATCACAGAGGTTTAAAGCTTCAGAGCATACAAATTTTAAACCGAGGATGATTATAGCAGTCCAGTCGGACATCAGTCATATCCCACCGCCCCTCGTTGTCGGTGCCGCAGGAACTCGATGAGGCCCGGCAGGATGGAGATAAAGACGATAGCCAGGATGACCAGGGAGAAGTTCTTCTTCACGAAGGGTAAATTCCCGAAGAAGTATCCGGCGAACACGCAGATCAAGACCCAGGCCAGTCCGCCTATCACGTTGTAAGCGATGAAACGGCCGTAACTCATGGAGCCGATCCCGGCTACGAACGGAGCGAAAGTGCGAATGATGGGCACGAACCGGGCGATGATGATGGTTTTTCCACCGTACTTCTCATAGAACTTGTGAGCGCGCATGAGATGCTCCGGGTTGAAAAAACGGGATTTCTTGTAGTGGAACACTTTGGCCCCCAGATAGTGTCCAATCCAGTAATTCACGGTGTCTCCCGCGATGGCCGCGACCGAAAGCAAGACAGAAAGTAACCAGACATCCATGTATCCCAAGCTCGCAAACGTCCCGGCCGAGAACAGCAAGGAATCGCCGGGCAAAATTGGCGTCACCACCAGGCCGGTCTCACAGAATACGATGATAAATAGCAGGCCATAAGTGTAAATTCCATATGTTTTTATCACATCCCCCATGTGCACGTCCAGGTGGATGAAGAAGTCCCAAAACCAGTAGATTATGTCCACATTCCCTCCAATCCTTAGCAGGACACACCTTTTAAGATTCAAAGATACGGGAGTGATATCTCCACAGGGCACCTAATGCCCTGATTGCCCTTTCAGGAGATGCAAAGACAGGGATGCCGTTTTCTTCAAAAGTGCTGATATGCTCTCTCACCAACGTATCCTCACCTATTACCCAGGCTGCCACCGGCTTGTTTTGGCATTGCTTTAAATCACTTAACACATGATTTAAATCCACACTCCAAACCCACTTGTTTACCATAAGGCAGAAAAGGACAATATCCACATTGGGATCATGCATAAAGGCGGCTAGAGGCGCCCGATATACATCATTTATATCCAGCGGCACCCCGACAGCAAAACAGTCTAAGGGATTTGATATCTTTGTGGATGGAAGCAAGAACGGTTTAACCTTTTCAATGGTGTCCTTTGAGAATTCAGCCAGCTTCATGCCAAACTCTCCGCAGGCATCGGCAACCATTGATCCGATACCTCCACTGTAAGTTATAACCGCTATCCTGTTGCCTTTTGGTATATGTGTGGAGTCAAATATCTTTGTAAAATCAAGGAATTCATCCAGGTCAAAAGCCCTTATAATCCCAGCCTGTCTCAGCGCAACATCGAATATTGTATCATCTACGGCTATAGCGCCTGTGTGGGATGCAGCAGTCTTCCGCCCATCCTCTGTCCTTCCTGTTTTAAATACTACTATGGGTTTCTTTTTAGTGACCCTTTTCGCAGCCTCCAGAAATCGCTTGCCTGTCCTGATACTCTCCATGTACATAGCAATAACCCTTGTTTCAGGGTCTTTTTCCAGATACTCCATTGCCTCAGCCTCGTCTATATCGCAGCAGTTTCCCAGGTCTATGGATTTGCTTACCCCAAGGTGCATAGATGACATAATATGTTCCATGACAGGACAACAGAATTGACCGCTTTGAGCTACAAATGCTACTCCCCCTTCCTTAAAGCAATCCATGGGATAAAAGTGCAGCACAAGGCTGTTAAAGGTATTGACAGGGCCGACTGCATTAGGGCCCATTATTCTTATTCCCTTCTGTTTTGCTAAGTTAACTACCGCCATCTGGCGGTTTGCCCCAATTTCACCAGATTCAGAGAACCCTCCGGAGACCAGTAATACATTCTTGATTCCTTTATCTGCACAGTCATTCAACAATTCAAGGGTGTCATCTGCAGGCACCATAGAGACGGCCAGGTCTATATTCTTGGGGATATCTTTCATGCTTTTGTAAGTCTTGAATCCTAAAACCTCACCTCCTTCAGGATTAACAGGATAGATATCTCCTGCAAAGCCGAACTCTCTTAAGTTTCTTAAGATAAGGTGCCCTGGTCTATTTGGGGTTTTGGAAACCCCAACTATAGCAATGCTTTTCGGTTCTAAAAACGCCTTTAAAACGTGTGCCATTATTCCTCCTGATAATCTTTAGCGTATTGTAAAAATACGGTAACTATTCAGGCACAAAGAGACAAAGGCACATAGGCACAAAGTTGTAGGAATACGATTGGAATGCAGGACACAGCCTGTCCAAATACCGCTTTGTAAACATCTCATAGGAACTTAAGCAACTCATTCTCTTCAGATCTCTCGGCTTTGTGCCTTTGGCACTCTGTGCCTTTGTGCCTACCTGAGTAGTTACAAAATACAGTAAAATACTATATATAAGAGTAATATGTGTGTCAAGTCAGAAGTAAGGAGTCTGTGAGTCAAACGGTAGACCATAGACATCAGACATCAGACAACAGACATCAGGCTGAAGAGGGGGAAATAGCCAGGGATTACACAATTGGAGAGTCTGGTGTCTAACGTCTGAAGTCTAGTGTCTGAATTGCAGATCCTTGGCTAAAATAGCTTTGACAAAGAGAATTTCTTTATGGTAGGTTTGTGTTATGGTTAAGTTTATTCACACTGCCGACGTCCATTTAGGAAGAGAGTTTGATCAATTCGATGAAAGAGGTGAAGAGAGGAGAGAGGACATCCGTCTCACCTTTCGTCGGATAGCCGGTCTGGCTGTAGAAAAGGGTATTGACCTTTTTCTAATATCCGGCGATCTGTTTAATTCACCCAACCCCTCTAAGAAGGATCTGGAATTTGTCTTCGAAACCTTCAGGATGTTACGCGATAACAATGTGGTTATTTTCATAACCCCTGGGAATCATGATTATTATATTCCAAATGGGATCTGGGATAGAGAATTTAATTCTCTTGGGGGAAACCTCCACATTTTCACCTCTCCCAAGTTTGAAACGATAGACCTCGAACATTTCAAAGTCTCAGTGGTTGGATGTGCCTATAACAGGCATCAATCCAATTTCAGGTTGCTTGAGAAGCCTGAACTCAAGATCAGTCAGCAAAACTCTATCCTGCTTTTTCACGGTTCCTATGAGTACCCGAATCAGGAGTACCAGGATCAGCCTTTTTCATTGGAAGAAATCAAAAGATTGCCATTCAACTATATAGCTTTGGGGCACTACCATCGGCACCTGGGGATTTTTTCAGAGGAGAGAAAGGCATGTTTCTATCCCGGTGCCCCGGAGGGGCTGAACCTGGATGAGCGGAATGCCGGGAAGCGGCATGTAATATTAGGGGAGATCTCTGACCACGGTGAAGTTAACATAACCATTGAAGAAGTTCAAAGGAAGATCATAGAGATATTAAGCATCGACTGTACCCGCTTCCAGGAAAAGGGTGCTCTGGAGATGAAAATCAGGGAACACGCTGGCGATAATAAGATTCTCAAACTGAACCTGACCGGCAAGCCGACGATGGATATATTAGAGACCATCGACGAGTTACAGGAGAGATTTAGCGGATACTTCTACCTGCTGAAGATTAATAAAAACCGGTTAGATACCCCCATAGACATTCCCGTAGATCCAAGGTTCATAATCGGAAGGTTCTGTCGCAAATTAGAAGACCAGATAGACAGAACAGAGAATGAGGATGAAAAACAGCTTCTTAAGGTAGCCCTTAACCTTGGCATCAATGCCATCAGAGAGGCCGAAAAGAGATGAAGATCAGGTTCATCGAATTTGCAGGAATAAGGGTTTACTCTGATAACCAAAGAGTGGAATTTGGTGATAATATTAATATCCTTGTTGGAAAAAACAGGGCTGGTAAATCAAGCCTTCAGGATGCCCTTGTGATTGGTCTCTTTGGCCTGGGTAAACAGAGTGAGCGATTAAACAGGTCTTCTGTGTGGTCATGGACCAATCCCGGTGAGTTCAGGACATTAATTCAATACCAGGTGAATAGTGAACTCTATCAGATTGAGAGAGACTTTATAAAGAACAGGGTTTCTTTGGGAGAGCTTGTTGATAATGAGACATATATGGAGTTAACAAATGACCCAGAAAAGGTAAAGCAGTATGTATCCGATCACACCGGGATGGAGAATTTGGGTCTGTTTACCTCTACCTGCTGTGTAAGACAGCAGGAGCTGTCTAAGGTAAGCGAGAATTTATCCGAGGTAGGGCATTTAATCCAGAGGGTGTTTACTGGTTCCATTAAGAGCAATGCAAAAGAGATAATAGATATCCTCAAGGCAAAAAGACTGGACATAAAGGCTTCAAAGACAACTGAAATAAGGCATGCCAGGAAACGGGAGTATGACACGCTCGAAGAGGAGAGAGAGGCGGTTGTCTCTGCCCTCAAACATGCAAAAGACGGATTTAAAGAGCTATCCAGGCTGACAGACACTGTAAGCAAACTGGAAGAGGAGATTCCAGGAGAAAGAGAACAACTGGAAGAGGTCAGATATTTGCTGGTGAAACAAGAAAAGAAGGGTAATGTCCAGAAAGAGCTCCAAAAGTCTGCTGAAGATTTGGACAGGGTTTCAGGGCAAATACAAAGGATTAAAGTCATCGACGAAAGCCTTTACAGGATTAGCAAGAGGATAGAGGCATTACAATCTATTGAAAGTTTTAAAGATACCATAAAGAATGAAGTACCTAATTGGATGGCTTCTAAGGAAACCTTCGAGGATAAACTTATAAGATTGCAGAATAAGAAGAAAGAGACCGAAGAGGAGAGGCACAAGGTTCAGATAGAACTCGACAGATTGAATTCCCTTGAGAATTGCAGCAAATACATTGATCAGGATCTTCCAGGGTGGGAGTATCGTAGCTCAGAGATTAAAGAAGAAATCGAGAGTACTAATGCCGAAGTAACAAGGATGGAGTCAACCTTGAAGCACGAATCTTCCAGAATTCCTTCATGGAGGAAGGTTGGCGGCGTACTGCTCTCTTTAGCAGGGATAGTTTCCTTGTTCAGCCTGCATGGACATGTGAAATGGATTGGAGGGCTGCTTGTCTTGATAGGGGTTTCAATGTTCCTTTGGGCATTGTACCCTATATATAAAAATAAAAGACTACATTTAGCTAGACTCCAGATATTGAGGGATGGTATCAAAAGGGACTATGCCCAGCTGAAAGAGCTGGAAGAGAGGATTACCGCCCTTATTCAGGATGCCCGGCAGAAGGACGTTGAGACCTTAAAGAAGGAATGGGAGAGATGTAAGGAACTAAAGAGGCTCAAGTCTGCTCTTGACTCAAATCTTGCTGATACCGAGGGAGAATTATTGGAGGCTAACAAGCAATACGAAAAGTATGAAGGGATGTTCAAGAATATCCTTGGCGACACCAATACGAATTCTATAGGTGAGATGAGAGAGAGATTGAATGATTATGAAGGACTGATTGAAGAAAAGAAAAACAGAGAGGCTGAGAGGCAAGGAATTTTGGGGAAAGAGGGACTGAAGGAGTTAGAGGATAAACAGAGGATTTTGGATAGTAGAGTTCGTCAATACAACCTGGAATTGGCCGAATCTGGTTTGATTTCTTTCTGTCCTGCCACAGAGGAGATAGAAAGGTGGCGAGGGGTTCAGAAAGAACTGAAACCAAAACTCAAGGATGATGAACACGAGTTGATAAGGACGAAGGAGAGACTGGATACCCTAAAAGACACAATGCAAGACCCTGTAGGGCTCGAAGAAAGAAGGATTTATATCGAAGGCAGATTGAAGGAGCTTGATTTAATCTACAAAGCCTATGGAAAGGCTATAGCAACCTTTGAAGAAGCGGTAAAAGAGTTACAGGAGGAGTATCTGCCAGAGATGGAAAAGACAGCCAACCAATACTTTAAAGAGATTGTGCCTGAGGAGTTTGACAGTGTCCAGTTGATCAAATCATGGCCAAAGATAATCCTTTCCTCAAAGGTTAATGACAGTATTCCGGTAGCCGGTCTCAGTCTTGGAACCATTGATCAGCTCTATCTCAGTCTGAGAATCGCCTCTCTGGAACTGTTGGGTAAGGGTGTGACTCTCCCATTGATCATAGATGACTCCTTTGCCAACTACGATCCTCATTGCCAGGCAAAATCTTTAAGGATACTGGAGGAGTTAGCTGAGAGCAGACAGATAATATTCTTTAGCTGTCATCCGGAATACCTGGAATGGGGGAGAGAACTAAAGAAATCCAGGGGTTACCCGGTAAAGCTTTTTAATTGGGATAACAGCCACAGGATTGTGGAGATAGATTGAAGGGGGAGCTTTGAAGGGTATTTAAAAAAATATTACTTATGTTTATCCCAGATTAAATTTTTCATCTTAAAGAGGAGTTAATTGGTAAAAAGGGTATTCATAACGCTGTTTTTGGCTGTTTTTTCCGCTATGGTGGGGATAGGGATTATCATCCCCCTTTTGCCACTTTATGCCCAGAACTTAGGGGCTACCGGGATCTGGTTGGGCATAATCTTTTCCGGCTTTTCCATTTCTCGCTCTATATTCATGCCAATCATCGGCAGACTATCTGACAAAAAGGGCAGAAAGATATTTATATGCATCGGACTATTTGGATATACCTTAGTTTCAATGATCTATATCCATGCGGATAAGGCTTATGAGCTTGCCGTCATTCGTTTTTTGCAGGGTTTATTTGCAGCCATGATTATCCCCATAGCCATGGCTTACATAGGTGAAATATCGCCGGTGAAGAAAGAAGGGACATTTATAGGGGCCTTTAGTGTTTCTCTGTTTGCCGGGTTTGGTGTGGGTCCTCTTATGGGTGGGGTTTTAAAGGATCATTTTGGCATGAATGCAGCCTTTTATGCTATGGGAGGACTAAGCTTAATAGCTTTTGCATTGGTTCTGTTATTTCTCCCCGAACTCCATCTGTATAAGAAACAGTGGGGAAACCCCAGGGCTTCTTACAGGATGATGTTGGATAACAAAATAATAAAGGGGATAACAGCCTTCAGACTGACCAACTCTGTGGGAAGGGGAATGGTTGCGACCTTTCTCCCTATCTTTGCTCACCAATACCTTAGATTGAGCGGTTCGGAGATAGGGCTTTTGATCTCCGCAAATATATTACTGACCTCCTTTCTGCAGGCGCCCTTCGGAAGGTTGGCAGACAAGGTCAGCCGAAATAAGCTGGTTGTTGTTGGGGGGGGTATGGCTTCCCTGGCAATATCACTGATACCTTACACATCTGATTTCGCCCATCTATTGGTTTTAAACATGGCAATGGGCATTGCCGGAGCCGTCTCTCTACCGGCAGCAACTGCCTTAGCAGTAGAAGAGGGAAGAAATATGGGTATGGGGGCTGTAATGGGAGCATTCGACATGGCTATGAGTTTGGGATTGGCCGGCGGTCCGCTGCTTGGGGGGCTCCTTATGGATTTTATGGGAATAGATTACATCTTCCTTTTTGGAGGGTTCGCCGGATTTGTAGCCACAGGGCTTTTCGTGTGGTTCGTGAAATTCTAAATCGGGCTTGATTTTGGCCATAAAAGCCTGTTTTTCATAATTACAACTGTTCATTAGATCCATCCGCAAATTCCCGCCACATTACTTCGCAACCGTTATTCCATCAGATATCGGAGATGGCTAAGAATCTTCTTACTCTTATAATGGTAGATATTTCGATAGGAATATTTTTCATCTACTTCTATGATGATCCATTAGATAATACTATATGACAATTTATATTGACAAATAATATCATATGATATAATGTAGCCTCACGCTTGATGCGGTTATGGAATGGTTGATCAGGATGGTATGAATAAACCTGTATGTATTTCCTTTCACCTCTTCGAAAGAGAAGCAAGATATCTATTTAAAAAGAGAGGAGAGTCCAAATGAAAGAAATATGTCCAATTTGTGATAAAAAATCACGGGCAAAGCTAATAAAGAAAAAAGAAGCAATGAATGTTCGGGGTGAGCGCATTAATGTAGAGTATGAAGTTTTTAAATGTTATGCATGTGGTGAAGAGTACATAGATACCGAAACTGAGTATGAGCCATTTGTGTATGCTTACGCCATTTATCGAAAAAAGCACAATATGTTGCACCCCCAGGAGATTAAGGAAATTAGAAGAAAGTATGGGCTTACGCAAAGCGAACTCGGCGGTCTTCTTGGATGGGGCGGAGCGACGTTAAGCAGATATGAAAATGGCGCGCTTCAAGACAAGGCCCACGATAATCAACTGAAGCTTTTGAGAGAGCCTCGTAATATGCTCAAGATGATCACTGAAAATTTAGATGCCTTGAGGGAGCAACGGAGGAATCAATTACTGACAAACATTAAAAAGTTGGCGAAGGACGAGTATCCCATTAAGCGATTCTTAAAAGAATGGGGTACAGAACGTGAGATATCTGTGTATTCGGGCTACAAATCTTTTGATCTGGATAAGCTGATTAACTGCATACTTTACTTCTGTAAAGACGGTTTGCTGAAAACTGTCATAAACAAATACCTTTTCTACGCCGATTTTCAGCACTTCAAAGAATACCAGACCAGCATAACCGGTGCCCGATATGTTCATCTGACTTATGGCCCTGTTCCTATGAACTATGACATTTATCTTGCTACTTTGGTCAATGAGAGGGAAATCGACGTCAATGAAGTTTTTTATGAAGGCAAGGACTTTGTTGGTGAGGAATATAAAGCAATAGAAGCGCCCATTTTGACGCTTTTTTCCGATAGTGAGCTGAAAATACTGGCTACTGTAAAAGAGCATTTCAAGGGATACTCGGCTAAAGCCATTAGTGATTTTTCGCATGAGGAGAAGGGATATCAAGAAACTACGAAAGGACAACCAATATCCTATGAATATGCTGAGACATTAAGAATGTAAACTTAGTGCTTATCCGTAAATAATATAACCATCGTTAATTTTTCTCCAGCATATGATGGAAAAGGCGAGATGGATTAATGCTTCGTAACTGTTGGCTTTCTTTTCATATCGTCTTGAGAGCGCAAAGGAGAAACTCAAATCTGCCATAGCACTTTTAAAAGATGGTGATTAAGGATTCTGTAATCAGGTCATATTATGCCATCTTTACCGCTGCAAGAGCGCTCCTTGCAACAAAAGGGCTGGATAGTTCAAAATATTCTGGAGTAGTTGCCCTTTTTAATCAGCATTTTGTTAAAACTAAAATTGTATCTAAAGAGGCAAGCAAGTTAATAGGAAAGGCAAAACTTTACAGGGAACAAGCTGATTATGGGGATTTCTTTGTTGTTTCCAGAGAAGAAGCAAAAACTCAAATCCAATCTGCAAAAAGATTTATTGCAGAGGTTGTCCTTGTCCTTGATTCCTGTTTTTCAGGTGCAGGAGGAAAGAGCGTTCTTGCAAAAGGGGCAATACCATTGGTTATGATGACAACAAGCACAGTTCTTCCTTCCAACATAGCCGTCCTTTCAGCAACGCAAGGCTCACAGATAAGCACATCATCTCCCTAAAAAGGGCACGGCGTATTCGCTATTTCCTCAAGGCATTGAAATAAGGCAAAAAGACCATTACAGAGATTTATGATTATATAAAGCCACTGGTAGAAGATGAGGCAAAGGCAATCAATGTCCAGCAAAGTCCGAGCATAAACCCTGAACCAGAAAAGTTGAAGGGAAGGTTTGGGTTGAGGAAATGAATTGCAGCAACCCATATATATTCTTGACATAAACAAGTGTTGCTGCAATAATAGAATCATAATGAATCACTTTTAGGGTCAAGGGGGGTGATGCACGTGAAACAGATTACGCTGAGGAGTATACCTGATGAGATTGAAGTGATGGTTAAAAAGGAAGCAAAAGCAAAAGGTTTAAGTCTTAATAAGGCTTTCATTGCCCTACTGGAAAAGGCAACAGGTGTAAAAACAAAGGACAGAAAGAAGAAAGCGCTGTATCATGATCTGGACAATCTGTCTGGTGTATGGTCGAAAAATGAGGCTGCGGCATTCGATAACAACCTTCAGTTACAGCGAAAAGTGGATGAGGAATTATGGAAAAAAACAAGATAATACTGGATACATCTGCTTATTCTTCCTACCTGACAGGAAACTCTGAGATTAAGTTATCAATTCAGCAGGCTGACGAGATATTTCTAAATCCTGTGATACTTGGTGAACTATTAGCCGGCTTCATAATGGGGAAAAGCCAAAAGAAAAACAGGGCGATTCTTGAGGAATTTCTTTCCTCTCCAAGGGTTAAGGTTGTGGCTATTGATGAAGAGACATCAGAAAGATATGCTGTGATTGTTAATCATCTCAGGAAAGAAGGCACCCCGATACCTACCAATGATTTATGGATTTCTGCTTCTGCCATGCAACATGGGTTAAAAGTTGTAACTACCGACAGCCACTACCTGAAGGTATCCCAGATAATAACCGAGTATTATCAGGCGGAGCATAAATCCTGAACCAGAAAAGTTGAAGGGAAGGTTTGGGTTGAGGAAATGAATTCCATGCTTGATTATTTTTCCGTATTTAAGAAGTTAAATGAAAAAGGGATTAGATATATTGTTGTCGGTGGCATAGCAGTCAATCTTTATGGTATCCCCAAGATGACATACGATATAGACCTTATACTTGACCTTGAAGACAAAAACTTAGAAAAATTTCTAAAATTGTTGAAAGGATGGGGGTTCAAACCAAAGGTGCCTGTGGACATCATGGAATTTGCAGAAAAGGATAAGAGGAAAGACTGGATAAAAAACAAGAATATGAAGGCATTTAATCGTAAACCCGGAATGGGCTATTTCAGAGATAGACATTGTGATTGATTCACCTGTAGATTATGATAAGGCACATAAAAGAATCAATGAGATTAAACTTCATGGTGTTACAATCCCTGTAGTCTCGATTGACGATCTCATAAAGATGAAGGAAAGGACAGGGAGACAGCAGGATAAGGCAGATATAAGATATTTAAAGGAATTGAAGGATGAGAAAAAGTAAAGTCAAAGGCTTTGATTATTGTTTAAGCAAAGATGCGATTGAAAGATATAGAGAGAAGCCCATTGAGTTACGACTTAAATGGCTTTACATGGGAAACCTCTTGCGTAAGGGTTACAGTAAGGATGTTATTGAGATTCAGGATAAATTCAGAGAAGGGAAGTAGTTTTTCTTAGGAGGCGGAGGATGAAAGGGATATTTGCAGTAATTTTAATCTTTGCATTAGCAGGCTCGATGGCAGGGTGTGCGACACCGTTGACGAATGCGGTAAGTAGGGGCGACGTCCAGCAGGTTAAAACCCTGCTTGATAGCGGAGCTCAGATTGATGAGCAAGGTGGTGACCCTTCTCGAACACCGTTAGCATGGGCAATAACATATAGGCATTTTGATATAGTAAAACTCTTGATTGAGAGGGGTGCAGACCTTAATTATAGGGGGATGGGATCACCTCTATCTTGGGCCATAAAGGTTGGTGATATTAATTTGGTGAATTTTTTGATCGAGAAAGGCGCGAATGTAAATCAAATTCAATGGGATTTAAGTACACCTTTAATGGAGGCAGCGCAAAAGAGAAACACTAATATTGTAGACCTTCTGCTGGAAAGGGGTGCTGATCTGGAATATGCAATAAATGCATGTGCCGTAAACAAAGCGCATTGGGTGTGGGGTGCTGAGCCTTGCCTTGCAACATTAAAACCAATCAAGGCTAAACAGGATAAAATCGCGCAACAGAAAGAAAAAGAGCAGGAGATAGCTAGGGCAAAAGAGATAGAAATGTTGAAGGCGAAAGAGATGAAGGACTTACTCAAAGAAGTTGTTAAGGAATCATCTATGCAAAAAACCGATTCTAAAGCCGTTCCTTCCATTCAGTCCGACATAGACAAACCCTCCTTCAGTCCGTCGGAGAGGATAATGAGAGATAACGATCTTGCAGTCATCATCGGCATAGAAGGCTACCAGAGCCTTCCAAAATCCGATTATTCGTATGACGATGCAAAACTTGTGGGTGATTATGTAAAGGCATTGGGCTTTAAGCCGAGAAATATAGAACTTCTCTTGGATGAACGTGCGACTAAGTCAGCCATTGAAAAGATTATAAAAACATGGCTTCCAAACAAGGCGAAGCCTGAAAGCAGGGTATTTGTGTATTATTCAGGGCATGGAGCACCAGAGCCAAAAACAGGAGATGCTTATATTGTGCCGTTTGATGGAGACCCAAACTACCTCTCTGATACAGGTTATCCGCTTAAAAGTCTTTATGACACTCTGGCTAAACTTCAGGTTGCAGAAGTAACAGTTATTCTTGACTCATGCTTTTCAGGTGCAGGAGGAAGGAGCGTTCTTGCAAAAGGGGCAAGGCCTTTGGTGATGATGACAGAGGGTTTCGTTTTACCGCAGAATATTGCAGTTCTATCTGCAACACTAGGAACACAGATTTCTACATCATCTCCAGAAAAAGGGCATGGCGTATTCACATACTATTTTCTCAAGGCGTTGAAGGACGGCAAAAAGACAATTACGGAGATTTATGAATACATAAAGCCACTGGTAGAAGACGAGGCAAAGGCAATCAATGTCCAGCAAAGCCCAAGCATAAATCCTGAACCAGAAAAGATAAAAGGAAGGTTTGGGTTGAGGAAGTGAAGATATACTTTAGTAGGCATGCAAGAAGGCAGATGAAGTGGAGGGAGGTTGCTGAAGATGAAAAGGTTATTGGTATTGAGATTATAGGGGCAACAGAGCGATATAAACTGGAAGACATCTTCAACCTTTCTACTGAAAATCTGATATTAGAAGAAACAGCGCAAAAGCGCTGAAGATAATTGAAAAATAATATGGAGACCTGTCCTTTCTGGAAATGGGAAAATTACCTTGACTTAAAATTCATGGGAGGTAGGCTCATTGATACAGGCTGTTTTGTGATAAAATAGCTACAGAAACTTAGGGTTCTTAGAGAAGGAAATCGCTGAAGATATGGAAAATGTCTTTGCTGAAATGAGGCAAAAGGAGGGTTGGATATCGGTTCCAGCCCTGTAACAGCTACAAAAAGGCATCGCATAATCATCAGCATTGGATATGAGATTGTTCCAGTGGTGATGGCCAATCGTTTTAGGTGGAGAGTTGTATTGAGAATAGATATGGCAAAGGAGAAGATAGCATGACGATTAATCAAGCATTAATCGAAAAAATTATTAGCGTAGCAAAGAGGTATGGGGCTACGAGATTGATTTTGTTCGGCAGCGCATTGGAAATGCCTGGACAGGCACGAGACATCGACCTTGCATGTGACGGCATTGAAGGATGGAAATTATACGAAATGGCGGCAAAAATCGAAGAAGAATTGGGCGCTTCTTTGGATATTGTACCATTGAATCCGCCAACCCGCTTTACAAGGATTATAGAGGCAAAGGGTAAAACCTTGTTATGAGATCTGAAGATCTTCGAGAAGAAATTGATATTGAGCTGGAATTGATTGACTCTACAGTGAGCGAACTGACAGCTTTACGGGATGACATAGCTCAAAGAGACCCGACTGTTCGTGAAAAGACGGCTGCTGGCGCTTTTCTGGCTCAATTTTACACAGGCATAGAGAATATCCTGAAAAGAATCTGCCATTTCAATGCTATTGCTATTCCGACTGGTGATACATGGCATATTGATCTTTTTAAACATTTTTGCAAGCCAGGTTACGGTCCTCTGCCAGTATTATTTGATGAATCATTGGCATCCGACATGGCGCCATTCCGTAAATTTAGGCATGTTGTGTATCACGGTTATGGATTTCAACTGGATTGGAGCCGGATGAAGGAAGGGATAGAATCTGTAGAGAATGTATACCTGCGGTTTAAAACAAGGCTTTTGGAATATATGCAAACATTGTAATTTCAGGAGGTGAAATTATGAGAATGAAGGGTGATTTAATTTCTTTAATCAGTGTAATCTTTATCCTGCTTGTGGGCATGGCGATGACAGGGTGTGCAACAACTCCATTAAGGGCACAGTTCAAAACAGAAGTTGGGGTTATCGGTATATCAAAAAAACTCCCTCTCAAAGCAGCGTTGTACGTTTCAGATACAACAAAGGCATACTCTTTTAATGCACCAATTCCTTTAGGCAGCTTGGAATATCATTTTGGAGAACATATAGAAAGAGCATCTTTCACAGCTTTTTCACAGGTATTTGAAGAAATATCAGTTGTTAGAGAGATGCGTAATCTTGACCAATTTGATATCGTAATAGAACCAGAATTCGTTAAAGAAAAGACACGAGTCAATATTGGTTTAAGTAAAATAGAAGTAACTGTCGGTCTGGCTTACCATGTATCTGACCGTGATGGTGTGTTCTGGCAGAATGTTTTTGTTGGTGATGTGACAACTGGCGGACACAGAACTGATATAATGAAACAAGGGGAAGCCTTATCTAAAGCTGTGAAGGAGGGAGCACTCCAAATGGGGAGGGATTTCAATAGCGAGACAATAATTAATAGGCTCTATGCAAAACGCACCTCGCCCTCTACGCCTATGTTAAAAGAAAAAATTGGAGCTTTCCCTGAAATCCTACCAGCTCCCAAATCCGATGTTGACGAACT
>JACQWO010000034.1 GCA_016209225.1 Desulfobacterales bacterium
GGATGCTTGTCAGATCCTCCTTCTATTTGCTGATATGAAAACTAACACAAAATCAAAAGCAAAAAGGACGATGAAAAGATTACAAACCCAGATGACTTTTGACTTTTAAAAAGTGAGATTTTCAGTTTTTTTCGGAACAGTTTCTTATAGCATAAATCCCAGATAAAAACAACTAAAATCCACAACTTTCTTCAGTTTTCAAAGAACAGTATCAATATTTACGCGGGTTTCATGCCGCATTTTTCAGGGGGAACTAATTAGTGTGAAATTAGTGTGAAATAAAAGGAGGGATAAAAAATGGCTAAGACAATTGGAATAGACCTAGGCACCACCAACTCGGTAGTAGCTGTTATGGAAGGTGGTAAACCTACGGTAATCATAAACTCTGAGGGAGGAAGGACAACCCCTTCCATTGTAGCATTCTCAAAAAATGGAGATCGTCTGGTAGGATAGGTCGCCAAACGACAGGCAGTTCTCAACCCGGAAAATACCATATCATCTGTAAAGAGATTCACCGGAAGGAAATATTCAGAGGTTATTCAAGAGACAAAACAGGCTTCCTATACGGTCAAAGAGGGCAAGGGGGGGGGTACTTATACTGGCAGAAGGCAAGGAATACGCTCCAGAAGAGATATCTGCAATACATGTCGGTGCTCAGGATAAAACAACGGGAAAAGAGCAGACCATTACAATAACAGAGTCAACCTCTTTGGATAAGCAAGAAGTGGATCGTATGATCCGAGAAACCGAAATCCATGCTTCTGAAGATAAGCTAAAGAGAGAAGATGCTGAGATCAGAAACCAGGCAGATACCCTTGCCTATACTGTTTAGAAAGAGCTGGCTAAGACGATCCGGCTGCCCCTTCATGAAAAGGCTAGAATAGAGCAGCTTCTGGGTGATTTGAGGGATACTTTGAAAGAGGGTGAAAGTGTAGAAAAAATACGGGCACTAACCAGTGATTTACAGCAGGCATCCCATACTCTATCAGATGCTTCTTATGGAGACCGGCAGACCTCAGAACAGTCAGAACAAGAGTATGGCGGATATAACTATGGTAAAGAAAGAAGTCGGGATGATGATGTTATAGACGCTGATTATACAGCTGATTCCTCCAGGGGTGGTTGAGGGGTATAAATTGGAATTGACTGGTAGTCAATTTTGAGGTTCCTTCTAAAACTTAAGAGGCAGACATCAATCTGCCCCTTAAGTTCTATAGGGCGGGCAAAATAGTTTGACAAAAAGAATTCAATGGTGATAATAATAACAGTATTGTAATCAATCTTTTATTGAACAATCTCCTAATTTTAGGGTATTTCTATGTTAGTTGTCCTTAGAAGGGGGAGATATATCTAAGAATGGAGGTTTTAAGATGTCAGAAAAAGAGAAAACAGTCCATTTAACCGATGATTCATTTAACGCAGCGGTAATAAGCTCTGATAAGCCTACATTGGTAGATTTTTGGGCTCCCTGGTGCGGTCCCTGTAAGATGGTCGGGCCTATAGTGGAAGATCTGGCAAAGGAGTATGATGGAAAGGTAAATATTTGTAAGTTAAATGTAGATGAAAATCCAAAGACACCGGCTCAATACAGCGTTAGAAGTATTCCTGCCTTGATTATGTTTAAGGACGGCAAATCTATCGATCAGGTAGTTGGCGCAGTCCCTAAGGCAAAGATCGAGGAGCTGATAAAAAAGGCGCTGTAGACAGGATACTATTTTAGTATATCGTTCATGAAATACTATGGCGGGCAATCCCCCTATTAAATACGGGGCTGCCCTACTGGATTGAGTTTCAAACCTTACCAGCGTAGGCAGCCGTCTCGGCTGTCCAAGGATTGCAGACAATGAAAAGAAGCAGGAATACCATCTTCGTTATTTTGTCGTTAACAGTAGTATTTGTTTTTGCGACTCTTTCAAATAATAGGCCTGAAAGAGGAACCAATCGGCTGATTAACATAATGGAAAATGCAACAGTTTGTGAGGCCGGGGAGGAACCGGAATGGCTTGATTACAAAGAGGGGAACAAGAGAGCCTCTCTTGAAAAGAAACCAATAATGATTAATTTTCATGCCAGTTGGTGTCCAGCCTGTAAGGAGATGGAAAAAGATACACTTAGCAACCCGTTGGTTAAAAACTACCTTAAAAAGAACTTTATTAGCATACGAGTTGACGCTGACAAGGAAAAAGAGTTATGTTCAAAATATAGGATAAGAGGACTCCCCACTACCTGGTTTTTGGAACACACAGGTGCTCCAATAACACATTTGGTAGGCTATGTTCCTCCTGAGCAGTTCATTGAGGCACTTAAATATATAGAGGGAAAATATTATAAGAATCTGACATTTCAAGATTTCTTAAAGAGAGGGATAATAGATGGAAGAAAAGGAAAGTAAAACCGATGTTTCTTCTGGGGAGATTAAAGACATATTAGAGAATTACAAAACTGTTGCCGTGGTGGGCTTATCCCCAAAGGAGGATAGACCCAGTTACCAGGTGGCCTCTTACCTGCAATCCAAAGGGTTCAGGATTATCCCTATACGCCCCTTGGGGAACGATATTTTGGGAGAAAAGGTGTACTCCAGCCTTCTTGAAGTACCCTTTGGAATAGATGTGGTTGATATATTTAGAAAACCTGAAGCTGTTTTAGAAATTGTTAAGGAAGCTATAGAAAAAAAGGCAAAAGTGGTATGGATGCAGGAAGGTGTGATCAATAACGAAGCAGCCGGGTTGGCACGTAAAGCAGGGATTAGGGTAGTAATGGACAGATGTATAAAGAAAGAGCATCAAAAGCTTCTAGGTTAGTGTAATTCTTCAAAGCATAAATAGTTTTCAAAAGGTATCTTATTGAGGAAGGTTTGGAAATGGATACTACTGATTACGATGTGATAATAGTTGGAGGGGGACCGGCAGGACTGACGGCAGGACTTTATACATGCAGATCAAGATTAAAATCACTCTTGATTGAGAAAATGGTTGTTGGAGGCCAGGTTGTCACTACGGAAACAGTGGAGAACTACCCTGGTTTTAAGGACGGAATAAAGGGGTCAGAGCTGATCCAGGAGATGGAGGAACAGGCAAAGAGATTCGGGTTAGAGATACTGACTGGGGATGTAGAGGGTGTGAGTGTAGGTGAAGATAACCTTAGACAGATAAAGATCAGCAACCGTGAACTTTCATGCAGGGCATTGATAATAGCCTCAGGGTCCAAACCCAATGAAATGGGAGTAAAAGGCGAAAGTGAATTGAGAGGGAGAGGGGTTTCATATTGTGCCACATGCGATGGGCCTTTCTTTCAGGGGCTGGATATAGCGGTAATCGGAGGCGGTAATTCGGCTGTTGAAGAAGGGATATTTTTAACAAAGTACGCCAAAAAGGTCTATATTGTTCATCGTAGAGATAAGTTAAGGGCAGATAAGATTTTACAGGAAAGGGCATTTAATAGTGAAAAGATAGAATTTGTATGGAATACTGTATTGGAAAGTATTGAGGGCAATCAAACGGTTAATGCCATATCAGTACGAAACGTTAAGACAAATACCCTATCTAAGTTAGAGGTAGGTGGTGTCTTTATGTATGTGGGGATTAAGCCAAACACAGAATTTTTAAAAGGGGTTGTCATCTTAGATAAGAAGGGATTTGTAATAACTGATGATGAGATGAGGACATCTGTCCCGGGTATATTCGCAGCAGGGGACTTAAGAGTAAAACTTTTAAGGCAGATCGCTACAGCCGTTGGAGATGGAGCAACCGCAGCCTTTAGCGCTGAAAAATATATAGAGGACATGAAACCTTGATACAGGGGTTTTATCAAAGGTAATAGAAGCTTGACTGAATTGAAGAGGCTAAGCATATGGAAAAAGAAAAAAAATTTGAGCAGGATGAAGTTTCCAGCGAACCCAAAATTAATGAATTAGACCAGGACTGGGATGACTATTTGGAAGGAATCCTTTATTATGGAATAGAATCATGGCGAGGATGTTGATGTTGATCCTATCTCAGTAGGTTGCTGAGAGAGAAACACCGGCAATAAAACCTACGTAAAGAATGCAGGTCATCAATATGCTCATCGATCTCCAGGGCCAGATTGAAAGAATCACCTACAACAACGAGGAGAACGGCTTTACCATCGCCAAGGTCAAGGTGTATGGACACCGGGACCTGGTAACAGTGGTGGGAAACCTGTTGGCTCCCACGCCTGGAGAAGTCATCAAAATGAGGGGCGAGTGGGCAAACCATCCTAAATACGGCAAACAATTCAAGGTGGTATACTACAAATCCCTGGTTCCGGCCTCTGTTTACGGCATCGAAAAGTACCTTGGTTCTGGCCTTATTAAGGGTATAGGTCCCATCATTGCCAAGCGTATAGTGAATGAATTTGGGGAGCAGACCCTTGATGTTATCGAAAATGACATTGAAAAATTAGCTCAGGTGGAGGGCATTGGTAAGAAGCGGATTCAGATGGTCAAAAAGGCCTGGGCAGAGCAGAAGGAAATCCGTGAAGTGATGCTATTTCTCCAAACCCATGGGGTCAGCTCAGGCTACGCCACCAAGATTTTCAAACACTATGGCAACAAGTCAGTCCAGATATTAAAGGATAATCCCTATCGTCTGGCAACAGACATTTTCGGGATTGGCTTTCTCACTGCTGATCGTATTGCGGAGAAGCTGGGATTTCCGAAAGATTCTGAACTGAGGGCGGAAGCAGGCATACTCTATATCCTTCACCAGCTTGCCGATGATGGTCATACCTGTTATCCTTACGAAAAGCTTATAGATAAGTGTCAGGAGATCCTCCAGATAGACCAGGAGGTCATCATCAGGGCATTTTCTACAGTCACCGCAGATAAAAGGGTTGTCATCGAGGACTTGAATGAAGGTATTGAGGAGATCAAAGAAAATAACAAGGCAGTCTACTTGACCAAGTTTCACTTCGCCGAGACAGGCATCGCCAGCCGCCTGAAAACCCTTATCCATACTCCCAAGTCTATCAGACAGATCGACTCCGATAAAGCTATACAGTGGGTACAGAGTCAACTTGCTATCACCCTGGCGGAAAGACAGGTAGAGGCTGTAAAGTGTGCTGTTAAAGACAAGGTGATAATTATTACCGGAGGACCCGGTACCGGTAAAACCACCATTATTAATGCCATTATCAAGATCTTTGCAAAAATAGGGGTTAACATGATGCTGGCTGCCCCCACCGGAAGAGCCGCTAAAAGGATGAGTGATGCTACTGGTCATGAGGCTAAGACCATACACCGAATGTTGGAATACAGCATTAAAAAAGGGGGCTTCCAGAAAAACGAGCAAAACCCACTCCCGTGCGACTTGCTGATCGTAGACGAAGCATCAATGATCGACACTATCCTGATGCACCACCTCTTGAAGGCTACCCCTTCTATGTCCACCTTCATCGTGGTGGGGGATGTAAACCAGCTTCCTTCTGTTGGCGCAGGAAATGTGCTCAAGGACATTATCGCATCCGGTACAGTACCCGTGGTGGAGCTGAATGAGATTTTCCGTCAGGCCAAGGAAAGCCTGATTATCGTTAATGCCCACAAGATCAATAATGGCTCGCTCCCTTCTCTTAAACCTTCGGAGCAAGAATTGAACGACTTTTATTTCATCGAACAAGAAGATCCGGAAGAGGTTCTAAAAATCATATTAGAGCTGGCCAAAGAACGCATACCAAATCGTTTCGGATTGGATGCCATAGACGATATTCAAGTGCTGACTCCTATGCACAAAGGTATCGTAGGAGCCGAAAACCTGAATGTAGAATTACAAAAGGCGCTTAATCCAGCAGAAGACAGTGTAACTTGGGGTGGAAGGAACTTCCGAATAAATGATAAGGTCATGCAGATCAAGAACAATTATGAAAGGGGAGTCTTTAACGGCGATATGGGCAGGATCGCCAAGATTGACCCTGATGTCCAGGAAGTAATCATAACATTCGATGGCATGGATGTAGTTTACGATTATACTGACCTGGACGAGATCGTCCTGGCTTATGCGGTCTCAGTACACAAATCGCAAGGCTCTGAATATTCAGCTATAGTTATACCCATCCTGATC
This sequence comes from Desulfobacterales bacterium, assembly GCA_016209225.1. Taxonomy (GTDB): domain Bacteria; phylum Desulfobacterota; class UBA8473; order UBA8473; family UBA8473; genus UBA8473. The sequence continues at coordinate 6,075 of JACQWO010000034.1, forward strand.
CAGCATTATGTGCTTTTGCAAAGAAATTTAATTTACACTGGTGTAACAAGAGGAAGAAAGCTGGTGGTAATGGTTGGCACCAGGAAGGCCCTGGCAATTGGTGTTAGAAATAACAAAACGCAGAATCGTTATACGTACCTGAAACGCAGGCTAAGTCTTCAATTATCAGGCAATTGTTTTGTAAATTGAAAATCCTGAAGCGACTTACGACTTCCTAACTTACCTGATAACCTTCATCTCAAATGAACCCACTGGAAATTATTAACCCAACATACAAGGCTTCAGCTATACCATCCAGTCTCCAGGCCTACCCCCGCTGGTATATCCACAAAAATTACAGTACCACATACTGGCACTTTCGTCTGCCTCAGCTCAGAAATTGGCGTCTTTCCTCTCTGTCCAGGGTCTTGGTCCTGTTCTCATTAAGAGCGGATTGAAGGCATAGGCATGCATTCTCACGAAATCTTCCCCGCATTTGGGACATGGTTTTACCTGGGGTTCATCAGTCTCGTTTTTCTTTACCTTGTTGCAGTCCTTTTTATGAACAACACCATACATCTTCATCACCTCCCAACATATAATTTTTTAGCACTTTATTGTAAGAAATATCATAAAAGCAACGATATGTCAAAAGAAAAATCTCTAGTTGTCAACCACAATTAGAAATATCTGTTTTTTAAGTTTCTGTTAACAGTGATTCTCTAATTTCTTCATGACGATAACGATTAACAACAGGATACTTTTTCCATGGATGATCCTTTGGTGGAATATGTACCTTCTTTGTTTTTGATTGTGTTACTGTATCTATTAACGGGTCTTGAGTCAATCTCTTTAAATTTTAAAGACCTGCCATTGTATGTTATGAGCATAGAGCCATCTGTCCTTTCTTCTACTATAACCTTTTTTCCATTTATATGCTCTGATAAGCTGACCGCCTTCGGCGCTCAACTTATCGGGCAGCGAGATGAACAATTGAGCTTTCTCGGCTTCGCGCCAAAGGTGCTCCGCCTATCATCTGTAAATTCCTTCTCCGAGTCCTCAGGTGGATTTTTCCAACGATAGAAGCCGGCCCGTGAAACTGCCAGGGCATTGCAAGCTGGTCTGACACCCACTTCCTTCGCAAGGAAATCTGTCAAACTCATAAGTTCTCCTCTTCCTGCTGATCGAGGGGGAACTGGAATATCTCGGCAATTTTTTTTTGAGCCTCTATGATAAGTTCGGCTTTTCTCAGCCTAGCCTGCAGCTTCTGAATCTCCTTTTCCTGCTCTGCGATAAGGCGGACAGATGGATCAGGCCTCCGGGCTTTGGGGACTCTCTTCTTGGATGAAAGGGCATCTAAGGTGCCGCGCTCCGCTTGACGACGCCAGACGGTCAAATTGGAAGAATACAAACCTTCCCTGCGCAGAAGGGCGCCAAGTTGCCCCTGCTCTTTACAAACTTCGGCCTCCCTGAGGATACGGCGCTTATATTCTGCCGTGTAACTCCGACGGGCTGCCTTCTCGGGAACCTCGGAATCGGGAACAATAGCTTTGCCCCGAATCCCGCGTAAAGCGGCAGTTGAGAAAATTCCAGTCTCTCTACGAATTCCTCTCATTTCCTCAACTGCTTGATTTGGGTTCATAACCATGATTTTCTTTTCCATATACTTTTCTCCTTCCCGCCCCCTATTTTAGAGTCTAAATTATAGGGTGGAAAGTGTCTCTCTTATATTGGCACAGAGGGTAGTCAAAGATTCGTACGCAATCTTCAGTCTTCATTTCATATTTTGCGTGCCTTATATACAATACCGAGTTAGACTCAAAGCATCTTTGTATCTATCTGAATAACGTCCATATAAGCAACCTTTTTCTATCCTTAACTGAAGCGAGAAATTTCGTATAACGCTAAAGATTGTATACGGAGTGGAGCGAAGCGGAATTCCGGATACAATCTGGTTGAACGAAGCCGCTTCAAGATTACTACGGGGATTCAATCGAGCGACTCTGTCCTAACAAATCTTTTCAATCCTCTATAAAAGTGATCGCTCTTTCATAAATTGAACGGGATTCTGGCATAATATCATAAGATGAGACCTTTGAATTTTCCTTTAACTGTTTAAAGTTCATGTTTTCTATCAAACTTTTAGAAATCAGAGGGGTTTGTTTCTGTCAATCGTGTCTTAATATGATCAGAATCTCTTTTTTTGAAGCATTTTGTGCCTTAAAGTTGATTATTATGAGGTGTTTTACCCGGGTTTTGCTATCCGGGCACACCTCTCCCTTGGTTTATGTTGTTGGAATGATCTTTGATCCCCTGAATAATATCCCTTGTCAGCATAGACCTTCTTGATGGGTTTATCGGGATGACAACTCGCGGCAGTACAGTGAGGAAGGTAGAGCGAATCATGATGAGATGCCGGTGTCATGGTGGTTGCCAATATAAAGCCGTGATTGATATCAACAGAGGCATGTTCTTTGATACCATAGTGAGGTTTGTCATTCTTGACAGTCCAGTCCGATCCCATATCCCGGAAGAATTTTAGTGGTCCCCCGTGTTTAAGAATTTCCTTGCGTATATCAAGCAAAGTTAAACCCAGTTTTGTTATTGTTTCTATGTTATTCTGTCTTTGTATCAAAAGCAGGCATTTTTCCGTCACGCATTTTTTGAAGTAGCCAGGAATATTTATTTATACCATCCTGATCAACCATTCCATAACCCCATCAAGCGTGAGGCTATATAATGTAATATCATATGATATTATTTATTGATATAAATTGTCATATAGTATTATCTGATGGATCATCATGGAAAATCTCCCTATCGAAATATCTACCATTATAAGTGTAAGAAGATTTGCAGCCATCTCCGATGTCTGATGGGATAAACGGTTGCGAAGTAATGTGGCGGGAATTTGCGGATGGATCTAATGAACAGTTGTAATTAGTTCGTCCTGAAAAACAGGGCTTTTAATAGTATTTTGTCGTTCTGTTCTTTGACAACTGAAGATAATTGTGGGTGAGAAGGGGTTTCTTGGGCGATTTCCCCTATGCCCCCCGTTTCATATCCCTTAAGGCTTGCTTTTCTTCCTTTTGCGTGTGGAGATGGACGATCTTTTTCATGTTCCAGGCCAGGGTGGCCCAGACAACGTTGACGGTATCCCCAACAGCCCCCTTATATCGGCACCGATTCAGCCGGTGATCGCACTTGAGATGACCGATAATCGGCTCGATCTTGACCCGTTGCTTCAAGGCTTTCTTAAACCAGGATTCCTTGCTTCTCGGGTGCGGCGTTTCCC
>JACQWO010000092.1 GCA_016209225.1 Desulfobacterales bacterium
ATGCTATTTATGTTGTCAAAGAACGTTTTTCGAAGGCTTGGGGCCAACTGAGAAAAATTTTCACCCTATTTGACCGTCGTTATGGGCATCCGCTCATAATGACTGCATAAGGGATGCCTGACTTTTTACGAGTCCATCAACATTAAACTCCTCTCATTACCGACGAAGCTATATAGAGAGATTGTAAATGTCAAGAAAAGCCTGAATCTAGATTTTGATGATGCTTATCAATACAGCATAGCTAAATACCATGAATTGAGGGTGGTTACAATGGATAGGGATTTTGAGAGGATTAAAGATGTGAATATTTTGTTCCTGTAGAAAGTCGTCTAACGGGCTGAAATGAAATACGGGGGGATGTCCCTTGATACCCCAATTTGGAGACGAGCCGAAAAATAAAAGGCCGTATCCCAACTTGAAAGGGATATGGCCTTCTTTTGGAGGTTAAATAATGCGGCAGTTAAGCGCCGCGTTTCTCCCCGATCGGAGCAAGGAGAGAATGAAAAGTTTATTGACAATTGACCGGCTTCATCTTGTCCCTAAGACTTTCAGGTAATTCGTGTAACTTGCTGGTAAGAACAATCATTAAACCTTCTTTTTGTTGTAATAATGATACCTTTTTTGTTAAATCTGCCTGAACATCTTTGGGTTCTAGAGTCCACATAGCTCCAGTTGCAGGGTCTACAATAAGCCATCCAATTAATCCCCCGAACAGGAAATTACCCCCTATATACCATCCATTTGGACTTCCTTCTATTAGAATTTCTTTACTCTCATAATCTTCTTTTTTGATGACTACTCTGTATTTTGCCTTTTTAAAATAGCCGGCCCCCCGCTCTAAAGTCGCTACATACGGTGTCTTGGCATTTATAATCTCGTTTCCTTTTCTAACATCATAGACTAAGAGCTCAGCATCGGTTGGATTAGATTTAATTGATATTGTTTGTAATTTGCCGCCAATGATTGATGCACATCCTGCCAGTGTAATTGATATTACAGTTAATAATAAAATCCCCCCCAAAAAAGCTACCGATTTCATTTGTGACTTTTGCATAATTTCTCCTTTCTGAACTTAAGTAATAAAAAGTAATTGATTACAACCCAAACAAGCCCCCCACAAAAAGGAATTACACCAAAGAAAAACCATTTTGTTCTCTTATCTATACCTTTTCTCAAATTTCCCATTACCCTGTTGTCCTTTTACCAACGTTTCGAGTGCTTGGGAAGGGTGAAGCCTTTGGGCGTTATCTCAAACACTCTGTCATCAGCCATTACGGGCATCCTTAAAAAAATTATATCGTCCTTTTTATTTCTTGTCTTACATTACTCGGTGCTTTTTCCACCGGTATATCTACAGTCCCTGATCTCCGACAATGCCACCGACTCATCAACCAACTTTCCATACACGTGTCCTACAAAAAAGCCCATACTCACAGAGAATTTGATATAACGGGTCTGTCCCTTCTCTAAGATAAAGCTCGCCTTTCGTGTTACTTCGGTAGAGGTAACCGCTACATACTCGCCGGGTGGCCGGTCTATATAAAAAAATCCCCATGCTATAGCCTCTCCCACTTTCTCTCCATTAAGGAGTACATCTGGTCTGAGTGCTGCGCCAAAGGACGATGGCCGATAAAAATAGATTCTACCAAGTTCTGGTTTAGAAGAAGCCATCTGAGTCTGATACTCTAAGAACTTTGGCCCAGTAGTAGCGCAGGATGCCAGAAAACTTACAGTAACAACCAATAAAGCGAAACGGACTACACGCTTCATAAATCCTCCTCCTTCCTATTTTATAGGAAGTTTTACTTTGTTTGAAATCTTGACAAAGCCCTTCTCAACAGGGAGATAGAATCCGACTATAGAACCATCTAAGACAACTATATAGGCTTCATGGACGTTTGAACATTCTACAGTTAGTACTTGATCTCGGGATTTATAAATGTCACCTTCGGATATTCTGCCTATTAAATCCCATCTGGTGTCTTGGCGTAGTGTACGGTCGTATCCGCATGGAGCCTCTGTAATATGAATGCTTTCTTTCAGTGTGAACGATTTGTCACCTTCCGCCCGTTGTGCAAACTGAGTAGGTGTGAAAGAGACATGAGCCAGGTCGAAGGCACAGCCCGTCAGAAGGAAACTGCTTGCTAACATGACGAAAAGAATAGTCCTCAACATCTATTACCTCTCCTTTTTCTGCCTCCAATGGCATACAACTTCCTCATAATCAAAATACACTTAAAACTCGCGCTCACCCCATCCCTTAGTTGTAAGACCACCCCAATATACAACCCAAAGTTGTGCACGTCAAGAGAAAAATACAACCTTTGATTTGTAGAACTTGATAACTTAAGGTTGTAGTATATCCCCATTGAAGGGGAATACTATGGATACAATAAAAGACAGTAAATACATAGGGATGAAGATCAAACTCAGGAGAGAAGAGTTGGGTATATCCCAGGAAAAACTGGGTGAGATGGTGGGGGTAACCTATCAGCAGATTCAGAAATATGAAAAAGGGATAAATAAGGTTAATTCAGAGATGCTGCAAAAGATTGCCCGGTCTTTAGATGTTTCTATTGATTTTTTCTTTCAGGATGGAGATGAGGAGATATATAAAGAGGCAAAGGAAAGTGCCGGCGTGAAAGAGGCCATGGAAGGACTATCTGCCTATCGATACAGTAGCGATCTCTCATCAGAGGAGCGAGAGTTGATAGAATGTTTCAGGGCAATTGCAGATAAGGAATACAGGGGATGCTTTCTTTCTTTGCTAAGACTGTCATCTAAAAGTTCAGGAAGTGAATAGTATTGTGTTGTGCGTCTCCCCAAGCCCGTTAGCCCGTTACTTTTTGCCTAAAGGTAGTGATTTGTTATGTGCTCTTTTGATGTTGTGAAGCATACCAATCTATAAGCCGTCGAATCATTTTCTGATACGATGTATGCTGCTCTTTAGCCTTTTTCTTGAAGAATTCAATGCTCGATTTATTCAGGGAAATTGTAATCTTGACGTTTTCTTCCTTCAATGCCAACTGTTCTGGTCTAGGAAGAAAATCCTTAATAACTCTCAATTCACCCATTGGTTCTTCAGTGTATTTTATTTTGGTCTTCATATATTTTCCTCCCTTTTCTCCAATATCCCGCACCATAGATACGGATAACATTGCCCCTATAAGTAAACCTTACGGTCATTATGCCATCATCGACACAGCCAATGCAGTAAAACCGCTCCTCTTCTGTGCTATGGTTAACATCTTCGACTATTACACGGTTGGGATCAAGAAAAGCATGTTGAGCCAATAAAAAAGAGACGTTGTGTTTCGTCTGGTTTTCCTTATCTTTCTCCGCATCCCATTCAAAACGGACTTTCTTCATAATTGTACTATACCATAAATATGGCTAATATAGCAATAATAATATATGGGAATTAATATGGGTAGGTTGATTTACGCGTAAACTAAACTATTAATATACGTAATTCCTTGCCACACCGCTGGCAAAATCACTTTTGCACTTTTGGAACGAATAAATATAATTACGACTGGCAAGAGGTAGAATATGTGCTTGGGTACTTTGGGAGTGAAGAAATGCCCCTACAGTTTATACCCAATCTTTCTCAAAAGTTCTTTTCTCGCCGATTTATCTGCCTCTCCTTCCACACCTTTAGATTTAAAACCATCTATTACACCCATTATGCCCCTTCCTTGCCCGGTTTCCATGATTATTACCTCTATGGGGTTGGCTGTGGCACAGTAGATAGAGCATACCTCCGGGCACATCTTAATAGCATTTAAGACATTGATAGGATAGGCGTCCCTCATCACCACTGTAAAGGTATGCCCACAATCAATCTTACCGGATATCTCAAGAGCGGTCTTTTTTAGTGCCTCATCATTTCCTTCTGACCTTATCAGGCAGGGACCAGAGGCCTCTGAGAAGGCTATCCCAAACTTGGCTGATGGCACTGTATTTACCATTATTTCATAAAGGTCCTCCGCTGTTTTGATAAAATGGGTTTGTCCCAGGACTACATTGCATCCTTCTGGTATGTCTATCTTTATCTTTTTTATATCCATCTTACCCTCCAAACCTAACCAAAGATATTTGAAATTTTGAATATCGAACAAGGAATTTAGAACCGCAGAACTGATGGGAAAACTTCGAAATTCGACATTCCTTGTTCAGTATTCTGCGGTTTAAAAACCATCTCAAGTTTCAAGATATTACGAATGTGAGAGATGAATTCTTAGAATGAACCAGTAAGAATCTAATGTTCGTGGATTGTGGGGTCTGCCCCCGAATCCGCCTTGCCAAATATATACAGAGAACCAGTTGCTGTCAAGGGTTTTCCTTACCGGTGCAATCTAAACTTGAAAAGTGAACACCTGAAATGTTGTAGCCTTGGACCAAAAACGGAGGTTCAAGGCTATGGTTCAAGTACACAAAAAATTTACTGATCTAAACGCCTCTGTCTTTGAGATTTCATATAAAGGCATAAGCTTGATACTCCTTGACTTTTCCCCTTGACTTCACCTCTTACGGGATGCTATATTTTAGCGTATTTAAATGAATCGGGTTAATAGTATTCTGATCGCTTAAACGTTTATAAGGCATTAGAGGAGATAGAGAATGTTTAAGGAAGATGAAATAACAAAGATTAAAAGAGATACGGAAAAATGGGGAGAGAAACTTGAGAAGAGTCTAGCCAAAGCCCCTGAAATAAAGGAAAGATTTTCTACTGTTTCTGATATGGAGATAGGCAGACTGTATACCCCCGAAGACATTCAGGGATTTGACTTCCAAAGAGATCTGGGGTTCCCGGGTGAGTATCCATTTACTCGAGGGGTTCAACCTTCGATGTACAGAGGAAGACACTGGACGATGAGGATGTTTTCGGGTTTTGGGTCTGCAGAGGATACCAATAAGAGATACCATTATCTGCTATCCCAGGGACAAACAGGTCTCAGTGTTGCGTTTCACATGCCTACCCTCATGGGGTACGATTCAGACTCCCCTTTGGCGAGGGGTGAGGTGGGCAAATGCGGAGTTGCCATTGATACCCTCAAGGATATGGAGATCCTTTTCCGCGGGATTCCCCTGGACAAGGTTACTACCTCCATGACTATAAATCCCCCTGCTGCTATCCTCCTGGCAATGTATATAGCAGTAGCAGAAAAGCAGGGAGTAAACAAGAAACAGATTGGTGGAACCATTCAGAATGACATGCTGAAGGAGTTTATAGCACAAAAGACCTTTATGTGTCCTCCTAAACCTTCAGTAAGGGTTATAGTGGATACTATTGAGTACTGTACAAAAGAGGTTCCGCTCTGGAATACCATAAGTATTAGTGGATACCATATCAGAGAGGCAGGGTCGACTGCGGTACAGGAGTTGGCTTTTACCTTGGCTGATGGGATAGGTTATGTACAGGCATCCATTGAAAGGGGATTGGATGTGGACAGCTTTGCCCCACGGCTCTCCTTTTTTTTCAATGCCCACATAGATTTCTTTGAAGAAATAACCAAGTACCGCGCTGCCAGAAGAATCTGGGCAAGGGTGATGAAGGAAAGATTCAAGGCAAAGAATCCCCGTTCGTGGCTTTTACGATTCCACACGCAAACGGCAGGATGTTCTTTGACTGCTCAGCAGCCTTACAATAACGTGGTAAGGACTGCTTTTGAAGCCCTGGCAGCAGTTCTGGGAGGCACCCAATCATTGCATACCAATTCCCTGGATGAGGTGCTAGCCTTGCCAAGTGAGGAATCAGCAACTATCGCATTACGAACCCAGCAGATCATCGCCGAAGAGACCGGAGTAACTAATACTATTGACCCTCTGGGTGGTTCTTACTTTGTGGAGTCTCTAACCAACAGGATGGAAGAAGATGCAATGGAATATATAAACAAGATTGATGAGATGGGAGGAATAATAGAAGCCATTGAAAGAGGTTATCCGCAAAATGAAATAGCCAAGGCTGCATACCATTATCAACAACAAATTGATAGGGAAGAAAAGACAATGGTCGGTGTTAACAAGTATGTGATGGAAGATACTATTTCTATCGAGACCCTGAAGATATCACCCGACTTAGAGAAGATACAGATAGCCAGAACAAGGGAAGTAAAGGAAAATCGAGACAACGGTAAGGTGAATGCCTGTTTAGATAAGATCCGGAGCGCATGTGAAGGCAATGGGAATGTGATGCCTCCTATACTTGATGCAGTTAAAGAATACGCCACATTGCAGGAGATCTGTGATGTGTTTAGGGAAGTTTTTGGAGTGTATCGTGATCCGGGGATGTTTTAAATCCCGTTAGAGATTTATCTTAAACGGGATAAATACAGGAGGAAAAATGGATTCTGAGGTGAAAGTTAGGATAATGATTGCAAAACCTGGACTGGACGGACATGATCGGGGTGCAAAGATAATCGCTAGAGGGCTGAGGGATGCTGGATTTGAGGTAATCTATACAGGCCTGCATCAAACCTCGGAACAGATCGTAAATGCTGCCATTCAGGAGGATGTGGATGCCATTGGGCTTAGCAGTTTAGCAGGGGCACATAACCATTTGTTCTTACAGGTACTCAAACTATTGGAGAAAAATGCGGCAGGTGATATAATAGTTTTTGGAGGGGGCATCATCCCCGATGAAGACATTCCTGAACTTATGGGGATTGGGATCAGGGCAATCTTCCGTCCTGGAACCAAGATTGAAGACGCCGTTAACTGGGTTAAGACCAATGTAAAACCAAGGGTAACTTCTCAGGAGTCAGAAGTCAGGAGTCAGAATCCAGAATAGAAATGTAGGAGACTACTAATTACAACCAAGAAGATGAGAGATATAAGGGTATCCCTGAGAGCAAAGCTCTCAAGAAATAGTGAAGAGTTAAGAATGAAGATGATAATTAACTCTTCACTTCTTAAATGGTTTTAGGATATGTTTATTACGTTTGAGGGGATAGAGGGCTGTGGTAAGACCACCCAGATTGGACTGATGGGGAGTTTCCTTGATACAAAGGGGCTTCCTTATATAATGACAAGGGAACCCGGTGGTACTGAAATAGGAGAAGAAATAAGAAAGATACTATTGTCTTCTCAGAATAAAGACATGAGTTTTACCACTGAGTTATTTCTATATGTAGCCAGCAGGGCTCAGCATATTAAAGAGGTGATTAAGCCTGCTCTGGCGAATAAAAAAATTGTACTCTGTGATCGCTTTAGTGATGCCACCATTGCCTATCAGGTGTATGCCAGAGGGTTTGATCTTAAGCTGGTTAAGAGATTGAATCAACTGGCCACTTCCGGGTTAACCCCTGATATTACCGTACTCTTTGACTGCCAGGTGGACGTTGGTCTGGCGAGGGCAATGGGGAGGATATGTTCAGAGGCAAATCAGGCAAGAGAGGATCGATTTGAAAGAGAGGATAGAAACTTCCACGAAAAAGTCAGGGAAGGATATTTGAAGGTTGCTAAGAAAAAAAATGAAAGGATTATAGTTATTGATGGAACCAAAGACAGAGATATAATCCACCAGGAGATATGTAATACCGTATTTCCGAAAATAATTGCAGAAAGAGAGAAGGATGTCGTTTAAAGACGTACTTGGACAGGATAGACAGATTGAGATAATAAAGAAGGCAATAGAAAATAATCGGGTACCCCATGCCTATCTTTTTCTTGGGGAAGAAGGTGTAGGGAAAAAACGTACTGCATTAACGCTGGCCAAGGCACTAAACTGCTGTGCTGAACCTGCTGATTCCTGTGATGAATGTGGGCCATGCAGAAAGATTATAAATGGAAACCATCCTGATGTTACTGTTGTTGAACCAGAGGGGAACTCAATAAAGATCAACCAGATTAGAGGATTACAGAGATCTCTCCAGTATAAACCCTATGAAGGCAAAAAAAAGGTGTGTATAATACCAAATGCTGAAAAGATGAATCCAGCATCTGCAAATTCCATTCTTAAAACTCTGGAGGAACCTCCCCCTGAAACAGTACTTATATTGATAACTACCAGTTCCCATCTGTTATTATCAACTATTAATTCCAGGTGTCAAAAACTTAAATTTCAGCCACTGACCAATGATTTAATCTCCAAAATAATCAAAGAGAAAGTGGGAAAAGATGAGGAGACTTCTTTAAAGATAGCATCGTTAGCAGGCGGAAATCTGAATAGGGCATATGAACTGTCCGAAGGGACAACCCTGGAGTATAGAAATAGACTTATCGAAAAGATTAATGCCCTTTCACCCAATAACATCAATGAGACCTTCGAGTTTGCAGAAGAAATGTCAAAGGAAAAAGAAGAACTTGTTGGCGCCCTTCAATTCCTAAAAGCTTGGTTTAGAGATATTTTAATCTTTAAAGAGGGCTGTCCATTGGATCGATTGATAAATGCTGATTTTCTAGAAGAGATAAAAAGGCTTTCGGGAAGGTTCACTACAACGGATTTATTGAGGAAATTAAGGATAATAAATGATGCAGAATTGGCATTACTGCGAAATTCCAATAAGCGCCTAACACTGGAAGTGATGTTAGGGAAACTCTGTCAATAAAAGGTCACTCCAATTCAGACATTAAGACTATAGACCTCAGACATCAGACTGAAGATGGGGAAATAGCCAGGGGTTACACAATTGGAGGGTCTGGTGTCTAACGTCTGAAGTCTGGTGTCTGAGGTCTGAATTGGAGTAACAGTATGAGAACGGGACACGGGGGATAGATGAAGGTTGCAGGGGTAAAATTTAGAGATAACGGCAAAGTTTATGATTTTGATGCAGGGGAACTGAACCTTCAGGTTAATGATCGGGTAGTTGTGGGAACAGAGAAGGGTATTGGGATAGGAGCTGTTGTTAAGATGACAATTCTAGAAGATATCAGTTTATTAGATAAATCGCTTAAAAAGATACTTAGAAAAGCTGACGAAAACGATTTAAACGCTGAAATAATGAATCAGGAAAGGGAGAAAGAACTACATAAAATATGTCTGGACGAGATACAGAACTGTAACCTGCCGATGAAGCTGGTAGAAGTGGAATGTTTATTTGATGGTTCTAAGATTATCTTTTACTTTACTTCCGAAAGCAGGGTGGATTTCCGAGAATTAGTAAAGAGACTTGCCCAGAGACTCCACACAAAAATTGAGATGCGTCAGATAGGGGTGAGGAATGAGACAAAGATGGTAGGAGGTATAGGGAATTGTGGAAGGGAATTTTGTTGTTCAACCTTTTTAAAAGGTTTTGAGCCAGTATCCATTAAAATTGCAAAAGACCAAAATCTGGCTTTAAACCCGGCAAAAATATCTGGTGTCTGTGGAAGATTGATGTGTTGTTTGGCTTTTGAACACGAAACCTATCTTGATCTTAAAAAAGATATGCCAAAGTTCGGTCAGACGGTATTAACGCTTCAGGGGAAAGGAAGGGTTGTAGAGCAAAATATAATCGAACAGAAGGTTACTGTTAAACTGGAGGACGGGAAAGAGGTAAAGGTTTCTATCAGTGAAATAAAAGAAGATGGAACCCTAAGAAAACACAAGAAAAAACATTGAATGGATACATGATGAACGCAAGAAATCTCTTTGAAGATTGTTGAGGGGATTTAATTTGAGAAAACCTTTGAAATTAAATGGCGTTAAGATCAGCTTATTTATTGCTCTGCTGGTAATCACTGTTTATTTGATAGGAGTCCCCTTTTTGGATTTAATGGAACTCAAAGCCCTGGACCTGCGGTTTGTTTCTCGTGGTTCAGTGAAGCCAGGAAGTGAAGTCGTAATTGCAGCCATAGACGAAAAAAGTGTGGATGAGTTGGGAAGATGGCCCTGGTCTCGGAAAAAGGTCGCAAGACTTATTGATACCTTGACCGGATATGGGGTCAGGAGTATAGGTTTTGATATAGTATTTGCTGAACCCGATGAGAATTCTGATTTAGAGAGGACAGCTTCTTTTAAGAAAAAGGTTGAAGAATTGAGGATAACCAGTCGGGAATTAATAGAATATATATCCATGGCCGAGAAAGAGGCTGACAATGACGAGATACTTGCAAAGGCTATAAAGAAATCAGATAGAGTAATCTTGGGGTACTTTTTCCATACATCAAAAAAAGGGCTTGAGCACCTGAAAGAAGGGGGGACCGGTGTAGAACTCAAGAACATATTACCATCGAAGTATCCTTCTCTCAGATATCAATCCAGGGAAGCGAAAAAGGTCTCCTTAACAGAGGCATACGCAGTAGAGAGCAACCTTAATAAGCTCTCCACTGCTGCCAAAGGGAGCGGTTATTTCAACATTTTTCCAGACAGGGATGGAACTGTGCGTTGGTGTCCTTTAATGGTCCAATACAAAGACCAATTCTTTCCGCCCTTATCCTTGAGGGTTCTACACCATTATCTGGGTTCTCCACTCTTATCACTTAAGATTGCAGACTACGGTATAGATGGGGTCCAGCTTGGGGGAATTATGATCCCTACTGATGAGAAGGGGAGAACGCTTATTAACTATGCCGGTCCACAAAAGACTTTTCCCTATTACTCTATTGCAGATATTCTAGGTGATCGTATTCCTGCTTCTGCCTTGAAGGACAAGATTGTACTTGTAGGAGCAACTGCTACAGGAATCTATGATATGAGGGTTACCCCGTTTAGCAGTGTATATCCAGGGATAGAGATCCACGCCAACATTATCGACAGTATACTTCGTCAACATTTCCTGATTCGTCCAGAATGGACTGCTGTTGTGGATATTTTAGTTATTTTGGGATTGGGACTGCTTCTGGGTTTTATATTGCCTAAATTGAAGGCTGTCTGGGGCGCACTTACTGCTGTCCTTTTCTTTTTTGGTTTCTTCATGCTGAATAGATATCTATTCGTGTACAAAGGGGTGTGGATAAATATTGTATACCCTTTCTTGACTCTCCTCCTGGTTTATATTGGGGTAACTATATTCCGTTATATGACAGAGGAGCGAGAAAAGAAGAAGATAAAAGGGGCGTTTCACTACTATGTTACTGCTTCTGTAGTTAATGAGATGCTGAAGAATCCAGAAAAGCTAAAACTTGGGGGAGAAAAAAAGGATCTTACAGTTTTATTCTCTGATATAAGGGGTTTTACCACAATCTCAGAAGGGCTATCTCCAGAGATGCTCGTTAAACTGCTAAATGAATATCTGACTGTCATGACAGACATAGTCTTTAAATACGATGGTCTCCTGGATAAATACATGGGAGATGCCATAATGGCGGTTTATGGGGCCCCGTTGGACCAAGAAGACCATGCCGAAAGGGCATGCTATACAGCCCTGGATATGATAGATGAGCTTAAAGTTCTCCAAGAAAAATGGGAAGCCGAGGGAACACCTAGATTCAATATTGGTATAGGCGTAAACTCTGGACCAATGGTGGTTGGAAACATGGGCTCACAGAGAAGATTTGACTACACAGTAATGGGAGATAGTGTCAATCTCAGTTCCCGACTAGAGGGTGCTAACAAGCAATACAGTACAAATATAATAATTGGTGAAGTAACCTATGAAAAAGTCAGGGATAAGTTTCTCTGTAGAGAATTAGATTCTGTAAGGGTTAAGGGAAAGGATTTGCCAGTCAAGATATATGAATTGGTTGGAAGGAACGGCGGGGTACCCGATGAGACTAAGGACGTCATTTGCCTGTTTCACCAGGGTCTTGAGGAATACAAGGGGAGGAAATGGCAGGAAGCCAACGAGACCTTTAATAAGGTTTTGGACATAAAGCCAGATGATTGCCCATCGAAACTCTACTTGAAGAGAAGCAAAAACTTGATGGAAGTTCCACCACCTGAAGATTGGGATGGGGTGTTTACAATGGAGACTAAATAACTTATGGTTCTTCTCCCATTTAGTTGTTAAAAAGGGTTTGAGGATTCAAGGATTCGAGGGTTCAAGTGTTTGTTTTCTAACGATTTTACCTGTCCGCG
Organism: Desulfobacterales bacterium; assembly: GCA_016209225.1. Lineage (GTDB taxonomy): Bacteria > Desulfobacterota > UBA8473 > UBA8473 > UBA8473 > UBA8473. The sequence continues at coordinate 11,942 of JACQWO010000092.1, forward strand.
TGCAACGCACAGGCAGGTAAGTGCCTTGTGGTTTTTTTAACATTTCACTTGAATCCTTGACCCCTTGAATCCTTATGATTTTACCAACTTTTTTGGAGATGATCCTAACTTTATTAATTATCTACTTTACTTTTTATTGAAATAATGGTAATAAGATTTTCACCATATACAAATCACCATAATATTAAAGAAAAAGCGGGGGCTAATTTTTAATGCTTACCTTGATTATAACGATACATATAATCGTGTGCATTGCACTTATTATGATTGTACTCTTGCAAACCGGAAAGGGCGCTGAGATGGGAGCCGCTTTTGGAGGTTCTAGCTCAACTATTTTTGGTAGCAGCGGACCTGGTAGTTTTCTTGAAAAATTAACAGCCGCAGCCGCCATTATCTTTATGTTAACTTCTCTTACTCTGGCGTATTTTTCTTCTCAACGACCGGCTTCGTCGATTATGCAAGAGGGGTCTACGCCGGCTAAACAAAATATTCCAAAATCCCCTGATTCTCCAAAAAACAAATAAAAGGAACAGCACACCTGAAATTTTTGCCGAAGTGGTGGAATTTGGTAGACACGCCATCTTGAGGGGGTGGTGGGCAATCCCCGTGCGGGTTCGAGTCCCGCCTTCGGCACCATTTATATATTTTGTCTTTAAATATTAACAACTTACCTTCCTTCATTTACTGCTGGTTGCGGATAGGTTGCATTTGGTTGCAAATTATCCGGCTTATTTACTGCGCCTCTTTGTTTGCTTTAGGAATCCAAGCTTTTAAGAATGTACAATAGTCTTATTTGCCACAGCATTTTTTATATTTTTTCCCGCTTCCACATGGGCAGGGCTCATTGCGTCCAACTTTCTTTTCGGCTACCTTTGGTTTTGGTGGATTCAATAATATTTCTAAATCGATAATATCCTCTGGTTTATCTGGTTCCAATCCAATTGTATATTTCCAACTGTTTTTTTCAAATATTGATGCTACTTCTTCCAATCTTTCTTCTGTTTGTACATGAACAACAGCGGGCTTCTTTTCCGTGCCTAATTTTGCCTTCTTTTCACCATTAAAAATTTTTGCCATCTCCTCACCATTAAAATATTATAGGATTTATCTACCGCATAACAAGGCTGAAGAAAAACCCATTAATGAATAAATATGTACCTTGTAACTTATTGTTTATATTCAATATTACTTTTATAGAAATCTCAATAATGTACTTATTCTACAGACTCAACGATGAAGTTACCTGGCGGTGTGAAGCGTAGCGAAACACCAGTTAGGTAGCCTGACAGGTTGGGCGGGCTCAAAATGCAAATAGCCGTTGTAAGAGAGAAATAACCTCCAACTGAGTTCCTGAATCAATAGAACCAAGCTTTTTTATTCATACAATAACGAGAAGGTTGGTTAGAGACGCAAGCGTTTGATAAAGTTCCTAATCGCAGTTCCAATTTCATCGGGCGAGTCTTCCTGAACAAAATGCCATCCTTTCACTGTTACTTCCTCTTGATTAGGCCAACTACGACAGTATTCGCGCGGTGATCCGACTAAAATAGTCCCTGGGTCGGCATTAATAAAAAGTTTAGGCACGTCTGCTGATTCTAACCATTTTCCATAAGATTTCACGATTTCTACCACATCCTTTGGTTCCCCGTTGATCGGAATTTCACGAGGCCATGATAGTGTGGGACGACGGTCCTCTCCTGGATTTCGAAACGGACGGCGATACACGGTCATCTCCGCTTCTGTCAGATTACGTAATACGGATTTTGGTAAAACTGTCTCGATGAAGAGATTTTTTTCTAGGATCATTTTTTCGCCATCCGGTGAGCGGAGTGCTTTAAAGAAAGCTCGTGACTGCTGGGGCCAATCCTCCCATGTCAAGGGCTGAACAATCGCTTCCATATATGCAATGCCTTGGACAGCCTCGCGGTGCCTTTTAGCCCAATCAAATCCCAAAGATGATCCCCAATCATGAAGCACTAAAACGACGTCTTGGTGTATCTCCAAGGTCTCCAATAGAGCATCAATGTATTGTTGATGCTCTGCAAGACGATAAGATTGTATACCCCTGGAGTCCAATTTATCTGAATCGCCCATTCCAATTAAATCAGGAGCAATACACCTTCCTAAATCTGTTAAATAGGGAATTATGTTACGCCACAAATACGATGAAGTAGGATTGCCGTGAAGAAGCACAATTGGGTCTCCGGTCCCTTCATCGACATAAGCCATCATTCGTCCGGATATTTCGATTTCCTTTTTAGCGAAACGTTCTTTAGCAGAGATCATACCTTTACTCCATAAACAAAAAAATTCGGGACAGTTGTCCTTTTTTAACAGGTGAACCACTCAAAACGTCAGTCCATCCTACATCACCCTGAGCACCATGACATTTTCGAAGTGGCGTCTGTTTCATCTTACTCGCCTTCTTGAGATATGTCGTGTTATACACGCTCCTTCTATATTTCTTTGATGTGTTGGCCAATTGCTATTTTTTCGGAAAGTACTTCACCCAAGAGATGTTTTTGAAATCTGAATCCTGAGTCCAAATTGTAGCATCAAATGCCTGTGCTGTTGCCAGGATAATACTGTCTGCCATTGGGAGGTTATGCTGGAGACTGAGTTTTGAGGCATTGATTGCCAGCTTGGCTATTATATCTATGGTTGTACCTTTTTGCATGGCCGCAACAACTTGGATAACTTTAGATTCCCGAAGGACGACCTTAAACACTTGATAGATCGTTACGGCTGGGACAACAAGAGAGACTACATCTTACAAGGGTGTTTGGAAATATTTTTTGTCCTGGTCGGAGTTGCAAAGACTCTCTAACCGTTCTGGGTATTACGATTTAAAATTTTGGTGACACAGTGACTGTTTGCGTAAGAAAACCTCCATCGATAATAGTTGGTAGATTACTATAATCGATAAAGTTTTGTCAATCATTTGTTGCCCAACGAAGCGATAAATTGCTACTTAGTTCGCCCTGAAAAGAGGTGATCAGCACCGTGATGATCTTAAAAGACCAGCTTAAACATATCTGGACATACCGATCCAGAACCTGGGCCGGCAAGGCGCTGGATCATTGGTGTGCACTGGCCGCTCGCTGAATCATCGCGCTCTGAACAGCTTCGTAAAAATGCTCGAACGTCATCGCTATGACATCCTGAACCATTGTAAATATCCCGTCCATACTGGCAAAACTGGAAGGGGTTTTTAAAGACCTGCCATTGTATGTTATGAGCATAGAGCCATCTGTCCTTTCTTCTACTATAACCCCCTTTCCATTTACATGCTCTGTTATCTGATACAGTTTCTTATTGTGAGCTATTGTAAAGTCATTTCTTACTGACTGTCTTGTCTTAATACAGAGAACCTTGTCCATACCAAGACCATCAGGTATTTCTCTGTGAAGGTCTTCTTCTTTGGCAGCTTTAAAACTGAATCTTTCGTTGTATAAAGGCAGATAATACTCTAAAAATTTATTCGCTTCCTCTCTTGTTTTAATCCCCTTTAGTCCTCTCTGTCCTCCCTTTAGCCTGCGGTGAACTGGCATGTATAACTCTTACCACTAACCCCTCTAATGCCCTCTCAAATTGACTCATAGGCCTCCTGTTGTTTAGCTCGTCTGCTTGCCTGTTGATTTGTAGGTGGTGTGTCTGTCAAGATATAGGCGCTTATCGCAAAATATACTTCTAGACATATCCAACGGCAAACCCTCAATTCCTTTCTCTTGTATTAAGACCTTGAAGAGAACTCCCATACCTCCGGGTATAAGAAAGTTTTTCATGGACAGTTTTTCTTTATAGTATTCCAGTGTTGACATATTATGCTTGTTTTTCTCTAAGCCCTCCAAGATATCGAGGAGCCCCAGGGCTGTGAGAAACTTGTGCTGTTCTAAATAAATGATCTTATTTAAACCCATCTTTTCGCCCGTTTCCATCAGGGTTGTAAAATCAATGTGGGCTGTTATGTCTTGAAAACCTAACCTTATATAGGGATTGTGGTTTATGGTGTGCCTATAGTAGCATGAAATAGTGCCATTCTCCCTGTACGGGGCGAAAAGCTCATCTGCTGTGTATCCGTAATCAATGGTTATGACGAATCCTTTGCCCATGGTACTGTGGATTTCTTTCAGCCAGTCAAAAATTCCCAGGTTTACCTCAGCCTTTTGCCCTTCTTCCAGTGTTATATTCAGGTTTGTAAAGTACTGTTCTAATGCAGGGGTGGACAGCTCGCCCAGATCTTCCACAAAACCACTTTCATTGAGGATTACATAAACCTCCCTTAGCTTCTCTCCTTCCATTTTGACCATATTGAAAGGAAAGGAATCGAGGAGTTCATTGGAGAGGTAACACCCGTCGAAGCGGAGTCCCCTTTTCTTAAAATCATCAGGAGAATGCCATATAACCCTGTCTTCATGAGAGTGGTTTTTAAGCAGTTCTTTCTGAAAAGTAGGGAAATGGCTGCTTATCTCTATGATCTTATAGGTCAATGATTCATAAAAATCCGGCAACTGTTTTCTGGCGTAGTCCAGTATATCACAACACAAAAAACCTTTTCCAGCCCCGGCCTCCGCTATTGTGAAATCAGGTCTTTTCCCCAGGATATTCCACATTTGATAGAGCAATCTTGCTATAAGATGCCCGAATACCGGGTGGATGTGAGAACTTGTGTAATAGTCACCGTCTTTTCCGATCTTTTCCCTGGGGGAATTGTAGTACCCGTGGATAGGATGGTATAGTGCCATATCCATGTACTCTGCAAAGGTTATTCTCCCTTTCTTGAGGATTCTATCGATGATAATGGATTTCAGTTCCTTGTTTTCCTGTTCAGTACCCGTATTATTGATTTCCCTCAAATCCTTGACTCCTTGACCCCTTGAATCCTTTGTGAGGTAATTCCTATTATATTTTTAAGTAGAGGACTTTGTCAATTTATTCATAAAAAACCTCTTGATTGTTGACACGATGAATGAGGTGAATTAGAATAGAAAGAAAGATACGGACTGTAAACTGGAGGAGTAATTGAAGAGGCTTCTGAAGATAGCCGAGAAAAAAGAGAGGTTAATAATTGGCCTCATGTCCGGGACATCCCATGATGGGCTTGATGCTGCTCTGGTTTGCATAAAGGGAAACGGCATTAAAACCAAGGTTAACCTTTTATACCACCACCATTATCCTTACCCCATTGAAACAAAGAGGAGAATTGAGCAGGCCTTTGATGGACTTACAGTTGGTATCTGCATGCTGAATTTTGAGTTGGGAGAGTTATTTGCCAGGGCGGCCCTGGAATGTATCACTAAGAGCAAAGTTTCTAAGGATGATTTGGATCTCATTGCGTCTCATGGGCAGACTATTTACCACATCCCCCCGCAAGGGGATATGATAGGCTCTACATTACAGATTGGTGAGGCAGATATAATTGCTGAGCGGACAGGCATTGTTACGGTATCCGATTTCCGAAAAAGGGATATGGCAGCAGGCGGTCATGGTGCCCCTTTAGTTCCCTATGCAGATTTTCTCCTTTTCAGAGAGAAGGGTAAGACAAAGGCAGTGCAGAATATAGGGGGGATTGCCAATGTCACGGTAGTTACTGAAAAGGCAAAAGATATAATTGCCTTTGATACAGGACCAGGGAATGCACTGATTGACGAAACGGTAAGGATACTTTCTTGTGGAGAAAAGGACTTCGATGTAGACGGCAGGTGGGCGGAAAGAGGCAATGTAAACCATGCCGTTCTGGAAAAGCTGATGGCCCATAGTTATCTTCAACTCACTCCTCCCAAGTCTACCGGGATAGAGACCTTTGGCAAAAGCATGGTAAAAGAGTTGATTGCAGATAATCCAAACATGGCGGCAGAGGATCTTTTGGCAACATTGACATGTTTTACAGCCAGGAGCATTCATCGGGCATATCAGGATTTTATCCTATCAAGCTATCCGATAGACCAGGTGATTCTGTCCGGGGGAGGAAGCCAAAATAAATACCTCTTTAGTCTGTTGAGGGGTTTCTTTAAGGAGATACCGATTATTACTACAGATGAATTGGGGATCCCGTCAAGTGCCAAGGAGGCTGTCTCTTTTGCCATCTTAGCAAATGAGACGATCATGGGAATGTCAGGTAACATCCCATCAGCAACCGGGGCTAAAAGGTCTGTGGTGTTGGGGAAAATAAGCCTGTAGGAGCGAGGAATCACTGAAAGGATTTTTTGCCAGAATGACAAAGATCAAAACGTACTATTCATGTCAATCCTGTGGCTACCAGGCACCTAAGTGGCTGGGCAAATGCCCGGATTGCGGCGAATGGAATACCTTGATAGAAGAGAAAATCAGCGAAGAATCTCCTTCCAGAATGGACCCTTTTGGGATGGAGATCAACGAAACACCTAAACCCATAACTGAGATAAGCATAGATGAAGAGGACATGCTAAACACAAACATCGGAGAATTTGATCGGGTTTTGGGCGGAGGGGTAGTGTGGGGGTCAGTTGTTCTGGTTGGGGGCGATCCCGGGATTGGAAAGTCAACCCTGCTGCTCCAAGCCCTGAATAATTTGGGTTTGTCAGGAAGGAAAGTCCTTTATGTTTCAGGGGAAGAGTCAGCCAAGCAAACCAAGATGAGAGGGGACCGGCTGGGGGTGTCTTCAAAAAACCTGTACATTGTTTCGGAGACATCCCTGGAAAAGATCATTGAGGAGATAAAGAAACTAAAACCCCATGTCATAGTGATCGATTCCATTCAAACAATCTATACATCACTTTTGCAGTCTGCTCCAGGCAGTATCTCTCAGGTTAGGGAGACGGCGGCAAGGCTCATGTACATGGCAAAGAAGACGGGGGTGTCTACATTTCTTATAGGACATGTAACCAAGGAAGGGGCTATAGCAGGGCCGAGAGTTCTGGAGCACATGGTAGATACTGTATTGTACTTTGAAGGAGACCGGGGCCATCCCTATAGAATACTGAGGGCGGTAAAGAACCGATATGGATCCACCAATGAGATTGGGGTCTTTGAGATGAAGGACTCAGGTCTGGAGGAAGTCCTGAACCCCTCTGAGCTTTTTCTGTCGGAGAGACCTATAAATGTTCCTGGCTCAGTGGTGGTCTCCAGTGTAGAGGGGTCCAGGCCAATCCTTGTTGAACTTCAGGCACTGGTCAGCCCCACCAGTTTAGCTGTGCCCCGCAGGACAACCATTGGCGTGGATCATAACCGGGTCTCTCTATTGGTGGCTGTTTTGGAGAAAAAGGTTGGTATGAGCCTGGTAAACCAGGACGTCTTTCTGAATGTTGCCGGAGGGGTGAGGATAGATGAACCGGCCGTTGACCTGGGAATTGTACTCGCAGTGGCATCCAGTTATATGGACAGACCTGTTGACCCTAAAACCGTTGTATTTGGTGAGGTGGGTCTGGGGGGAGAGATCAGGGGGATAAGTCAGGGAGGTATCAGGATAAAAGAAGCTGCCAAGCTGGGGTTTACCCGATGTATATTGCCCGATAGTAATAAAAAGACCTTTCAAGGAAAAAAGGATATAAAGCTGGTAGGAGTCAAGTCAGTTGAAGAAGCTCTGGAGATAGTGTTTAGTTAGGTCTCTGGTACTGGGATGGTTGTGTGTACTGCTTCTGCGTGTAATTTCAAGCTGTAATATCGTCCAAATTCCGGGAACCGTGAACAACACGATGAATCTCAACGGTTCTACCACGAATAACGTAAAATACGAGGTAGGATTCAATGACGAGGATTCGACAACCTGAATTCTTGAGTTTTTCGTCACGTGGTACGTAACCAGGTAAGGGGTGTGTTTTGAGGCTGCTAATACGCTGGTCGAGTTTTTCAACAAACGCTGCGGCATTGGCCGGACTGTCATTTGCGATCCAGTCGAATATTGAAACAAGGTCGTCAACGGCAACAGGAAGGTAACGGAGGATGTATTTATCTGCCATGCAAGCGCTGCCTGAGCTTTTTCATCACTTGCGTATGAGTAAGCCCTTTTTCCCCTGCCGCAGCCTGGGCTTGAGCTACAGCAAGTTTCCCAAAAAGGTCGACCCTTGCTTTGAGTCTTTCATAGTGTTCGATACTCATAACAACGAGGTCGCCTTCACCATTCGTGGTCAAGTAAACGGGTTCGTCTTGTTCATGGCACAACGAAGCAATATCTCTCGTTTGATTGCGAAGGCTTGATATAGGTTTTATGATCGGCATGAGTACTCCTTTTAAAGATTTTATGAAAATAACATTATCACATAATATTGATAAAATCAAGAACGAATTTGCGGCACACTTCAGATAACACAGCACAAACGATTTTCATATAAACCCTATGGGGCTTCTTTTGCAACGGAAACGATACCGAAATTGCTAGCTCGTGGTTTTTTGAAAAAAACTAATTAGTTCATCCTGAAAAATGAAAAATTTTCTTTGGAGCGAACATGAGTAAGATCATTAAATCGTTTACAGTTTACAGTTCGCAGTTAACCGTTAACCGTGAACAGTTTTTAAAACCTGCTCCAGAAAGCGGAAAAGGGAATTTTTTAGTGTGAACTAATCAATTAAAGGAGAAGGTTTGATGACTAACACAAAGAAGGTAGCCGAGAATATATACATACTTAATAGATGCCAGGGTGTTTGGTATCCCCAATTTTACCTCAGCCTATTTGATAGCAGGCGAAAAATTGGCACTGATAGAGACCGGGCCAACAAAATCAGCCCCTTTTATCATTGAAGGGATTAGAGGGATTGGATTTGACCCTGCTGATATATCATATCTCATTGTTACCCATATCCACCTGGATCATGGAGGAGGAGCCGGCACATTAGTCAAGGAGATGCCTGAGGCTAAGGTAGTGGTTCACGAAAAAGGTGCAAGGCATATGGTAGACCCTTCAAAGCTGGTAAACAGTTCAAAGAGGGTTTTCGGAGACTTCATAGATGAATGGTATGGAGAGGTTTTGCCTGTGGAACAGGATAGGATAATGCCCGTGAAGGGTGGTGAGATAATCGATCTGGGTAAAGGTCAGAGGCTTCAAATGATCGATTCCCCCGGGCATTCCGATCACCATATCTGTATATACTCAGAAAAAGAGAAGGGGCTTTTTACAGGGGATGCAGCGGGGGTATACCTTTCAGATTCAGGAGGGCTGATACCCACAACCCCTCCTCCGGAATTCGATCCGGATGTAAACGTGGAGACGATTAAAGGTTTTTTGGGGCTTGATTTGAAGCTCCTGCTGTTTTCTCATTTTGGGGTTACAGAAAAGGTAAATCAGACCCTGAATACGAGTATTGACTGGCTTATGAAATGGAAAGATAGTGTTTCAGGAATGATGAGTAAGGGGCTTTCTCAGGAAGTGATTACAGAAAAGTTCAGGGCAGATACGAGGGAAGCGCTGGGCTCAGATAGAGGGAATGAACTCCTCTATCAATGGGTAATAGAACACCACATCCCCATGTGTGCTATGGGGTATCTCAACTACTTCAAAAAGAAGGATTTATAATCACCATAAAAAAGGAGGAAAAAAATGCTAAAAACCAGAGTTACTGAAATGTTTAATATCAAATACCCTTTCATTGGCGGGACAATGATGTATGTTACAGATGCAAAATTTGTAAGCGCAATAGCCGAAGCCGGGGGTCTTGGCATTCTCCCCTCTGCTTTCTACAGGACCAAAGACAGCTTTAGAGATGCCATTAAAGAGATTAAGGATTCGACTGACAAGCCATTTGCCGTTAATATAAATCTGTTCCCCATGATGCAGCCCATCGATAACAATGAGTATCTGGATGTAATTATTGAGGAAGGGGTTAAGGCAGTTGAAACAAGCGGACACAGGGCACCGGATGACATTGTTGCCAGGTTAAAACCCGAAGGAATAAAGTTAACCCATAAATGCGTAGGGGTGCGCTATGCCCGCAAGGTTGAATCCGTCGGTGTCGATGCAGTAACCGTTGTTGGCTTTGAGAACGGAGGGGCAACAGGGATGCTCGACATCACAACCCTCTGTCTTGTGCCTGCCGTGGTAAATGCAGTGAAGATACCGGTAATTGGCGGCGGCGGTGTCTCTAACGGAAAGGCTATTTTGGCCCTTCTGGCACTTGGAGCCGAAGGGGTTATTATGGGGACCAGGCTTCTCTTAACTGAGGAGTGCCCCATACATGAAAACGTAAAGAGGACACTCCTGGAAGCCAAAGAGACGGACACCGTTTTAGTGTTGCGCCCTTACGGGAATACACATAGGTGTCTGGTTACCGATGTCACAAAAAAGGTACAGGGGTTAGAGAAGGAGAACGTGCCCTTTGAAAAGATATATCCTTTGATTGAGGGGCCTAAAAATCAGAAATTGGTTAAAGAAGGAGACTTGAGTAGTGGATTCCTTTCATGCGGCCAGGGTATCGGGCAGATTGACAGGATATTGCCCATTAAAGAGCTCTTTAAACAATTAGAAGAAGAGGTGTCTAGTACAAGCAAGAGGATAAGTGAAGTTATCCAATAACCTGACCATACCTGACCAGGCCTGAAAGGGCCTTTGCAGCCCTTTCAGGTGTAGTGTAGACAGGGATTGAATTCTTTTCAAATACATCTATTGCTTCTTGAGTCTCCATTTGATGTGAATTTATACACATCACAACAGGCTTTCCATATTCCTTCTTTAGTTCCACCATGCCTTTGAACAATTCCTTGAAGGGTACAACAGGATGTGGCAGCATGAAGAAGATCAAGGCATCAATGTTGCCGTCTTCTAAAACGGCCCTTATCACTGTATCCAGAGTTTTCCAGCCTTTTGCAAACCCCAGATCCACAGGGTTGGTCCTTATTGTCATAGGGGGTAAAACCTCTTCCAGTATCTTTTTTGTCTTGTCTGAAAAATTTGGCAGTTTCATGCCTCTGGTTGCACATACATCTGTTATCATAATCCCTGGTCCTGCCTGGAAGGAGAGAACAGCTACCCTGTCTCCCTTTGGCGGTGAAGAAAGAGACAGTATCTTGGCTATGTCAAGCAATTCCTCGCAGTCGCTTGCAGATACAATGTTCGATTGCTTAAAAGCGGCTTCATATAGTTCATATTTGCCTGCGATAGACCCTGTATGAGAATATGCCGGTTTGTAAGCGGCAGGTGATTTTCCCACCTTACACGCCACTATGGGTTTTTTAAGGGCTGCTTTTTTGGCTGCCGATATAAATCTGCGGGGATCATCTATGCCCTCGATATACAGAAGAATGACATCTGTGTCATTATCATCAACCAGGTATTCCAGCAAATCCGCATATTCTACATTACACCTGTTCCCCAGACCAACAACTTTACTGAACCCGATATTTTCAGCTATCCCCTGATTTACTATTACATGGGCAATTCCGCCACTTTGGCTTATAACCGCGATACCGCCCTTCTTCAATTGGGATAGGTATGGAGAAAAGGATGCATTCAGGCCTATATGGGTGTTCACCATCCCAAATGTATTCGGCCCGATTATCTTTATTCCAGTCCTGTCAGCTATTTCTGCCATTTCCTTCTGGAGGTTGCGCCCGTCTTGATGCCCCAGTTCTTTGAACCCTGCAGTGATAATTACTGCACCTTTGACCCCTTTATCCTTGCATTCGTCCAGAACGCCAAATACTAAATGGGCTGGTACTACTATAATGGCCAGGTCGATCTTCTTTTCCGGGATGGAGCCAAGGGTAGGATATGTCTTTATGCCTAAAATCTCGTCGGTATTAGGATTAACAGGGTATACCTTTCCTTTAAATCCTCTGTTCTTAAGACTGTCAACACACTGATGGCCCATCTTTGAAGGGTCTTCCGATGCCCCAATGATGGCTACTGAATCGGGATTAAATAAAACATCAAAACTGTTTTTCATTTTAATTTATCCTTATTCGTAACTGATCAGGCGGATAGGCTGTAGACTGTTAGGCTGTTAGCCTGAAGGCTGTTAGGCTGTAGCCTAACAGCCTAACAGCCTACAGCCTAAACAACCTGACTTGTTACTTCACAGGTTAATGTTGGAATACTTTCTCCATGGTCTTGATACGGTCTTATTTTCCAGTGCGTCCAGTGTCCTATTTATTGTCTTCCTGGTATCCTCAGGCATTATCACATCGTCAACATAACCTCGGGCGGCAGCCTGATAAGGATTCTCATAGAGATCTGAAAACTCCTTTATCCTCTTTGCGTGTATCTCCTCCGGGTTCTCTGCCTCCTTTATTTCCTTGGCAAAGATGATGCTGGCCGCAGTCTTAGCGCCAACGATAGTGACCTGGGCTGTAGGCCAGGCAAAGACAAAATCGGCGCCTATAGACTTATCCAGCATGCCATAGTGGGCGCCGGCAAACGATTTTCTTACCATGACAGCAATTAATGGAACAGTGGCATCGGCCCAGGCGTAGAGCAGCTTGGCGCCATGTCTCAATATGCCTCTCCAATCCTGCTGAGAACCTATTAAAAAGCCGGGACAGTCATGAAGGGTAACCAGTGGGATGTTAAACAGGTCGCAGAATCTTATAAACCTGGCGCCTTTGTCCGAGGAATCAACATCCAGACACCCCCCCATGTGAGTGGACTGGTTGGCAACTATCCCTACAGGACGACCATTAAAGCGGGCAAAACCGGTTATTAAGTTTCTCGCGTGAAGTCCCAGTGTCTCAAAGAAATAACCGTCGTCCACTATCCTTTTGATAATCTGGAACATATCGAAAGGTTGATATGGCTCTTCGGGCAGTATGTCAAGCAAATCCGGTGATTTTCTTTCGGGATCATCTTTTGTTTCCACACGAGGTGGTTTCTCTTTGTTGTTGGATGGCATAAAAGACAGAAGTTCCTTTGCTTTATCCATGGCGTCTTTGTCGTCCTCTGCTGCTATGTGTGTCTGTCCTGATTTTATGGCGTGGGCTTTGTAACCAGAGAGACTCTCCAGACTGATTTCTTCCCCGGTTTGCGTCTTTACGAAGGCCGGTCCCGCAATACCCATAAACCCGGTGTTTTTTGTTTGGATAAGGAAATCCTGCATTATAGGATGGTATGCCTGTCCGCCCAGACAGGGCCCCATAAGCAGGGCTATCTGAGGGATTATCCCCGAAGCCAGTATTTGAGACCTGAACAGCCAACCATAGCTTTCCAGGGTATCCATCCCCTCCTGAAGACGTGCACCTCCTGAGTCGTTCATACCTATAAACGGCCAGCCATTCTCTTTAGCAAAATCCATAGCACGGGCAAATTTTCTCCCATGATATTCCCCAAAAGTGCCTGCCATAGCTGTATAGTCTTCACTGGCAACAACGACATGCCTGCCTTTTACCTTACCAAAACCTGTAATAACACCCTCGGCAGGAACTTCCCTTTTATCCATGCCAAAGGCAGTGGTCCTGTGCTTAACGTGCATTCCTATCTCAGTGAAAGTGCCGGGATCAAAAAAGTATTCTATTCTTTCCCGTGCCGACATCTGTCCCTTTTTATGGCGCTTTTCTATTGCACTGGGGTCTCCCATCTGCAGGATGCGCTCCCGCCTCCTTTTAAGTTCCTCCAAATTTTCCATGTTCTTACTGTGTGTCTTGTTACTCATAGTTGATCCTCCTTCTGTCTTTTTCATTCAATAACTCCGCATCTTTTTCCACTGTAATCTCAATTAGAGCTTTCAAATAATAAAATGCGCCTAGCAATTCTGTCTTCTATTTCGCCTCTTTTATTCAAAGCCAGACCAAGTTGTGATGCTCTCTACGGGCTCTCGGGTACTCTCTACCCTGTTCGCGGGAAAATCCCAGTTGGGATAACCAATGGCAATGGCAATTATTATCCGTTTGGACTCGGAGATATCGGCAAACTTCCTCACCACATCGGGATACATTACACCCTGGTCCTCAATGCAGGTACCCAGACCATAATTCAGTGCTGCAAGGCAGATATTCTGCATCACAGCACCCACATCCATCAGTGGTCCTGCTTCAGATAGAGACCGGTCTGACAAGGCAATGATAGCTGCCGGTGCATCGAAGTAACGGAACCCTCGCTCCATCCATTCTGCCCTTTTTTTCTTGTCCTCTCTTGATATGTCCATGAGGTGAAAAAGCTGCTTGGCAAGTTCTACCTGACGCTGTCTGTACACACTGTCAGATGGCCATCCCACAACGGAATGTTCGGGATGAGGCAACGTCCCGGAATTGAGCTTTTCCACATTGCCTCGTCGGATGTTTTCAAGAACATCTCCTGAAAGCACGATAAACTCCCATGGCTGGGTATTCATTGCTGATGGGGCTCGGCTGGCAATTTCCAAGATTTCTCTGAGAGTTTCTTTCGGTACGGGATCGGGCTTAAAGTTTCTTATGCTCTTTCGTGTTTTTATGGCTTCTACAATGTCCATAAATCTCCTCCTCTTGATGAATTACTGGAATTTAAAGAATAGTAACCTGTTAGTGTGAGGGTAGAGTATAATCGAAACATGGCTGTATGTCAATTCACAAAGATGACTCTTATCAGTTGACATGCAAATACCTTTTATCCTATACTTTAAGTTTATCTCCCAAAGAGTTGGTCGATGAAAAGGGTTCCAGGGGTCAAGGATTCAAGTGGTTAAGTTCCGTTCACTTGAACCCCAGTACCCTCGAATCCTTGAATCCTTTCTTTATTCTTATAAGTTGGTAAAAGAGGAGGGAACATGTTGCTCGAAGGAAAGAGCGCTATAGTTACCGGTTCTTCGAAAGGGTTGGGCAGGGCATATGCTATAGCCCTGGCTGGAGCCGGTGCAAAGGTAGTGGTTAACGGAAGAACGGCCGGAGAGGTAGATGCGGTAGTTCAGGAGATTAAGAAAAGCGGAGGAGAGGCAGCAGCCTGCGTGGAAAGCGTATCTTCCTGGGAGGGGGCACAGCGCATAATTCAGTGTGCCAAAGGCAGTTTCGGCTATCTGGACATTCTTGTAAACAACGCTGGGATAACAAGGGACCGTACCCTCTTGAAAATGACAGAAGAGGATTGGGACGAGGTCATTGCAATACATATGAAAGGTACCTTTGCATGCGGCAAGTTTGCTGCAATGGAGATGCAAGGACAGGGGAGCGGTCGTATCATCAACGTTACTTCCGGCGCAGGCCTGATGGGTAATTTCGGCCAGACCAACTATTCTGCTGCTAAGGCAGGGATTGTAGGCATGACCATGACATGGGCCATGGAACTGGCTAAATACGGCATAACTGTAAACGCTATCCGCGCCGCTGCCATGACCAGGATGATTCAGCCTCTGGTCGACAGGGCAGTCAAAGAGGCAGAAAAGGCGGGTCTGCCTCAACCGAAACCAGAAGACCTGGGTATATATCCCCCTGAAGCTGCTGCCCCATTGGTCGTGTTTCTAGCCAGCGATGAGGCAGCATGGATAAACGGACAGGTTATTGCGATTGATGGACCCAGGCTGGTATTGTGGTCGCACCCCAAACAGGTTCGATCAGCTCATATGTTTCCCCATTGGACTGTGGAAACATTGATGAAGCACTTCAGGGAGACCGTTGGGACTGAATTGGAAAGATTCGGCACAGATGTCATTTCGTACTTTGATCGTCCAACAGCAGCCAAAAAGGAGTGAAACGGAGAGCTTATTTTTTGCGTATCGCCTTCAGAAAAGACTCTACATCGAGGGTATTCAGAACATCCTCCTTTTCAAGCCATCCCCTCCTGGCAACGGCTACTCCAATATCCATATAGTCAAACTGATGGAGCACATGGGCATCGGTATTGATAACGACCTTTGCCCCCAGTTCCTTTGCCCGCCTGCATCCAATGTCGTTCAGGTCGAGTCTCTGGGGATAGGCGTTGATCTCAAGGGTTGTTCCGGTTTCCACGGAAGCCTTAAGTACCTCATCCAGATTAACCTCATATCCCTCACGCTCCCCCAAAAGCCTTCCTGTTAGATGGCCGATGATGTGCACATGAGGGTTTCTCATGGCCCGAACGATCCTCTCAGTCTGTTCCTCCCTGCTCCTCTTGAATCCGGAATGGACAGATGCTATAACCAGATCGAGCCTTGACAGGATATCTTCCGGATAGTCAAGGGTGCCATCGAGACGGATATCCACTTCCGTTCCACAGAGGACCCGTATCCTCGAAAGTTCACTATTAACCTTTTCAGTCTCTTCTATCTTGGCTATCAGGATATCAATACTGACTCCCCCTGCGATACCTAAGGACTGGGAGTGATCGGTGATGGCCACGTACTCGTAGCCCATCTTCATTGCCTTTTCTGCAATCTCTCTGATGGAATGGGCCCCGTCGCTGTAACGGCTGTGGACATGAAGGTCAGCCTTAATGTCCTTTCTTTGAATAAGGTCTGGAAGAGTCCCCTTAAGGGCAGCTTCGATCTCTCCACGGTCCTCCCGAAGTTCCGGAGGTATGAAAGGAATGCCCAGGAGTCGGTAAATATCTTCCTCCTTTTCTCCTGCGATCCGGTCGCCGGATTTCTCATCAAATATGCCGTATTCGCTTATCTTGAATCCTTTCCTGACAGCCATCTCCCTGATTCGGATATTGTGGGCTTTGGAGCCGGTAAAATAGGCTAAAGCCGCGCCGTACTGATCCTGCTTCACCACCCTAATGTCCATCTGGTAGCCTTCTTGAGTGAGAACGCTCGACTTAGTCGTCCCCCTTCCCAGCACCTGCCTGACCTCCGGCAGATGGATGAATGTATCCATGACCTTATATGGCGAACTTGACGATACCAGGATATCAACATCGCCAATAGTCTCCATTCGGCGTCTCAGGCTTCCGGCAGAATCTATCTGCTCCACACCGGGAATCTCTCTGAGTTGATCGGTTACCCTTTTCGATATGGCCATAGCATATCCCAGGGTCATCCTTCCAACCCCTTGTTTGTAGAAAGCAATACCCCGCAGGATATTCTCTTCGGTCTTCTCCTTGATCCCAGGGAGACCCTGGAGTTGGCGAGACTGTGCCATCTCTTGAAGTTCATCAATAGTCGTTATCCCAAGGGCCTCGTGAAAAAGTTTGGCCTTCTTAGGGCCTAGCCCCTGAATGGCCATAAGGTCAAGGAGATTTTCCGGTATTTCCCTCTTTAGCTCCTCATAATAGCTCATGGAGCCTATTCGGAGGTACTCCTCGATCTTTTGGGAAAGGTCTTTCCCAATGCCAGGAATCTCTTTGAGATCTCCTCTGGCGGAGATGGTCGCCAGGTCTTCCGCAATGCTCTCCAGATTTAACGCCGCCCTTCTGTATGCCCTTATTTTAAAAGGGTTATCTCCCTTGATCTCCAGGAGATCAGCTATATTGTTGAATATCCTTGCGATCTCAAGATTTTTCAAGTGTTTTCACCAAAAAATTTATGCTGATGCGAAACGGGGTACTTTTTCAAGGCTCTCTTTATACGTAACTATTCAGGTAGGCACAAAGGCACAGAGCACCAAAGGCACAAATTTTTCTAGCCTATTAGCCTATAGGCTACAGGCTATTAGCCTGTTCTTTGTGCCTATGTGCCTTTGCCACTTTGTGCCTGAGTAGTTACTTTTATACAAACAAACAGAAATAAAATCAATGCAATTTGCCCAGAATTATCTATAGAGTTTTATAATAGGCTTATCTTCATTTCAGTGTGCTATATTAACAAGTTAAGTGACTAAAGTGAGCTAAAGTTTAAAGTGCCTAAAGTTATTTAAAAAGGAAATTCCTATACTATTAAATTAAGGTGGCTAAGCTAAGGTATCATCGTCAGGGGTGAGGCTGCGGTAGTATGAATAACGGTCGAGGAAGGTCAGATCATAGCCCTTCAGACTATTTTGCCGGCATACGCACAGTCAAAACAGGACATGCAGCCCTCCTTACGACCCTCTGTGCCACACTTCCAAAAAGCACACGCCCTAGGCCTGTACGTCCGTGGGTGCCCATAATAATAAGATCGATTTCTTTTTCATTAGCTGTTTGTATGATTT
Organism: Desulfobacterales bacterium; assembly: GCA_016209225.1. Lineage (GTDB taxonomy): Bacteria > Desulfobacterota > UBA8473 > UBA8473 > UBA8473 > UBA8473. Next base: position 29,853 of record JACQWO010000092.1, read on the forward strand.
CCGAAAACGGTATCCCTTTGGCTATGATAGGGTAGTACTCCTTAAGCATGGCAGCCATGGATTTGCATATATCCTCAAGCTGTCCCCTGACCCTTTTTTCTATTTCTTCAAAAATCTTTACCAGAGTTTCGCCGGCCAAAAAGGGTTCTATATATGTCCAATGCTGGAAACTCTCTTCCACCACATGGATGATATACAACGGGGCCGAAAACTTCTCTGCCATTAATATAGCATAGGGAAAAGCAAAATCGGCAGTCTCAGAAAAATCGTGGCAAAACAAGATACGCTTTATTTCTACCATAGCACCCTCCTTGATTCGGTCAAGGCATTGTCAAAATTTTGGCATCACCTTGATTGATAGATTTCAATAGGTTCTCCCCATAACGTGTTCCCTTACGTCCAATTAGCCACTCCATGGGGATGAACATAATCAACAACCTTCTGCATCCTGAGGGGCTTTCTCTTTGGAAACGAGAGTTTCGTACCTCTGGCGATAACTACCACCCCTCCGTCACTCACAAAAAAGCGCTTCCTATCATCTTCCAGGTCATAGCCTATTTCTGTCCCCTGAGGCACCTTTACTCCTTTGTCTATGATGGCCCTCCTGATCTTAGAATATCTGCCAACCTCAACACCTTCCATCAGGACGGATTCCCTGATATCAGCGTAGCTGTTAACACGAACCAGTGGAGAGAGAACAGAGTTCTGCACCCTTCCACCACTGATTATACACCCCCCCGAAACTATAGAATCCAGGCAGGCACCCATCCTTCCCCCAGGATACTCCTGGGCAAAGACGGTCTTGGCAGGAGGATACTGGCCCTGATATGTACGTAGGGGCCAGTCAGTGTCATAAAGATTGAACTTAGGGTCAGGCGCCACCAGTTCCATATTAGCATCAAAGTAGGCATCAATGGTGCCCACATCCCTCCAGTATTTGGAGTCTTTTTTATTCTCGTCCCTGAAGTTATAGGCAAAGACCCTGGCCCGGTGGATCATCGCAGGGATGATGTCTTTGCCGAAATCGTGGTGACTCTTCTCACAGGCATCCTCCTCAAGGGATTCCCTTAAAATATCATTGTTGAATATATACACACCCATATTGGCAAAGAGGGGTTGCTTGCCGTGGAGTGAACCCTCGATTTTGTCGGGCTTCTCCTCAAAACCGATTACCCTGCCTTCATCATTAACCTTCATGATGCCAAACCGAGAACTCACCTGTTGATCCACCTCTATGGTGGCTACAGTAGCATCAGCACCCTTTTCTTTATGAAAGGCAAGCATCCTGGAATAGTCCATCTTATAAATATGGTCAGCAGAGAGGATTAGAAAATATCCGGGGTTTACCGTGTCGGCAAAGTATAGGTTTTGGTATATGCTATCGGCTGTTCCCTTGTACCAATCTCCGTTAATCCGCATCTGGGGAGGAATTGGGAATATATATTCGTCAAGTTCTGAATCGAAGATACTCCAGCCCAACCTGAGATGCTGTTCCAGAGACAATGACTTGTATTGGGTGAGTACCGCAATCTTACGCACACCGGAATTGATGCAGTTGCTCAAGGTGAAGTCTACCAGGCGATATATGCCTCCAAAGGGCACTGCCGGTTTGGCCCTATCACGCGTTAATGGATAGAGCCGCTCACCCATCCCCCCTGCCATAATCATGGCCAAAACATCCCTCATGGCTAAAACCCCCTCCTTGTATTTCTCCCTTGTGTAAACTTCGTTTTCCTTTAAGTCCTTAAATGTTGGACATCAGCCTCTATATCGGCTATTAGGTCTAACCCCAACATAGTGGCCAAATCCATGCATTCTTTTCTTAACCCCTTTACTCTTGAGGTAATGCTTTTGGTGAACAGGTATCTCATGACAATAACCATCATGGCCATTGCCGGAGTATCCATCGTACCCACCTTTTCGAAGTGAAATTCAGCGATTTTTATCCTGGGGTGAATCCCTTCCATGATACTCTCTTTAATAGGGAGGATATTGTTTCGGTTAAGGTCTCCAGATAGGTCTATCTGTGCAACCGTATTGTCTTCGGTTATACGCAGCATCTATTCTCCATCCTCGCTAAAAAATCATTTCAGGACAGCTTTTCCATTATTGTTTATGGAAAGACACTCACTTTTCCATAAACACAAGTTCTCATAGCAGTCGTGCACTCTGCCTGTGGCGTAGCAGTCGATGTTATTTTCTGCTCGTTGAATTGCCCGGATCGTATCTGCCTTTGTCATTCCGGCTGTCTTTACACCCAGATCCTTAGCCATTCTTCTAACCTCGTTAAAGTTCATTTTGTCCCTCCTAAATATGAAATTTTAGACTTGGTTTCATCCTTTCATCAAAAAGGTTGTCCCTTTAAAACCATATAGGCATATTCAGGCACATTCACCATTCCCAGATTTTTGAAGTTGCCTTCCTGCCCCGATGAAATCCCAAGTATCCTTATTGATTGAACCGTTTTTTTTAACTCCCGTACAACACTCGAAAGCAAAAAGGTGCCGAAGGTTGTATATTGGTCGATTTCTTTAAGGTCGATGGTCAGATGCTGACAGTGGGGAGGAAGGGAGTCGTTCAGGAAAGAATAGATATCGTAAACCGTTTTGTGACTGAGCTCTCCCTGAATCTGAATATAAGACTCTTTGCCTGAGTGTTTGAACAAAAAATTGACAGGGTTGTCCATCAGTTACCCATTTCTCACGAGAGCTTTGAAGAAGTCCCCTGAGAGCGAATTCATAAATTTTCAAAGCTCTCAGGTTAAACAAAACTCCACAGGTAATTAAGAGTATACGCAATTTTCATTCCAACTTTAAAAAGCCTGGATACGATACCTGAAGAAACCTACAACTAATCTTATTGTCTCCTTCGGGGAATGGGAGAAAAACCCTCGCCTTCAGGCGAAGACTTCAGTTCGATCTTTTGCGCCGCAAGGGTTCGAGGGTTCGAGGATTCCAGGATTCAAGAGTGATGAAGAAAAGATTCTCCCTTGACCCCTTGACCCCTTGAACCCTCAAGCTATCGGCTTTAGCCGATAGGAGTTGACTTCAGATCAGCCGTTTACTCTTCGATTATGGGGTATTTACCATAATTGCGGTGCGGTGAGTTTGGCTATCTATCCGTAATTTTTGGAGTTTATTGAAAAGAAAGGACTGCCCCATAAACCAGAAGAGTTATGGGTAAATCCCCATAAATAGATTGGGTAGGGCGGACATTTTTAAAGGTTTAAGGGGGGGATTTAGAGGAATTCTTTCCTGTCAAGGCCATACTTGGTCAACTTCTCATAAAAGGTCTTATAATTCAATCCTGACTGCCTGGCTGCCTGGGTGATATTCCCCCTGTTTTTGGAGAGCACTGCCTTCAGGTATGCACTTTCCCATGCATGAATAAGCCCTTCTTTCATTTCTCTGAAGGGCATGCCGGTATCGAGGGGCAAAGGCAGGTTGGTTTGTCTGGAGAAGGGGCTTGCCTCGGATATGCGCGAAAAATCAAACCTTTGGATTGTCGGCCCCTTTTCTGTCACTACAGATTTTTCTATGACATTTTCCAGTTCCCTTATATTTCCTGGCCAGTGGTACTGGAATAGTGAATTTAATGCCTCAGGGGAAAGATTTATTTCAGAATTTTTTCAGAATTCCCCAAAATCATCTTAAAATACATGGATCGCCTTTCCATATACACTATGGGCGGCTTCCATCACGCTCTCAAACAGGGTAGGGTGGGCATGGATAGTGGCGCTCAACTCTTTTGCCGTTACACCTAATTTAATGGTCAAAGCAATCTCATGGATCAGTTCCGTTGCAAGGGGCCCGATGATCTGACCACCCACAATCTTTTCTGTCCCCTTTTCCACCACCAACTGGACTGACCCAACAGCCTGCCCCATGGCCATGGCTTTACCGGATGCCGAAAAGGGAAACCACCCTGTTTTAACCTCTACTCCGGATGCCCGTGCCCCATCTGCTGTCAGACCGACACTGGCTATCTCAGGAGAGGTATAAACGCAACTGGGGATAACAGAATAATCAATTTTAGAGTCTATACCCAGGGCATTCTCAACCGCTGCAATACCCTCAGCAGATGCCACATGAGCGAGTAGTATACCCCCGGTAACATCCCCAACGGCATAGATACCCTTGATATTTGTCTCCATCCTGTCATCCACCAATATATTCCCTCTCTCATCTGACTTAACCCCAAGCTGCGCCAACCCAATGCCTTTAGAGCTGGGGGTTCTTCCGATGGCTATAAGGAGTTTCTCCCCTGCAATCTCATCACCGTTGTCCAAAAGACAGGTAATACCCTCGTCACTGTAAGAGAGCACGTCTCTAACTTTGGTCTTTACAAGGATCTTAATTCCCCTTTTTCTCAGAATCTGTGTCATCTGCCTCGAAATCCTCTTATCCTCTCTGGGCAGAATCTGATCCATCATCTCAATCAGGGTAACCTTTACACCTAAGGCATTGAAGAAACAGGCAAATTCCAATCCAATTGCCCCTCCTCCGATAATGAGTACAGTCTCGGGTAATCTGTCCAGTCTGAGTGCCTGTCTACTCGTTAAAACCGCGGGTTGCTCAGGATTTACAAAGGGCAGAATGAGTGTTTTAGAGCCGGTTGCTATTACTACCTTTGTGGCTTCTATATCTTCAGCCCCGGAGGGGGATTCCACTCTGATCCTTGTTGGGGAGATTAAGGTTGCAGTACCCTTGATAAACCCAATACCCCTTTTCTTGAATATCCCGTGTATACCATTGCCCAGACCTTCTACAACCCGACCCTTTCGTTCCATAATCTTTCCGAGATCGGCTCGAACCTCGCCAACATAAATCCCAAAGTCTTCTGCTTCTTTTATAGAGGTAAAGAGTTCAGCGGATGCGAGAATGGCCTTGGTAGGGATACAGCCATGGTTGAGACAGGTACCTCCGATGGCATCCTTTTCTATAACAGTAACTTCGGCACCTAACTGCGAAGCCCTAATGGCTCCTACATAACCACCAGGACCGGAACCGATTATAACGATCTTTTCTTTGCTCAAAAACTCCACCTCCCTCCTATACACTTGATTCTTATAAGTGAGCTAAAGTGACTAAAGTTCCATAACTTTAGCTCACTTCAGGCACTTTTTAATTTCATAACAAATCATATACCTTGTGTCAAGATATGGTTTTTCCCTTGACGATTTACTCTGTTAATAGTAGTTTATTCGGAAAGGTGGAATATTGATAGACCGTAAACCCTAAAGACGGACATCTCTTATGATTATCGATGCTCATGCCCACATAGGTGGAATGCTCTTGAATGGGAAAGAGAATACGGTCGATGCCCTTATTGCCCACATGGACGAATATGGGATTGACAAAGCCATTCTCTTTCCTATACTGCCTTTACCTCTTGCCAGGCCTGATGTGCTTGAATTAGCAAGAAACAAGGGTTTCAGAAACGACCTGGTATTTTCTGCCGTTAAAAAATTCCCTGACAGACTCTTCGGTATATACTGTGTTAACCCCAGGAACCCGGAAGAGGTTTCCTCGATAGATGATAGGATAAGGGACGGCAGTGTCGTCGCTCTGAAGATACACCCATTCCTTCATGGGTTCAAACCCCAGAGTTCTGTGCCCGAGGTTATTGTAGAAAAATGTATCGAGAATAAGGTGCCCTTATACCTTCACTCTGGTCCCGGTGCATCACCTTTGGAGATCGGTCAACTTGCTGACAGATACCCGGAGGTTAACTTTATCATAGGACACATGGGGGAGTGTGTAGAACACGTCTTTGAATGTGTCATGGTCGCTTCTCAATCCAAAAATGTATTCTTTGAAACGTCATGCCTCATACCTGCCTGCATTAAGATAGGTATAGCGATTATAGGCCCTGAGCGATTTGTATTTGGTTCTGAATGCCCCACAGGAAGCCATTATTCTGTGGAGCTTCCTAAATATGATGTAATAGGTCTTGACACGGAAGAAAAAGAGCTTATCTTCCATAAAAATGCTGCTCAATTATTTAACCTCTAATTCGAGACCTTTGCATAACCTACCGAGAGCTTTGAAGAAGTATCCCTGAGAGCGAATTGCATAGATTTTTTGGGAAACCCATCTTAGCAAGCGAAATGTAGAAAATTCACATGTTTGAGCCCGAAGGGTGAGTTTGTGAATTTTCAATGGAGCGAGCTTAGATGGGTCAAAAAATTCATGCTGAAGCGAAAAGGGGTAATTTTTCAAAGCTCTCAATTCAAGGAAGGAGACAAAGATGACAAACCATCAAGACGATCTAGCTAAATCAAACAAAAAGTCTGTTATAGCCGTTTCAGGGAAAGGTGGCACAGGAAAGACGGTCATATCCACAATCATCATAAAACACCTCAAGAAGAGGGACATGAAGATTCTGGCCATTGACGCTGATCCGGCAACGAGCCTCCCCCCTGCATTGGGTGTCAGCATTAAAAAGACCATAGGAGACATAAGAGAGACACTTGTTAAAGGACCGGGAAGGGCTCCAACCTCCAATCTGCCTGTGGATCTTATGCTTGAATATCAGATACGGGATATCCTGGCGGAGATACCAAAAATCTCGATCCTGGCCATTGGTCGCCCAGAGGGGCCTGGGTGTTACTGCCTTGTCAATGACATCCTAAGACATGCCATAGAAAAGTTCTCAGGCTATTATGATGTTACGATAATCGACTGTGAAGCAGGTCTGGAGCATCTGAGCAGGAGAACAACCAGAAGTGTTGATACCATGATCATAGTGACCGATGCCACTCAGAGGGGTATCAATACGGCAAGATTGATAAAAGAGCTGGCAGAGAGTCTGGAGATAAACTTCGACAAGATATGCGTTATCCTAAACAGGGCAACGGAGGAACAGGCAAGGGTATTCAGCGAGAGTGCATCAAAGTATGGAATAGAGCTGGCCGGGATAGTACCCTATGATCAGAATATTACAGAGTACGATCTTGACGGGAAGCCGCTGATTGACCTGCCCGATGACTCCCCTGCTGTTATCGCGGTAGGAGAGATACTTCACAAACTAGAAATCCTCGTCTAGCACCTTGGATCTTACTGCCCCTTTTATCCAATTCTGGGATGCCTTGAGGGACCTCTCAGGGTCTTTAAGATTTTTCCATATCTCCTTATCTTTTGGGGTCCCCATAAATGGGCTCACAGTGCTTTCCAGTGAATTGACTACCCATATCATCATTTTAATATTTTCCTTTACTTTATCCATATTTTCCCTGATGAAGTTTACAAATGGGGCAGGGCTTTTCTCTGAAGGAACTATCACCACGTGTTCAACAGTTACCACCTTTAATGCCTCCAGAATTTCAGACACAAATACAATAGATGGAAACATAAAGAGCTGGAGTTCATTGTTGTCTTTAACTGCCCTAATGGTTTTGCTGGCGCCTGGTATTCCTGGCTGAACATCCGATACCTTATATCCAGACCTGTACATCAAATCCTTTACTGCATCTTCTGCTATTTGGGAAACCATAGGGAACCGCAAATTGGCCAGACGTTTAAATCCCCTTTCCAGTTCATCGGGCATGTACTTGTGAGTGGGCGGGGTGTAAAACACCTCTCCCAGATAGTTGAGCTGTACATGCATATCAGGAGAGAAGACAGAGAGGCGAATCTTTCCTGTTATTCCTTCAAAGATCATCTGTTTTACGTCACCCTCCAGTAGTTTTTCCAACCCCTTTTTATCATCCTCAGTCAGACTGTCCACTTCCTGATCTATCTTCCACATCAATTCTTCAGCGGATACTGCCCTGTACTTCATAAGGTAACTCGATATCTTCCCCAAAACCTGTGGTAATAAACTCTCCATTTTAAGAATCCTCCGTTCCTCCAAATTTGTCCTTTACATATTAATAGAATACCTCTGCCAAGCCCCCGTATTAAGACACAAAATCGATGGTAATAACTATCTTTCTCCTTAGAAAGGTCAAATCCTTCGACTTCTTCCCTTATCATCTTCAAAAGAACATCCCCGAGGGTTGCCTCACTTCTTATCTCAGGGGCCCTTCCCAGAAGAAGCCTAAAACCTTTTACTCCCTGGATGCTATCCTTTATTAAGGCATATGCCTGGATATTGAAAAAGGCAGTGGCGATGTCGAATTGTGTATTGGGAATCTCCTCAAGGACACTGTTAAGGAAAGTGGATAGCTTTATGTCGCTATTATCAATGATTTTCTTTGGTATCATTTAATTTTCGTAAGAAAATCCTTCGCAGTTGAAACATTTACGATGCTCTTTATCTTGTCAGTAAAGAAATGGGAATCACCAGTCAGAAAATAGTCAGGTTTCGCGTAAAGAACAGCGGCAAGGATCGGGATATCCTTCTTATGAGTTATCAGGGATGAAGCATCTTTCAATTTATGGTTGTACTTTGAGCGCGGGATGATTGAAATATCAGTCAATGCTTTTTCTGTTTCAGCAAGAGCGATTTCAAATGTCCTTTCTTTCAGATACTTGAGTTTCTTTTTTACTATCCCCCGTAACTCATCAACGACATCCTCACTAGTCACAAGGTCTATCTCGACCAAATCAAGAATCCTGGCTTCGTTTCCGTCAAAGAATATCCCTGAGAGCAGAATGTTTGTATCTACAAAGACCTTGTACCTCATTTGCGCATCTTCTCAAGCTCTTTCAGCATCTGAGCCTCTGTTATGTCCTCCTTTTTCATCAGCCATTTCAGGAATGACCTGCTCTTCCGGGCATAAGCCTTTTTGAGCGCTGATACGACAGCCTCCGATGCGTCAGAGAATACGCCGAGCTTTATCTCCTCGTTAATGTTACGGTAGATGTCATCCGGAATCTGTGCTACGATTTTAGGCATTTCACACCTCCATGATATTTGAATAAACCAATGATAACATAAAGTTTTCTGTTTGCACATCTTAAACTCTTATTGTCTTGTCTGCCTTATGTTTCCGCTTTCATCAAGGTACAGATAAAGCATTTATCTCCTATGTCTTGCTTGCATGTTTCTCATAAATATCTATCTCTCAACAAGAACACATCGCCTCTTGAATTATAGATATCGCATATTTTGTTTGCGCTGTCTGTTGCGTAGGCATCATTTAACTCAACACCTTGAAATTCCCCTGTCCCATAGGCGGTCTCATGCAGTAATAAACAACCATGTCAAAACTAAGAAGTTTTTTTATGTCTTCGAGTAGATGTTTAAAGCTATCGTTCATATATAAAATCATGTGATAGTTGGAAACTGGATGCCATTTCTCTTTTCTTTTAATTGCAATAACACCAGCAACCTTCCGGGAAAAATCAGAGTCTCTAAATAATCCATCATTCTCTCTACACCAAAAATCCCTACTTTCAACAACTGATTCATACTCTGTTCCGAAAACTGCATCACAGATGTCTATATCTTCTTTGTTATCGGCTTCCATAACTATTAGGTTGATATTTTGACGGTCTACTTCCCATTTAAACGCCCCTGCTGCATTAAGTAGGCTTTCTTTTATCTGATCTCTGGCCAATCCAGTTAAGTTTACCATCTCCAAATCACCTGCATAACCAAGAGTCAGTTCAGACAATTCTGCATTTACGGCTGACCGCAATCCAATTTTGGCTCTTTGATTGCTCTTACTTGTAAATAAAAAGCTTTTATCATCAATCGCCGACGTTGTTTTCTTTTTCATGAAGTCTATAAGCTCTGGCAGGCAGTCTTCTTTAAAATCATCGGACAACTTGCAACTGAAAAATTTGCCAACCTTAATTTCCTTCGCTTTCTCTATAATTTTCTGTATTAACTTGTCTTGCCTGTTCTCTCTTTCCAGCTTTTGCAAGTCTTTTATTTGTATCCAAAAGGTGATGTCGCCTATCTGAACTTTAAAATCCGGAGGGGACTGTAAGTCATCAGGCTCATAATTTATTGGGATTTGAGCACAGTGATGAGAAATCAACATAACAGCAAAATTATGCTCAGCAATCGTTTCAAATATTTTTGTATGCTTACGGGCGTCAACAAGCCTTTTATTAAGTTTGCCCAATCCTCTTTGTTCAAGAAGCGCCATATTTACAGCAAGTTTTCTCACATCTTCATCTGAAGCTTCATATCTGGTAGCGTTAAATATTCGTCTTGCAATATTTACATAACCTTCCGTATGTTGCACCCTCACACACTCCTTGCTTTCTCAAGGCGGTTCTTGACGAGTTAGCAGACGGACCAATAGACTTCATTTCTTTCGGCGTCGGTCAAGCCGAGAACGTCAAAGACTATATCATCAAGGGCCTTGCGGTCAGGAAGGGGATTGGGCGTTTGTTCGAGGATGGGACGGGTAAAGTTGATGCTATGTTTATACCAGATCCTTAAGTTCATCAATCGTAATGCCTGCTTTTTTTATGATATTGTTAAGAGTTCCTTTCTTGATTTCCTTATGAAACGGAACAACTACCGATATGTTTTTCTCAAGATTGTGCATAAAGATATGGCTTCCTCGCTGATGGTCAACGACAAAACCCTTCCGTCTCAATGCCTTGACAACATCTTTACCGGAGAATGTTTTACTCAAAGAACCATCTCCACTTCTTTCAAAATTACATTGGGTCTTGATTTTATCTGATTCAGTTTTTCAAGCCCTTCAAGATAGGCATGTATAGCTTCTTTCGCATTCTCAATTGCTTCCTCTTCAGTTTCCCCTTGAGTAAAACAGCCATCAAGGGCGGGAACCGTCACATTAAAACCGCCTTCTTCAGCAGGCTCTAATATTATGTTGAATTTCATAAAATAAACCTCCTTTCTGATTCATTATAACATGCATCTCTAATTACGAATTAAAAATTACAGGATTCCTAATTCGTAATTCCTAATTTTTAATTAAATTGATTTTGCCTTCTCAAGCCTATTCTTCACCAACTCACAAACGGCCCAGTAGACTTCGTTCCGTTCAGATTCTGTCAAGCCGAGAACGTCAAATACTATATCATCAAGGGCCTTGCGGTCAGAAAGGGGGTTTGGGCGAATAAACAACAGGGAATCAACCTATAGACAAACTAACACCTTTCAACCTATCAGTAAAGTATTTTTTACTCTGCCCTTTCAGCTATCCAGCCCTTGAATTTTCAGCGGTTACGTCTTATATTAGATATATTATTGATTGCGTACCTAACTTTCAAAAGAGAGAAAATTCCATAAATGTTATTGACAACATCCTGCTATTTAAATTATCTATATATAGAGAGCTTTGAAAAATTACCCCTTTTCGCTTCAGCATACATTTTTTGACCCATCTAAGCTCGCTTCATTGAAAATTCACAAACTCACCCTTCGGGCTCAAGCATGTGAATTTTCTACATTACGCTCGCTAAGTTGGGTTCCCCAAAAAATCTATGAATTCGCTCTCAGAGGTACTTCTTCAAAGCTCTCGGTAGGTTATGATAAAGGTCTCAGAGAGTGCTGGTTTTTTCCCTGTTTAATAGAGCATTACTCCTGGAGATATTATGATTGCTTTGAATACAAAAACTGAAACAGATGAAAAGACAGAGATTAAGCTGAAGCTGTATGTGGATGAGGTCTCCCTGGTTCTGAATAAATTGGTTTGTATTAAATGCGATATATGTAAAACGGTTTGTCCCAAGGATGCTATCTCGGTGATACGGGATGAAAAAGAGGTCAGGATTGATATTGATGAGGGTAAATGTGTTCTGTGCGAGGTCTGCTCTCACTTCTGTCCGGTATCAGCGATTACTTTAACCCACAATAATGTTCCAAAGAGTATTCTTCTGGACAACCAGGGGGTACTTTCATTTCCAAAGAGGATAGAGATAGATACCAGCAGATGTCCCAGTCACTGCTCTAAAAACCCTGAGGGAGAACACCGGTGGTGTCGCAAAAACGATGAAGTAATTGATAATACTTACGAAGACTGTCCCAAGTTCTGTTTTTCATGCGTTGAAAATTGTCCGAGAGACCTGATAGGGGTGGAAGGTGATTCGGTAAAGCCCAATGAAGCCAGATGCCTTGGCTGTCCCCATTGCCAGGACAGTTGTGAATATGGTTCAATAAGCTTAACCCCTGTATTTTCTGGAGAGATAGGCATAGATAGCAAGCTCTGCCCTGAAGAATGTACCAGGTGCATAGACCTATGCCCGACAAAAGCGATTAGCAGAGAGGGGAAAGAAGTTGTTGTCAATGACAGATATTGCTCATTCTGTGGTGCATGTGTTAATATATGTGATAAAGAGGCAATCGACCTGAAAAGAACAGATGTGAAAGCGGAAGAGGGAGAGTTTTCGGCTGTCTGGTCAGATGCAGTGGACAAGTTAGTTGCTTCGCAACAAACTTGAGAATTCAGTAGTCAGTAGTCAGAATGGAAATAATTTTCTGCTGGATTCTGACTCCTGACTACTGACTTAATAGGTGATTCTATGAACGAAGAGATACGGATAGGGGTATATGTCTGCCATTGCGGTAAGAACATCGCAGCGGTGGTAGACACGTCCGCTGTGGCTGATTTTGCATCATCTTTGAATGATGTAGTTGTAGCCAGGGAGAATACCTATTGCTGCGCTGAAACCGGTCAAGCCCAGATTAGAGATGACATAAAGGAACACAACCTCAATCGGGTTGTGGTAGCCTCATGTTCTCCTAAACTCCACGAGCCCACCTTCAGAAGAACAGTAACAGAAGCCGGTCTGAATCCCTATCTAATGGAAATGGTAAATATCAGGGAGCACTGCTCCTGGGTCCATATGCGTGAGCACGATGCAGCGACGAAAAAGGCTATGGACCTGGTTAAAATGGGGGTAGCAAAGGCAAGGCTTCTTCAACCATTGAGTGATAGAGAAGTGCCTACCACAAAGAATGCTCTGGTTATCGGTGGCGGTATTGCAGGGCTTCAGGCAGCCTCTGATATAGCCAATGCAGGTCATCATGTATATCTGGTCGAAAAGTCTCCTACCCTGGGAGGTAAGGTAGCCCAACTGTCGGGAGTCTCCTCAGGTTACCAATCCCCGGAATGCTTGCTTATTCCCAGGATGACAGAGGCAATGACCCACCCGAATATTGAGGTGTTCACAAACGCTGAGGTAAAGTCCGTAGATGGATATATAGGCAACTTCAAAGTTAAAATCATAAAACACCCCGGATATGTCAAGGAGAGCTGTATCCTGTGCGGTGAATGCAGCGCTGTATGCCCGGTAGAGGTGGCAAATGAGTTCAATGCAGGAATGGATTTTAGAAAGGCTGTCTACCTTCCCTTTGATCAGGCTACCCCTTCTACCTATGTGGTAGATATGGACCATTGTACAAGGTGTGGTCTCTGTGTTGAGAGCTGTCCTGTAGATGCTATAGATTTGGAAGAGGGAGAAGAGGAATTTGAGCTTGAGGTTGGCAGTATCATAGTGGCAACGGGTTTTGAATCCTTCGATCCCCAGAATAAGCCAAAGTACAGTTACAGTCAATTCAAGAACGTAATAACCTCACTTCAATTGGAGAGGATGCTGGATCCTGAAGGGCCAACGGATGGCAAACCCCTAAGGCCTTCTGATGGCAGGAAACCCACAAAAATCGCCTTTATACAATGTGTTGGCTCCAGGGAGGAAGACGGGAACCAGTACTGTTCAAAAATTTGCTGCATGTCAACGATAAAACAGGCAAAGATACTAAAGTCCCTCTTCCCGGAGGCTGATATAACTGTGTATTATAGGGATATCAGGATTCCCAGGAGAGAGTTTGAGGAGATGTACAGAGAGGTCAGAGAGGCTGGAGTCCTTTTTGTAAGAGGAACAATCAAGGATGTGTCGGAAACAGAGGATAATAACCTGCTGATAAGTGTATACAGCGATACTTTAAACGACTTAATCGTTCAAGACGTTGAAATGGTGATACTGGCTGTGGGGCTTGAGCATTGTAAGGATGGGGATTTGATAAAGGGAATAGTGAAGATTCCCACAAGCCCTGACGGCTTTTTTATGGAGGCCCATCCGAAGCTTAAGCCCATAGATACCGTTATTGACGGAGTGTATCTGGCTGGCGCCTGTCTGAGTCCTAAAGACATTCCTGAGTCTGTAGCCCAGGCAAGCGGGGCGGCAGCCAAGGTATGCGGTCTTTTCTCCAAAGACAGATTGAAGCTTGATGGTATAATATCGAAGGTGGATACAGATGTGTGCATTGGATGCGGGATTTGCATAAAACAATGTCCCTTTCATGCCATCATGGAAGATGAAATTGAAGGAGAAAAGAAGGCAAGGGTTGTTGAGGCAGCATGTAAGGGGTGCGGTGTGTGTGCAGGAGCATGCCCGACAGGGGCAATAGAGGCGCTCAGCTTTACAACCGAACAGCTACATGCCCAGATAGATGCAGCACTGGAAGAGAATCCGGGAGAGAAGATAATCGCTTTCTGCTGTAATTGGTGTTCCTATGCCGGTGCGGATTTTGCCGGTGTGTCCCGACTGCAGTATCCAACCAATGTGAGGATAATCCGTACCATGTGTTCCGGCAGGTTGAGTAAGGACATCATACTCTATGCCTTTGAAAAGGGTGCGGGGATGGTCCTCGTCTCAGGGTGCCATCCACCTGGGGATTGCCATTATGTATCCGGCAATTATAGGTGCGAAGAACGGGTGAATTCTTTAATGAAGACCCTGCCTAAGAAGGGTATAGACACTAAAAGGCTCAGGTTGGAATGGATATCCGCTGCTGAGGGGGTTGTGTTTCAGAGGGTTACCAAAGAGATGGCAAATCAGTTGAAGGATTTAAAGGGGTAAAGGATGAATAAAACCGGCATATTTCTATGTGTATGTCCGTCTATAATTTCAGCTATTGATATAGAAAAGACTGCAAAAAGTATAGAGCTAGCCAATACAGTTGTGTACTCCCATAGGTATCTCTGTTCACAAAGGGGATTGAGGTTTTTAGATGATTGTGTCGAGAAGGAAAAACTCGGTCGCATATTCATTGTGGCCTGTTCAGAGGATATTCACCGTCATGTCTTTGAAGGGGCATCTTCATCGAAAGGATATAGCATAGAATACATTGACATAGGAAAGGTTAAGGATGAAAAGGGTCTCATAGATTTAATAAAAGAAAGGCTGAAAGAGGACAGAGGGAAAACCATCGAGAAAGAGATAATGACCAGGGATGTCCTTGTAGTGGGTGGGGGTGTAGGTGGGGTTCAGGCTGCCCTGGATATCGCTGAAGAGGGTTACAGGGTTTATGTGGTTGAGAGTTCCCTGTCTGTTGGTGGTGTCATGGCTCAGCTCGACAAGACGTTTCCCACCATGGACTGTTCTATATGTATCCTTGGGCCAAAGCTCGTGGATGCCGGTAAACACCCCATCATCGAGTTAATAACAAATGCCGACATAAAGAGCATAACAGGCAAGGCAGGGAATTTCAATGTAGAGGTTGAAATAAAACCAAGGTATGTGGATATGGAGAAGTGCAACGGATGTAGCGCCTGTGTCGAGGTCTGTCCTGTGATATTGCCTAACGAATGGGACCTGAATTTAAAGTCCAGGAAGTGCATTTATGTGATGTTTGCCCAGTCTGTCCCCTTGAGATATACAATAGACAAAGAAAAGTGTATTGAGTGCGAACTGTGTAAGAAGGTCTGCAAATTGGATGCTATAAACCTCAACGAAGAACCAAAGAGGCGAACCTTAAACGTGGGGGCCATCGTTCTATCTACAGGTACCGAGACATTCGATGCCTCCAGGAAAGAACAGTATGGATATGGCAGGGTGAAGAATGTAGTTACCAATATCGAGTTTGAGCGCATAGTGTGTGCATCAGGCCCCACCAGTGGGGAACTCATAAGACCGGATGGTAAGCATATAAAGAAGGTTGCTTTTATTCAATGTGTCGGCTCCAGGGATTCACACTTCCACGAGTACTGTTCCTCTTACTGCTGTATGGCGAGTATAAAAGAGGGCAGACTGGTTATGGAGCACGAGCAGGATGCAGAGGTGTGGATATTCTATAATGACCTTCGCGCCTTTGGGAAGGGGTTTGAAGAGCTCTATGTACGGTCGGAAAAAGAAGGGATGAAGTTTGTTAAGGGTCTGCCTGGTGAGATAAGAGAGAATCCTGTAACTGAAAATCCCATTGTAGTATTTGAAGACCCGAAGGACGGGAAGCATAGTGAGGTTGAGTTTGATATGGTGGTCTTGGCAGTGGCGTTAGAACCTTCGGAACAAAATGCCCGCCTCGCTGAGATGCTCGATCTGGAGACCGACTCCCACGGTTTTTTCAAAGAGTTGGATTCCACTTCAATGCCTCTGGAGACCTCCAATAGGGGGGTATTTTTAGCCGGTACCTGCCAGGGGCCTAAGGATATACCGGAGACAGTCGCTCAGGCCAGCGGGGCAGCGGCAAAGGTGTGTGGGCTGTTTTCAGAGATAAACCAGACAGCAAAGAGGTTGTGAGGAGATTATTAATTATTTGTAATGATTTCGGTGATATATGTTATATTGGGAATTATAAGCTGAATAGACGAAATAAACACCAACCTATCGATGGAAAGCACAACAATGAAAACTTTTAATGAAATCAAGAAGAGATTGTCCGAACAAAAACCAATTCTCCTAAAAAAATATAAAGTTAACCGCTTAGGCGTTTTTGGTTCGTATGTTCGAGGAGATCAACATCAAGGCAGTGATCTTGATGTGTTGATAGATTATGAAGATGCTCCAAGCCTCATTACTTTGATAGAATTGGAATACTACCTGAGTGAAATCGTTGGGGTAAAAGTGGACTTGGTAACTAATAAAGGTATAAAACCTCAACTCAAGGACTCTATTATCAAAGAGGTGGTTTACGTATGACTCAGAGGACTGTTTTACATTTTCTTGAAGATATCTTGAAGGCAACCGATGCTATTTACGAGTTTGTGCTCGATATGAATTATGAGGCTTTCGCAAACGATGAGAAAACAATCCGTGCCGTAGAGAGAGAATTTGAGATTATTGGAGAAGCTGTTAAAAAAATTCCTGACTCGTTTACTAAAAAATATCCTGATATACCTTGGCGATCGGTTGCAGGGATGAAAGATCGTTTAACTCATCACTACTGGGAAACAGAAGCCGACATTCTATGGAAAACGATTAAAGAATCTGTGCCACAATTAAAAGCGATCATCAAAAAAATGATCGAGAATGAGAGCATGGAAAAAAGATCCATGTAACGGGGCATGTAACGGGCATGGCCATGTAACGGGGTCGGGCCACAGCAAGTATCGGATATTGGAACGAATAATTCAGAACTGTCCCCCTGAAATGGGCATATAATGTTCTTTTCGGGGCTGAAAAAGAGGATATAGTCTCCGAAAACACATATTCCTGGAACTGTAAACCATAAGAATCAACTACATACCTTGGCCCGACCCCAGGAACCACCTTGCAATAAATGTCACAACAGGGATTACTAACAAGGGTTATTCAAGCACTTGAAGAAAACAGAATCCAATATATGATAACAGGTGGGAATTATAAGCTGAATAGACAAAATAAATTGTTATGGCATAGAGATCTAAATTAACCCTTCGGGTTGTGGTGTTATATAGAAACTTTAGAATAACTTGTTAGGGTAAAAATATAAGGAGGGATCATGGCAAGTACGGTCGAAAAACTTCTTAGAGATAATGGATACTATTTATCTGACGGTCACTATAAGCTAGTTAGTGGGCGACATTCGAATGCATATGTTCAGGCAAGAATATCTCTTATGGATCCAAAAATAAATAGTGAATTTCGCACTATATCTACAGAGTTAATTCGTGACCAGAATGTCTCTGCAGTAGCAGGATTTACAGTAGGAGGCCTACTACTCGCTGATGAAATCGCAAAATATACAAAACTTCCATTGGTAGTCGGGTATAAACCAATGAACGATGTAGAATGGCTTGGTGCAGAAAACATTCGAGTTAATTCCAAAGTTCTTTTAGTTGATGATGTTTTAACAACGGCTTCACAGATAAGAACTGCTATACGTAGTCTTGAAGATATTAGTAATATCAGTGAACTCTTAATATTAGTCGCCGTTGACCGAAGCAATGGAGACTTGAAGATTAAATTTAGGGATGATGAAGTTAGGATATTGGACTGTATCAAAATTCCTTTATCATCATTTAATCCGAGTGAATGTCCTTCATGCTTTGCTGGGATACCTACAACTGACTTATCTAATCCTGAAAAAGACGTTGTATCTGTCGTTCTCACGCAACCTCGAGACAAATCTGACTTTATTTTAAAAGGTTATGAAAAAGTATATAAAATGCAACGAGACCAAAAGTCATTAGATGAAATGAAGGCGTGGAAATTATGGATGCCTGTACTTTTAGCAGGATTACCTATGGCAAGAGCAAAAGAAGATAGTAGTTTGATAAAGTTTGTAAGCTATTTAACGACTATAGCAGGAGAGCATAATATCAAACCGAGAGTACTCAGTGAGATAATAGGTCAGCTAATAAGGTTATCGTCAATACGAGTTGAATCTAGGGCCATTGGCTGTTCTATGATTGTTGGCAATATAGATGAAATCGGTAATATCCTTGAATCAAGGGCGAGAGTTAGAATGCCAATAAATATAAACCATGAAAAGCTAACAGAGCTTGTACCACACTTCGATGCACTGTTAGAAACAAATTATGCTATCGTGTTAAGCAATGATGGAAAAGCAATAGACTTCCGAAGACTCAATTTTAGTAGATCAAGACGCTATATAGAAGGCATAGAGTTAGTACGTTTTGTTACTGCAAATTCTCGGTCCATCGGTTTTGTTCTCAGGCGAGGAAGGAGTGCTATTGCTGTATATAATAATGGACGACTTGAGGCTATTGGTGAATTATCTGAAAGAAGTGGGCTTTGGGAATTTTCTAGGCCAATGGATAGGATAGAAGAAATTCAATCAATATTAAAAAGAAATGTTCAAGAGTTACTTTTAACTTTGGTAGAAGCGTCAAGAGAACTAGTTGCTAGAGGGCATGGTGCACTATTTGTGGTTGGTAACGTAGACTCTTTAAACCATACAGTGCCCAAAATTGAAATTGAACCTCAGAATATTAAAGACATGACAATAGAAGATTTAGTTGAATTAGCAAAACTTGACGGTGCAGTATTGATAACTGAAGACGGCAGATTACTTCAAGCCACTGTCATATTGAAGAATCGAGATGAAGGGACCTTTGCAGGTCAACAAGCTGGTACTACGCATGGTGGCAGTCGGAAAGAAACGGCAATAAGAACAAGCATAGAATGCCCAAATTGCGCGGTGATTAATATTTCTCAAAATGGTGCTATTGAAATATATGTTCACGGAGAGTCATGGCCAATTTCTGAATCATTTTCAGGATTGTCACGATGATAAAAACCCTAACCCATAAGGTTTGATCTGACCGGGCGACGTGAATAGAGTATAAAAAGCTGAGCTTTCGCTCCCGGTCAGAATCAAACCATTGTTCAACAACAGCATGCACATGAATGCGTAACCGCAAGGTGCTTTTTGGCTTTTGATTATTTTACTTTTGCAAAGCATCTTTGAGCATGTTTACAAGATACAGGTTACGCATCAGTGATGCTCGCGTTAGACATATAAATAATTAAAGATCATGGCTGGTGTAACATCAAGAAATTATGAGTGATATCAAAGAATCAATAACAAGATTTGGCAATGATTTAGAGGATATTTTCTCAGAACGTAGAGCTGTTGTTTTTCTCTGCGGCCCGTCTTCCAAAGACCTAGATCATCCTGGTGCACAATTACGCGTCGACCTTGAGGAAGCATTAAAGCAAGAAGGCTTCGAGGTGATTCTAGGAGAGGATGATGGGCTTGAAAGCCTCAGGCATAAATATAGTAACTATGCACATGAAAATGAATTGATGTTTATTCAAAAACACTGCAATGCAGTGATCCTTATCGCTTCTAGTGTTGGTGCCTACTGTGAATTGGGTTTATTTTCTTACAAAAAAGTTCATGACTTAGAAAGCATGACGGATTTTATTTTAATAATTAGCAATGAATATGAAAATGTACAATCTTTTTTAATCGAGGGACCAGCTGCTGCTATCGATGATTTTGGGAAAGTTTTTTACGGAGACTTATCTAATTTTGATTATAGCAATATTATTAAAAGGTTGAGGCGGAGGCGCTCTGTTTATTTTACAAGTCACAAAGGTCGTCCACCTTCATTTAATGAATAACGATGCGAGTAACATTAAACGAAAATATACTACTCTGGGCGGCAGCAGTTTTACAACCAGCTTCTGCGGCTGATGTTAGAAGTTTTATTGCATCAATTTATCCAGAAATTTCACTACTCCCCAATATTGGAGAAATCGAAAATATTTTTTCAACTTGGCGAGAAGAAGGGTATTTACAGAGAGTTCATGGTAAATCAAGATTGTATTCAGCAACTTACAAAACAAATTTAAAGCTATCAGTAAAGCTAAGACGAAGCAGGGACAAGTCCCGTCTTTTCTTGCTTAAATCTACAAGAGCTGCTAATGTGAATGTATCGGGGGTACGAGAACAGGATTCGGTTGGCGATTCGCCATCCACGGAAGGTAGCATAATTTTACAAGAGGGTGCGTGGCCAATAAAACCGGCCGCTGCTCCTCGGGTTCCTCGGACCACCGGCCGATTTTATTGGCCACGGATCTCAAAGCAACTAAGTATTGAAGTTGGCCCTAGTTTTTCGTCCCCCGATACATTTTTTAACTATTATTCATTCCCTTCTATCAAAACCATTCATGAGGCTAGTCATAAGCCTGCTTCAGAAAAAGATCTAAGTATAACAGATATCTCTTTAGCCATTGGAATAAGTCCGCGGCTCATTACATCCTTTATTCATGCCCCTGAAAACCATTATAGGCAATTTAAAATTGGTAAACGAGGTGGTGGAGAGCGTGTTATAAATTCGCCTAGAACATTTTTAAAGGTGGTTCAATACTGGATATTAGATTATCTGCTTCATTCTTTGCCTTGTCATCCGAACTGTCATTCCTACCAAAAAGGAAAGTCTATTTTGTCTAATTCTCTTCCTCATGTTGGGCAAAAATATTTAGCAAACATTGATATTTCTAATTATTTCCCATCAATTAATGAAAAAATGGTTTTCTCTCTTTTAAGAGACAATAATTTTGGAGAACAGTTATCAAAAGCCGTCGCCCGTATTGTCACACTTGAGAATGGTTTGCCCCAGGGCGCACCAACTAGCCCAATTATTTCCAATGCGTTTCTATGTAATTTTGATGAAATTATGACTCAGCGAGCTTTGTCTTTTAATCTTGTATATACAAGATATGCAGATGACATGACTATAAGCGGGGAAAATAAAGAGAATATAATTAGTTTGATAAAAAATTTGTCTGCTAATCTCAAGGATATGGGCCTCTCCATTAATGAGAAAAAAACAAGGATCGCGAGTCAAGGAGGACAGCAAAAAGTGACAGGCATAGTTGTAAACGAAGTTTCGCAACCACCTCGTACTTATAGAAGGAACATTAGATCAATGTTTCACCATGCAGAGAGAAACCCAGAATTATTTGCAGACAATATTAAAGTTCTGAAAGGATATATAAGTTATTTGCAAAGTTTTCCGAATATGCAAGGGAAAAAAGAAATATTCAGATATAAAAATGTTTGTAAAACAATTGAAAAGAATTTTGTCCAACAATCGCATTAGCTCATATAAATAAGCATAAGCAATTATTGAAAGGAGGAATATATTATGGATAAGGCTCTTTTAGAAAAAGCATTAGAAATGTCACCGAATGAAAGGGTAGTACTTGCTGAGTTAATCCTAGCTAGCATCGATCATGAAGAAGATGAAATTCGCGAATTATGGCTTTCTGAAATAAAAGACCGTATAAAAGCAGTCAATGAAGGTAAAGCAAAATTATTAGATTTTGAAAGGCTATACAATGAAAGTTAGTATTGGATAGTGTTTAAATACTCGGTTCACATTTATGTTTTTTGGACATCCTCAAATAAGGTAATTCTATGGCAAAGCTATCCATGTACCAACTGTACCATTATCTCCCGAAAACCGATTGTGAGAAGTGCGGCTTTTCATGTATGGGATTCGCTAATCGCCTTATTTCCAGAGATGTTAGACCGGAGGATTGCCCTTTTCTATTGGAACCGGAGTACTCAGAGTCCCTGACTGAACTGAACAGGCTTCTGGGCCCTGAGGTTGAGAAAGAGATCACAGGGCTTATAATAGACCAGGAAAAGTGCAATGGATGCGGTATATGTGTTACTGTATGTGAGGTAAATATGGAAAAGAGTCAAGAGGTAGGAGCGGGGAGAGGTCCTGGCTTTTCAGATGAGGTTGTGTTACGAATAGATAATGGGAAGATTAAGCTGGTTGACCCCCAATCTTGCAGACGGGCAAACCCCTCTTCCCATATCTGCAGGGCATGTGCGGAACTATGCCCCACAAAAGCTATTAGCCTTGTGTGATTGTAACTATTCAGGTAGGCACAAAGGCACAGAGCACCAAAGGCACAAAGTTAAGAAAAAACAACGAAACGACCCTGCTCTGCTTTGTGCCTATGTGCCTTTGCCACTTTGTGCCTGAGTAGTACTAAATAGACGGAGGTAAAATTTGTCGGAAATACTGTATGAATCTGTAGTATGCCCCTCCTGTGGCTGTCTGTGTGATGACATAGATGTAGTCGTTGAGGAGAATCGGGTAAAGAGCATAAGAAATGTATGCGAATGGGGCATAAGCAAGTTTCTTTTTACCAAGAAGTTCACTCCAAATGTAAAAAGGGGACGGGTAGAAAAGCCGATGATAAGGGAAAAAACTCTGGTAGAGACCGACTATGAGGCAGCTATCTCCAGGGCAGTGGATATCTTAAAGGGTTCAAAAAAACCCTTGATTTATGGACTGACAAACTCAGGGTATAACGCCCAAAAAATCGCACTAAGTATTGCAAGAAGGTTAAAGGGATTGTTTGAACCAAGGGGGGCAGCCCTCTTGAGCTCATATTATGCCGCAATGGGTGATTCAAATTTCTACGTAGCACCTCTGGAGGAGATAAGGAACAATGCCGACCTTATAATATATTGGGGATGCAACCCTATACATTCTACCCCAAGACACCTGGCCCGATATTCTGTATATCCAAGGGGGAGATGCAAGGAGAGGGGAAGCCAGGACAGGGTGGTTTTTACTGTGGATGTTGCCGAAAATGAGATGGGAAAGCTGTCCCGCCGGTTTCTTCAAGTGGAACGGGGCACTGATTTTCTGGTAATGGAAACTATGATGAAATTGCTGAGGGAGGAAAACGCTGAAGACTATAAAGGGGATATCGCTACTATAGAAAATATGGTCAGGCAGATGACAAAGGTGTCCTATGGTGCGATATTCTTCGGCATGGGATTGTCAGCTAAGGATAATGCTGCGAAAAACATTGAGAATCTGATGGCGCTGGTTAAGGAGTTAAACAGGAAAACCAGGTTTGTGATTCTTCCTCTTTATGATGATTTCAATACAAGCGGGGTGATACAGCTTCTTATCAGGGAGTTGAAAAGCCCAATGCCGGCGGATTTTTCCGGTGATCACGTCGCCAAAAACAGTAAATACTCCTTGTTGGAAAACCTCCATGAGATAGACGCTGCATTAGTCGTTGGAGATGACCCATTTTGGTCTCTTCCCTCTGAAAAGTCCGATTTGTTGAAAAAAATACCTATGGTTCTCATCGATCCTTACTGGACAAGGACAACCAACAAGGCCCAGGTGGTTTTCCCAACAGCCGTTACGGGTATAGAAGCAGAGGGGATTGCTTACAGGATGGATGGTCTGCCCCTCAAATTGAAAAAGGTCCTGGAGAGCGAATACCCATCGGACGAGAGTATATTGGGAGACATATATCAGCGTTTGCAATAAAGGAATTCCCATGAAGATAAAGATAGAAGGCGGAAGGCTATACGATCTCAGGAACAACCTGGATGGAGAAGAGAGGGACATCTTCATAGAGGACGGCATAATAGTAGAAGGGTTCTCCAGTGCCGACAGGACTATTGATGCCTCTGGAAAAGCCATTATGGCAGGAGGCATAGATGTACACAGTCATATAGCTACCTATGGTTTAAACCTGATAAGAGGGACGAACCGCTTTTATTCCCCCAGCGAGATTGGTCATATATACGCTAAAATGGGCTACACCCACGTAAACGAACCCTTCATGACCCAGGTCACAGCCAACTACGTTCATCATGAACTGTCCTCAATACCTATATTGGACACCTCCGCCTTTTTGGTGCTGAACCTCAGGGATGTTGAGGGCAAGATCAAGTCTGCTAAGCATCTTGAAGAGGTTGAGAAGATTATACCCATCATTATTGCCGGCACCAAGGCTATCGGGTTAAAGATATATGAACCCTTTGTGAAATATGCTGAGAGAAAGTATATTCTGAGAAATGTAACTGCGAAGAAGGTCCTGAGTTTCTTTTCAGGAATGAGCAGGGAAAGTATCCCAAGGATAATCATGCATACTTCCCCTGAACTCTTTGGTGAAGAGATTGAAAATCCCGGAGGCTTCCACTTCTCCCATGTTGGGTCAGCCATAGGCAATGAAGAAGCCTACCAGAAGGTCTTGAGCTACCTTAACGCAGGGGCAACTATAGATTTAGGGCTATTCGATCTTGAGCAAAACTTAAGGATATCAAATCCTAAACAGACCGTTGGCGAGGTTTTCGGGAGGGTAGATATGGGGCTTTCAGAGGATATTGTGTTCTCGAAAGGAAAAGTCTCTGGGAGTGAAGCCCCATTTTTTGCCTTTAAACTTGCCCTTAGCCAGCCCTCTAATCATATATCTTTTTCCACGGACAGCCCTGCCAATGCCTCATTTGAGGCGTACCCCAAGATATTTTCATGGTTGATGAAGGCAGAGAATAGGGCTAACCTGTTCGATAAAGAGCTTCCGGAGTTTGAGTACTCCCTCCTGGATATTGCAAGGATTACCAGGCATAATCCTGCATATATCCTTGGTTTAAAAAATAAAGGGCATTTAGGGGCAGGGGCAGAAGCAGATATAGCCATCTATGATATTAACGAAGAGACAAAACCGTCTGAACTGGAGGCTCGCTTTAAAGACTGCGCCTATCTGATAAAGAGTGGCAGTATTGTTGTGGAGGATCATCAGATGGTAAATGACCAGGTAGAAAAGAAGACCTATTACAGAGGCGTGGAGCCCCTTGATTATGAACCTGCAAAGATTATGACAAGCTACAGCACCTTCCGATTCGAGAACTTTATAGTAGACGAGGTGTTTACCGCTGAAGAGGTTAAGATTTAAGCATTCAAATTCAAAGTCTTTTTCCAAACCCTGTCAACTGGATTCTATGAACTGTTACGATTTTTCTTGAAATTTATTTGTATATAGAGTAAAAGTATACAATAGTGTGCTCATCCTCATACTCTAATTGAACCCGAGATTACCTATACTGTACCCAATATCTATAATCTTGCCATGAGAGTGACCTAGTAATAGTTTTAGGTTCAGATTCACTATTGTATCCCAATTAGGATGCCGAAGATTCCAGATACCTTCCGCAATTTCTATTCTTACATGAGCACGGCAAGAGAGTAGAACGATCAAAACCACTTTATAACTTCAATAAAGTAGAATTCCCGAGATATTTTTAATTATTCGACGCTTGAGACTAAAGTTTGTCTACTTTACTTCTTAACAAAATTGAGAGCTTTGAAAAAGTACCCCTTTTCGCTTCAGCATACATTTTTTGACCCATCTAAGCTCGCTTCATTGAAAATTCACAAACTCACCCTTCGGGCTCAAATATGTGAATTTTCTACATTCCGCTCTCTAAGAAGGGTTCCCCAAAAAATCTATACAATTCGCTCTCAGGGAGCTTCTTCAAAGCTCTCGGTAGGTTGTGCAAATATCTCAAAAGGGGGTGAATGGAACCGGGAAACTCACAATTTAGTACAGGGTGGATAAAGATTGGCGCTTAGATTTAATATTTTTATGTTGGCAAATATTTTTAAATAGGAGGGAGAAGATATGGGAGACGGTTCAGACAAAATGACTGTAACAGTGGGACAGACCAAGATTGATATTGCCAAAACCGTAAGGGATATTAGAGGAAGGGAGGATCTGGTAAAAGACGCTATTGAGACCACCTGGAATGAAAATCTTGTAAATCAGATGAAGGTATGGCTACAACCCTATCCCCATGCTAACGATATGGCAGACTGGGACAGGGTGCTTTTGGAGAGATATGCCCCCCTTTATACTAACGTACAAACAAAGTGTGGTGACTGCTATCAAGGTCCTTGTGACCTTAGTAAGGGTAGGCGGGGGGCCTGCGGCATAGACTGTGATACATACCAGGCGAAACTCTCTTTACTGACTGCCGGTAAGGGTCTGGCTTCCTTTGTATCTGATACCCGGGACCTTTTAGACTACTGTGTTAAAAAAAATGGAATAGATGCAGAGGTAAAATGGGGAAAGGCTATGACCTACGGTTACATGAATGTCCATGCATTTACAGGAGAGAATATGCATAGCCTGGCAGATGCCAATAAGATTCTCAGTTATGTTGAAGGTCAACTGACAGAGCTAATAACCTCGGCCAGCCACGGACATGACTGTGATGTCCTCGATCTGGAAAGCAAGGTACTTCATTCAGGTTCTATGCTGTTAGTTGCCATGGATATTGCAGAGGCATTAAAGTGGACATTTTTTGGGTTTCTCTGGTCAGGGGATCAAGAGTTGCTGGATGTTAAGGACTATCCTAAGCCTTATACTCAAGTAGGACTGGGTTCCGTTGATACAACCAAACCGGTTGTTGTATTTGTAGGGAATGATTTTATCCCAGCCTATGAGGCAGTGCAGTTTATAAAAGAAAATAAATTGGAAGATAAAATCGAAGTTGGAGGTGTGGGCTCAGCCGGTCACGATATGATTCGTTTCTACGAACCAGCAAAGGTACTGGTAACACCGGTAAAACTGACCAAACTCCTGCGACTGGGTATTGTTGATGTGCTGGTTGTGAGCGATAGCTGCTGCAAAGTTAACATATTGGAGGAGGCGGCTAAGACGGACACCAGGGTAATCGTAACCAGTTTTAAACAGAGTTTTGGCCTCAAGGAGCGGAGTTTTGATTCTGTAGATGACCTGGTTAAGGATCTAACAGAAGCCCCAACAGCGGTTTTGGTCTTCGATAAGGAGAAGGCAGGGGAGCTAGCCGTTAAAGCAGCGCAGAAGGTAAAGGGAAAAAGAAAAGAAAGCTACCTTCTTTCCGCGGATCAGGTGAAGAAGCACGCCTCAAGGTGTGATGGCTGTGATGCCTGCTTCAGGGCCTGTCCCAATAGGATCATCAGCAGTAAGGTGATATTGCCGGCAAAAGACGGTGATTTTTCCAGGTTAGCGGATCTATGTGATAGCAGCCTCTTCTGCGGAAAATGTGAAGCTGCATGCCCGCAAAACATACCTGTTATGGATATGATCCTGGCATCGAGTTCGGAAAAGATCAAGGAAGATAACGTCCGCATGCGCGCAGGGAGAGGTTTTATAAGCCAGTTAGAAGTAAGGGATATAGCCATTACAGGGTTTAACCTGCCGGGTGTTGTAAATATAACCGGGTGTGGCAACTATGCGGGGAGCGATAAGGATGTTGCCTGGCTGACCAATGAATTTGTGAATTCCAATTATGCTGTCACCGTTACCGGTTGCGCTGCGCAAGATGCCGCCCGATACTTTAACGAAAAGACCAAGAAGTTTCTCTTTGAGCAATTTCCATCCCTTTACAATCCCAGGTGTTTAGCCAATATTGGAGGATGCTCTTCCCATGGATTAGCAATGACAACACCCACGTATAAGCTCGGTTATCTCGGTTATAGGTGCCCGTACAGGGCTACCTTTGAGATGCTGGCCGATTTTATGATCAAGTGGCCTGCTGTTTTGATACTGTGGGGACCTGCCACCGATCTCATGTATACCCTGGCGGCTGCTCATGTTAGATCATCTCTTAAGGTGATAGTCGGTCCCAATGGCTCGAATTTCAAGAGATTTTTAATGGGTAATAAATATGATCGAAGCAAATGGTGGTCTTTGCATGGACTTAAAAACTATAAGAAGGAGATAGAACCCCTTCCGGAACACCTCATTTACCCGGTAGAAACGAAAGAAGAGGCCGTCACTCAGGCATATAAACTGTGTTTGACCTTCCAGGAATTTGAAACCACCCGGATGACCAAGTTCGACCTTTGGTTGAGTGCCTACAAGAAGTGGTTTGGCAACACACTGCCTGATGACTGGCACCTGTTTGTGAAAAGGGATGTGGAATTGCCGATAACGAAAAAGGCGAAGCTGCTGAGGTTACTGGAAGAGGAACATGGGTTTGAGATAGATAAAAAACGAGGTCGGATCACCAAGTTCAAACACAGGGACGGCAGGATGCTAGATCCTGGTGAAATGGTTGAGGAATATGGAATGAGAGTAGGCTTGTATACTACCTTTTTGCCCAGATTGGTTTACAAGATAAGGGCGGATAGGGTAGAGGAATAAACCTTGATGGAAGAAAGGAGACAGATATGACTGCAACGCCAGTTGATATAGCAAAGTGCTTAAAGGAAGACAAGAATATACTGTTATTAACGGGGGCACTGTGTGATACCCTTGAGATCGGAGGGAAAAGGCTTGTAGAGTATGCAGGGGAGATAGCAGAGTTGGCTGGCATTCCTGTAGCTGCCACCGGCAATACTATTGCCAGCCTGGTAAAAAGGAATATCAAAACCAAGAAGATGTTTGCAGGTGACGTGATTAACTACATGCGTGTTGAGAAGTGGGAGGATCCTATAGCCCCGGAGAGGCCAGAAACACTGGTATTCATCGGCTACTATCCCCAGTTCTTGAACATGATGCTTACCAGCTTAGGAGATAATAAAACGGTGAGTCTGGATAACGTGGCCATTGGGGAGGCGACCATTTCTCTTCCAGACCTGAACCTGGATGACTGGGCTAAGTTTCTGGATAACGTAATAGGTGAATTGAAGAAATAGCAGATTGCTTTTTCTGTTCGGAATTTCAAACCACTAACTAAATAGGGGCAGAAGAGTGGGGATATATTCCCCCTTTCTGCCCCTATTGTTTTTCATTATACCAAAGGAGTTACTTAATTGCCGAGCATGTACAATGGTTCTTAGGATTATAGCGGATTATAGGGACCGGATTATTGAGCTAGTACAGCAGCCCTCATTCTTTTTTGAGCTCTCTCCCTTTCCATAGCATATAAATGGCCGGATATATCGCCAGTTCAAGAATAGTGGATGTAATTACCCCGCCTACCATGGGAGCGGCGATCCGTTTCATTACATCCGCTCCTGTGCCGTGGCTGAACATGATGGGAATAAGACCTGCTAAGATAACGCTTACGGTCATAATCTTAGGACGTATCCTCTTGACTGCGCCGTACATTACAGATTCCCTGAGATCAGCCTGACTTCGCAACCTGCCTTCCTGACGCCATTTCTCATGGGCGATGTCAAGATAGAGGAGCATTACGACCCCGGTTTCCGCGTCTAAACCCGCCAGGGCGATGATCCCCACCCATACGGCAATGCTCATATTATAATTGAGGAGATATAGCAGCCAGAATGAGCCGACAAGCGAAAAGGGCACGGCTAAAAGAACGATCACTGTTTTAGTTATGCTCTTTGTGTTGAAAAAGATAAGCACAAAGATAATGAGCGCGGTAAGCGGGACAACCATCTTTAATCTGTCATGCGTTTTTACCAGATACTCGTACTCCCCGCTCCATTCCAGACGGTATCCTGAAGGTATATTTACGGAGGCGACCCGTTTCTTCGCGTCATCCACGTAACCGCCCACATCCCTGCCGGAAAAATCCAGATAGACGTATAACGACAGCAGCCCGGCTTCACTCTTTATACCCGTTGGCCCTTTAATGATCCTGATATCTGCTAACTGTCCAATCGGAACCTGAACAAGGGAAGGGGAGCCGGCAGAAGTGTCCCCCATGCCGCCACCGGCGGATTGTCCACCCATCCTCACAGGCACCAGTACCCGCTTCAGTTTCTCCACATCATTCCGCAATTCCCGCGCATACCTCACATTGACTGGATAACGCTCTCGTCCCTCAACGGTGATAGTCAGGTTCATCCCTCCCACCGCCGCCTGAATAACTTCCTGAACGTCATCGACGCTCAATCCGTAGCGGGCGATTTCTTCACGTTTGATATTGAAATCCATGAAGTATCCCGTAGTCAGCCGTTCCGCATAGGCGCTTCTGGTGCCGGGGACATCCTTCACCACATTTTCTATCTCCTTGCCTATTCTCTCCAATTCATCAATGCGGGGGCCCAGGACCTTGATACCCACAGGCGTCCTGATGCCCGTAGAGAGCATGTCGGTCCGCGCCTTGATAGGCATGGTAAAGGAATTGGCCACCCCCGGTATGGTCAGGACGTCATTCATCTCGCTTTTCAGGGCTTCTACGGTCATGCCCTTGCGCCACTCGGATTCCGGTTTCAGATTGATGACCGTCTCAAACATCTCCAGCGGCGCCGGATCGGTGGCCGTCTCTGCCCGGCCGCTCTTGCCGAATACCTGAGCCACTTCAGGGATCTTCATTAATATCCTGTCCATCATCTTGAGCAGACGGGAAACCTCGGTGATGGAAGCGGCGGGTACGGTAACGGGCATATAAAAGAGCGTGCCTTCATAGAGGGGCGGCATGAATTCCGACCCTAACTTCATAAAGGGATAGGCCGTCAGTGCCATGACGATCACGGCAAGAAAAATTACGGTTTTACGGAAGCGCAGGGAAAAATGAGCCACGGGTTCGTAAAGCTTGCGGAGTATGATGCTGATGGGGTTTTTATCCTCATGCTTGATATTGCCTTTGATAAAGATTGTCA
This sequence comes from Desulfobacterales bacterium, assembly GCA_016209225.1. Taxonomy (GTDB): domain Bacteria; phylum Desulfobacterota; class UBA8473; order UBA8473; family UBA8473; genus UBA8473. The sequence goes on from JACQWO010000092.1 coordinate 60,730, forward strand.
TCAGCACCGGGGTCAATGTAACGGCGAGAAAGGAGGAAAATAGCATAGCAAAGGTTTTTGTATAGGCAAGGGGTTTGAAAAGCCTTCCGGCCTGGGCCTGGAGGGTGAAAACGGGCAGGAAACCCACACTGATAACGAGAAGAGCAAAGAAAAGCGACGGCCCCACCTCCTTGGCGGCCTCGATGATAACATCTGTGCGGTTTCCTGGTCGGCCCTTTTCTTCCCACTCCTCAAGCTTTTTGTGGGCGTTTTCCACCATGATGATTGAGGCGTCCACCATGGCGCCGATAGCGATGGCAATCCCGCTCAGACTGATGATATTTGACGTGACACCTAAATAATACATGCATATAAAGGAAATGATAATGGCAATGGGCAGCGTGAGAATGACCACTAAAGCGCTGGGCAGATGAAACAAAAATACGATGCAGACGACGCTTACGGCAATCGCCAGCTTGATGATCTCTTCCTTGAGGGTATCAATGGAACGCCGAATCAGGTCGGAGCGGTCATAGGTGGTGACGATCTCCACGCCCTTAGGGAGACTGGGCGCGATATTTGTTTTTATCTTTTCTTTGACCCTGTCGATCACGTCGAGGACGTTTTCTCCAAATCTGACAACGACAATCCCTGCCGCCACTTCACCTTTGCCGTCTAAATCCGCCAATCCCCTTCGTATCTCCGGGCCAATCCTCACGGTGGCTACATCTTTCAACAGGACGGGTGTGCCAAGTCCGTTGCCGCCCACGGAAATATTTTCCAAATCTTTCAAACCTTTTATATAGCCGCGCCCTCGTATCATGTATTCAATGCCGGAAAACTCCAGCACCCGTCCTTCCACGTCGCGGTTACTCTTCCTTACCGCCTCCATCACGGACATGAGAGGTATATTGAAGGCTAAAAGCCTGTTGGGATCGATAGTTATCTGATATTGCTTGACAAATCCCCCCAGGCTGGCCACCTGGGAAACGCCCGGCACGCTTTCGAGAGCCAGCTTAATGTTGTAGTCCTGGAGGCTGCGGAGCTCTGCCAGATTGTGCTTGCCCGTCTTGTCTACAACGGCATAGGAAAAGCCCCAACCGACGCTCGTAGCATCCGGGCCGAGTACGGGATTGACATCCGAGGGAATTTTGGACTTCACGGCCTGAAGATATTCCAGCACCCGGCTTCTCGCCCAATAGATATCCGTGCCTTCATCGAAAATCACATAGATAAAGGAACTTCCCAAGAAAGAAAATCCCCGGACAAACTGAACCTTCGGCGCCGCAAGCAATGTGGACGATATGGGATAGGTTATCTGGTCTTCCACCAAATCGGGGCTTCTGCCCGCCCATTCCGTATAGATGATTACCTGAGTATCGCTTAGATCGGGAATTGCATCAAGGGGGGTTTTCTTCAATGCCCAGTATCCCCAGATGGCAAGGAAGGCAACTAAGAGAAAGATGATGAATTTATTGCGTGCACTGTAATCAATGATTTTAGCGATCATTATTATCCTTATGCAGTTGTGACTACTCACGTAGTCAGGCTGAAGCTGTTTAGACTGAAGGCTGAAGGAATCCGAAAAGCACGATTGAAGCGCTTTGGTGGAGAGAGAGGATTCACACACCAAACACGACTTCAAAATGAGCCGTATTCCCGTTTCGACTAACAGCCTTCAGCCTACAGCCTAAACACCTGAGTAGTTACATTAACTCATAACTCATAACCTACGGTTTGCGCCTCATGGGCAAGGGTGCAACGCCCTTCAACTGCGCTTCCGAATCAATGAGGAAATTGGCCGAGACGGCAACCTTTTCCCCCGTTTTGATGCCTCTGATAATTTCCACCGCATCTTCCGTCCGCAACCCCAGCATTACCTCCCGCGGTTCAAAGTTACCCTCGCCCTTATCCACGTAAACAATCTGTCTCACCCCTGTATCAATAACCGCCTCAGCAGGTATAGTAAGCCTATTTCCCAGGTTAATCCTGATTTCCACGTTGGTAAACATCTGGGGCTTAAGAACACCTTCGGGATTGGGAATCGTAAACCTCACCTTAGCGGTTCTGGTCTCACCGGCTAAGGCGGGATAGACATAATCTATCCGTGAAGAGAATTCCCTCCCGGGAAAATAGCTGAGACCAATCCTGGCGGTTTGCCCAACCTTGATGAAAGGCAATTCATATTCGTAGATATCGGCCATGACCCAAAGGGTGGACAGATCGGCCACATCGAAGAGTTTTTCCCCTGGCATAACACGCATTCCCTGGAGTGCCATCTTCTGGACAACAAAACCGCTGACCGGGCTGTAGACGGTAAGAGTCCTTAGCGGCTTGCCCGATCTTTCGATCATTGCTATCTGCTCATCGCTGATATCCCAAAGCCGCAACCTTGCTTTGGACGCCTCAAGAATCGCCTGTGAGTCTTTGGTCAGCAGCATGGCGGTACGCTCGTCTTTCACCTCTTTACTTTGATTTGCCCACCGCAGGGTATTGATAAACTCCTGCTGAGTCGCTACCAGCTCCGGGCTGTAAATCTCGGCTAAGGGTTCTCCTTTTTTCACGTAGCGTCCTGTGTAATCCACATAGAGCTTTTCAATCCATCCCTCGACCTTGGTATTGACCGTGGCCAGTTTTCTCTCATCGTACTCGATGCGTCCCACCGTGCGAATCAACCTGTTCATGGCTTTTACCGAGGCTTTAACAGTTTTGACACCGATCAACTGCTGCTTGTCCTCCGGTATCTCCACGGTCGGTGCCTCTCTCTCGGTTTTTCCGGCGCTTTCCATATCCGCTTCAGTCTCCGTAACGGCAACGCTTCCTCCGTGCTGATGCGCCTTATCCACCGGCGCAACTTTGGCTGTCTTGACAATCCCTACCTTTTCTGCAATTTTTTTCCATGTCCCGGCAGGAACGAAATAATAAGAGAGGACAACGCCCGCAATAAGCAGGCAAATGACAATAATTATTATTTTTCTTCTCATTTTGTGACTCCCTCATCCATAATTCCTGCTATCCCTTCCATCCTGGCTATAGCCTTAGCCCTTTCCACAAACTGTCCCCAGTATAGCATCTCGTTGTCAATCAGTGGTTTCAGCCTGGTGACGACGGTTATCGCCTCAACTTTACCGGTGACATAACCGGCCAGGGCCAATTCAAAATCCTGATAGGCCTTGGGAATCAAGCCGTCTTTATACAATGCCATCAATGAATCAGTGGCTTTCAGCATGGCGTAGTTATCCCGCAGGGCAGACGCTGCCATCAGCTTTGACGCTTCAACTTCCTTCCTTGCTTCCAGGAGGGAAGCCTCGGCCTCCAAAACAGCCTGTTCCTGTTTTTTCTTGTAATAAAGGGGCACATTAACCGTTGCTGTCAGACTCCACATGTCCGGGAATTGGGAACTTCTGGCAAAATAATTGGCACCTAAAGTAACATCGGGATAATATTCCCTTTTCGCCATCGCCACCTTGGCCTGGGCTGCACCGATCATCTTTTCCCGTGATTTTATGAGTGGAGATTTTTCATAGGACATCTTGATCAGTTCATCCAGCCCTTGCCTGTAAGGGAAATAGGTGAGCTTTTCCGGTCTGCCGTCGAGCGGCGCGCTTGTCTCCCTGCCCAGAGCGTTGCCCAGCATGGCTTTAAGGGATTGGATCTTCTGTTTGTACATTTCTTCCCTTTCCAGAAGCATGTATTTCTCCGTCTGTGCCATCAACACCTCCTGTTGCTGCGCCATGCCGGAGGCGTAACGGGCAAACGCCGCATCCTCGGTCCGGGAAAAAAGGGCTGCCTTATCCCTCAGCAGATCAATATTGGTATAGGCTAATAAGAGGTCATAGTACAGTTCCTTAACCCGAACAATTGTATTCAAGCGGGCGGCATCAACCAGGTCTTTCAGACTTGCCGCATCCCGAGAGGCCATCTCTCCCTTTAAGGCAAGTTTCCCAGGATAGGGAAGCATCTGAGAAAAAGAGAACATCCAGCGGGAGTCGGCAGGCATACCCTTGGTTTCCCCGCCGAAGGTATACAGGCTGTCGGTGCCTTCATTCTCATACCCCATCATAACCATGGGATCGGCAAGACTCGTGGCCTGAGGTATCCTGTGCTCTGAGGCCCTGGTCCTGGCCGCTGAGAGATGGATCTCCGGATTGTTTTTGATCGCTTCCTGAATCAGGTCCTGGAGTTTCAACGTCTCCTCCGCGGCTAAGACCTTTGCACCTGTCAGGAGGAGGACAGAGAAGATGAAGAAAAAAACACGTGAACACGCGCCGCTCTGCTTGATAGCCATCTTCCTACCTCACATCAATATTGAACTTAGCCTGGGTTTTTTTGTTGCCACGGCTTATTTTAACAATCGTATCCCATGCCCCGGACATGGAATAGTTCAGTTTTGCCTGATATTTACTACCCTTTAACTTTGCATCAGCCTTGTATCGCATGGCCGGCATACCGGGCATGGCCGGCATGGAATACTCTACGGAAACCTTGGCATCCGTGACATCGGAGCCGCCCTTATCCTTAATAGCAACCGAAAGTTTATTATCGCCGGTAACGGGGGGATTCCTGTCAATTTTTATTGTAACGGTGTAATCACCAGCCTTCTTTGTCACCTCAAAGTCCTTGGCCATAGCCAATCCTGTCATCATAAAAACCACTAACACCGCTAAAACTAATTTTTTCATTGTATAGTCTCCTTTCCATTATATAATTATAAATTATCAACGGTTAATTATACAACCCTTCGCTTATCTGTCAATTAAAAAGGCCCCACAGTGCTGTGTCATCAAAATTCAAAGCTTACCATATCTTTACGGCAACACAGTTCTTTTATCTTTTTCTCCGTTTCAATGGGTCTCATGGAAGAGTTAATGCCAGTATAATACATGGCTGTAGAAAGTGTTCCAGGACTTGGGGTAAAGATCTGCACATCAGTATGTCTTAGGCCCAGTGCCCTCAATTTTTTTTTCATTTCCAGGACATCACGGATACTTTCTCCAGGATGTCCAACAATAATATAGGATGCCAGTTCGATCCTGCGTTTTAGTCTTTTATTGATTGAGCGAAACAGATTCACAAACTCTTCAAGGATAGTAAAAGGGGGTTTCCTCATCAGTTGCAAGACCGCATCTTCAGTGTGTTCCGGAGCGATACGCAGGGATTTACCGGCATGATGGAGCATAATTTCCTCCAGCACCTCGGGATATCTCACCAGGACATCATGGCGAAGGCCAGAACCCAGAAATATTTTCTTGACCCCATCTACTCTTCTGCATATCCTTAATAGTTCTATGTATGACTTCACCGGAGAAAAGAATTTACAAGGTACGGGATAGAGGCATGACGGCTTCTTGCATGAATGTCTTTTGCAGGTGACTTCGTACATTTCAGCAGATGCGCCACCGATATCTGAAATGTATCCCTGCCACAGGGGATGACTTGTAAGCTCGACTACCTCGTTTACAATCGATTCCCTGGATCGTGAAACAATCTTTCTTCCCTGGTGAGGAGCTATAGAGCAGAAGGAACAACCACCGCAGCAGCCTCGATGTGAGGTTACAGAAAAGAGATTCATTTGAAGGGCAGGCGAAAGGCTGGAGTGTCTCAGGTGTTTGCGGGAGTAAACTTGTCCGTATATCCGGTCAATATCCGAGGGGTGATACTCCTCAGGTCTGTGTGCCACAACATAACGGTCTCCGTGTTTCTGAGCCACCCCATTTCCTGCGGATATAGCCCTTTCCAGTGTGATCTGCATTTCTATCAATGCAAACCTGTCAGATTGTACTGATTCAAAGGAGGGCAATTCTACAAAACCCTTCTCTGCGGGGAATTGACTGTACATCCTGGCGATTCCAGGGATAGTGAGCTTTTGCACAGGGTTGCCTTTTTTAAGGAAGTGGGCGATTGAAACGAGCTGCTTCTCGCCCATGCCGATGACTGCTATATCAGCTTTTGAATCGGCCAGAATAGAACGCCTGATCTTGTCTTGCTGAAAATCGTAATGGGAGAAAAGGCGAAGTGAGGCTTCAAGACCTCCAATTATAATGGGAACATCTTTGAATACCTCTCTGATACGGTTGGCAAAGACCACAGCGGTACGATCCGGTCTGATCTTGTGGCTGATGGAAGGCGGTGTCCCCTCAAAATATGCCTGCCCACTGACCTGATAGAGGTCATCTTTTCGCCTCTTTCGAGACGAGGTATAGTTTAATACTATGGAGTCAACAGGGCCCGAAATGATGCCGAAAAAGAGACGGGGTCTGCCAAGTATAGTAAAGGATTCGCTTTTCTGCCAAAATGGGGTTTCAATACTCCCTACTCGAAAGCCTTCAATCTCCAGTGCCTTTTTTAGAATCCCTTCAGGAAAAGAGGGATGATCGGAAAATGGATAAGGAAGTACAAGGATAACATCATATGAAGACATGTGTATATTTTATAGCAATCAACATGCAAAGGGAAGGGTAAACTATTCGACTCTGATCAAAACCCAGTTATGAGAGCTTTGCAAAAGCCCCCCTTTCCGCTTCTTTGAATCTTCTATAAGCAGCCTTAGTTTGTTGCTCGTCATCCTTCACAAGGAATCGAACCAATACATTAGTGTCCAATGCCTTCATTTGAAACTCTCTTGCATTTTCTGTCTTATAACGGAATCCACTTCCTAAATGGAAACGGGCTTCCTTCCATGCTTGTATAACCTTCCAAAGACATCATCGACCTTCTTGGTAACAGGCTTAAAAAGAGCTTCTCCGTTTTCATTGATGACGAATTCAAGCTTATTTCCTGGGTGTAATCCCATGGAGTCCCTAACTTCTTTCAGAATTGTTGCCTGCCCCTTGTTTGTCAGAGTAGCCAATGCCATAAGAAACAGTCAATCCATTTTTTGCATAACGACCCTATAGAAAAATCGACTGCCTGCCAAATAATTTATTAATTAGAAACAATGTCCCCAAGTCCACGCAGGGCGGGACACACTTCCGGTAAAAGCCACGCTATTATACGTATTATGTATTTTATGATAATAAGCATATTATCAGGATATTTTCAAGAATAACCTTTGACTTTGGTCATCAATAACTATAAAATTACACATATCTTTTCAATAGTGGTGTTTGTCAGCAGGGTAATTAAGTATTACGTGAAGCTGTAAAATAATTCCATTTTTAAGAAGATTTTTTTAGGTAGATTGTGACTTTAAAAAATGATCGGAATACCTACAGGGCAACCTGGTCAGAAGACGATAATGAGTTATGTAGGCTTATGTGCCGAATTTCCCAGCCTAAGTTGGCTGGCTAAGAACCCAGAGGCAGCTCTAAAAGGAATCCGTAAATTGGTTGAAGAAGTCATAAAGGATATGAATAACGAAGGTGAAGTTGCCCCCGAACCAATCGCTTGCAGGCATTATAGTGGCAAATTCATGGTGCGGGTTCCTCCCCAGGTTCATCAAAAACTTGCAATCCAGGCAGCCGAGTCTGGAGTCAGTCTGAACCGTCTTGCCAGTTCAAAGTTAAGTCAATAAAATCTATGGACAGAGTGAAGACGAGATAAGGATTGTGGAAGGTAGGATAAAGGAGTACCTCTTATGAAGTACTGTCCTAATTGTGGTTCGGAGTATTTAGATGAGACCGATATATGCAGCGACTGTAATATTAGGCTCACAGGTGAGAATGAGTACCTTAAGAGGAAAGATGCTGAAGATGCTGAATTGAAGGAATTAGACAGACTTTCCAGGGTGTGCGTATTAGAGAACAGATTTGAGGGAGATGTTATAAGGGATGCACTCGAAAAAGAGGGCATTACCTTTATTATCAGGGAGTTTAGGGACACTGCATACGATGGTCTCTTTATAACACAGTTGGGTTGGGGAGAGGTTATGGTTTCCGATGAAGAAGTAAAGAGGGCGGAAGAAACGATAGATAATATCAGGAAAGATATTGCAAAGGAAAATAAATATTAAGTGGATGACGGCGTCTTTACCCTTGCCTCCTATAACCTTCCTGAACGAAGAATATTAATAGCCAGCCATAAACCCAGAATCCCGGCGATTGAGTAGCCAAAGAAACCAAATACAGGAAAACCCAAGAAAAGTGGGCCCTTGTCGAGTTGCATGATTAAAGAAGAACCTACGATCAGAGCTACTATAATCAGGCTGAAGGACAATCTATTGGTAGACTTATCCAACGTCGATATAAATTTCTCCATACCCTTATGTTGAAACCCTATAGTTAATTGATCCTTTTTCATCTTCCCCAATAACTCTATAGTATCTTTAGGTAAGGTTACAAATAGTTCCTCATATTCATTCAAGGTCTTTGATAGACTTTTTATTAAATACTTGGGCGCCATTCTTTGCCTTATCATTTTCTTGATAAATGGCCTGGTATGCTCAATCATATCAAAATCTGGATCCAATTCCCTCCCCACTCCTTCCATGAGCACCAAAGCCTTGGCCAATAGTGTTAAATTAGGAGGAATTCTTATCCGGTGCCGGTGAATAATCTCAAAGAGATCATTGACGATTATACCGATATCCAATCGTTTAAGGGGGATTCGATAATACCTCTCTGTAAACTCCAGAAGGTCTGTTCGCAACTCTCTCAGGTCTATTTTTACATCTATTACGCCGACCTTTATAAAAACCTTAACTATACCTTCAATGTCTTTCCTTATGATGGAAATTATTAATCGGGTCATCTGATCTCTGGTTTGGTCATCAACCCGCCCGACTATCCCGTAATCCAAAAGACAAATTGTATTATCCTTTAAAACAAATATATTGCCCGGATGTGGGTCTCCATGAAATAATCCGTGTATTAAGACCTGTTTTAAAAAGATATCAGCCCCTCGCTTGGCAATGATTTTTCTGGCCAGTCCTGCTTCTTCCAGCCTTCCGAGTTCTGATACCTTTATCCCATCAATGTATTCCATGGTCAAAACTTTCTTGCGGGTCAAATCCCAGTATACCTTCGGAACATAGAAGACCTCGTCATCCGGAAAATTTATAGCAAACCTTTCCATATTGTGGCCTTCTCTGGTAAAATCCATCTCTTTGTATAGCGTTCCGGCAAATTCTTTTACCACTCCTACTGGATCATAGAGCTCGGCTTCAGCGATATGTTTTTCTGCGAGAGTGGCCAGTCCAATCAATATATCGATATCTGCGTTAACAATTTTCTCCAATCCCGGGCGTTGGATTTTAACTACCACCTTGTCACCGTTTTTCAGCCTGGCGGTGTGTGCCTGACCTATGGAAGCTGCGGCAATGGGTTTTTCGTCGAACTCAAGAAATATATCCTCCATTGGAGAATTCAGTTCAGATTCTATTTGTGCCTTAACCTCATCAAATCCGAAAGAGGGCACCTCGTCCTGGAGTTTTTTCAGTTCTTTAACATATTCCGGGGGTATTAGATCCGGTCTGGTGCTTAAGAATTGTCCTACCTTGATGAAGGTAGGACCTAATTCTTCTAATAGCAGGACTAATCTTTTTGCCCTGGTCAGTTTTACTATTTCATGCTTTCTCCGTTTAAAGGTAATTATCCTCCTGCCTGCTTCAACATAAGTACCCAAATTCAGTTGTTCTACAACATCACCAAGACCGTATTTAATCAATACGCTTATAATCTGTCGGTATCTCTTTATGTTGCGATAGGTTTGAGGCACCCTCCTCATTCGCATAACGACCCTTACTCTTTTATCTTTTCACTCAGTTTGTCAACCTTTTCACTCAGTTTATCAATCTCCTCCCTGGTAGCTAAGTTCGCCTTCTTCAACAACTTTGACACTTCTTTCGCGATCTTTTCTTCCAGCTCTTCTATATTCTTCTTTCCTTTGTCCACTATCTCCCTGAATAATTTTTTCCCTTCCTCTTCTGTCAACTCCCCTTTTTCTATCCATGTATCTACAACCTTCCTGACCTTTTCTTCAGCAAGGGAAGTAAAACCTATACCGGCAAGCAATGATTTCTTAATAAAATCTAACATTGTATTCACCCCCTTTCATTTAAATTGATAAGAACTCTATTTCGAGTACCAAGAGTATGACCAAAATGACCTTATGTGTCAATTGAAAAAGCTTGACAAAGTTGGTGGATGAATCTGATCCTTTTACTTGAAAAATTACGGAAGATATTGATAGATAAGGGCTGAGAAATCTAAATCACCCTCAGCACCGGCAATTCAAATACCTTGAATCCCGTACCGCCCGGTTTTTTCGATAATTTTTCCATTTCATTAAAGAGTTCATCTTCTACCTCATCTTCGACCACCACAGCGATAGCACGGTTAAAACCCGGCCAGACGGCATCATCAAGCTTTGGATCGGACTTTTTACCTCTGCCCAGCACACGATCCCATTTGGTGTATCCGGTTACACGGCAGGCTTTCAGGGTCGCAATTACATCTTCATCGAAGTCTGTATCGTATACCATAAGAAACATTTTCATGGTTTGCCTCCATATCCTTCCTTTCTCCTCTCAAACATATAATAAATAGTGGGAACAAGAATAAGGGTAACCAGAGCAGACACAGAAAGCCCACCAAGCATGGTTATCCCCAGGGGGTTCCATACCTCTGCACCCATACCGGTAGAGATCGCCATAGGAAACAATCCAAAAAAGATGGCCAGGGTAGTCATAAGGATGGGCCTCAGTCGATTCTTGCCGGCATGGGTAATCGCCTCAAACAGAGGTTCTCCCCTCTTCTGGAGGAGGTGGGTATAGTCCAGGAGGATGATGGCATTCTTTACCACAATCCCCATCAACATGACCAACCCCATAAACGATATGATCCCAAGGGTGGTATCAGTCAGGTAAAAGGCATAGAATACGCCGCTAAAAGCAAAAGGGACGGAGAACATGATGATAAAGGGATCCCTCAGGTTCCCATAAAGGGCAGCCATAACCATATAGACCACGATAATCCCCAGGATAAGGAACATGGTGAGGTCGTGGAATGCCTTTCTCTGTTCTTCTATCTCCCCCCCTAAACTCACAGTAATACCCTTGGGTATTCCCATCTTTTTTAAGACTGACCTGATCTCTCCTGTCACCTCACCGAGGGATCGCTTATAGGTATCCGCTTCAACCTTGGTTATCCTCTGCCTGTTCTTCCTCTCGATCTCTATGGGACCTTCCCCCTCGATGATCCTTGCTATATTCTTTAGTTTTATCATCCTCCCGTCCGAGGTAAAGATGGGGACATCGGGAAGTGTCTTCAGCCTGTCTTTATCTTCCTTGCGAAGACGGGTAAAGACATCGTAACTATCCCCAGTGTCCCGAAACTGGGTTGCCTCTATGCCATAGAGGTAGTTTCGGAGCGTCCCGGCTATCATGGCAATATTCAGGCCCAGGGAAGATGCCTTTCTCCTGTCCACCTCCACCCACAGCTCAGGTCTGGGGTCTTTCTGACTGATGGACAGATCTACCAGGCCCGGGATCCTTTTCATGGTCGCCTCAAGTCTTCTGGCAAATGCAAGACAGGAATTGATATCTGCCCCCTGAATCTCCACACTTACCGGTTTGCTGCCGCCCATCAGCATGGAAGCCGTAGGGTCTTCCGCTATAACCTTGAGCCTGGTTATCCCTGGTATCCTTTCTATCCTCTCCCTTAAAAGGTTGGCTATCTCCATGGCACTCCGCTCCCTCTTGTCAGTGTCCACCAGCTTAAACCCTATCTCCCCTACATTCGGCCCCTCATCGAAACCGAGGGCTACACCAAACCCCTCTTCGCTCTGGCCGTTAAAGGCATAGGAGTGCTTGAACTCCTCAGGCCTCACAACCTCATTCATAACCTTCAATATCCTTTCAACAACCCGGTTTGTCTCCTCTATCCGCGTTCCTTCCGAAAGTCGAAAACTGACATTTACAACACCAACGTCCACCCTGGGCATAAATGATGTGGAAAGAAAGGGGATGAGGGAGATGCTGCTTAAAAATATGGCAATGGCGAGAATAATAACGGTCTTTCTATGTTCAAGCGACCATTCAAGAAGGCGGCTGTATCCATCTTCCACTACCTCAAACCACCTCTCTGAGACCCTGAATAATCTATCAGCAAGACCCCTCGCCTCTCCATCTCTGTCTCTCTCAGGAGGAGTAACCCACCTGGAGGCCAGCATCGGGGTCATGGAGAGGGCAGTAAAGAGAGATGCCAGAATCGTTACCACGATAACAAATGCGAGCTGTTTGAAAATAACGCCGGTAAGTCCGGCAACAAACATCAGGGGCAGGAAGACCACCACAATGGTCAGAGTAGAGGCAGTAACCGCCATTCCTATCTCGCTGGTACCAGAGATGGCGCTGGTCTTTGGCCTCCCTCCTCGTTCAATATGCCGGACGATATTATCCAGCACCACAATACCATCATCTACTACCATCCCCACGGCAATGGTTAAGGACATCAGAGAGACGAGGTTAATGGTGTATCCGAAAAGGTAAAGAAGGACAAATGAGGCAATAAGGGAAAAGGGGATGGTAAGGGATATAATAGCTGCTGTTCGAAATCTCCTCAGGAATACCAGCGTAACCAGTATTACAAAGAAGATCGCCTCGAATAACGTATCTCGAAGGTTTTTTATGGAGATGCGGATATTTTCTGAGTTGTCCATTACGATATTTATCCTGACATCGGATGGAAGGGTCTTTCTGATATCCTCCAATCTCTTATTTACGCTGTTGATCACGGCGACTGTATTCTTACCTGTCTGCTTCTGTAAGATAAGCACCATGGCCTTCTTCCCGTCTCCCCAGCCGTTTATGTCCTCAGGTTTATAGGCATCCGATACCTTGGCCACATCACGAAGGTAAACAGGGCGGTTTTGATAATACCCTATGACGGTATCCCTGATTTCCTCTACTGTTTTGTACCGAGCAGGGAGACGGACGAAATACTCCCTTACCCCTTCCTTGATACTACCTGCGGGGATATTGAGGTTCTCCGCTGCAAGTGCCTGATTGATCTGCCCCAACGGGATATGAAACCCCTCTACTTCCTTCAAGTCGAAGTAGACGTTGATACGTCGTCTCAACCCACCGTAGATTACGACCGCCCCCACCCCGGGAACCCTCTTCAATTCGTCGGATATCTGCTTGTCCGCCAGATGATACAGCCTGGGCCAGCTCTTCTCCCCGCTAATGGTCATAACCATGATGGGGGCGGTAGCGCTGCTGAACTTGAAAAGCATGGACGGCTCTATATCCTTCGGCAGCTCTCTTTTTGCCAGTTCAAGCCTGTCCTTTATGTCATTGGTTGCCGCATCCAGGTTGGTACCCCAGTCAAATTTACACACGACTATAGAGAGGTTATCCATTGACTTTGAGGTAAGGGTATCCAGGTTGTTTACCCCATTTACCTGATTCTCGATGTCCTGTGTTACTTCTGTCTCAACGTCTGAGGCGGAAGCCCCTGGCCAGGCAGTGAGGATAGAGACCACAGGGGGCTCTATATCCGGAAACATATCGATATTCAGTTTTGTAAGAGACACCATCCCTATGAGGATGATCGCAAAGAAGAGCATCAGGGTGGCTACAGGTTGTTTTACGGAAAACTCTGGAAGCCTCATCTTTCCACCCCCTGATCCCTGATCCCTGATCCCTGATCTTCGATGATGACAGGACTACCGTCCTTTAGTCTTTCCTGACCCTTTACTACCAGCTTTTCACCTGCCTTCAATCCATCGGTTATTTCAATGTCATTCCCCTGGTCAAGGCCGGTCTTAACATTCTTTAAGACTGCCCTGCCATCCTCCACTACATAGACATAGTAACTCCCTGTTCCCGGAAGCTTATTCAGGGCATCCCTGGCAACTACCAGGGCGCTCTTTTGTCCTAGATAAAGCCTGACATGGGCAAACATCCCGGATATGAGACTCAGGTTCTTATTTGAGATGTGGATCTCTATCTCTCCGGTTCGGGTAGCAGGATCAATAGTCGGGTTTATTACTGATACCGTCCCTGTAAAGACCCTGTCCGGAAAGGCATCGACCTCGATCTCAACCTTCATCCCCTTCTTGATAGCAGAAAAATCCTTCTCAGTGACCGTGGTTACAATCTTTAACTCCTCGTCATTTGAAATACGAACAATGGGTTGCTGCATACCCGACATGGCTCCTCTGTCTACATACCGGGCAGAGACATAACCGCTGACGGGGGCATAGATACTGTGATCATTATAGAGGATTTCAAGCTGTTTTAGGGAAGCCCTGGCTCTCTTTATCTGGGCTCCAGCAAGGTCTTTTGCCTCTGCTGTAGCCTTGTACTCAGCCTGTATATGGTCAAGTCTCTGTTTTGCCACGGCCTTTTCTTTATAAAGGCTTTCCAGACGCAGGCGGTCTTTTTCTATTACCTCCAGATTTGCCTCGACCTGTTTCAGGTTAGCCCCTGCTGACTCAAGGACAGCCTTCGCCTCTTCTATCTGTGCCCTTATAGTATCGTCTTCCAGGGTAGCGATAAGTCCCCCCTTTCTTATATAATCCCCTCTTTCGACCAAAAGCCTCTCAATAATCTTGCCAGGCACCTTGGGATAAACAGCAACCTCAACCTTTGGTCTGATATCGCCTGTCTGTTCCAATATCCACTTGAGGTCCGCAAACCTCGATTCCATAACCTGCACTGGTACCCTTTCCTCTTTTCTTACCTCTATCTCTTTCTGAACCCTGAATTTGAGATAGTTAAAGACTGTAATCCCCCCGAGAATCAGGATGACTATAGTAGCAATAACAACCCCTTTTTTCCCCTTTTTAACCGTTTTCTCCTCCATAGTTCATATCCTCTCCTTTTGAGTCCATTTGTTTTATCTCTTGTTATTATCTTGTAACAGGTGTCAGGGTTAAGGAAAAACTGATCCCTGACCTCTGTGAGCTGTTACATTATCTTCTTCCTATTGCTCTCTCCAGTTCGGCCATGGACATCATGTAACCATAAAGGGCGCTATAGTAGTTTGTCTCCGCCTGTGTAAGGAACGTCCTGGCATCCAGCACCTCAGTTGAGGTTGTTATCTGCTGCTGGTATTGGAGGTTCGTAATCCTTAAGTTCTCCTTAGCGTGGGTAAGGGATTCTTTCGCAGTTTGAATATTCTTCCTGGCCACCTCGAGATTTACAAAGGCGCTCTTCACCTCAAGCCTTATGCTATCCTCAATACCTTCAACCTTTTC
Organism: Desulfobacterales bacterium; assembly: GCA_016209225.1. GTDB lineage: Bacteria > Desulfobacterota > UBA8473 > UBA8473 > UBA8473 > UBA8473. The sequence continues at coordinate 75,850 of JACQWO010000092.1, forward strand.
CTTAAGGGATAATTTATTATGGTAGAACCTTTGAATATCTACCCTATTCTTACCCCACTCAAAGAATGTCCATTTTCCCTGGAGGGTGATATATGCATTGTGGTCATTTCCGTAATCGTTATTGGTAGCGCCCGGATTGTCTCCATTCTGTTCGTAGCCTGCAACCAGAGCCACCTGGGGATAATATGAGCTTCTGGCAAGCTGGATAGCATAATCTGAATTTTTCAATGCGAGGCGTAACATCCTCAATTCGGGTCTGTTCTCTATTGCCTCTTCAATGAGGGAATTGAATTCAAAGGAATGTGGTTTTGCCTCAGGCACATCCTCAACATCTGTTTTTCTGTTCATATCCATCCTTAGGAGCGTATTGAAGGAAGATATAGCCATATCTACATTGCTTTCAGCCTTTACCCTGTTCTGTACGGCATCGGCCAGGGCAACCTTTGACTTCAACAGGTCATTGTAAGGTATCATGCCATGGTCATAGAATTTCTCTGCATCCTTTACATGGGACCCAAGCTGATTAACAGCCTCATCGGCCACCATAAGGAATTTCTTTGCTAAGAGTATATTAAAGTAAGCAACCTTGACCTGTTTGCTCACATCCAAAATGGCCTGCTCTTTCTCCACACCCTTTATCTCTATTCCAAGCCTGGCCATCCTGTGTTTGGTTGACAGGGCAAAACCGGTAAAGACAGGCTGACTCAAAGTCAGGTCCCAGTGGTAGTTGTCCTCTGGTCCCATATTGATCTTTGCAGCACCCAGTATGGCATAGGGGTTATCCTTTAACCTGGAGTAGGAATATGATGCAGATGCCTTCGGCAGGAATTCCTTTTTCACTGATTTTTCTTCTTCTATAGCAGCTTTTTGATTCTCTATTGCCTCCTTTATAAGGGTGTTGCTGGCTGTGGCCATCTGAACGGCTTCCTTCAAAGAAAAAGTCTTGTCATTCCCATCACCAGCAAAGGCAATGCCTGGTTGGAAGAACTGGACTGTCAAGACCATTATCATCATCGCTGTAAATGAGCTATGCATCCCTCTTTCTCCTTTTTTATAGTAGCGGTTATCGACAGGCTGTTTGAAAAACTTACCCTTTCAAGATTCCGTAAAAACCGTCGTTTTACCAAATCGCCGTTCAGTCACACTGGCTGTAACAGTTTAAGGGGTTCGGTTGACAGGGTTCAGAAAAATAACACCTAACTGCTGATCCCTGACCTCTGTGAACTGTTGCGTTCACTCCTTAAAGACTTTAAAAACCAGACATCCGTTTACCCCTCCAAAACCGAAGGAATTGGAAAGGGCATGGTTAATCTTCTTATTCCGTGCCTTATTGGGAACATAGTCCAAGTCACATTCCGGATCTGGATTTTCATAATTTATGGTGGGAGGAATCACACCATGATAAATAGACAGAACTGTAAAAAGTGCCTCTATTCCGCCACTTGCGCCCATCAGGTGACCTATCATAGATTTGTTGGAACTGATGGCCAGATTATAGGCATGTTCTTTAAATAGCGCCTTGATAGCCATAGTTTCAATCCGATCATTTGCCCTGGTAGAGGTGCCATGGGCATTTATATAGTCCACGTCAGACGGGATGATACCTGCATCTTCAAGGGCATTCTTCATACACCAAACCGCACCTTCAGCGTCAGGAGACGGGGCCAGGATATGGAAAGCATCCATAGAACGACCATACCCTATTATTTCCGCATAGATACGAGCGTTTCTATTTATGGCACGGCTCAATTCTTCTAGTACAAGGATTGCAGCTCCTTCACTCATTACAAATCCATCTCTGTCGAGGTCAAAAGGTCTACTTGCCATAGAAGGTTCACCGTTTCTCCTCGAAAGGATATTTGCTTTGCACAATCCCCCCAACATCACTGGGGTTGTTAAACACTCTGTCCCACCGGCAAACACTAAATCTGCCCCACCCTCTTGTATTACCCGGAAGGCATCTCCAATTGAAACCGTAGATGCAGCACAGCCATCTGATGAAGAGGAAAAAGGACCTTTAGCCTGCAAATAGATGGATACCTGAGCCGAAGCCATGCCCGGCAAACCTGAAGGAATAAATACCGGGGATATCCTCCCATAACCATTGTTCCTCAAGATATCGATATTCTTTTCCAACACGGACAATCCACCCCATACAGTGCCAATGTACACCCCTACACGGTGGGGATTGAGTTCGCTCAAGGTAAGTTGGGCATCTTGGAGAGCCATCAGGCTCGCTGCAACGGCATATTGAATAAAGACATCCATCCGTTTTATCGTTTTCCCATCCATATAGTCAAAGGGGTCAAAATCATCTACTTCTCCCGCAATCTGGGCAGGAAAGGGAGACGGATCAAAATGGGTAATCCTGGAAATACCCGATTCTCCTCTAATTAAACGCTCCCAGTTCTTTTGGAGCCCAATGCCCAGGGGGCTGATGACTCCCAAACCGGTAACCACAACTCTACGTTTCACTCCAATCTACCTCCTCAATAGAACTTAACCCTCTACTTTCTCAACGAGTATCCCGTTAAAAAGGACAGCTATCAGCTTATCAAGATAGTGCTCGATTCGTTCGCTACTCTCTTCCACCAGCCAGGTGAGTTCAAACCCCCTGAGGGCATAGGCAATTGCCCTGGCCGTGAGCAGAATATCGGTAGTTCGAAAAATCCCTTCTTTTACACCCAGTTCAAAGATGGAAGAGATAATGCCTACCTCTCTTTCAAACAGGTCGTTGCGAATCCTATCGGTCTTTGGCGGCACGCTGTCAGTGCGTTCCCGGCCAAGGTTAATAATATTAACGGCTTCCTTCATACAGCGAAATTTCGTAGATACAAAAGTTCTGAGTTTTTCGATGGGGGATCTCACCCTTTCAATAGCGGCTTCTATCTTTTTAAGAATATCATCGGCTTCGCGTTGAAGTACCTCCAGATAGACCTGATCTTTACTTCCGAAATAATTGTATATGGTTGCCTTGGCAACCCTGGCCAGGCTGGCGATTTCACCCAGGTTTGTCTTCTGGATACCGTACCGTCCAAACATCTTCCTGGCCGTGTCCAATATAGATTCCAGCTTTTCTTGCTTCATCTCTAGCCTCCTATCCCTATTAGTACTTTTAGACTCAAATGGTTTTTAAGTCTAAAAAATATAAAAGAGAATACAATGGATGTCAAGGAAAAAATCACTTGAAGGCTATGTTCTCCTTTTTCTTTTCTGTGTACATTCAGATAGAGAACATCCGGCCGATCCAGGAGGGGTCTGGGACATAAGCGCTAACTTAAGCGAAAAGAGGCGAGAAACACAATATCGGAGGTGGAGGGATGAGTTCACGTTTATTTTAAGAGATACGGGAAAGAAGGGGAGGGGATTGGACTTTTTACTGTGCTGTCTGAATTAAATGTTCTAGAAGTATTTTTATCCCAATACCAATCAAGGTTATACCTCCTATAATTTCAATTTTATTCTCAAAAAGATGTCCATATTTATCCCCAACAAAAACACCGATGAATGACAGCAGGAATGTTACAATCCCGATTACTATTATTGGGGTTACAATGAAAATTTTTAAAAATGCAAAGCTTACCCCAACAGCCAGGGCATCGATACTGGTAGCAACGGATAACATCAACAGAACAGAAGTATTCAGCGGGTTGGTCTTCCTTTCCGTTAGTTCTATCTTCCTCGATTCATAAATCATTTTACAACCAATGAAACTAAGAATCGCAAAGGCTATCCAGTGGTCAACACCTGAAATAAGATTTATTAGGCCAAGCCCTGCTGACCACCCGATTAACGGCATGATCGCCTGAAATGATCCAAAAAATACAGCAATCTTTAAGGCGCCATTGGCTGTCAGATGTCTTATTGCTGCCCCACTTGCGATGGATACAGCAAGAGCGTCCATTGCCAATCCAAGCGCTATGAATATAATTGTAATCATGTGCATATCGGGTTACTTCCTTACAGCAAACAACAAGAAACCCCCTCCAGGATGCATCTATGTTGTAAAGGCAAGGAGTTGGAAATAATCCTGCAAAATCTGAGCATGATCAAATGCCAAATCCTCCGGCAATGTTTCTTTGGTGAATACACCAACCTCTTTTGCGTCATCATCAGCCTTTGGTTTTCCTTCAGCCGTGGCGATATAGACAGTTGTTACATTATGACTTCTCAGGTCTCTTCCGGGGTCCGAATAGGTATGTAACTGCCTCTTTAACACAACATCGAGGGATGTCTCTTCTTTTGCCTCCCTTATAGCTGCGTCCTCTAATGACTCCCCGTAGTCAACATAGCCCCCGGGTAATGCCCATGCAATTGGCGGATACTTCCTCTTGATCAAGACAATCCCCTTCTCCAGTTCTATAATAATATCCACCGTCAGAAAGGGGGGCTTTGGAACTTCAATATCTTTCTTGCAGTGAGGGCACTTTATGGCTGTCTTTTTCATAGAGGTCCTTTCCATTTACTAATTACCATGCTTTTCTCTGGACAGTCAACTCAAATCCTACCAGCCTCTGTGATTCAGACATTAGACCATAGATTTCAGACATTAGACCAGGGGGAAGAAAATGGCCAGAGATTATACAAAGATAAAAAGAAGGTTTGAGAACACGGGAAAGGTTAATTTCCTATGTAGAAAAGTCTTAGGTCTAAAGTCCAGTGTCTAAATTGCAGTGAGGAATTGTTTTTCTTGTTTTTCTTTGACAAGCCAACAAATACATGCTACTTTAGGATAAAAAGCTATGTTAAAAGAGGAGGATAATATGGATAAAAAAGGAATCAATTTTTTAAATGTTTCAAATGATTTAAGAAGAGATAACTTATACCTTCTTATATCAGCAATTATAATGATTATCAGCCTGACTCTGCTCCCAGGTTGCGGCACTATACTTAAAGATGTAAGTTCGAAAGAAGATGCTACCGATGTAAAGCTTTTAAAGCCCCAGTCTCTCCCTGTATATTATGACTTTGAGGATATATCTATTCCCCCGGAGCTTACGCTGGATAAAGAGAGGTCTTTTATTTATGAAGCATCCACATTCAAAACCGGGATCCTTGTATTCAAGGGGCGTATCGACGCTTCTTCCCTGGCAACCTTCTTCCAGGAGAATATGAAGAAAAGCAACTGGGTTTTTATAAATAGCTTCAAGTATAAAGGCTATATCCTGAACTTTCAAAAAGAAGACAAGAGCTGTTTAATCACTTTATACGACAATGTATTTAATACGATAGTTGAAGTTAGAGTCGGCCCTCTACATGGAAAAGTTGAAACGCCCAAATAGTAAGCATTCCGGGGGCTCGGAGGAGAACTTCATGCTAAAAGCCAGAAAGATTGTCCTGGGTGTTACTGGTGGAATAGCGGCATATAAGGCGGTTGAGCTGGTAAGAAGGCTTGTCAATCTTAATGCCGAGATCAATGTGATAATGACTAAAAACTCCCAGGAGTTCGTTACCCCTTTAACTTTTCAGACCCTCTCCGGCAATAGAGTAATCACAGGATTATTTGACCTTCTCGAAGAATCTAAAATTGGACACATAGCTATAGCGCAATGGGCGGATATCTTTGTAATTGCACCGGCAACTGCTAATATTATTGGAAATATCTCAAATGGTATAGCAGATGACTTTCTCTCAACAACTGTAATGGCAACCAAGGCCCCTGTGTTAATCGCTCCTGCAATGAATACCAATATGTATGAAAATCATATAGTTCAACGTAACATCAATGCTCTGAAGTCTCTTGGTTACCACTTTGTTGAACCTGCTTCCGGGGGGCTTGCTTGTGGGACAGAGGGTCTGGGTAAGTTAGCCGAGATTGATGACATTATTGAAGAGATGGAATCCGTCCTATCTAAAAAGGATCTTTTAGGAGAAAGGGTCATGGTCACTGCAGGTCCAACCACAGAGTTTATTGACCCCATAAGGTTCATTACTAACCGATCTACAGGAAAGATGGGATATGCTGTAGCCAGGGTTGCCAGGAGAAGAGGCGCCGAGGTTACTTTAATAAGCGGCCCCTCTATGTTGTCTGTTCCTCAAAATATAAAATTCTTTTCAGTTAAGACGGCTTTAGAGATGAGAGCCGCTGTCCTTGACAGTTTGGAGGGTTCCACTGTCGTGATTAAGACGGCTGCGGTAGGTGACTATAAGGCTAAGGATGTCTGTTCAGAAAAGATAAAACGGGAAAGGGCAAATCTCATTTTGGAATTGGAAGAGACTCCTGACATACTATCAGAGATCGGCAACAAAAAGGGGGATAGAATCCATGTGGGGTTTGCTGCCGAAACAGAAGACTTAATAAATAATGCAAGAAGTAAACTAAAAAACAAAAACCTGGACTTGATTGTAGCCAATGATGTATGTATGGAAGGAGCAGGTTTTGAGTCCGATACCAATATAGTTAAGATACTGGATAGAGATGGTAGTATAGAGGAACTGCCCTTGATGAGTAAAGAAGAGGTGGCAGAAAAGATACTTGACAGGGTTGTGAAGATTAAGACTAAAAAATCAAAAACCCTGGGATAAAGTAGTTAGGTATGATTAGTCAAAAAAGCCTACTTCAAGATTTTAGGGAAATAGTACTGGATATTAGAGAATATCTGAGTTACCAAAAGGATATAGGTATAGAAGGTTTTCCAACCAATACTGAAAAGAGAGACAGCGCGGGTAAGCATAGTATATTAAGTATTGACAACTCAGGTGTTGGAGTTTATGAAGACCTGTCCGGATACGGAGAGGCAAAGGCAGGCAGCCTGATAACATTGGAAGCCATTAGAAAAGAACTGGGAGATTGTAAGCGTTGCAAACTCCATTCAGGGAGAGGAAATATAGTCTTCGGGACAGGCAATAAAAATGCCAGATTGCTCTTTGTGGGAGAAGGGCCAGGCAGAGATGAAGATATAAAAGGAGAACCCTTTGTGGGTAAGGCCGGTCAGTTACTTACAAGGATTATAAATGCAATAAATTTGAACCGAGAAGAGGTTTATATAGCCAATATAATTAAGTGCCGTCCGCCTGGGAATCGAAACCCTGAACCGGATGAAATAAAGGCATGCGAGCCATTCTTAACCAAACAGATCCAGGCAATAAAGCCTGAGATTATATGTGCCCTGGGTGCATTTGCTGCTCAAACCCTGCTTAAAACAGACGAAAAAATCTCTAAACTAAGGGGGAGATTCCATAGTTATCACGGGATTAAACTCATTCCCACCTATCACCCTGCTTTCTTACTCCGAAACCCCTATTTCAAGCGGTTTGTCTGGGAAGATATGCAGATGATCCAGAAAGAGTATTCATCATTAACCTCTAATTAATCAGAGACATACAAATACCATGTTCAATAGAAAATTTTGCTATACTGTATTATTAATATTCTCCCCTCTTGTCTTTTTACTATCCTTAATCCCTTCTACTTCAGCTAAAAACCCTCATGTGAATGTTGCCAAAATAGATAGTATAATAAATCCAGTAGTTGTAGAGTTCATCGCAGAAAGTATAGAAAGGTCATCAAAGGACGGGGCAGAATGTTTAATCATCCAGCTTGATACCCCGGGTGGTCTTGACCTATCAATGCGTAAAATAGTAAAGGATATGTTGAATGCTGACATTCCCATTATTGTATATGTTTCTCCAGGTGGTGCAAGGGCAGCATCAGCAGGGGTAATGATAACAATGGCGAGCAATATAGCCGCTATGTCTCCAGGAACAAACATTGGAGCAGCTCACCCTGTCACTATGGGTGGCCAAAAGATAGATACGGAAATGGAAAAAAAGGTGGTAAATGATGCTGTGGCATATATCAAAAGCATTGCAGAAGAAAGGGGTAGAAATGCCAAATGGGCAGAAGATGCAGTTAGGAAAAGTGTATCTGTTACTGAAAAGGAGGCATTAAACCTAAAAGTAATTGACCTGATAGCTCCGGATATTAAAACCCTTCTTTTGGAGATTAATGGGAGGCAGGTTAAGACTGCAAAGGGGACTTTCACGTTGAATACAAAAGACGCAGAGCCTGTCTTCATCAACATGGGTATCCGTCACAATATACTTAATGTGCTGAGTAATCCTAACATTGCCTATGTCTTGATGATGATAGGGTTTCTCGGATTGTATTTTGAGCTGGCCCATCCCGGCGTTATCTTTCCTGGGGTAATTGGGGCTATTAGTTTAATTCTGGCCTTCTTTGCCTTTCAGACCCTGCCTATAAACTATGCTGGAATTCTTTTAATAGTCCTGGCCATAATACTTTTTATTGTTGAAGTTAAGGTAACGAGTTTTGGGCTCTTAACCATCGGGGGTATAGTCTCCATGCTTTTAGGCTCTCTAATGTTGTTTGAATCCCCTGTGCCGTATTTACGGGTGTCATGGGCTGTGCTCATTCCTGTAGTTCTGGGCACCTCAGCCCTGTTTATCCTCTCTGCAACCCTGGCATTCAGGGCTTATCTCTCCAAGCCCACAACCGGAATGGAAGGGTTAGTAGGAGAGATTGGGACTGCAAAAACAGAGATATTACAGGAAGGTAAGGTTTTTATACATGGAGAGTATTGGAATGCCTATAGCGATGAAGTTATTCCAGAGGGAGAAAAGGTTAGAGTTTTAAAGATGGACAATCTTCGGCTGAAGGTGGAAAGATTAACTTAGTTTTTCAACACTTTAAAAAGGGGGTTTTATATGATTGGATGGGTTGTATTAGTTATGTTTCTGGTGATTATCCTGAGTAGTGCTATCAGGATACTAAACGAGTATGAACGAGGTGTTATCTTCCGCCTGGGCAGAATAATTGCCACAAAAGGCCCTGGCCTGATTTTCTTGATCCCAGTTGTTGATAAGATGCAGAAAGTCAGTCTAAGGCTGGTTACCATGGATGTCCCTACCCAGGATGTAATTACCAAAGATAACGTGTCGGTGAAGGTAAATGCTGTTGTCTATTTTCGGGTCATGGACTCCAATAAGGCTATCGTCGAGGTAGAGAACTTCCTCTATGCGACCTCTCAGCTTGCCCAGACGACCCTGAGGAGTGTCTGCGGGGAGGTGGAACTGGATGAAATTCTATCAGAACGAGAAAAGATCAATCTGCGCCTGCAGGAAATCCTGGACCGGAGTACCGATCCCTGGGGGATTAAGGTCATGCTGGTTGAAATCAAGCATATTGACCTGCCTGAGGAGATGAAACGTGCCATAGCCAAACAGGCGGAAGCGGAGAGGGAACGGCGGGCAAAGATCATTAATGCCGAGGGTGAGTACCAGGCCGCTCAGAAACTGATCGAGGCGGCAGCCCTTATGGAAACACAACCCATGTCCCTGCAGCTTAGATACCTTCAGACCCTGAACCAGATTGCCGCAGAGAATAATTCAACAACCATTTTCCCTATCCCCATCGACCTGTTCAGGCCGTTTCTGAAGCTGATAGATAAGGAGAAGTAGACATTTGTTTCTTGGGAGCTGCTGGGGACACAGTATTAACTATCACCAGACAGGAGTCTGGTGTTTTGACGGCTTGATAAATAATTAAGTTGGCGGGGGAGAAAATATGAACAGAAACTTAATCCTCATTGCCATCACAGTGGTCGTTTTTAGTGCCTATTTTTTTGGGTTAGCTTGTCGTAGCCTGTATGCGGCGGACAATATCCAAACCGCAGGCGATGTACTTATGTTCGTTTTACCAGCTACCGCTGCGGGTCTAACTTTTGGGCACTGCGATTCCACGGGTGCCCTGCAATTGGGCGAGTCGCTTGGAGTGACTTTGGGTGCGACCTACGCACTCAAATACGGCATAAATGAAACCCGGCCGAATGAGAGGGATAACCATGCCTTCCCGTCCGCCCACACTTCCGTTTCCTTTTCCTCCGCCGAATTTATCCGTAAGCGCTACGGGTTGATTTATGGAGGGCCGTCGTATGCCCTCGCAACCTTTGTGGCCTATAGCCGGGTTGAATCCAGGGAACATTACATTCATGATGTGGCGGCAGGGGCAGCCATCGGCATTCTTAGCAGCTACTTATTTACCAAGCCTTACAAAGGTGTTGATGTCAGATTAGAAACCGACGGTAAATACTACAGCCTCAACTTCAATCTCAAATGGTAATGAAAAATCGATCTAACCCAGGCTGCCGGATTCGATTTATATTTACAATGTGCCCTAAGAAGGGGAATGGCAAAGAGCAGTCACCATACTGAAATAGAATCATTCAATGGAACAATGCCACGTGATTGATTCCCAATAGCTACCGGATAGCGGCTTAGTTTAACCCGGTTGTATCTGGAATCCCGTTTAACTTCACTCCGGATCCAATCTTTATTGTTGCACAGAGATGAAATGAGATGGACTGGTTTCTGGATAGAGCAATCGGCTTTTTCGTCGACAACTTCCCATCATGGCAGGTTATCTCTATTGGTGCCCCAGTCGGTCTTGCCTGGTCGTTTGCTTGTCTTTGGTTTGCTGGACGCCTGAAACAGAACGGAACCAAAACCGGATACACGCGGAAGGTATTCCACTTTCTCATCTTCAGTACGGTGGCGGTCATTCAGTGGCGCTTCGACACCCCTGCTGTTTGCGTTTTCGGCGTAATGTGTACGCTCGTTGTCTTGTTCGCTGTGTGGCGTGGTGATGGGAACATGCTGTACGAGGCCATGGCCAGAGAGAAGGACGCTCCCCATCGGAGTTTCTTTATCCTGGTTGCGTACCTCACCACACTGGTTGGTGGCTTGCTCAGCAATATGCTTTTCGGTCCCCTTTCTGTTGCAGGCTACCTTGTGACTGGATTGGGGGATGCAATCGGCGAGCCGGTTGGAACAATGATCGGAAAACATCCCTACCGGGTGTTTTCCTTGTCATCTGTGCCTGCAACGAGAACCTTGGAAGGATCAACGGCGGTGTTCATCATGTCTGCCTGCGCACTTTTGTCGGCGGCCGTCATCTCCCCGCACATCACTCTCTCCTCTCGTGGAATTCCGCAGGTTGTTGTCATCGCAGCGGCTTGTGCTGCTGCGGAAGCCTTATCTCCGCACGGGTGGGACAACGCCATCATGCAAATTGTCCCAACCGCGATGGTGTGGGCATGGATGACCCCATAGAGGCTGCATAACCAACACATCGAACAGCTACGATGCGTTCCGTGCCGAGATTCAGGCGGGAGGGTCAAGGGGCTGCTTATTTCTTCTTCTCGTTGAACAGCCTGCGCTCAACTAGAGACCACCAATCATGACAGCCATTTCCCTCCGCTTCGTAGCAGCAAGCAATTCTGTCGTCTACTCACATTCAACCAGTAATCTTTGACCATCAAAGCTATGTTTGGGTAAAGAGTTGAAGGTGCAGTCGCTAGATTTGGGGGGATTTTTATTTTTTAACGAAAAAAAGGGGGGTACGTCTAGGGGGCAGGTCTTGAAAAGTAAGTTTTTGGCAGCAAAAGAAGGTGTACTTGGGGACATCCCCAAAGGTCCCCCATCTAAAAGATCGCCCTCCCTGGATATTCCTTCTCCATATATTATGTCAAATTTAATCTCTTTAAAAGGCGGAGACACCTTATTCTTTACAACACTTACCTTGGTTCTGGTTCTGCGTGTAATTTCAAGCCGAGTGCGCCTATCACTTTAAGAATTGTATCGAATCCTGGGCTTCTTTCTCCAGAGAGTGCTTTGTAAAGACTTTCGCGAGACAAGCCGGGGCAGCCCGCGTCCCTTGAGACATGCCTTGGCCTGGGCAATATCGTCTGGAGCTTTAGCAATTAAAGCAACATCATCATTTGCCTCCTCAATGCAAGCTCCAAGAAACAACGCCCCCAAGTTTCCCTACCTTCCATCATCACCGATACTGCACCCTATATTTATGTGGTAAAAATCCTCTTGACACACAAAATCCTTTTCCATATACTCTCCGTGAAAAAGAAAAGCAATGCCCTATCAAACAAAAAATCAAATCCAACAAACAAATCAGCTTTAAAGTAATGAAACTCTAAATTTTAGAGAACCGATCAAGAGATTTATCGAGGACGCATATTGAACGCCTACCATTATTCAGAACTCATAGGAGCCTGTCGTGAGCTGTTCGGTCCCGATATTGATCCTTCTGTGCTTTTTTTAAATTGTCTGAGGCATGAAGGGTTAAAGGCGGCTTATCGCCGTAGGGCAAAGGAAACTCACCCGGATCTCATCTCAGGGAGCGACTGCCTGCACGAAGCACGGCCCGTTGAGCGATTCATCAAGGTAAACCATGCTTACAACATATTGAATGACTATATCAGCATCCGGGCGAAAAAAGGCCCGACGTCTGACGTCTTCAAGGGTACTACCTCCGATTCTCCCTGCAAACCGGTCCGGAGAGAAAAGACCCCCGATTTTCAGGAACATTATTACCGGGGGAATCTTCCTCACAGCCAACTTCTCTTTGGCCGGTACCTATATTACCGGGGGATCATCTCCTATCAAACTCTTCTGGTCGCCCTTGTCTGGCAACGTAAAACCAACCGTCCCATCGGAATAATTGCCCGCGAATGGAAGTGGCTCTCCTATCATGACATTGTCGAGATACTCTCCTTGAATTTTGGCGGCAGGTTTGGCGAAAAAGCCATCCGGCTTGACCTTCTGAAACCCCTGCAGGTCAACACACTCTTACTGCATCAGCTTTCATCTTACCGCAAAATCGGTCAGTATTTCACCCACCACAACCTTATCTCCCGGCAACGTATGGAAACTTTGCTCAGGGAGCTTTGGAAACACAACTTTCTGATAAAAACTCGTGTATCTGCCGGTCAAATTTAAAATACGGGGTTGAGCAGCAGAAAATCGTCGTCCTGATCCCCTCAAAAATAATTATCATCACCGCAAGTACGCCCCGTCATTGAACATGTAACCCGAATATGATGCACTGTCAATAAAAACGGTCGTTGTCCCTATTTATTTTGTTAGGTGGAATTGAACAGATGATTACGACGGATTGTTTGAATCACTTCGTCGAGTTGTTGAAGAAAACGGGATCGGTCACGCTTTTTCAGTGGTGGAGGCCCGCCCGTTATCTCTCCTGCGTTACGAAGTTCTGACAACAGGTTCCGGGTCGCGACTGCCTCACCGATGTTGTTTTCCGTGAATGGTTTCCCAGTTGTACCAATTACACGTGCGCCTTCCTTCAGGCAGCGGCTAGCAAGCAGAATGTCAGCGGTGACCACGATGTCGTGAGTTTGTAAGTGTTCGACAATCCAATCATCGGCCGCGTCGAATCCATCCTCTACGACTTCGAGTGCAATCCATTGTTCATCCGGAACTCGCATCCAAGAGTTGGCTACCAATGTGACATCAAGGCGATATCGGCTTGCGACGCGGTACACCTCCTGTTTGACCGGGCACGCATCAGCATCTACAAAGATATGCAGCAAATGAAGATCCTCATCATCAACACGGATTTGGTACAGGTGTCACATAACCAATAAGGATTGAATGCGACCTTTCAGGTATCATCAATCCTTATTGGTTATGCCCTTCTTGAATGGATACTTTCCCTTTGTTATATATTCTCATTTGACTTGTATACTAATTTTCTCATTTTTAAATTCTATGATATCGCCTGAAATGATCTTTTTCCGTTTTCTGGTTTCGACCCTACCATTGACTAAAACCTGACCTTCAGAGATTACATATTTCGCTTCACCACCGCTACCGACCATATTTTCGAACTTCAAGATTTTATATAGCTCAATGGGCTCTTCCGTAATTTCAATTACTCTCATTTTACAGACAACTCACTCTCCATACCATTTTTTTTCTGCGTGAGGATGTATAAGTCCTCGACTTTTTTCCTTGCCCAAGGGGTCTTTCTCAGAAATTTTAGGCTGGACTTTACTGATGGGGCGCTGTTGAAACACCGGATGTTGATGCGTTTGCCCATCTCGCTCCAGCCATAAAGCTCAACCAGGCTATTCACGATCTGCTCCAGGGTAATGCCGTGCAGTGGGTTATTCGCTTGTCGTTCACTCATAAACCGGGTTTTGTCTTTCTTTTGGAGAAATTGCATCTACACACGCATAACGCGGCGCTGAGCGGTGTCCCGAAGGGACATCCGTCTCCTGTGCCTGGTTCTCCCGGAGCGAAGCGGAGGGCAGGCACAACCGCTCAGCGCCGCGTTCCCCCTGAGCGAAGCGAAGGGGGAACGATTAGCTGAGCAGGCGGTGTGCCAGATTGTCTATTAAAAGCAGAAAGTTATTCCGCTCTGCTCAAGCGACTGGTTGTGCCGTTGAAGTATTCATGTGAACTGCTTCTGCGTGCAATTTTATGCCGAGAGCACCTATTACCTTAAGAATTGTGTCGAAACCTGGACTACGTTCCCCAGAAAGTGCTTTGTAAAGGCTTTCACGGGACAGACCGGCATCACGTGCCACTTGTGACATACCCTTTGCCCGGGCGATATCACCAAGAGCTTTTGCAATGAAAGCGGCATCGCCATTTGCCTCCTCAATACAGGCTTCAAGATAAGCAGCCATTTCTTCTGGGGTTCTAAGATGTTCAGCAACATCGTATTTAGTAGTGATGGTTTTAGCCATGATATGCTCCTATAGATTCTGTGATAGACGTAAAGCGATTTTAATGTCCTTGGCCTGAGTGCTCTTGTCGCCACCTGCCAGCAATATGGCCACCTTCCGTCCGTGCTTTTTGTAATACACCCGATAGCCGGGTCCATAATCAATCCGCAGTTCCGAAACGCCTTCACCCACGGTCTTAACATCCCCGGGATTTCCAGCCGCCAACCTCTCTATACGGGCAAGAATCCTAGCACGTGCACGAATGTCATGCAACCCATCAAGCCATTTAACGAAAATTTCAGTTTTTCGGATTTCAATCATAACCAGATTGTAGCCATAGGGATACACGTTGTCAACAACAATTATGTAAGGAGCTCAATGCGGCAGTTGAGCAGTGCCCGAAGGGCATCTGTCTCGAACACCTGGTTCTCCCCGCAGCGGAGCGAAGGGGAAATCAGGAGTTCGCTGCTCAACTGCCGCGTTCCCCCCGAGCGAGTCGAGGGGGGAACGCCGTAATCAGCCGTGCGCTTTTCGCATCGGCTGGATTAATTGGTTAGCTAATAATATTATAAAGTTACGCAATGGCAATGTTTACGGTAAAAGGTTTTTGATTTCCAACAATGCCCTCCCCTTGTTGGTTAGACTGTGTAAATAATTATGGCTCTTCTGACTTTTTAGTACAATGAAACAGGTATAAGTACCTGTAAAGCTATTACAAATGCTCTTTGAAAATTGACACGTTTTCTAAGCTTGTATAGAATAGCTGAATGAAAACGAAAAACACCTTCCGAGACTTGTA
>JACQWO010000001.1 GCA_016209225.1 Desulfobacterales bacterium
TGGATAACTCCTGCACAAGAATAACTGGTGAGGGAAGCGAACATCCGCCGCTCACCTCCTGTTCCAAAAAGGCAACTTTGAAGGACAGAAAAAGCGGACAATTCTATTTACTCTTGACAAAAAATACTTTTACCTTGACAACTACCGGCATTTCTGGTAGGAAACTAGGGTTTGTCTGTAACGAGTGTTCTGAAAACTGATTTTGAAGAGAGAAGAGACATCTAATTCAGCAACCCTAGATTGTTACATTTAATGGAGTCTTTCTATGAAAAAAAGGTATCTACTAGCACCCGGGCCTACACCAATCCCATCAAAAACACTACTCGATATGGCAGAACCAATAATTCATCACCGGGGACCGGAATTCAGCAGTATACTTGGCGAGATAAGAGGGGGACTGAAATACCTTTTTCAGACCAAGAACGAAGTTTTGATATTCTCATCCTCCGGAACTGGAGCAATGGAAGGTACGGTATCCAATATGCTTTCCAAAGGGGACAAGGCGCTGGTAGTGAATGGCGGCAAATTCGGTGAACGATGGATTGATATATGTCAGGCTTATGGGGTGGATGTTGAAATCATTGATGTTCCATGGGGAGAAGCTGTAGATCCGAGTATAGTGAAGAATATCCTTGATCAAAACAGCTCCATAAAAGCGGTCTTCATCCAGGCGTGTGAAACCTCTACAGGGGTTGTTCATCCTCTAAAAGAGATCGCAGAGACAGTCAAAGATAAAGATAATACCCTTGTTATTGTGGATGCCATTTCAGCACTGGGTGCCCTCGATATCCCTACTGACAGATGGGGTCTGGATGTAGTAGTTGCAGGTTCTCAAAAGGCATTGATGCTCCCTCCTGGGTTGGCATTTGCCAGTGTGAGCAACAAGGCATGGAGGTTTGTTGAAAGCTCGAATCTCCCCAAGTATTATTTTAACTTTAAAAAAGAGCTAACGTCTCTATCTAAAAATCAAAACGCATATACCCCTGCAGTTTCATTGCTTATAGGATTAAGAGAATCTCTAAATCAGATAAAAGAAGAGGGGTTAGAGAATGTTTTCGCCAGGCATGAAAAGCTGGCTAAGGCAACAAGGGTAGCCATGACTGCTCTGGGTCTCCAATTATATGCCCCAATATCTCCCAGCAACGCTGTAACGGCCGTCTTGGCACCTCATAGCATCAATGGTTCGGATGTTGTAAAAGTCATGAGGGAGAAATACGGTATTACCATCGCCGGGGGACAGGGCCATGCAAAGGGAAAGATATTCAGGATTGCACACCTGGGATATATGGATCAATTCGATGTCATCACAGCGGTATCTGCCTTGGAGATGACCCTTCATGAGTTGGGCTATCATGCAGAACTGGGAAAAGGGATTAGAGCTGCTTTAGAGGTACTCAAAGATTAGTTTTATGAGGATTGGGTGAAAAAGATACTGGTCAGTGATAACCTTTCAGAGATAGGGATCCAGGTACTAAAGAATACTCCAGGTATTCACGCAGATATCGATACAAACCTATCAAAAGAAGAACTCAAAAAGAAAATCAAGGATTATCATGGTCTGGCTATCAGGAGCGCTACAAAGGTTACAGCAGATATTATAGATGCTGCAAAAAATCTACTGGTCATAGGGAGGGCAGGGATCGGACTGGACAATATTGATATAGAGGCAGCTACCAAAAGAGGAATTGTCGTTATGAATGCCCCTGAGGGCAACATGATTACGACTGCCGAGCATGCCATATCCATGATGTTGTCCCTCTCAAGAAACATCCCCCAGGCTACCGCTTCCATGAAGGCAAAAAAATGGGAGAAAAAGAAGTTCAAGGGGAGAGAGCTGTTCGACAAAACCCTTGGTATCATCGGACTGGGAAGGATTGGAAGTATTGTAGGGGATCGAGCCAAAGGCCTGAAAATGAATATTATAGCATATGATCCCTTCATTTCGGAAGAGAAGGCTCGTGAAATGGAAGTGGAACTGGTTTCCCTTGATGAGCTTTTTGAAAGATCACATTACATTACCATCCATGTCCCCCTTTCTGAAGAAACTAGAAATATCATTAACAAAAAAGCCTTCAAAAAAATGAAGGATGGGGTTATGATTATAAACTGTGCCAGAGGGGGAATGGTTAACGAAAAGGACCTCTATGAAGCAATAAAGAGCGGAAAGGTTGCCGGAGCTGCCCTCGATGTTTTCGAGCAAGAACCTCCCCAGGATAGCCCTTTATTTGATCTGGATGAGGTGATCTGCACACCTCATTTGGGGGCATCCACCGATGAAGCTCAGGAGAATGTGGCCGTAGCTATCGCAGAACAGATAGCGAATTATCTACTATACGGAACAATCAAGAATGCTGTTAATGTTCCATCAGTAAGCGGAGACACCCTCTCCAGGATTAAACCCTATATGGATCTTGCAGAAAAACTAGGCAGTTTTCAAGCACAACTGGAACCAGGGGCACTGGAGGAGATATCAATAGAATACAGTGGGGATATTGCTGAGCTGGACGTGACACCTATTACTACTTCAATATTGACTGGTATCTTCAAACCAATCCTGAGAGACAGTATAAATTTTGTAAATGCCCCTATTATTGCCAAAGAAAGGGGTGTAAAGGTAGTTGAATCAAAGAGCACAAAGAGTGAGGATTTCACAAGTCTGCTTACAATTAAAACCAGAACGACAAAAGGAGAGAACATAGTTGCCGGTACCCTCTTTGGTAAAAAGGAGCCTAGAATTATACGGATCAATAAGTTTCGGTTGGAGGCGATACCGCAAGGAAATTTGCTGCTATTTCATACCGTTGACCGTCCTGGGGTTATAGGAAATATAGGGAGTATTCTGGGAAACACAGATATCAATATCGCCAATATGCAATTCAGCAGGGAAGAGACAGGCGGGAAGGCTATAGTCCTCTTGAGTATCGACACCCCTGTCTCTAAAAAAATACTGGATGAGCTAACTAAACTGCCAAATGTTGTCTCTATTAAACAGTTAAAACTGTAACTACCCAGGTAGGCACAAAGGCACAGAGCACCAAAGGCACAAAGTCGAGAGATCTGAAGAGAATGAGTTGCTTAAGTTCCTATAAGATGTTTACAAAGCGGTATTTGGACAGGTTGTGTCCTGCATTCCGATCGTATTCCTGCAACTTTGTGCCTATGTGCCTTTGTCTCTTTGTGCCTAAATAGTTACAAAGAATTAAGGTAATTAACTCAAGGATTTTGCAATGGCCGGTGTAGTAGTTGTTGGTACACAATGGGGAGATGAAGGCAAGGGTAAGATAGTAGATTTCCTGGCAGAACAGGCCGATACAATAGTCAGGTTTCAAGGAGGGAATAATGCCGGCCATACGGTAGTAGTAAAAGACAAGAAAGTAATACTCCATCTAATACCGTCAGGCATCCTACATCCAAACAAGAAGTGTATTATAGGTAATGGCGTAGTTATAGATCCCAGAGATTTACTCAATGAAATTGAATCATTGAAATCAAAGGACTGTCTTAAGAATAACAGTCGTCTCTTAATTAGCGAGGGAGCCCATCTGGTAATGCCTTATCATAAAAAGATTGATATAGCCAGAGAGAATCTCAAAGGCGGGAAAAAAATTGGCACCACCGGGAGGGGTATAGGGCCAACCTACGAAGATAAGGTAGGAAGAGTAGGTATCAAAGTGATAGATCTCCTGGATAAGGAGGTATTTAAAGAGAAGCTGGAGTATAACCTTAAGGAAAAGAACTTTTATCTGGTCCACTACCTTAAGGAAAAAGGGGTTGAATTCGAAGAAATATACAATGAATATATTGAATTGGGCATAAAGATCAAGGAGTATGTAGCAAATACCTCGCTGATTATAAATGAAGATATTAAAAATGGCAAAAATATCCTATTCGAAGGTGCACAGGGCAGCCTTTTGGATATAGATCATGGCACATATCCTTTTGTAACTTCAAGTAACACGGTGGCTGCTGAGGCCTGCATAGGGTCTGGAATTGGCCCTACAAAAATAGATAAAGTAATCGGAATTTCCAAAGCTTACACTACCAGAGTCGGGGAAGGACCCTTCCCTGCTGAATTGAACAATGAACTGGGAAATTCTTTAAGGGAAAGAGGAGAAGAATATGGTGCTACTACAGGTAGACCCAGAAGATGTGGATGGTTTGATGCAACTATGGTAAAACATGCCATCAGGATCAACGGGATTAGCGGCCTGGTTATCACAAAGCTTGATGTTTTAAGCGGTTTGGATAAAATAAAGATTTGTACAGGATACGATTGTAAAGGAGAAATGCACTCAGAGTTTCCTTTAAGCTTAAAGACATTAGAGGCATGCCGGCCAATCTATGAAGATATGGATGGATGGTCGGAAGAGCTTAACGAGATCAGAGAATATGGAAAGTTACCCGATAATGCCCGCAGATATATTGACAGAATAGAGGAATTGTTAGATACTGAAATCACTATAATCTCCTTGGGCACAAGAAGGGATCAAACAATTATATTAAAGAATCCATTTACAACTGACAACAGATAACTGACACTATGTAAGTTTTTAAGGGCCGTTAACTCAGGAGGTAGAGTATCTGCCTTTTAAGCAGAGAGTCGCTGGTTCGAGTCCAGCACGGCCCACCATGTCCCCATCGTCTAGTCTGGCCCAGGACACCGGCCTTTCACGCCGGTAACAGGGGTTCAAATCCCCTTGGGGACGCCATTCATTTCCATCACACCCTTAGCCCACGTAAAGTTCCCCAAGATTATCATAGTAATCCAAAGATTCCGGATTGATCAAGGCATCTCTATTTAGGACAGGTCTGCCATCTATTATATTCGTGACCGCACTTTCAACCTTCTTCATGTTCAGAGTGTAGGGTATATCCGGCACTTTTATTATTTTAGCCGGGACATGCCTGGGTGAGGCGTTTTCACGCAAAATCTTTTTAATCCTGTTTTTCAAATCTTCTGTTAACTGATACCCTTCAGCAAGTTTAACAAAGAGAATGATACGCTGATCCCCCTGCCAGTTCTGACCTATTGCGAGGCTATCAGCAACCTCTTTCAATTTTTCTACCTGATTATATATCTCAGATGTCCCTATTCGAACCCCGGAAGGCTTCAAGACGGAGTCAGATCTGCCAAAGAAGGTAATTCCACCTGTATCGCTATTAACCACAATGTAATCACCATGTCGCCATACATTTAATTTGGAATAGAAATTAAAGTAGGCATCTCTATACCTTTTACCATCCGGATCGTTCCAGAAATAAAGGGGCATCGAGGGGGAGGCAGCTTCACAAACAAGCTCTCCCTGTCGGTCAACTACTGGATTACCTGTTTCATCGTATGCCTTTATTTTCATTCCTAATCCCGGACCCTGTAATTCACCGGCATATACCGGCTGTATAGGGCTTCCAATAGCGAAACAACCATTGATATCCGTACCTCCTGCAATAGAATTAAAATGCAAATCTTCCTTAATTTCCTGGTAAACATATTCAAATCCTTTGGCTGAAAGAGGTGAGCCGGTCTGGGATATTTGTCTCAGTGAAGACAGGTCATAGTCCTTTCCAGGTTTAACCCCCTGGCTTTTGAGATGATTAAGATAACTCGCACTGCAACCAAAAATAGTCGTTTTTTCATCCTGAGCTAACTTCCACATGGCACCTGCGTCAGGATAAAGGGCATTGCCATCATATAACACAACAGTAGCTCCTGTTGCCAGTGAACTCAACAGCCAATTCCACATCATCCAACTACATGTTGTTATATAAAAGATCGTGTCTTCCCGTTTTAAATCAGCATGAAGTATTAGCTCTTTTAAGTGATTGACAAGAACTCCAGCTCCTTGAACCATGCACTTTGGCTTCCCGGTCGTCCCGGAAGAAAACATAATAAACACGGGATGATCAAAGGGTAATTGTTCGAACTGAATTTCAAGCCCGCTCTCCCATGACAGGAAATCATCATAATGTACAGAGTTAGGAATATAGCCAATGTCAGGTTTCTCTTCTGTATAACAAGTTACTATAACCTTTTCAATTGAAGGTATTCCTTTTGCAATCTCAGCCGCATTGGAAAGAGAACTAAAAGCCTTTCCTTTATAAAAGTATCCATCAGCAGTGAATAAAACCTTTGGTTCTATCTGACCAAAGCGATCTAAAGCCGCTCCCGGACCGATATCAGTAGCACAGGAAGCCCATTCAGCGCCAATACTGGTAGCGGCAAGCATGGCAACAGCAGTCTCTATCATATTGGGCATGTATGCAACTATTCGATCCCCAGGGGCAACTCCCATCTCTCGAAGTGATTTTGCCAGACGCGCCACAGAGTCATAAAGTTCAGCGTAACTCATTTTGGCTGATTTTTGAGTCTCCCCCTTAAATATAAAAGCTGTATGTTCATCCCTATATCTGAGAAGATTTTCAGCAAAATTAAGCCTTGCACCAACAAACCACTTTGTCCCGGGCATTTTACCAGGGTCATCAACAACAACGTCATAATCCCTGGAAGCCTTGATTTCACAGAAATCCCAAACAGAGCCCCAAAAATCAGATATATTATTTATCGACCAGTCATAAAGTTCATCATAAGAGCTAAAGCTTCTCCCATAAAGCTTATTAACAGTATCTATAAGCCTTGTTATATTGGCATTCATCTTCCTCTCTTCTGATGGTTTCCAGAGTGGATTGCTCATACTGTCCTCCTTTTTAGATTTGTCAGTTAAGTTGATTCAGGGAATACTCAAGGGTGCCTGTAGGATTTGTTTCTCGAAAAAGATAGGGATAAACTTTCCCTGGGAATAGGAGTAATCTTTGTGCCGGGCCACTGCAATCCCCCTGTTTAAAGGAAATGGTTTGACCTCATATTATTGCAGTGATAGTACCATAAATATGCCGTCTAATAAAGCAATTATTGGAGAAACCCAGGGTTTTTCTGCGGGTTCAACGTCGGAATCTACGGTTCATCCGTAGAATTCTGTTGTTATGATATCCGTTTTAAATTCTTTTTTCCGGAGTCGGTGTTCAAACAGCCTTAACACATTACATCTGCAATCCATCATCTGAAAGAAGCTTATCCATATCGGTTAAAGGATTCTCGGATGTGATGCGGACTTCTTCTTTTTGACCGGGCGGGATGAATTCAAGACATTTGCAATGAAGTCCTAGCCGATGGTAGGAGAGAGTGTTTCTTAAATAGCGGATAGATTTTTTCGATCCGTACCGAGTGTCTCCTGTAACAGGGTGGCCGGAAAGTTTCGCATGACGTCGAATCTGGTGTTTCCTGCCGGTCATCAGTTCAATTTCCAGCAAAGAATAACGGCTGCTTTGCTGTAACACCCTGTACCGGGTCACACAGTTTACACGCCTGCCTTTACCAACAGGATCTTTTCTGCCACCTGCTGTCTTTGACAAGGGATAATCCCATGTATGATATTCATGACTTCCTGCCTCACCATCAAAAACACCATGTACAAGGGCAAGGTATCTTTTTTTAACCCTGCTCTTGACAAACAATTCAGACAGGTTGCGTAAGACGTTGATTTCCGTAGCAAGCAAAATCACCCCGCTGGTCTCTTTGTCCAGCCTGTGAACCGGATGAATCCGGAAGGAGGCATTTATCCCAAGATGCTTTTTCAGTAAAGCATCTGAATGAATCCTGTCAGACAACACATTAACAAGGTCATTTCCGGGATTATTATGGACACTCAATCCGCATGGTTTATCCACTGCAAGCCAGCCTTTTTGAAATTCAAGGATATTGATCTCTTCCATAGTGCCTATCCCCCGGCCTTCTTAGCTTTATAGCCCAGCTTGTTCAGCTCTTCAACCAGAACGTCTCTGTGATCACCCTGAATTTCAATTACACTGTTCTTAATTGTTCCACCGGTTCCGCATTTTTGCTTAAGTTTTTTTGTAAGTTCTTTTAACCGGGGTCCTTCAAGAGGAATTCCAGTGATTAAGGAAACGTCTTTCCCTTTTCTTCCCTTGGTAGATCTCTCGACGCAAACTTTTCCGTCTCCCTTAGTAGGATTGTTTTTTCCCTTTTTGCATTGACATTTATCAGATTGCTCTCCACAGGAAGGGCACATCCTGCCGAACCCCGTTGAATAAACAAGTCTGCTATTATTGTCTCTATCTTTCAATTTAAAAAATGCTCTCCCAATTGGTTGCCATCAGCAAGCTTCTGAAGAGCAAGAATCTCGGCAGAGTACCCCTCTGAAGTTACCCTACTGATTGTAAAATGCATGTTTTTCTATACACCAACGCCATGTTTTTCGCAGAGCGAAGCAGCACGAAAAACGTTCTGATTCATGCATTTGTTAAATTTTTCTTGAATAATTCTATAAACAAACTTATAATCGTACTATAAAAATCATATTGAAAACTTTATTAATGAGGTCATTATGAACATTATTACTGCCAACCAATTGAAAACCAAAGGCGTATCTGTAATTGAGAGCAAATTAGCCGATGAAAACGAATTGGTCATTACCGTACGCGGAAAAGAAAAATATGTCGTTATGGATATGCAGCAATACAATTATCTACGTGAATGCGAGCTTGACGCTGCATTGCATGAAACAAGGGCAGATTATCAAAATGGAAAATTTGTTACCGAAAGTGTTGAAAAACACATTCAGCGGGTAACAAAATGAAATATACGCTGATTTATACTGACAGCTATATTAAAAAAGCAAAACGGTTTGTAAAAGAACACCCTGAATTGCTTACCCAGTATGAAAAGACTCTCAAAATATTGGAAATCAATCCCCACCATCCCTCTTTAAGATTGCATCCGTTGAAAGGTAAATTGAAAGATTTACACTCTGTCTCCATCAATATCTCCTACCGAATTACGCTTGAATTTTACTTCAATGACAAGGAAATAGTACTGGTAAATGTTGGGCATCATGATGATGTTTATTGAGTTCCTCTCTATCGTGGAAATTTAATGCGGCGTTGACCTGTTGCACGAAGGTTACGGGGCCGAATAACCATATAAGCGAGTGACATCGGTGTCAAATGGCCTGTTTGGTAACACCTGCCGGCGGCGACAACAAGTAATTCTCTAGTTCTGGTCAATACTCTTCTTTTATTATCTTCATAGTTGATTATCAGAACTAAAATTCCATAATGCCATGAAAATTATCCGGGTACCATTCAATATGCTGTGTTCCCAGGTTTTCAGGACATTCATCAATACAACAAATAGCAATAGATATTAAACAGGACTATATCCGATTCTTATAGGACGAAAAGATGCCTTTGCAAGCTCATAATTATTATAGGGTCTTGATTAGAACGTTTCGGACAAGCTGACGAAAAAGCCAATTGATGAATACCGATAAAGGCACACTTCATGAAAACCTTCAAAAATAGCAAAATTGGAGTGGCTTTTTCGGTCAGCCTCAATCCGATGGTTGGGCTTTATTTTTTCCAGCCTTAATTTGAGAGATGGCATCATCCAGGGATATATCACCCAGCCACTTCTCACGCTCTTTTGTATAGTTGCCTCGGCCCACCGAGAACTGATTCAGAAACCGAATGGTTTCAACTACCCCTATCTCTCTGAATAGAATGTGAGTAGCCCGGCGGCTTATTTCAGATATCGGTCTTGTTTCTGTATTCATATGTCTAACTCCATTACCAATTCGGTGGGGGATACCACCTTGGTATTTAATCCCTTGAAACTCTTGGCTTTTTTCAGAAACTTATCGTCACATGTGCAAAAATAATCAACTTTTGAAGCGGATGCAAATGCCAAATGCAAAGTGTCCAATGGTTTCATGCCTGAGGCTTCCAGCCTTCTGGCCAGAGCTTCAATTTCTGGTGTCAACTCAACAGGTTCCTTTGCTATTTTGAGAATTGCCAAAACATCATCTTTACGATCCTGATCGGGAATGCAACCAATCTCGAATAGCAGCACATCTGATGAGATGAGCTTCAAACGATCTGACTCGCACAATGCGAGAATGACGAGTACCGCTTCAGCCTCGACCGCTATTCTCGGTTGGGATTTATCATCAAAGGGGCGTTGTAGACTACAACAATCAAGATAAATTCTCATTTAATAACTTTTTCCTATTACGTTCACATTTGCGCTTCACATTGCCCAACATTAATTGTTACATAGCTTTCTGTACTTTATCACATAAACACTATAATTTGCAAGTTGAAGTTAAAATCTTGCCAGTACTTAAAAATTAAGACTGCATCACCTTGACAAAGAAAGACAAATGTGGCTTAATCTAAAAGGTAAGTAACTAATCAGATAGGTACAAAGGCACAGAGCACCAAATTAATCTAGTTCAGACTGAAAAGGAAACCTATGGTAACAGAATTCCTTCCACTGGTCAGCAAACTGACCCGTTATCTGGGAAATGAAATCAACTCCGTTCATAAGGACTTAAAAGGTGTAGACTTGACTTTCGCCCTGGCATTCCCGGACGTTTACGAGATCGGCATGTCGTATGTGGGGTTTCAGATTCTCTATGACATTCTTAATAAAAGAGAGGATATTGCTGCTGAGAGGGTTTACACTCCATGGGTAGACATGGAAAATCTTTTAAGGACAAAGGGGATTCCTCTCTCCTCTCTTGAATCTTCCCTCCCCTTAAAAGACTTTGATATCATTGGGTTTACTCTTCCATATGAACTCTGTTACACCAATATCTTAAACATGCTGGACCTCTCCGGGATACCTTTTCTGGCAAAAGACCGGGATAAAAGCTGGCCATTGATTGTGGCTGGGGGCTCCTGTGCCTTCAATCCCGAACCGGTAGCCGATTTTTTCGATGCCATAGTCCTTGGTGATGGGGAAGAGGTCATCCTGGAAGTCTGTGATTGCTTTAAAGATTGGAAAAAGAACGGCGGAGAAAAAGAAGACTTGTATAGAAATCTATCGGAACTCAGGGGGGTCTATATCCCTTCATTCTTCGACATAAGGTACCACAGCGATGGAACAATTGAGGAGATTGTCCCCCTCAGAGAAAATTATTCGACTATAAAAAAAAGGGCGGTTTCTGATCTCAATAAGGTAGACTATCCTACTAAATTAATCATCCCTTTCATGAAGATTATTCACGATCGGGCAAGTCTGGAGATTGCCAGGGGTTGCACCAAGGGCTGTCGTTTCTGTCAAGCGGGGATGACGTATCGTCCTGTTAGAGAAAGATCCCCAGAAGTGATTAAGGATATAACAAAAAGAGCAATAGAGCAAACCGGACACCAAGAAATCTCCTTGCTTTCCCTAAATACGGGTGACTATTCCTGTATCTCTGATCTCATGGCAGATTTAATGGCCAGATATTCAGAGGAGAATATAGCCGTATCCCTTCCCTCTTTGAGGCCTGAAACTCTTACCCCAAGACTAATCGATGAGATAAAGAGGGTGCGAAAGACTGGAATCACTATCGCCCCTGAAGCCGGCACACAGAGATTAAGGGACACCATTAATAAAGGAATTACAGAGGAAGAGATTTTGGCTACAACCAAAAACGTATTTACCGCCGGTTGGAAAGCTATCAAACTCTATTTTATGATCGGGCTGCCTACCGAGAAAGAGGAGGATGTTGAGGGAATAGTTGAACTCTCCGGAAAGATACTTTCATGTGGGAAAGGCATGAACTCCCCAAGAAATATAAATGTTAGCGTCTCTACCTTCGTACCTAAACCCCAAACACCATTCCAGTGGGAATCTCAGATTAGTCTTGAAGAGATCATACAAAAACACAACCTTTTAAAAAGCAAACTGAGCGGGAACAGACTAAGCCTGAAATGGCAGGACCCCAGATTGAGCATTTTAGAGGGCATCTTTTCCAGAGGAGACAGGAGGCTAAGTAACGTTTTAATCGATGCTCAAAGGTATGGCTGTCGTCTTGATGGCTGGACCGAACACTTCAGATATGATCTATGGGAGAAGGCATTCATGGACGCCGGATTGGACATGGATTTCTATAACAGGCGAAAGCGCAGCTATGATGAAGCCCTTCCCTGGGACCATCTGGATTGCTTGGTTAGTAAGGAGTTCCTAGCAAGTGAAAGGGAGAGAGGACTAAATGCAGTATTAACTCCGGATTGCCGGACTGAGGGTTGTACTAATTGTGAAGTTTGTGATAATAAAAACCTCAAACTGGTAATATCCAGTCCCGTGCTCCAGAGAAAGCCGTCAGAATACCTGAACCGGAAACAGGCAGTGAGGTCGTATCGAAAATACAGATTACAGTTTTCTAAACTGGACGATGCGAGATTTCTGAGCCACCTGGAACTGATCAACGTTTTCTCAAGAGCTGTAAGAAGGGCAAAAATCCATGTGAGATATTCAAAAGGTTTTCATCCACTGCCCAGGATAATCTTTGGAGGAGCTTTGCCTGTTGGTATTGAGAGCTTATCAGAGTACGTTGACATGGAAGTAGAAGGATACAGAGGGCATGATGAGCTTAAGGACAAACTAAATAAAGAGCTTCCTCCAGGATTGAGGATTTTTAATTGTTGGGAAATTCCCTTGAAATCGAACCCAATATCTGATAATATCAGAAAAATAAAATACTTAGTCTTTCCAAACGAAAAAATAAAGACCCTTTCCCCGGATTGCAATACCCTGAAGGAGTCTGTTGCCTCTTTTTTAAACAAAGACAGTCTCTTCGTGTTACACAAAAAAAAGGGGGGGGTACGAAAGGTTGATCTTCGGTTCATTGTGGAAGATGTCAAATTGAGAGATGACCTTTCATTTGAGATCAGTCTTAGACATGGAATGGCAACGGATATAAAGCCTTTTAAGCTAGTAGAACATATTTTAAACCTGGAAGATAACCAGGTAAAGCTCTTAAGAATCTTGAGAGCAGAAGCAGGTTGAAGTCATAAAAAGTCAAAAATCAGACGGCACAGTAGAAAGCTCCAGATGCAAGGCGCGCAAATCCGAAGGAATGAGGCGTACTTACCCTGTACGCCGCAATGACTGAGGGTGCAGCGGAACGCCGCAGATGGACTTTTTACGAAGCCGTCAAGCAGGATTGGAAAAATAACCTCAAATGCCAATAGAGTTAATCATAAACGCCAATTTGCAAGAGACCAGGGTTGCCCTTTTAGAAAACGGGGTCTTGGCTGAACTGTATATCGAGTATCGTACAGAAAGGGGAACTACTGGGAATATATATAAAGGGAAGGTAGTCAGGGTCCTGCCAGGGATGCAGGCAGCATTTATAGATATAGGTTTAGACAAAGCCGCTTTCCTTTACGTTTCAGACGTCTGTTCTGATCTGGAAGAATTTGAAGAAATGCTCCACATTCCAAATGGTGAGACAGAGATTGATTTAGAAAATGGTCTTTGGGCTGCTATTAATCGACCTCTTCAAATTGAAGACATGCTGTATGAGGGGCAGGAAATACTGGTACAGGTTACTAAGGAGCCCATCGGTTCTAAAGGGGCTCGAGTTTCATCCCACATATCCCTTCCAGGCCGTTATTTAGTACTTATGCCTACTGTTGACCATGTGGGGGTATCCCGTCGAATTGAAAATGAAAAAGAGAGAGCCAGACTTAGGGAAATTGTACAAAAGAACAAACCGGCGGGGTTCGGTTCTATTGTCCGAACTGTCAGTGAGGGAAAAAATGAGAAGGATTTAGTTGCAGACATGGACTTTTTGCTTAAGCTCTGGCATAACATTCTGGAGAAAAAAAACAATGCCCCTGCCTACAGTCTTATCCACCAGGATTTAGACATGATTATGAGAATAATACGTGACCTGTTTACTGAGGATGTGGATAGGCTGATTGTAGATTCTCCCGAGGAATACCAAAAGATACTGGAATTTGTTGAAACCTTTATGCCTCAGTTGAAGCACTCTATAGAACTCTACGAAAACGATGAACCTATCTTTGATGCATATGGAATAGAGGTTGAAATTGGAAGGGCATTAGGGAACAAGGTATGGCTAAAGTCTGGAGGCTATATAGTGATTGAAGAAACCGAGGCTCTGGTTGCTATCGATGTTAACACAGGAAAATACGTGGGTAAGAGAAACCCTGAAGATACCATCCTAAAAACAAATCTGGAAGCAGTTAAAGAGATTCCATACCAGTTGAGGCTTAGAAATATTGGTGGAATAATTATCATTGATTTTATAGATATGAAGAAGGAGAGCAGTAAGGAAAAGGTCTTTCAATCCTTAAGGGAAGCCCTTAAAAAGGATAGGGCAAAAACCAACATCCTTAAAATCTCTGAACTGGGCCTGATAGAAATGACCCGGAAAAGAACCAGGGACAATCTCAGTGGCGTTCTATGCGAACCCTGTTACTATTGTGAGGGCAAAGGGTTTATAAAATCCAAAACAACTGTATTAAATGAGGTTCTTAGGGAAATCAAAAGAGAAATAAGAGAGACCCCAGGGAACACTGTATGTGTCTTTGTAAACTCCAACATTGCAAACTTACTGTTGGAGGAGGAAAGAGCTGAAATTGACGAATTAGAAAGAAAATATAGAAAAAGGATTGTTGTAACTGTGAGAGATGATTTTCATCAGGAACAATTTGAAGTTGACAGGCGGAGGCATTTAATTCTTGACAGGTTATGAAAAATACTTTATTTTAATTAGTTATCTTATCTTGAGCTTTGAAAAAGTATCCCTTTTCGCTTAAACACTCATCTTTTAATCCAAAAATTATGAATCCACAGGGGTACTCCTAAATGGTACTATCAGGGGAAACATAGTTTTTCAAAGCCTTTCGAGACAGGAATCTGAAATATTTAAAGGAGCAATGGGAGGTACAACAGGATGTATGCAGTTGTAAAAACGGGTGGGAAACAGTACAAGGTTTCTGAAGGAGACCTTTTAAGGGTTGAGAAGCTAGGTGGAGAAGTAGGGGATCCAATAGAGTTGAAAGAAGTCCTAATGGTAGCCAATGGAGATAATATAGAGATAGGAACCCCTGTTCTGACGAATGCCTGTGTTGTAGGAGAGATAGTCAAACATGGGAAGGCAAAAAAGATAATCGTCTTTAAATCCAAAAAAAGGAAGGGATACCGCAAAAAGCAAGGGCATCGTCAACTCTATACTAACTTAAGGATAAAAGAAATAAAGATGTAGATTATAAGAATTCAGGAGACAGAAGTCAGAATCCAGAAGAAAATTATTTCCATTCTGACTACTGACTTCTAAATTCTCAAGTTTGTTGCGAAGCAACTAACTTGTACACATAGGAGGATACATCATGGCACATAAAAAAGCAGGGGGGAGTTCCGGCAACGGAAGGGATAGTGTTGGACAACGGCTAGGAGTCAAAAGGTTCGGTGGTCAAAAGGTAATTGCCGGCAACATCTTAGTCCGTCAGAGAGGCACCAAGATACACCCTGGTATAAACGTTGGATTGGGAAAGGATCACACCTTGTTTGCTAAAATAGATGGCATAGTGAAATACGAGAGAATGGGGAAAGACAGAAAGAAAGTTAGCATCTATGCAAATTGATTGGGTATCTCGAAAGTTGTGAAATTTATAGATGAAGTAAAGATATTTGTTAAATCCGGTGACGGAGGGAGGGGTTGTGTAAGTTTCAGGCGTGAAAAGTTTGTTCCAAAGGGAGGGCCAGACGGAGGGGATGGTGGCAAAGGTGGAGATATAATACTGGAAGCTTCCACCCGACTTTCAACCCTCTTAGACCTTCAGTACCAACAACACTATCTGGCAAAGCGAGGCGGGCACGGAAAGGGAAAGAATCAGCAGGGCAAAGATGCGCCTGATTTAATAATTACTGTTCCTGTAGGCACTCTGGTTAAAGATGAAGATAATACAGTGATAAAGGATCTTGCCTCAGAAGGAGAAAGGATAACAGTAGTAAAAGGTGGAAAAGGTGGAAAAGGGAATGCAAGATTTGCTACATCGACCAACCGGGCTCCACGTTATGCCGAAGATGAAGAAGCAGGGAAAGGAAAGTGGCTAAAACTCGAGCTTAAGCTGTTTGCAGATGTTGGTATAATTGGCCTTCCTAACACTGGTAAATCCACCTTAATATCAAAGATTTCAGCAGCAAAACCCAAAATTGCTGGATATCCATTTACCACCTTAATCCCAACCCTTGGTGTAGTGAGCTATGGGGATTATAAGAGTTTCGTTATAGCAGACATCCCCGGACTGATAAAGGGTGCTCACCTGGGGGCCGGACTGGGCACAAGGTTTCTTAGACATATTGAGAAAACCAGTCTTCTCCTTCACCTAATCGACATTTCAGAAGCCAACCATAGGGATTCAATAGACGATTTCAACACCATTAATAATGAGTTAGCCCTATACAGTCCATTTCTGGCCAAAAAACCCCAAATAATAGCAATAAATAAGATGGATATCTCGGAATCTAAAGATAATTTCCCCATGGTTAAAGAGCGATTTAAGAGATTGGGCATGGAAATTTTCCCTATATCCGCAATAACCGGAAAGGGAATTAAGCTTTTGATCGATTATATTGTGAAAAGGCTTTCGGAGATAAAAGAAGAAAGCCAAAACTGACAGACTTGTAAAAAGTCAAAATTGGAATGGCAAAGTAAAAAGCTCCAGATGCAAGGCGCGCAAATCATGAGGAGTGAGGCGTACTTTTGGAGGTACGCCGCAACGACGAAGGATGCAGCGTAACACAGCAGATGGACTTTTTAAGAAGCCATCAAAACTAAAAGATGACACAGGAAAATCTCACAAGGGATACCCTCAAAGATGTAAAAAGTATAGTGATAAAGATAGGGAGTGGTGTCTTAACTTCTGATGAGGGTGGATTAGATTCAAAGGTATTCAAAGGGCTGGCAAGAGAGATATCCCTTCTAAAGAAGAATGGCTATGATCCAATTATCGTATCCTCAGGGGCTATTGCCGCTGGTATGGAGAAATTGGGACTTACTGAAAAACCAAAAAACATTCCGCAGAAACAGGCAGCTGCAGCCGTAGGACAATCTACCCTGATGTGGAATTACGAAAGATCCTTTGCTGAATATGATCAAAAGGTAGCGCAGGTACTCCTTACCCATGATGATCTCAGTAACCGTCAGAGATACTTAAACGCCCGTAATACCCTTTCAACCCTGTCAGATTACGGGATTATTCCCATAATAAATGAAAATGATTCGGTGGCTGTAGAGGAAATAAAATTTGGAGATAATGATAATCTCTCTGCTCTGACTACAAACCTGGTTGGAGCCGACTTACTCATAATACTTACCGACATCAATGGACTATACGATGAGGACCCCTGTCAGAAAGAGGATGCCCGACTTATTTCCGTTGTAAAAGAGATCAACCACGAAATAGAAAAGATTGCAGGAGACACCACCAGCCCAATCAGTATTGGTGGAATGATTACGAAGGTGCAAGCTGCTAAAAAAGCCGCTATTTTTGGAGTCCCTACTATAGTGGCCAATGGTAAGCTGGATGGAATTTTAGGCAAAATCATTATTGGGGAAGACGTTGGCACCCTGTTTTTACCAAAAGAAACTAGAATGACCAGCCGTAAGCACTGGATCGCCTTTACCTTGAAACCCAAGGGAGAGATTCTTGTAGATGACGGAGCCCAAAAGGCTATTGTTAATAAAGGGAAAAGTCTCCTTCCCTCAGGGGTATTGAGCATAAAGGGGAAGTTTGGGACCGGTGACTCAGTTAACTTAGTAGGCCCTGACAGATTCGAGTTTGCAAGAGGGTTGGTAAATTATAGCTCTTCAGAAATAACAAAGATAAAGGGGCTTAAAACCGGTGAGATAGAAGGCAAACTGGGTTATAAATACTTTGATGAGATAATCCATAGGGATGATTTGGTAGTTTTGTAGTCGTGAATCGTAAATCGTAAATCGGAAGTCGTGAATCGTGAGTCGGAAGTCGAGAGTCGGAAATGGGTTTTATTCTATTTACGATTTACGATTCACGATTCACGATTTACGAGATAATAGGAGTTTAATATGTCGATAGAAAAACAAGTCTTGAAGATAGCTAAAGATAGTAAAGCAGCATCTAAGGAGCTAAGTAACCTCCCCTCCAAAAAAAAGAATGATGTCTTAAGAAAAATGAGCAATGAACTCTTAAACCATGCTCAGCTCTTAAAACAGGAGAATGAAAAGGACATGGAGAATGCAAAGGAAAAGGGTCTATCAGATGCCTTCATAGATCGATTAACCCTTGGTGATTCTACTGTACAGGCTATGGCAGAAGGGCTCCGGGATGTTGCGGCGCTTCCTGATCCCGTGGGAGAAGTAACCAGGATGTGGAGGCGACCGAACAACCTGCTGGTAGGAAAGGTTCGAATTCCTCTTGGGGTGATAGGGATAATCTACGAATCCCGTCCCAATGTTACCGCTGATGCAGCCGGCTTATGTCTAAAGTCTGGTAATGCCGTAATCCTCCGGGGGGGATCAGAGGCCATAAATTCAAACCTGGCCATTGCCAACATACTACAAGATGTCATACAAAAAGAGGGCATACCAAAGGAGGCAATTCAGGTTATTCCGATAACAGATAGGGCTGCGGTAAATGAGATGTTAAAATTAGAGGATTATATTGACGTGATAATCCCCAGGGGCGGTGAAGATCTCATCAGATTCGTCGTCCAGAACTCCAGAATACCTGTCATAAAACATTACAAGGGGGTATGCCATATCTTTGTGGATGAGAGTGCTGACTTTAACATGGCTGAAGACATCGTTATAAACGCAAAGGTCCAGCGCCCGGGAGTTTGCAATGCACTGGAGACTCTTCTGGTTCACAAGGATATTGTCCCTGATTTCCTTCCCTCTATGATCCAAAAGTTACAAGGCAGAGGAGTAGAAATCCGAGGCTGCCCCAGAGTTCTGCAGACCGTTCCATCAGTTAAACAGGCAAATGAGGAAGACTGGTATAAGGAATATCTGGATCTAATCCTCTCTGTCAAAGTGGTAGATGGCCTGGATGAGGCAATCAGTCATATTACCAGGTATGGATCATTACATACAGAGGCTATTGTTACATCCAACTATGGGAACTCTCAAAGGTTTCTGAAGGAAGTCAATTCATCGGTGGTGCTGGTCAATGCCTCCACCAGATTCAATGATGGCAACCAGTTAGGCCTGGGGGCAGAAATCGGGATAAGTACCACCAAACTCCATGCCTTCGGCCCCATGGGGCTGGAAGAGCTTACTACCTGTAAATTTATCGTATATGGTAATGGACAGATAAGGTCTTAGGTGGACGTTGTCCGTTAACCGACGAGTGACGGACAACGGAAAAAATAAACGGTGGACGGTTGATGAAGTCGTAAAAAGTCAAAAATCGGACGGCACTGTAAAAAGCTTCAGATGCAAGGCGCGCAAATCACGAGGAGTGAAGCGTACTTATAGTTACGCTGTAACGACGAGGGATGCAGTGCAACGCCGCAGATGGACTTTTTACAAAGCCGTCATGGAGGGTTATTTGCGGGTTGGCCTATTTGGGGGGACATTTAATCCGATACATTTAGGACATCTCCGGTCTGCTGAAGAGGTCCGAGAACTCTTTAACCTTCAGCGGGTCATCTTCATACCTTCAGCAAACCCTCCCCATAAGCAAGGAAAGGACATAATATCTCCTATCCATCGCATGGAGATGGTCCATCTCGCTATTGAGGGAAATCCAGGCTTTTCTGCCTCTGATATTGAGATAAACAGACCCGGCAAATCCTATTCCATCGAGACCATCGATCACATAAGTAAAATATACGGTTCAGACTTGACCTTGTTTTTCATTATGGGAATAGATGCCTTTACTGAAATATCTACATGGAAGGATTACATAAATCTCTTCTCCCGCTGCAATTTTGTGGTTACTACTCGACCAGGATACAGCTTAATTAATCTGCAAACCGTTCTTCCTGCTGATGTGGCAAAAGATTTTTCCTATCTGTCTGAAGAAGATAGGTTTGTCCATGTCTCGAATTTCTCCTTATATTTCCGGGATATTACCCATCTGGATATATCTTCAAGTGTTGTCAGAAAGAAAATCAAAGAAAATAGATCAACCCGTTATCTTCTTCCTGAAAAGGTAATAGAATACATTAAAGGACACGGATTATATAAGGACTCTTAAAGGGATAGTGTCGGTTGCCCGTTGCCAGCACATTGTTTCATAAATACATATTCAATACTGTCTTTTCGAGCACAGCAAGAAATCCTGGAAATTTTATTATCATAACAGCTTATATCTGTATAGGGGGATTTATGAATTGTGAATTTTGCGGAGGAAAAACAGAAAAGAAAAAGGTAAAAAGGCAACACTGGCTCCATGGTAAATTATACATTGTTGAGAATGTGGAAGCAGAGGTTTGTTCTGAATGTGGGGAGAGATATTTTCACGCAAAGATATTAGATGGAATCGATAGCCTTTTGGAATCTACCCACAAGATTAAGGAAAGATTGGAAGTCGAAGTTGTCAGTTTATAGAGAAGGGGGGGTACGTCGCCCAACACGGGCCAAAAGATTAACATCTAAATACTACTGATCTTCTTTTCCGCCAAGAAAGTTATCTAAAAGTCGCCGTCAGTGCGTAAAACTATACTGTTGGAAAATCAAGAAACATGGTATGATTGGTAAAAAGTCAAAAAGGGGGCTTATGAAACAATATAAGATAGTTGTTGAAAAACATGCTGATGGCTATGTCGCCTATCCATTAGGAATCAAAGGGGTCGTTGTTGGGCAGGGGGATACCTATGAAGAAGCTCTCTCAGATGTTAAG
Organism: Desulfobacterales bacterium; assembly: GCA_016209225.1. Lineage (GTDB taxonomy): Bacteria > Desulfobacterota > UBA8473 > UBA8473 > UBA8473 > UBA8473. The sequence continues at coordinate 20,704 of JACQWO010000001.1, forward strand.
TCTGCAATTCGTTTCCATATTGAAACCTTTGGAGACGAAGGCCTTGATATTGAGCCACCCATTCTTGAGGCATTTGTTGCCGAAGCCGGGGTTTAAACTTAATGTCTAAATTTCCAATTGATGCACCGAGACGAAACGTTCTAAAAGCTTTTGAGATATTAGGGTTTCATATGGTTCGTGAGAGGGAGCATATCTCTATGGAACGAGAAAATACAGACGGCAGCAAGACCCCTTTGACCATGCCAAATCATCCCAAAATAAAGGCTTCTACGTTAAGGACAATCTGCACGCAAGCGGGCATTTCAAGAGACGATTTTCTAAAAGCATACGAAAAAACATGACAACAGCCTTCAGATAACACAGCATAAGCACTCATTGGGAAATTTATACAATTATATCTCTGCTTGAAAGATGCCTTTAATTAATTTCAATTCAAGCCCAGGCTGTTTGATGGGCTTATCCAGATGAAAATCCGGCAACTGACAACTACCTAACTTCAAAGGAGGGATTTATCATGGCAGAAAAAAAAGTGGGTGAGGTGATTAAATTTTTTCCAAAACCCAGTGTAGCTGCGATAAAGATAACCGAAGGCACTCTAACTGTCGGAGATACAATACTCATCAAAGGGCATACGACAGATTTACAAGAAGAGGTTAAGTCAATGCAAATCGACAATGTTCCGGTAGAAAAGGCGGAATCAGGACAACTTATTGGAATCAAGGTCAAAGACAGAGTAAGAGAAGGTGACACAGTATACAAGGTTGTAGAATAAGGTTAAACTCTGGTATTCTTATGGAAGGAGTGAATGATGCCTATCTCAAATAGGATTAAAACTGGCTTGGAAAGAGGGTCCTGGATAAGAAAGATGTTTGAAGAGGGTGACAGGCTAAAGGCTAAACTGGGAGCAGACAATGTCTACGATTTTTCTCTTGGTAACCCCTTTGGAGAGCCCCCTCCTGAGTTCTTGAATGAACTGAAGAACCTGGTAAACAACCCAACCCCTGGAATGCATCGGTACATGCCCAATGCAGGCTTTGTAGAGACAAGAGAGGCTATAGCCAAGGTTTTAGCAGAAGATTCAGGCATGGATTTTAAATGGAATAATATAGTTATGGCTTGTGGTGCAGGTGGCGGTCTTAACGTAGTCCTAAAGACCCTTATTGATCCCGGGGATGAGGTTATAGTGCTGACTCCATTTTTCGTAGAGTACAGGTTCTATATAGACAACCACGGCGGTGTATGCCGTGAGGTACCTACCGATAAAAAATTCGACATTGATCTGGAAGCATTAAGCCATGCTATTACCTCTAAAACCAGGGCTATAATTATAAATTCTCCCAATAACCCTACAGGAGTGGTCTACAGTTCAAAATCTCTGGAAGGGCTGGCAGGGCTTCTCAGAAAAAAGGAAAAGGAACTCGGTATTGTTATATATGTAGTCTCCGATGAGCCGTACAAGAAACTGGTCTATGATGGGACAGAGCCTCCAAATGTATTCAAGCTGATAGATAATAGCATTGTGGTCACTTCCCATTCAAAGGACCTATCAATCCCTGGAGAGAGAATAGGATACATAGCCGTCAACCCAATTGCGGCTGACCTTCAGGATCTGATGAACGGCCTTACTTTCTGCAACAGGATTATAGGTTTTGTAAATGCGCCTGCCTTGATGCAGAGGGCTGTCACCAAATTGCAGAGGGTTTGTGTAGACCTGAATGACTACCGAGAAAAGAGGGACCTATTCTATACCAGTCTAACTGAGATGGGCTATCAGATAGTCAAACCTCAGGGGGCATTCTATTTGTTTCCCATATCTCCCATAGAGGACGATGTAGCCTTTGTCAGAGAGGCTCAGAAGAAGAATATTCTGATTGTTCCGGGAAGTGGTTTCGGGGCCCCCGGTTATTTTCGCATTGCATACTGTGTAGAGAAGAAGGCTATAGAGAATTCCCTTCCAGGTTTCAGAGAACTGGCAAAGGAACATGGCATTGCGTAGACCTAAATTCGAAGGAGAAAAAAACAATTGGGCTATTTTAGGAAGAACATAGAAAGAATGGAGGGGTATCTGCCGGGAGAACAGCCTCAGGATGGGAAATATATCAAGCTGAATACAAACGAGAACCCGTATCCCCCTTCTCCAAAGGTTGCAGAAGCAATAAATAAAGAAGCCAATACCTCAATCCGTCTATACCCGTCACCTATGGCTGATTCACTGAGGAGAAAAGCGGCAAAGGTCTATGGTGTCAAAGAAGAGAATATCCTGGCAGGAAATGGCGGCGATGAGCTGCTCTCTATCCTGGTCAGATCATTTGTGGGGAAAGGTGACATGGTAGTCATACCTACCCCTACTTACACCCTTTACGATACTCTGGTGGCAATTCAGGATGGGAACAAATTAAACATACCGTTTACTGAGGACTTTGATATCCCGGAAGGATTTGTTAAACGGGATGCAAAGCTGACCTTCCTTGCCAATCCGAACTCCCCTTCCGGAACCTTCACCCCGGTAAAAAAGATTGCAGGTCTTGCTGAAGAATTGGAAGGGGTATTGGTTGTAGATGAGGCCTATGTGGATTTTGCTTCTGAGAGTGCCATACCGTTGATTAATGAATACCCGAATATAGTAGTGTTACGTACCTTTTCCAAGTCTTTTTCTCTGGCCGGGATGCGTATTGGTCTTGCCTTTGCTAACAATACCCTGATTGGGGGAATGACAAAGGTAAAAGACTCGTACAATCTCGATAGACTGAGCATAGCTGCTGCCACTGCTGCCCTGGATGATATGCCATGGATGGAAAACAATGTGGCAAAGATAAAGAAAACCAGGGAGAGGGTAAGCACCTCTCTAACCGGACTGGGATTTAAGGTATACCCATCTCAAAGCAATTTTGTCCTGACAAAGATTCCCTGCAGAAACTTAAAAGGCATATATGAGGAGCTGAAAAGAAGGGGTATTCTGGTGAGATACTTTGATACTCCGGAACTTAAGGACTGCATCAGAATCACTGTTGGCACCGATGATGAGATATCAAGGTTGCTAGAAGAACTCTCAGATATACTAAAAAAGAAGTAGGCTCAATAAGCCAAAATGGAGAGAGATTGCCCTCTTTATTTCTGGCGGGATATTCATGAATGTAGTTATCCAGTTTTTCCGGATATCATTCCAAAAGTGGTATTATCCAACTTGTCGAGTATAATGAATTTAAGTAGTTACATCAAGATGTATATTTTCTATTTTATTGACCATGCTGAAGCTTCCTGATATTATCCAGAAAACTGCTCAACTGCCGCAATAAGTTGTTTGAATGGTCGGTATGCTTCTGACTCACTATCGAGATTCTTTTGCTCTATGACCTTTCTGTGCTGGACAGAGGAATCAAGTTCTCTGTGTGCATTGAGAAAGTGTATCCCTGCAGGATAGGAGGGATTTCCATCAGTAACGAGGATAATCGTTTGCCCTGGATGGGCGGTACGGATTGCTTCCTTCATGGCAATAATTGCAGGAAGCGTCTCTCTGTTGTCTGCAGCGTGGTATGCAGTGATCTTGAGACTCTCAGAAGAGATGAAGAAAAAGACATAGTGGTGTTTCCCCATGACCTTGATGTAGGCTTCATCACCTGCACTGATATTATCAATTGATCCTTTGTATTTCAGGTTAAAGCTGTTGCAATAGAAAGCAGCAGCTGCTGCGTAGTTGAGAACAGTCTGGTAGGAGACATTGATATTGAACACCGATCTCATGATGAGGGCGGTCTTCCTCGCACTGCTTGCAAACGACACATAGAAAGTAAGGATAAGACCGAGAATATCAGGAGAATTGTGAATTTTGGTAATATCCACATATGGTTTCTCAGGTGATGAGTGGATCAGTTTTTCTGGTGTGTAATGGTATTCTCGATACTGGTAGCAGAGTTTAAACTGGGAGCTCCGTTTCTTCATCAGAGCCTTTTCTGCGTCATTCAGTTTACGCATTTTCCGTATCCGGTGGTGGCAATGATCATTGCAGCACTTGTAGATGGTGACCTCTTTCCTTTGTTTCCAGGTAAACAACGCATGGTGGCAGTAGGGGCAGTAATACTTCGTTTTCATTCCCCTCTAGCATCTCCTGTTCAGTTGGAACAGGTGATTACACACCTTGCACTTCAGTTGGGTTCTCTTTTTGCCATCGTTGTAATAGAGATAGCAATGGGGTGCGCCACAGCAGGCACAACTGGTATGCTCAGGTACCCGGGGAGAGCTTGAACGGTATTTAACAGGAGACAGCGGTTTGCCATGTTTTAATTGGTATTCTGCAAGGAGGAGTTTGTAGTCCTTCGATGGAAAGAGTTCTTTTGGTTCTTGAGGTTCGCTCAGTGGTGCGAGAGGATCAACAGAAAAGTTTCTATAATTGGGGTGCTTCTCTTTGAAGTCATCTTTGGGTTTTACTTCTGGATTGCGGTCTTGGAGAACATCTACGAGACCATTGATAATTTGCTCTATCTCATTCCTTGTAAACTTAGAACATATCCAGATGATGAAACGTGATATTTTGGACATAAGGGCTTGCCTCCGGGTGGTCCCCAAACTACTTTTAACCCTATCTTATAGGGGGAGGCAAGCCTATTTCAAGTAATATGTTGGGAATAAAAGGTTTTTTGCCTAAAAGATAAAAATATTTTGACAATACGACTCAGGAACAGAGGGAGGTATAAAATGGATTTTAGTTTTACCAAGGAACAGGAAAGGCTCAGACAGGAAGTTCGGGGTTTTCTTGAAACAAAGGTAAGAGATGGAGAGTTTCAGGTCAGGAGCAATGGTTGGGTCGAGGG
>JACQWO010000020.1 GCA_016209225.1 Desulfobacterales bacterium
GTATTTTGCTCGCACAGTTGGAGACAAAGTGACGGCAGATGTGATCAGAAATTATATTAAGTATCATCGTGAACAAGAGAAATCTCCGAAGCAATTAAAATTGTTTTAAGATGCCCCGCCCTGTGGGCGGGGTAATTCACTCTTTTAAAAACGAAAGGAGATCAACATGAAGACAGTAAAATTATTGTTAATATTTTTCTTCATTTTTATGCTTCTCAGCCAGGTTGTCTTATCAAAACAGGGGTCTGCGTCCGAAGACAGCCTGGGCGAGAACCTGGTGCGGCAGTTATGGGCAGATATGAAGAAACCAGATATGGATGCCATCGAAAAGAAGATTGCCAAAGGTTTCCAGTCAATACATCAGTATGGTGCCGATAACCGCGAGCAGGAGATAAAGCTTATCAGAGGCCTCAAGCTCGGCGAGTATACTCTGAGTGATATTCAAATTACTCGGAATGGGCCAGTGATTGTTGCTACCTACTTTGTCTCTGTAGAAGAGACTATCATGGGTAAGCGGCTATCAAAGAAACCGGCCCCAAGGCTTAGCGTTTTTCTGAAAACTGACAGCGGTTGGCAATGGATCGCCCATGCTAATCTTAAGCCTTCAAAATAGCAAAGTAACCAAACAGAAATATATCGGGAACATAAAGGTTATGTCTTAAGGTGATTATAAGAGATCTGGCACTAGATTTGTGAGACAAATCCAATAAAAAAACCCAATCGAAAGAAACTAGGGAATAATATGCCAAAAAAACTCTTTTTCCTGATACTAACTTTCTTTATGATAGTTTCAATTAGCAATGCAATAGAAATTGATGGTATCAATATGCCTGATTCTCTTATGACTGGCAAAACCAACTTGATTCTAAACGGGGCTGGTGTACGAACTAAATTACTGATAAAATTATATATTAGTGGTCTCTACCTTATGCAAAAGAATCATGACCCCAAAAAAATTATAGAGGCAGATGAACCGATGGCAATCAGACTGCATATTATCTCCTCCCTGATTACCGGTAAAAAGATGGGGGAATCAACAAAAGAAGGTTTTTCTAGAGCTACACATGGAAACATTGAACCAATCAAACCTGAGATAGAAAAGTTTATCTTAGTTTTTAAAGACAGAATAAATGAAAACGACATCTATGATTTGATTTATGAACCCAGCAGAGGAGTAGAAGTTTATAAAAATCATAAAAAACACTCTCTAATAAATGGCTTACCCTTTAAAAAGGCTTTGTTCGGAATATGGCTTTGTGATAACCCAGCCCAAAAGAGTTTAAAAAGGGAAATGTTAGGGACAGTTGGAGGGGTAACGGTTAAATGGGAGTAATGCATGCATTTTCAAGCAGTAGTCTTCGATTTGGACGGGACATTACTTGACACCCTGGCAGATATCGCTAACTCGGTGAACAGTGCCTTAGCGAGATACGGGCTCCCCCCCCGTGGAGAAGCTGAGTATCGTTACTTCGTAGGTGAGGGGGTAACTGTGCTTATATCGAGGGCGCTGCCTGCCGAAAAACGGAATGATGATATCATTTCGGACTGCGTAAAGGCATTTCGTGAGAGTTACAGCCTCAACTGGAATGTAAACACCAGGCCGTATGATGGTGTTATGGAGCTTCTGGACAAACTCACTGCCAAACAGGTCAAAATGGCCATACTCTCGAATAAACCTGACAATTTCACAAAACTTTGCGTCCGTGAGCTTCTGCCGTACAAAAGGTTTGAAATGGTTCTAGGCCAGCGCGAGGGAATCCCCATGAAGCCTGACCCTGCCGGTGCTGTCGAAATAGCTGAGACCCTCGGTATCGCATCATCACAATTTCTTTATCTGGGAGATAGCGGCCTCGACATGCAGACTGCCACACGTGCGGGTATGTTCCCAGTGGGTGCAGTATGGGGTTTTAGATCGGCGGAGGAGTTGAGGATACATGGTGCTCAGGTAGTGATCGAACAGCCGAGGGATCTCCTGGATCTCTTGGATAACCCTTCATCCTCCTTCATCCCCCCTGAAACTTAGGTTTTCTTTTTTCCACAAAAGCAGCCACACCCTCCTTCTAATCCTCACTGGCACTTGCAACTTTTTGTACTTGTGTGATAAAGTAGAGAAATGCTCAAAGATTTTGATTCACTATATACACAGGTAGGGAAAAGAAATGAGCTATAGTATTTTTAGCCATGATGATATTAAGCAGATGAAGGCCATTAGAATCACAGAAGAACAGGTTATATCCCAAATAAAACTCTTTAAGAAGAAACCCTCTTATTTGAAGTTGAATCGCCCCTGTACCATAGGTGACGGTATAAGGGTTATCCCGGAAGATGAAATTAAGGAACTTATACTCCATCATCAAGAAGCAGCGAGCAGAGGGCGACTATTGAAATTCGTGCCCGCTTCAGGGGCGGCCAGCCGTATGTTTAAATCGCTGCTTAACTTCAATAACCTGAATCACGAGATTGATCGAGATTATATTACTAGAAAAGCAGGAGAAGACACCGAACAGGCTGAAGATATTCTTTCTTTTATGGATGGGATAAGGAAATTCGCCTTTTTCGATGACCTTAAATCGTCAATGTCTGCCTCCGGGCTTGATATAGATACCCAGATAGGTAAAGGTCAATTTAAAGAGATCGTCCACTGCCTCCTCACCTCCCAGGGTCTTAACTACGCTGACCTGCCCAAGGGATTGCTCAAGTTTCACCAATATTCCAACGGTAGCCGGACAGCCTTTGAGGAGCATCTGGTCGAGGCTGCGGATTATGTCAAGGATGCCCAGAATGTATGCCGTCTCCATTTTACCGTTTCCCCCGAACACCAAGAAAGTTTCAAAGGTCTTATGAAAGATGTCAGGAATGAGTACGAAAAGAAATACAATGCCCGGTTCCAGGCGGACTTTTCTCTTCAGAAGAGATCCACCGATACTATTGCTGTAGACATGGGAAACCAGCCTTTTCGAGAGAAGGACGGAAAGCTCCTGTTCCGGCCTGGGGGACATGGCGCCCTTATAGAAAACCTGAACGATCTCAAAGGAGATATAATTTACATAAAAAACATTGACAATGTGGCGACTGACAGGATTAAATGCCCAACATTTCTCTGGAAAAAGATTCTGGCTGGCTTTCTAATTGAACTCCAGAAAAAGATTTTCACTTATCTGAAAAGATTGGTGGCACAGAAACATGATGAACAGTTTCTTGACGAAGTCACGGACTTTGCCATAGAACGGCTCTGTCTGACACCCCCAAATGGCTGGAAGCGTAAATCTATAAAAGAAAAGAGAGAGTTTCTCTTGAACAAACTCAATCGTCCCCTGAGGGTATGCGGTATGGTCAAAAATGAGGGAGAACCCGGAGGGGGCCCTTTTTGGGTTGAAGGGAAAGATGGCGCCCTGTCCATGCAGATCGTCGAAAGCGCCCAGGTTGATCCTAAATCCAATGAGCAACAGGCAATATTCGCATCAGGGACCCATTTTAACCCCGTAGATATTGTCTGCGGTGTCCGGGATTATAAAGGGGATCCCTTTGATTTGTGGAATTATATAGACGCAGATGCAGTCTTTATCTCTCAAAAGTCAAAGGATGGTCGGAATCTGAAGGCATTGGAGCTTCCAGGCCTATGGAACGGGGCCATGGCCAATTGGATTACCCTTTTTGTGGAAGTTCCAATTATCACCTTTAATCCTATAAAAACCATAAATGACCTGCTTCGCAAGGAACACCAACCCCAGTAGGAGGGTAAAGGAAAGAAAGAAAACACCTTTCATTGTATGATAAAGGAGGTATATACTACGAAAGAGCTCGACAATACCGAAGATACCTGTTTATATTCAAGTGAGGCTGCTTGCCTGGGGCTCAAAGACTGTCTCACTAAAGAGGAAGAGATTATTCTTGCCGATATTCGGGCACTTCGCAAAAATGCCATTAATGTAAAAACCAGGTTGAAGCGTTTGGAGGATTGCACTATCAGTGATACGTCAGGATGTCAAGAGACGATTCAATCGATTAGTTCTGAGCGTCAGGCTTTGATGGATGAGCTGGATGACCTGAGAAAAAACAGGAAAGAGCTTGATAGGCTGATGGAGGAAGCGCATCATCGTAAGATGGTGCTGTTAGGTCACAGAAAGCCATGACTTAAATCACCAAATCTTCTTGAAGACCGCATTTGATGTCTTTTGTAAAGAGGTGATCGTTCCCAACCTTATATGCCCAGCACATATCCTTTATTTGAGGATAAACCTCAAGGACTTTTTTTCTCATTAATGCAGCATCTCCGATATACTCTCTTATGGGAAAATTGTAGGATTTGTCTATGAATTGAGCCATAATTTTAGCCATTTCCAGGGTTTGGTCAACTAAGTGGTGACAGCCATCCTTGCCGCCTACAGATTCGATTACCCTTTCTGTGAATCCGCTGTTGATCTTAATGCCAACGAGATTAGCCATTTTTTGGCTGGTCTGCCGGCAGACTCCAAGATATGGGGCCTTTTTAAAGTCTGCCTCTGCATGCTTGATCTCTCTGGATGGGAAGGAGACATGAAAAGTAGTAGAGATGTGATGGACATTATCCAGCATGGATACTTCTACTTTCAGCAACCCTTCTCCAATAATATCTGCCCTTACATTCTTGTTTCTTTCAAATAGTGCCAAATCAAAGCCCCTTTCTTATATTTTTTACTTTACCAACAAATTCCTTTCTTTTATACTTTATTGAAAAAAAGAATCCTTGTCAACTAAATGCTTACCAGGCAATCCAAAAACAATAAATATTAACCATAAAGGAGGATAAAACATGCCCTTCCAACTTACTGAAGAGCAACAGATGTTTCAAAGGTCTTTGAGAAGCTTTTTTGAAGATAGGGTGGCCCCAAGGGCAGCTGAAATCGATGAAAAGGACGAATTTCCAGGTGATGTATACAAAGCCATGAGTGAGATCGGTGTCCAGGCTATATTCTTCCCTGAAGAGTATGGTGGATCTGGAGGGGATCTGCTGACCTGCTGCGTGGCTACAGAGGAAATTAGCAGGGTGAGTGGATCCATAGCTGTTCTCACAGCCCCTCCCTTATCTCTTGCCTCTGCAGCATTCAGATTAGCTGGTACTGATGAACAAAAGTCCAGATATCTACCTAAGTTAGCAAGTGGTGAATGGATATATGCTATAGCCATTACTGAACCGGATGCAGGGTCTGACGTCTCTGCCATAAGAACAACTGCCGTACTTAAAGGTGATCATTACATTCTAAACGGTACAAAACGTTTTCATACGGTTGGGGACATGGCTGATGTAACAACGGTCTATGCCAAAACTGATACAGGCAAAGGAGCAAAGGGAATTAGCACCTTTGTGGTTGAAAAGGGAGTTCCTGGACGAATTATTTCTAAAAAAGAAAAGATGATGGGCATAAGGGGCATTGCCTCATGTGAGGTGGTCTTTGAGGACTGCCGTATCCCCAGAGAGAATCTTCTGGGCAAAGAGGGAGATGGGTTTAAAGACGTTATGCATACCCTGGATGAGAGCCGCCCAATAGTGGCTGCGATGGGTGTGGGATTAGCCCAGGGTGCCCTTGATTATGCCGTAAATTATGCAAAACAAAGGGTACAGTTCGGAAAGCCCATTTGTGAATTTCAGGGAATCCAATTTATGCTGGCAGATATGGCAACCCAAATTGAGGCATCCAGGTATCTGGTTTACAGAGCTGCCTCTATTGCATTAAATCGTAACAGAGAGAGTATCATGCTTGCTTCTATGGCTAAATATTTCAGCAGTGACATGGCTATGAAGGTTACCACAGATGCAGTTCAGATTCTTGGAGGGTATGGATATACCAGCGACTACCCCGTGGAGAGAATGATGAGAGACGCCAAATGCTTTCAGATATTTGAGGGGACCAACCAGATCCAGAGGGTTGTGGTTGCAAGGTCTCTGCTAGGATAGGCAGGTTATTTTTCTTTGAATTTTTCTATTGCTTTGTTATAGTAAACCTGATAAATGGCAAGTAACTATTGAAAAAGCAGCTTTTACCTTACCAGTACCAGTGAGTTTTTTCTCTTCTTATGGCAGCGGAAAATGAAGAAGTGATAGGCTTGCCGGGCCTGTGAATTAAATATAGTAACGCTTATGAGCGAAAGTATAAATGGAGAAAAAAGATGACAAATAGTAAACGGGATTATTTTTTAGCGTGTGCCGAGGATGGCTCCCTTTCTATGAGGCCTTATTGTGGTAGCTGTGGGCATCAGTTAAACGAGGACTATTTTTGCGAAAATTGTCAGCGCCAATGTCGTTGTACTCACGTTAAATGTGAAGATAGAGATTCTTATAGTTTAATGGATGCCCTTATAAAGAAGAATAAGGCTTTTAAAAAATTTACTATAGAAATACTGATATGACCATTTAAGGGTTAGCTTCTCTGCAATTCACACACTGGACTTTAGATACCAGACTTTTCTGTAACCGTTCACGGTTCCAGTTTACAGTTCACGGTTTAATTACAACAGCAGGCTTAAGCCCGCTGTTTATATAAAGCTTGAAGCATTTTTGCCAACTGTTAACTGCAAACCGTAAACTGTGAACGGATACCCTTTATCTTTATGTAATCTCTGGCCACTTTCTCCCCTTCAGTCTAATGTCTGAATCACAGATACACCATCCTTACCTTTCCTCGCCGGGCATTACTTAGGGCTCCTCCATTCAGTCATTGATATAAACTTTCCTGTGGCCGGCTCGGCCTTAAATATCTTCCAGGTACTTCCACCGTTGTGGTCTGTGGGGCCGTAATCTATAGGACCCGTAAGTCCTCCCGTATCAAAGCTCTTCATTCCTTCTAAACTATTTACCAGAGCCTCTCCATCGAGGTTCCTGCCTGCCCTCCTTATACCCTCGATTTTGACCGTTCCAATAACCCAACCGTAAGTATATGTTTTTCCACGATAGGGTTTTTCCGTTCCAGGTTCATATTTGAGGGTAATCTCCCTCATTCTTGCCACACCAGGCCCCTCATCGTACCATGAGGCCATAGAAGCAACTGCATAGAATAGCTCGGATGCATCACCGGACATGCGAATCACATCTTCATTACAGGTTGCCCAACTGCCAAATAAGGGAACCTTTAAACCAAACTTCTTTAACTCTCTAAGAAGAACAATCGTTGGCTGGGGGAGTGAACCGCAGATAATAATATAATCAACCTTAGCCTTCTTCAGGTTCATCACCTGAGAGGTTGCCTCAATGGAACCGGGATTGAGCACCTCCTTTGCTGCAGGCTCTAAATTATAGAATTTGAGCCTCTCCAATCCGGGCACCAAATCTGCTTTTCCTGCCTCGCTATCAGGAACAACGAATGCAATCCTTGGGTTCTTCGCCTTTAAATCCTTCATGATATAATCCACAATTACCTTCATCTGGCCAGGGTAGATGTCCTGGATGGTAAAGATATACCGCTCGAAGGGTTTTACCATCCTCTCCGCCGTCGATGCGGGAAAGGTAGTAACCTTTTCCTTCTCGATACTCTTCAACAGGGCAACAGCCCCATTGGTGCTTGTAGGCCCAATTAAAGAAATAACCTCATCCCGGAAGAGCAATTTTTTGAAGGAAGATATAGCCATAGGTATAGAATAACGGTCATCCTCCACGATCAACTTGATCTTCCTTCCATGTATGCCACCCTGTTCGTTAACGAATCGAGTCAGGCTTCTAAGTCCTGCGGTCAAAGGAATGACCGCATTTGCAGCAGGCCCTGTCTGATCGAGTATGATCCCCACCTTTATCGTGTCATCCGTTACCCCCCTGACCCTACCGGCATAGCCATATGCCGAAATTCCGAATAGCATAATAGCCATTAAAACCCAGATTGAAAACCTCTGAAAATTCACTAAAGATGTCCTTTTTTTCATAACTCCCCCTTTCTGTCTTTTCCGTATTGTCAAATATAAATCATTAAATACCATATGCTAATCTACGGGCTTCCTCCATCCAGTTACAGGAACAATTTGCTTTGTCTTCACATCAGCCTTATAAATCCTATGATAATCTATCGGCTTATGGTCATTGGGTCCGTAATCGACAATGCCGCATATTCCCTGTGTGTCAAACCCTCTTATCTTTTCGTATCCTCCTACCAGAGTCTCCCCATTTAAATCTCTGCCGGCATTCTTGAGAGCTTCAACAATCAGCATAGCAGCAAACCACCCTTGCACATAGTTCGTATCCCGACTCCCTGAACCCGGGTGATATGTAAGAGTCACTTTCCGGAGCTTATTCATTCCGGGACTATCCTCATGCCACAAGCCAAACGCGTTAACACCCATCATGTTCCTTGCAGCATCACCTGCCAGTCTCACAGTAGGGTCTACACATCCATACTGAACCGTAAAAGAGGTAGAGGGAAAACCTAATTTCTTCGCATCTCTCAGGAATGATGCCATGTTACCGATATACCCGTGGACAATAACATAGTCCGGGGCAACTCTCTTTAGGTTGAGTATCTGGGAACTGCAATCGCCTGCCCCTACGGGTATGACCACTTCGGCAAGTAACTTTATACCGCTGGCTTTTGCTTCCTCTCTCACCGAGTCGCGCGTATCTTTGCCCGCAGCAATATCAGGGTAGGCCGAAGCTATTCTCAGACTTTGACTTTTTATCTTCATATCATTTAAAAGATAGTCAAATATCAGCTTCACTTGATCACTGTAAAAAGGAAGGGGAGTGAAGATATACCTTCTCACCGGCTGAAAAAAATCCTTGTTGTTTGTTACAGCCATAAGGGGTATCTTATCGTTCTCGCAAAGCGGGATAATTACATGGGTATGCCCCGCCCCAGATGCCGCCATGAGAGTCAGCACCTTATCCCTGAACACGAGCTTCTTAAAGGCCGCCAATGCCAAAGGTATAGAAAGGCGGTCGTCTTCAAGGATATGCTCTATCTTCCTGCCATGAATACCTCCCTGGTCATTTATGTATCTGAAATACGTCCTTATTCCTTCCGCGCAAGGCACCCATATATCGGCGACCGGACCGGTCAGGTCTCCTACCACTCCCAACTTTATGGTGTTATCTGTTACACCCCTTACTTCTCCGGCATAACCAGAAACAACAGTCAAAAACAGGAAGACAGGTACTATGATTAAGACCGATAAAAAATGATACCCTCTAAAAAAACATCTTTCCATCATGATCTCCTCCTTTCAGAAATATCATTTTTCAGGTTTTCTCCATCCTGAAATAGGGATAAATCTCTTTTCCTCCGTATCCGCTTTATAAAACCGATGACTATCTATTAGTTTATGGTCGTCTGGGCCAAATGTTACCACGCCGCAGATCCCTTGTGTATCAAAGTCTCTAATGGCCTCCAGCCCCTTTAGGTAAGTCTCTCTGGTGAGATCTCTTCCCGCATTCTTAAAGGCTTCACAGAATACTATCCCTGCAAGCCAACCTTGAAAAAAATAGGAACTCCGACGATGAACATTCGGATCATATGCCAAAGAGGCTTTTCTTAATTTACTTACACCAGGGGTGTTCTCGTCCCAGGTGCCAAAACAATTAATAGCAAGTAATCCTTTAGCTGCTTTTCCAGTTATTGCCATAACCTCATCGGAACATCCGTACTGATTTACTATAATTGGCGTGGAAATCCCCAATCTGTATGCAGCCTTTACAATAGAAGAGGTATCAACAACCAGTCCGTGAATAAAAACGATGTCCGGCTCGAACTGCTTCATGTTAAGCATCTCAGAGGTATAGTCCACAGCAGTAAGGGAAAAGACTACCTCTTTATACTTTTTTACCGGATATGCCTTGACCAGTTCCCGAACAGCATCTCTGGTGTCCTTACCTGAAGCCGTATCAGGATACATAAGGGCAATGGCAGGATTCTTGAGTTTCATATCGCCAAAGATATATTCCATAACCAACTTTGCCTGATCTTCATACCAGGGAATTAGACTGAATAGATATTTTCTTGCCGGCACAAAGAGCTTCTTTACCCCTGATGCTGCAAGGAGTGGGATCTTCTCTTTTTCTACAAGGGGAACAAGGGCTGCAGTATGGCCAACCCCTGAAGCTGCCTGAAGGACAAAAATCTTATCTTTATAGACCAACTTTTTAAAACACGATAGGGCAAGTGGTATCGAATACCTATCATCCTCGAGGATGTAATCTATTTTCCTGCCGTGTATACCCCCTTCATCATTCACCATTTTGAAGTAGGATTTAGCCCCATGGGCTATCTGAATCCAGCCTTCCGCAATAGGTCCTGTCAAATCGCCCATTAAGCCTACCTTTACCGTATCTTTTGTTACACCTATGTCTTCTCCTGCTTGAACAGGGATTGTGCCAAAAAGCACAATCGCTACCATAGCCAAAAAGATATACACTATCCTTTTCATTCTATTGCCCTCCTTTCGTTTACTTTAGGGAATAAAAAACGGCAGAACCTTCATTCAACAGTTGGTGGTCTACGCCAATCAGTTATGGGCAGAAGTTTTCCTGTTGGAGGATCAGCCTTGAAAAGCTTACAGTAATCTAACCCTTTGTGGCTTTTTGAGGTATAGTTAATTGGTCCACATAGACCTTTTGTATCCAGATTGCGAATCATTTCCAATGCTTCTACAAGGGCTTCTCCATTCAGATTCTTGCCAGCCCTCTTGATACCTTCATAAAGGATACTTGCAGTAACCCACCCTACAGTGTATTGCTTGCTTCTGTATGGTTTCTCCGTACCAGGATGGTATCTTAGGGTTATCTCCCTCACCCTGGCCATACCAGGGCCTTCATCATACCAGGAGCTGAAAGCATGGGCCCCAATATAATTCTTTGATGCATTTCCTGCTATTCTTACAGTATCCTCAACGCAATTGGGGAATGTCCCAAAGACCGGGATGTCAAGGCCAAACTTCTTCATCTCTCGCACCATCAAAATAACCCCTTGGGATGTATGGTGCATCATTAGATGGGTAGGCTTATATTTTTTGATACGCAACACCTCGGAAGATGCTTCCAGAGCTGCCATTGGGATAATCTCCAGGCGGAGCTCCAATTTATAAAACTCTGCCCATTTTTTGGCAGATCCCATAGTAAGCTTGCCTGATTCAGTATCCGGGTAACAGAAAACAATCATTGGATCTTTCGCTTTCATGTCCTTTACGATGTACTCAAACATAACACCAATCTCATCATCATAGAAATCGACAGGTAGGAAGATATACCGCCTGAAGGGATTTACCAGAATTTTATCGGCAATGGGCGGTACCGTGGGAAGCTTTAATTTCTCAATTTCCCTTAGCAGCGTCCTGGTGCCTCCAACTGAGCCAGGGCCCATAAGCGCCAGGATTCGATCTTTAAAAAGCAGCTTTTTGAAGGCAGCCATTGTGACAGGTATGGAATAACGATCATCTTCCACTATAAGCCTTATCTTCCTTCCATAAATACCTCCTTCATCGTTTACATATCTGGTATAGTTTCTTACCCCCTCGGTTAATGGCAGAGTAATATCGGCTATTGGACCAGTTTGATCACATATCAATCCAATGGTAATAGTAGAATCTGTAACTCCCCTAATCTCGTCTGAATAGCTGGTGGAACCGGCTACTAAAATCGAACCCACACTGAAAATACATGCAAGAAAAAGATAGCAACCGGAAAGTAGTAACCCCCCTTTCATATTTTTCACCCCTTTCTATCAAAATCCTTAATTGTACCCCCTCCTTTATCTATTTCGCCTTCACCCAATCTGTAACCGGGGTAAAGTAGCCCTTCTCTATGTCAGCTTTATATAACCTTGCAGAACCGTTGCCCTTATGATCCGTGGGGCTATAGCTAATAGGGCTGGTAAGACCTTTCATATCCAGATTTTTAATGGTCTCAAGGGCATTTACAAAGCTCTCCCCATCCAAATCTTTGCCTGCCCTCTTTATTCCCTCATGGGTAATCCTGGCTGTAATCCATCCTTTTATATAGTATCTGTTTGGTGGTTCCATATTGGGGTAGTACTTAAGCGTTATTCTCTTCAACTCAGCAACACCTTCCGTGTCGTCAAACCATGATCCAAACGCCCCTGCTCCGTATACCTTCTCCGCCAATTTTCCTCCAGCCTTTGCCAACTCATCACCAAAGATATGAAAAGATCCGAAAATCACAGGGGAATAGCCCAGTCTGTGTGTATCCCGCAGAAGGGCCAGGAAGGTACCGGTGATAGATAGGTTTATGATATGGGTGGCATCCTTTTTTCTTAAACTGAGGGACTGAGAACTTGCATCTACCGCCCCAGGGGCTAAAATTTCTCCTTCTACCAGCTGGACATTGTACTCTTTCGCCTTCATCTGGGCCACTTTAAGGCCAGATTTGCCGTACTCTACATCAGGACTTACAATAGCAATCCTTAGGTCTTTCGGTCTCAAGGTATTAACGATATAGTCCATAATTATCTTGATTTCGTCTTTGTTGTCATTTCCTGGAGTAAATACGTATCTTCTCACCGGATCGGTCATAGTCCAGGACCAGCTCACGGTATTTACCGGTATCCTGTTTTTCTCGATATTTGGGAACAACGCAGTATTTTGACCGGTCCCGCCACAGGACAAAATGGTCAATGCCCTATCCTTAAAAACCAGCTTTTTAAAAGCTGCAAACGCTCTGGGAATAGTATATCCGTCATCTTCGAGCACCAATTCGACCTTCCTCCCATTGATACCCCCCTGATCATTAACGTATCGAAAGTAATTCCTCACTGCCTTTCCATAGGGAATGCCCAGGGAAGCCGCTGGGCCCGTTTGATCCATTATTGCGCCAACTTTAATAATGTTTCCTGAAACTCCTCTTGTCTCATCAGCGCTCAAAAGGTTACTTGAGGCGATCAGAAAAAATGCGACTAATAGCAAAGATAAGATGGTTTTTCCCCTTTTCATGTTATTACTCCTTTCTCGAAGTTTTCAAACCTTTAGTGCTATTTCAATGGCCTTCTCCATCCTGTAAAAGGGATTAGTGCTTCTTTATCCAAATCACCTTTGTAGAATTTGCTCTCATTCCCTGCTTTGTGGTTTGTTGAAGTGTATGTAACTGGGGCGCTAAGCCCTCCTGTATCAAAATTTTTCAATGTTTCAAGGGCAGTTACAAAGGTCTCATTATTCAAGTCTTTTCCCGCCCGTTTCATCCCCTCAGCTAAGATCATCCCATTTTGCCAGCCCTGGGTATAAAACTTGTTACGGTAGGGTTTTTCACTACCCGGTTTGTACTTCAGGGTAATCTCCCTTAACTTTGCCATCCCTGGGGTGTCGTCATACCAGGAACTCAATGTATGGGCTGCAACATAGCCTTCAGCCGCTTTTCTAGCGCCCCTTAGGACAGCCTCATCGCACGCATAGTAAAAACCAATAAACTGAGGGGCAAATCCAAACTTTCTTGAGTCCCTCAATATGCTGATTGCCGATCCAACATCCTCAACCAGGATGACATAATCAGCGCCTGTCTTTTTGATCTGAAGCACCTGTGAGGTGGTATCTAAGGCTGCCAAACCAACTACTATTTCTCCAGCAAGCTTAAGACCATAGGAATTAGCCGCGGCTCTGGATGCAACCAGATTGGTCTTACCAAACTCAAGATCTGGATATATGACAGCTATCCTGGGATTTTTTGCACGCAGATCTGTCATTATGTAATCGAAAATCACTTTCATCTGGTCTTCATAGGTAGCCCCAGGGTTGAAGATATATCTTCTAAACGGATTAACCATCTTCTCTGCCAAGCTACCAACCATAACAGGAATCTTCTCCTTTTCAACGTGAAAAAAGAGGGCCATGGCCTGACCTGTTCCACCGAGAAACATCAAAGCAAGCGCTCTGTCCTTATACATCAATTTCTTGAAGGCCGCTATTGAGCCTGGTATGGTATACCTATCATCCTCTACCAACACACTAACCTTTCTTCCGTTAATACCTCCCTGGTCATTGATATGCCTAAAGTAATTTCTAATAGCTTCTGTATACGGAATACCAACAAAGGCGGCAGGGCCTGTTTGATCGATTATTACTCCGATCTTTATCGTGTCATTAGTAACGCCTCTCACCTCTTCCGCAAAAGACGATCCTTCACCCATAAATAACAAAAACGAAAAAACAAAAACGAAAAATGTCAATAGTGTTTTTAAAGAACCCTTTAACAATTTCTTTTTCATAGTATACCTCCTATTCATTCAAATATTCAAAAATCCATCTTCGTTTACACAGCTACATACACACCGAAGTGCCATGAGGAAAGACTTAAATAAGTTATGTGCTTTCCTACATATAGACTTTTGACATTTGCAACTAGAAAAATAAAGGTAGGGAAAAGACTCCAAAAATACTGGTTAAAGAAGTGCATTGTTACTCTTTGAGTAAGAGACCTTTAACTTATTGAATACGAATAGGAGGAACTAGAGAATAGAAGATACTGAAAATGTGTGGGGGCATTAATGAGCAGAGATTCCACGCGCATAAGAACAGGAATTTGATTTTCCATCATATGCCGACAGAAATTTTGAATAGATCAAAGGCTTCATTCCATTGACGCTTCTATCACCTCCTTTTTTGTTTATATCTTGATGGCTTCGTAAAAAGTCCATCTGTGGCGTTGCACTGCATCCTTAGAAAGCATACCACTTCCCGAGGAGAAAAAGCAAAAAACGGCAACTATTTGCTGACAGTGGCTACTCTTTCATATCTGGAGCCTTTCTCCAATCCGTGATAGGGACAAGCTTCCCGCTTTCTGGATCGGCATGGAATACCTTATTGTACTTTAATCCTTCGTGGCTCTTTGAGGTATAGGTAATGAGCCCACATATA
The DNA here is from genome assembly GCA_016209225.1 of Desulfobacterales bacterium. Taxonomy (GTDB): domain Bacteria; phylum Desulfobacterota; class UBA8473; order UBA8473; family UBA8473; genus UBA8473. Next base: position 14,812 of record JACQWO010000020.1, read on the forward strand.
CCTTTTGTATCAAAATCCTTTATGGTCTCCATTGCATCTATGAATCTTTCCCCATCGAGGTTCCTACCTGCCCTTTTGATCCCTTCATGGACGAGGTTGGCCATAACCCACCCTATTGAGTAATTCTTGCTCCTATAGGGTTTTTCTGTTCCGGGATAATAGTGGAGCGTTATCTTTCTTGCCTCGGCCATCCCGGGGGTATCATCGTACCAAGAACTGAAGGGATGTACCCCATAGAAATTATCAGCCGCCTTTTTCGCTATGTTGATAACATCCTCTGAAGTACCTGAATATGTTGCATATATTTTCGCATTAAGCCCAAACCTCTTAGAGTCTCTGAGGAATAAAGCTATAGTTGGGATAGAGTGAACCACTATTATGTAGTCTGCTTTTGCCCTTTTTATACTCAATACATCTGAAGTAGTATCCAAAACATTTAAGGGAAGCATAAACATATCAACCTCAATTCCAAAAAACTGAGTCCACTCTTTTACAGCCTTTAAGATAACTGCTTTTACTCCTGCATCGACACAAACAAGAGCTATTTTGGGTTTCTTTGGTTTTGCCTCCTGAAGTATATAATCAAAGATGATTCCTATCTCATTATCATACGTGTCAATGGGCAAGAAAATGTATCTCTTGTAAGGGATAATCATATCTCTATCAGCAGCAAGAGCTAAAGTGGGAAGCTTCTGGCTCATTATTTGATTCATCAAGGCTCTAGTCTCACCAGTTGAGCCAGGTCCTAAAAGGGTGAATATTTCATCCTTATAGATCAGCTTTTTAAATGCCGCCACCGCCGCTGGAATAATATAACGGTCGTCTTCTATTATAAGCTGAATCTTTCTTCCATGAATTCCACCCTGATCATTTACATATCTTGTGTAATTTCTAATTCCCTCCACTACAGGCTTTATGATTGATGCTATAGGTCCAGTAAGATCGAAAATCCCCCCTATTTTGATGGTGGTCTCTGTAACCCCTTTTGCTGATGCTGAATATCCTTTAGATGCTATAGAAAGCATACAGACAACAGTAAAGATCACTGCCAATAGAATATTTCCTTTCATCTTCATAAATCATCCCCTCCTTACCTAATAAGTTGTCAGCTTTTAGCTATCAGCAACATTAAGAAAATAATGAACTATTTTTTTGCAGGCGGCAGTTTCCACTCAGTGATGGGGATAAGCTTGCCGCTTTTTGGATCAGCCTTGAAAAGCTTATTGTAGTTCAACCCATAATGCATTGTAGGGGTATACGTTATAAGGCCACATATCCCCTGGGTATCTAAATCCTTTATGGTCTCTAGTGCGGCCACCAGTTTTTCCCCATCCAGATCCTTGCCGGCCCTCTTTATCCCTTCACATAGAATAAGAGGTACAACCCATCCCATAGAATAGCTCTTAATGCTATAGGACTTCTCAGCACCAGGATTGTATTTCAGGCTTATCTTTCTTACTTTTGCCATTCCCTGGCTTTCTTCATACCAGGAACTGTAAGGACTGGCGCCCACAAAATTCTTTGATGCCTCACCGCCTATCCTGATAACGTCCTCTGTACATGCAGCAGATGTACCGAACATAGGTACATCAAGGTCAAACTTCTTCATATCCTTGAGAACAGCAGCAGCACCCGGTGCAACGTGATGTATCAAGATATGGGTTACCCCTGCCCTCTTCATGCTCAGAACCTGAGAGGTAACATCAATAGCGCTTATAGGTATTGTCTCGTGATGCAGTTTTAAACCATAGGATTCAGCCCAGGCTACAGCCGATGCCCTGACAACCTTGCCCGATTCGACATCAACAGTGGCCATAGCGATCTTTGGATTTTTAGACTTTAATTTGTTAACAATATAATCAAGGGTCACACCCCATTCATTATCGTAGAATCCGCTGGTTGGAAATACATACCTTTTATACGGCTTCATTACCGACTCATCAGGGGCCCATGGCAATGTAGGGATATTCTCTTTCTCAATATGTCGAAACAATACCTTGGTTTCACCAACAGAGACAGGGCCTAAAAGTGCCAATATCTGGTCCTTGAATAACAGCTTTTTAAAGGCTGCTATTGATGCAGGAATAGAATAACGGGAATCCTCCGCGACCAATTTAATCTTTCTTCCATTTATACCACCTTCATCATTTATATGGCGAATAAAGTTCTTATAAGCCTCGACCATTACAACCCCGATATTCGAAGTAGGACCCGTATGGTCGGCTATTGAGCCGATTATTATCGAATCTTTTGTCACACCTCTTGCTTCTTTACTGTAGGCTAAATTACCCTGTGAAATGAGTAAAACCAAAACCAGAAAACCAACAAACCTCATTTTCATAACCAATCCCCTTTCTTGAAATTTTTACCCTGTTAATCCGTCTTATGCGGACTAACGGGGTTTACTTTGTAACCGGCATCCTCCACCCTGTAACAGGCATAAACCTGATCTTTTCTATATCAGCTTTGTAAACCCTAACATACTTCTGGCCACGGCGGTTTTCTTTACCAAAGGTGATAGTACCACATATCCCCCCTGCATCAAAATCCTTTATCGTTTCCATAGCCTTCATAAGGGTCTCTCCGCTAAGGTCTTTTCCAGCTCTTTTCATCCCCTCCGTGAATACCATAGCAGCAACCCAACCCTGAAAATAGCCGCTATCTGTCATGATATCTAAGCTCTTATGGTAATTAAGAGTAATTTCTCTTACTTTAGCCATCCCAGGAGTATCTTCATGCCACTGGCCATAGATATTGGAAACATATCCGTTCTTTGCCCCTTTACCGGCAAGCTTTATCAAATCCTGACTGCAAACCCACTGGGTACCCAAAAAAGTAGGCTCATAACCAAACTTCCTCGCATCCCTCATCAATCCTGCTGCCGTCACAGCTATATGCTGAACAATAACATAATCAACCTTCGCCTTTTTCAAATTCAGTATCTGAGAGGTAGCATCCAATGCCCCTACATTCAGTACCTCTCTGTGCATATCCAAATCATAAAATTTGGCTCGTTCTATTGCTCCCTGCATACCGGCCTTTCCAAACTCGATATCAGGATAGACCACCCCAAACTTAGGATTCTTCGCCTTCAGGTCTCTAATTGCATAATCCATTAAGACAGCAGCGGCATCCTCGTGGGTAGCCCCTGTACAGAAGATATATTTCTTTGGGGGAGAAGAAAGCCTCAATTCAAGACCTGCCGGAATATTGGGAATCTTTTCTTTTTCTATCTGATTGAAAAGGGCAATGTTGCCGCCACCCTGCCCTGTGCCAATAAAGGCAAGTGCCTTGTCCCTGTAAACAATCTTTTTAAAGGCTGCAACAGACAATGCTACATTTGCACGGTCATCTTCCACGATTACCTTTACCTTTCTCCCATGGATACCCCCTTGATCGTTGATGTGTTGAAAATATGTTCTAAATGACGCTATACCATACTTCCATGTGTCTGCCACTGGTCCGGTTACATCACCTATGATTGCCATCTTTATTGTATCATCGGTTACACCCCTAACATCCTCTCCATACAATCGGCTACTCAGTGACATGATCAAAATAAATGACAAAAAACCAACAACAGACAACTGATACCTGGAATTTAGTAATCGTTTCATGATCAATCCCCTCATCTTCTCACTCTTTTGTCTTTATCCAGTCACTAATGGGATGAAATATCCCCTTTTCCACATCCGCCTTATAGAACTTGCAATACTCCGATGCCTGATGCTTATCAGGCCCAAAGGTCACATTGCTGCTCAGACCCTGCATGTCAAAGTCCTTCATCCCTTCCCATGCCTTTATCAGACCTTCTCTAGCAAGGTTTTTACCTGTCCTATTGAGTCCTTCATGTACAATCATGCACTCAGACCATCCCTGGATATATCCTCTTGGACGGATCTCCTTTTCCGTGCCCGGATGGTATCTCAAGGTTATTTCTCTCACTACCTTTGTCCCAGGAGTACTATCATACCAGGCTGCAAAGGAATTGGTTGCATGAAAATTTTCCGCTGCTTTGCCTGCCAGTTCCAGCATAGTCTCTATACATGTATACTTAGTCCCTAAATAGAATGCCTTCAAACCAAATTTCTTTGCATCCTTCAAAAAGACAGCACTGCTCGAGGGAGTTAGGTGGAGGATTAAATGGGTGGGGTTGACCTTTTTTAGTCGAAGCACCTCAGAACCCGCCTCAATGGCCCCTGGGGAGAGGATAATGTCCGCCGTAAGTTCCAAACCATATTTCTTTGCCTGTTCATTTGCAGAACGGGAACCCACCTTACCATGTTCTGTATCTGGCCTTACCAATCCGATCTTTGGGTCCTTCACTTTAAGGACATTTATCAACCAGTTGAATATGATCTCGATCTCATCCTCATAAGTAGCACCATTAGTAAAATGATATGGCAGCGTCGGACGCACGAAAATCCTCGATGTACTCGTCACAAAATTGGGAATCTTTAATTTGTTAAATTGGGGTACTAAGGCAAGCATTTGCCCTGTCCCCCCAATCTCCATAAACATAAATACCTCATCTCTGTAAACAAGCTTTTTAAATGCTGCCACATGGAGTGGAATAGTATAACGATCATCCTCAACGATTATCTTAACCTTCCTTCCATGGATGCCTCCCTGGTCGTTTACGTTCTTAAAATATGTCCTGATAGCCTTCGGAGCCGGAGTCTGGAGATCAGCTGTAGGACCGGTCATGTCGACTATTACACCGATCTTAATGGTGTCTTTGGGGCGAGCAGGGTCTTCTTCTGCCACTGCAAAGTGAACACCTGAAAATACCAGAATTAAAACCAAACCAACAAATAACATCTCTCTTATTTTCATAGGGTTTATTCTCCCTTGATAAAAAAATTAGCCGTTGTACCAGCATTAAATAAACCAGCTCTCAATTCCTTATTCAAATTATCGCTTATTGCTTACCTTTTTGGAGACTCATCATCTGTCTTATTTTGATGGCTTCATCCAGTCCGTTATTGCTATCAGTCGTTTGTTTTGCACGTCGGCCTTGTATAGCTTCACATATTCTCCACCTGTCCTCATGCCAGGCCCAAGGGTTATAGGTCCGGTTAAACCATCCGTTTTAAAATCCTTAAAACTCTCGTAAGCCCTTATCAGACCTTCTCTGTTTAAATCCTTACCTGCCCGCTTCAGGGCCTCGACCAATACGACACTATGTGTCCAACCCTGAACGAACCAACTAGGTTGTTCATTTTTCTTAGGATTGTATTTAGAATTTATCTCCTTCATCTTTGTTATACCAGGAACATTCTCATACCATCTGCTGAAGGAATTGACGATATGAAAGTTCTTTGAGCCATCCCCTGTCAATCTCACGAGATCTTCGGCACCGGCATATTTTGTTCCTAAATACATGGGGTCGTATCCGATTTTCATAGCACTCCTGACGAATGCAGTCGCATTCCCGGTAGTTGTGTGGAGCAATACGTAATCACAGCTGGCCATCTTCAAGATGAGTGCCTCTGATGTAGCATCTATGGCACCAGGAGAAACTATAACCTCTCCCACCAGCTTGGTGTGGCGCAATTCAGCCTGTTGGCTGGCTGTCCGGGAACCAACCTTTCCATGCTCTGTATCAGCCCTAACCAAGCCTATCTTTGGATTCTTTGCCTTTTTAACATCATATATGTAGTCGAACAGTATCTTTATTTCATCTTCGTAACTCGTTCCGTGTGTGAAGTAATATTTCCTGGGAGGGATAACTAGAATGTCCGAAGTAGGTGGTCCCAGTACAGGAACTTGCTCTTTGGCTATCATAGGCTGTAATGCCAATAGTCCCCCGGTCGACCCTCCAAGAAACATAGTAAATACTTGATTTCTATAAATCAGTTTCTTGAATGCAGAAATCATCAGGGAAACCGTATACCGATCATCTTCATGGACCCATTTAAGCTTCCTCCCGTGAATACCTCCCTGGTCATTCACATATCTAAAATAGGTTTTGACACCGTCAGCGAGGGGGCCTTGAATTTCGACTGTTGGTCCTGTCTGGTCAAGTATCATACCAACCATTATAGTATCTTCGGTTACACCAGGGACATTCGCCGCTTCCCCCGGTGTAACAGTAAAAAGAGCAACAATTGACATAACAAAGAAAACAAATAAAGGTATTAAGAACACATAGGATGATCTTTTTTTCATGGAATTCCTCCTTTTTTTTATGTTTTTTTATTACTCATGCTGAATAAGTCTACTTTCTCTCTAAAGGCTTAAGCCATCCAGTAATAGGAACAAAAATAGCTTTATCTAAATCTGTCTTATAGAATTGGGAGAACTGGTTAGGTTTGTGCTGGGTTGGGCTATAAGTGATAAGACCACAAAGGCCTTTTGTATCAAAATCCTTCAAACTCTCTAACGCATCTACAAGATTATCTCCATTCAAATCCTTGCCTGCCCTTTTTATAGCTTCACCAAGGATTAAAGATGTAACCCAGCCCTGGGTATAGAACTTGGTCTGTATCTTTGTGTCAGGCTGATATTTCAAGGTTATCTCTCTCATATTCGTAACCCCTGGTGTATCATCGTACCATGAGTTGAATGAATGTACCCCAATGAACTTTTCTGCTGCCTTTCCGGCTACCTTTATCAAATCCTCTCCACAGGTATAATAATCGCCTATAAAGGTGGGTTTATAGTCAAATTTCCTTGCATCCCTGAGTAGAATTATTGCCTGTCCAACACCGCTGTGGGCAATAACATAATCTGCCTTTGCCCTTTTCAGAGAGAGAACCTGTGAAGTGGCTTCAAGTATATTCAAACCAACGATCTCCTCGGCTACCATCTCTATATTATAAAACTTTGCCCTCTCCCTTGCAGCCCTTAAGCCTGTCTTTCCGTGCTCTGTATCCGGATAAGTAAAGGCTATTCTGGGGTTTTTAACATTTAGTATCTTAATTATATAGTCAAATATACATTCCACCTCATCATCATAGCTGGCCGCCGGTATAAAGACATGTCTCCTCACCGGATTGACCAGACTCTCTGCCAGACTGACAGTTATAACCGGAACCCTCTCCTTTTTTATCTGGGAGGCAAGTGCCATTGTCTGCCCCGTCCCCCCTCCATACAATATTGAGAGTACCCCATCTCTAAAGACGAGTTTCTTGAAACCGGCTATGGCACCAGGGATGGTATAATGGTCATCCTCAATGATAAGCTTTATCTTCCTGCCATTGATACCACCCTGTTCGTTTATATGCCGGATATAGTTTCGAGTTGCCTGTACTAAGGGAATTGTCATGTTTGTAACAGGCCCCGTCATGTCTATTATTACACCGACTTTAATAATATCTTTCGTGACTCCGCTGTCTTTTTCAGCAGATACTCCCGTAACCAATAAAAGAACCAGAGCCAAAGTTAAAATCGCACTAAACCCCCAATAACCTTTTCTAACCATAATTCAAACCTCCTGAAAAATTTATTGATACATGGTTCCCATAAAAGTTTGGAGAATATACCAACCAAGCAAACAGGATCTTCTTGATTGTCAATCCCTAAATGCCGGTTCCCTAAATCCGGTAATGGGTATAAAGGTCTGCTTTTCAATGTCGGTTTTGTAAAGTTTATTAGTCCTCCCACCTTTATGATCATTTTTACTATAGCTTACAGGACCTGAAATATCACCCGTGCTAAAGTTTTTAAAGGTTTCATAAGCCTCAACCAAGGTATCGGGTGTTAAATCTCTACCCGCCCTCTTTAATCCTTCTGCACAGATCATAGAGGTTACCCACCCCTGGGTATAATTTCTGATCTTCGGCTTTGTGCCAGGTTGATACTTCTCTGTAATCTTTCTCATTTGAATCATTCCAGTGGTATCATCAAACCAATAGCCATAGAAACTCTTTTTTTAACCTTGGGGCTATCTTTTTGATATTTCAGAAGTTACAGTTACAGGGATGTCATCAAAACGAGATGTCAGAGGATAACAGTAGAAATAGTCAGAGGTCATGGGGAGATTCCATCAGGTATCGAAGATGAACCTCGAATTCGGAAACGAATAAGAAATGTAGGAGGGTATGGGAGACAACTGACTAGAATTTAAAGGGTTATTTGAATTATCACCTACCTTATCTAGATATTATAAAACTAACTGTTTTGGGGAAATTACTAAAGTCAGAGTTTAGTAATCGGGAGATCGGGTTTGAATATCCTACAGTATTCTGTTGCCTTACGGTCATTGGAGCCAAAAGTAACTGAGGTGGTCCCCATTGTCAAGACAAAAGATTGCGAAAAATAAATCTCATTTATTCAAGTACTCAGCATAATCCACCACGTGACGCAATGCCCTTGCTGCCCTTCTGGGGTTCGGATATATTGGAATACCCTTCTCACGCAAGAGTTTGAAGCTTTCCGGTTCTGCCATAACCCTTGGCATTAGATTAACATAAACAAGGGGTTTCCCAAGCTTATCTATTTTTTCCCTCATGATATCTAAATTCTTAGTTTCTTGCTCTTCGAGAGACTTAATCATCTTCTGAAACTCTTCATTATTTGAAAAGGATCCCTTCTCTATCATATTCGAAAAATAAGAACTTGCCCCAATACCCCCTAAAAGAATTGCAATATCTATGTTAGGGTCTTCCATTATTGTCCATAGGCAGGAAAATATAACAAGATTGCCCGATGTAACCATATCCGTAATATCTGTAGGATTTCCGTAGGAACAGCGTAAGGGTAAAAGGGATCTCAATGTTTCGGTAGTCTCAGAGGAGAAATCAGGAAGCTCTAAACCTATCTTTTCAACAGCTTCAGCCATCACAACGCCGATACCCCCACCTTCAGTTAAAATTCCCACCCTATTACCTCTTGGAAGAGGAAGAGAAAGCAGGGCAGTAACAACATCGAACAACTCCACTTCATCCTCTACTCTGATTACTCCCGACTGTTTAAACATAGCATCATAGATTTTGTCCGAACCGGATAAAGATGCAGTATGGGACTTTGCTGCCTTTGCAGAACCCTTTGTGGCGCCAGCCTTCATGATTATGATTGGTTTTTCCCGTGTGATTTCCCTGGCCAATTTAAAGAACCGTCTGCCTTCTCTTAACCCTTCTACATAGGCACCGATAATCTTGGTATCTTCATCTTTGGCAAGATATTCTATATAATCTTCAAAATGGATATCAGCCTCATTACCGTTGCTTACAAATTTACTAAAGCCAATCCCTCGGTGTGTTCCAGTGCGAACCACACGCTGGCCGTAAGTCCCGCTCTGGGAAAGAAAAGCAACCGGCCCTGGTTTGACGTCCTCCATCCATGCCAGTGTAGAAAATGAGGAATGTGTATTTATATGACCCATACTATTGGGGCCGATGAATCGTATTCCCCCTTCTCTTGCTATATCCACCAGTTCTTTTTCCAGTTTTCCGCCTTCTTCACCAGACTCAGCAAGTCCCCCTGTAATCACCAAAGCTGCTTTAACCCCCTTAGCTACACACTCTCTCATAACTTCAGGGGTTTTTGTAGTAGGCACTGAAAGAACTGCGAATTCCACCGGATATGGTATGTCTGTGATTTTCCGGTATGCCTTAATCCCCATTACCTCATTGCTTTTTGAATTAACCGGATAAACCTTCCTTTCCGGATTGCCAATAAGACGGTTCATAACCCCAAAACCCCATGTTCCTATCCTGTTCGATGCTCCAACTACAGCCACCGAGCAGGGATTAAAGATGTAATCTAGCTGCTCTACAATAGAACTTTCAGTTACAGATTCAACTTTAGCAACATTTTCCACTTCAAATACCTCCTGAACTTCAAATGAATTTCAACTTTCGAAAAGAGTATGTTCGGTTATAGAGGTTCCATAACCCTACAGAAATAAGTTTCAACTTTAGCAATTCGTTTCAAAAAACAGAGAAGACTTTTTCAGCTTTTTTACATTATTTCATATCCGCATCTCAATGCCTCTTTATTTAAGGGTATCAGCTTGTCTTTCTGCTCTTTTCGGAGGGTGTCCTCAAGAGTGTTTTCTACCGTTTCAATTGGAATTACATTCGTCATCTTAAGATAAACCCCCAGGAGCACCAAGTTTGAAACCTGAATAGCCCCCATCTCCTGTGCCAGCTCTGTAGCAGGAATAGGTATTGCCTTTACGTCATTTCTCTTCAATTCCCGCTTTACCATTGAGCTGTTAAAAATGAGGAGACCCCCAGGTGCCACGCTACCCTCATAAAGGTCCAAGGCAGGTTCATCAAATACCAGTAAGGATTGGGGTACTGCGATCATGGGGGATAAGACCTGATTATCAGAGAGTACAACCCCACAAAATACCCTTCCCCCTCGCTGCCATGTCTCATAAGTTGGAAACCAGCTCACATGGTTGAATTCTTTAAGACCGGCCCTGGCAATCAATAGCCCAATCATCAATACACCTTGGCCTCCATAACCAGCAATTGCAACGTTACATGTCCTGCCGTTATCTTTTCTCATTACTCTCCCCCATTAAAGAGTCTAGTTAAAAGCCTTGATCTTTTCTAAGACCTTTCGTGAAAGGATCATACCACTGCCTGTCGGCAGGTTGCGGTCCATGGATCCCACAAGGCCAATCCGAGCCTTCCCCACAACAGCCAATTCCACATCTTCAATCATTTGACCCATACAGTCTTCAACTACCAGGAATTTCTTTGTATTGTCGGCTATCTTATTTATTGCTTCACGTGGAAAAGGCCAGAGGGTTATTGGCCTGAAGAGTCCTACCCTTATCCCTTCATCACGGGCCAGATACATTGCCCTCAGGGACACCCTGGCTGTGGATCCATAAGATACCAGAATTATCTCTGCATCTTCTATTTCATAGGTTTCATAACGAACTTCGTTCTCTTTTATCTTTGTGTATTTTTCGTCGGAACGTTTCATGTAATCATAGTAGGAGCCTATTATACCCGGTGAATTGTGAACAAAAGTACGTACATAATTATGAGCCGCAGAGCCCTTCACCGCCCAATCTTTTTCAGGCAACGGTGGAAATTCGAGCTTCTTAAGCTCCACACTCTCGTACATCTGCCCCATTATACCATCACTCAATAAAATTACATGAATCCGATATTTGTCAGCCAGGTAAAATGCCAGTTGGGTGAGTTCAAATGCCTCTTGTACCGAGAAAGGGGCAAGAACTATATTCTTGTAGCCACCATGGGCGCCCCGGGTTGCGATAAGATAGTCCATCTGAGAATGCTGCGTGCTTCCTGCTCCAGGACCACCACGCTGAACATTAACGATAAGGCATGGCAGTTCCATGGATGCTATCCCAGAAATCCCTTCCTGCATAAGACTAAAGGCTGTGCTGGCAGTAGAGGTCATAGCCCTTACACCTGTAGCTGCCGCCCCACAAACCATACTAATAGAAGCAAACTCACTCTCTGCCTGGACAAAGGTCCTGCCAAGTCTCGGAAACTCTCTCGCCATAAACTCTATCAATTCATTCTGTGGCGTTATGGGATAACCAAAGTAGTGCGTACAGTCAGCATAGATAGCCCCATAACCAATAGCTTCATTCCCACTTATTAATATCTTTTCAACCATGGTCATCATCTCCTATAGAATATTTGAACAAATTTGTGTCTTGAGTCTTTAACCCAAGAGAGAAATTAGACAACCTGATATACCTCAATGGCTATATCAGGACATAGGAAACTACAAGCTCCACAACCTGTACAATCCTCCTGATTTATAAAAACAGGGAAATTATACCCCACACTGTTTATCTCCTCTCCCATTATCAAACATTCTTTGGGGCAGGAATCGACACAAAATGAACATCCCTTGCAGAATTCTTTATTGATCTCAACCTCTATGACCTTCTTTTTTTTCTCCATTTTTACCCTCAATTTGATATTCTTGATATTCTTTTTAATCTCTAGTCGTTCTCTATCTGATATTTAATCTCTCGTTCATTCACATTCTTGAATTCACCTAGAGGGTACTCGGCAAGCATGTGTTTCTCAAACCACTCTCTCGCCTTCGTCGGACTCATCTTGAGCAAAGGCGGACATGCTGAGAGTACCTCAACAAAGCCGTATCCGATACCGTCTATCTGCTTCTGAAAAGCGGTTTTTATCGCTTTTTTAGTACGCTTGAACTGAGCCAATGTGTTTACCGCACAGCGAGCCGAATATACAACACCAGGCAACCCGGCCATTAATTCCGCTACGTGAATCGGGAAACCACCGGCTTCCGGTCTTCTTCCGTCAGGCGTCGTAGTTGTAACCTGACCAATCAAAGTTGTCGGAGCCAGCTGCCCCCCTGTTGTACCATAACCAGCATTGTTAAAGAACACAGTAGTAAGCTTTTCACCTCGAACCGTAGCATTTATTAAATCACCTATCCCGATGGCAGCTAAATCACCGTCCCCCTGAATGGTAAAAACTACTGCCTCCTCATTCAATCCACGTTTCACCCCGGTACCCACAGCCGGAGCCCTTCCATGTAACGCCTGCACAAAATCAACGTTCATGACGAACATGGACATAGCATGACAACCAACACCTCCAATACCCACAACATTCCCCATAATCCCAAGCTCATCTATTACCTCACTTATTATCCGCCCTACTATTCCATGCTGACAGCCAGAGCAAAGGGGTGATTTTGCTTGCATGAGAGACTTAGGTCGACCGCATATCAGTCTCCTTGGACTATCCTTCTCTTCCATACTAATTCCTGCCTTTCTTTTAAATAAATATTTTGGAGCACAAATTGAAAAAAGAAATACTTTTAGATGATCTCCTCCTTTTTTAATTGCTCTATCTCGTGTTCACCATATCCTCCCAATGTCCCCAGAACCTCCTCAGTGTGCTCCACCGGTTCAGGGGCGGCTTTTCTTGTCCCGGCTCGAGCCTCGCTAAAAGGCTGGAGAAACTTTGACACATCAAATGAGTAAAATCGGCTATTTCGGATATCTTAAGATTTCATTTTTTATATTGTTAAGTGACTTTGGAGGGAAAGCTATTTCTCCAATTTTATCCAATCCGATATGGGTGTTAATAACCCTTCTTTGACATTAGCCTTATACATCTTTACATATCTAGACCCCTTATGGTCATCAGGTCCAAAGGTGACAGAGCCACATAGTCCTCTCATATTAAAATCTTTGATTGACTCCAATGCATCAACCAACGCTTCACCATCAATGTCCTTTCCTGCCCTTTTTATCCCTTCTGCAAGGATTGTAGCATCGCCCCAACCCTGAGTATATGCCTTTGGTCTGTATGGTTTCTCTGTCCCAGGATGGTATTTTAAAGTCGCTTTTCTCATCTCCTCCAAGGCAGAGCCTTTATCATACCATGAACTGTAAATCGCTGTACCTATGTAATTGGAAGCTGCCTTTCCTGCAACCTTAACGGTATCCTCAGTACATGTATACTGGGTGCCCAAAAAAGGGATGTCCGTTATACCCATCTGCATTGCAGATTTCATTATTACAATCGAATTGTCAACCAGAAGATGTAATACAATGAAGTCCGGGTTCCTTCTTTTAATATTCAGCGCCTGGGAAGTGGCATCCAATACCCCTGGGTTTACGATCTCAATACTGACAATATCTATGCCGTATTTGTCTTTGTACTTCTCTGCCGCCTTAAAACCGAGCTTGCCATGCTCGGTATCATTATACACAAAGGCTATTCTGGGATTTTTCTTCTTCAGATCACTCACTATATACTGAAATATAAGTTGAATTTGATCCTCATAGGTCGGTCCACTGGCAAACATATAACGCTTAGGTGGTATCACCACCCTGTCGGATGAAGGAGGAATAACACAGGGCATCTTGTCTTTAAGGATAGCTGAAGTGAGCGCAAAGATACCAGCACTGGATGCCGGACCAAGTAAGGCAAGTACCTGATCCTTTAATAAGAGCTTCTTATATGCAGATATAGTCGCAGGGATCGAATATCTGTCATCCTCAATGATTAACTTGATTTTCCTTCCATTGATTCCGCCGTTTTCGTTTACCCATTGAAAGTAGTTTTTAAACGCCTTAGAAGCAGGAACAGTCACAGGGGTCGCCGGACCTGTCTGGTCATATATAACCCCCATCCTGATCTCGGAATCCGTAACACCTCTCACCTCTTTACTAAACCCATAATCACATATCAAAAACACAGAAATAGCCACCATAAGTAAAACTATACTAACTTTCTTCATCCTGAATATCCTCCCTTCCTAGTGTTCTTTTTTAACCTTATTTTAAAGGACCTTTTATAAATCTTAGGTTAAATCCTCCCTTGTTTTCTTATAATACAAGACTCATATTTCACAAAGCTCCTATAGTAGCAAATGAGTGTCTGTCTCTAGATAATTCATTATCACTAATTGGCATTCGACTATAATGTATACTATAATGTATGTGTTCATGTAAAGCTTTTATTTATAATCTAACTTAAAATGGATTCATATCATTAACCATCAGGAATGTGAAGCTTGATTAAGCTTTCGGTAAACCCCACCATTGTAGGGAGTGGCTTTTATAGGCAAAAAATCTTGACATTAACCTGGATATATAATAAAGAAAAGGCAATTGTAATTATACTAGGTTAATTGTACAAACAAGGGACAGACAATTGGAGATAAAGACTGACTTTCTGGTTATAGGGAGTGGCATTGCCGGATTGACATTTGCCCTCAAGGTCTCAAAATATGGTACTGTCGCAATTGTTACTAAAAAAAACAAGATAGAATCAAGTACCAACTACGCCCAGGGTGGCATCGCATCGGTTTTGAATCATGGTGATAGCTTCGATCTACACATTAAGGACACCTTGATAACCGGTGACGGACTCTGCCATGAGGATGTGGTCAAGATGGTTGTGGAGAACGGCCCTGACAGAATAAGAGACCTGGAAGGCTGGGGGGTAAAATTTACCGGCGGTGAAGGGGATACCGGTTCTAAATACGATCTGGGTAAAGAGGGTGGACACTCAAAGAGGAGGATTGTCCATGCCTCAGATTTTACCGGTCAAGCAATAGAAAAGGCATTAATAGAAAAGATAGAATCGAATAAAAACATCAAATTATATGAAAATACGATTGCCATAGACCTTATTATCCAGTCAAAGGTCAACAAGTGGGGAAGATTTGGTGTAGACAGAGAGGATACGTGCTGGGGGGCATATGTCCTGGATATTAATGGAAACGCCATTTATACCTTCCTTTCGAAAGTGACCCTCCTGGCTACTGGAGGAGCAGGTAAGGTCTATCTTATCACCAGCAATCCCGATATTGCTACCGGGGATGGAATGGCAATGGCATACAGGGCAGGCGCCAGGATAGCCAACATGGAATTCATCCAATTTCACCCAACCTGTCTATATCACCCTGAGGCAAAGTCCTTCTTAATATCTGAAGCCCTCAGAGGAGAAGGAGGTATTCTCAGGCTGGGAGACGGTACACCTTTTATGAAGACATACCATTCCTCAGGGGATCTGGCGCCAAGAGACATAGTGGCCCGGGCGATTGACAATGAATTGAAAAAGAGCGGTGATGATTGTGTGTTTCTAGACATCAGCCACAGGGACGCTGATTTAATCAAACGGAGGTTCCCCAATATTTACGAAAGGTGCCTTTCCTTCGGGATTGACATGACAAAGGAACTCCTTCCGGTTGTTCCTGCTGCTCATTATATATGTGGTGGAGTAGTGACGGATATCAACGGAGAGACCAGTATAAAAAAGCTCTATGCCTGTGGAGAAGCAGCCTTTACCGGACTCCACGGAGCAAATAGACTGGCAAGCAATTCTCTTTTAGAGGCATTGGTATTCAGTCATAGTGCATCTATCAAAAGTGTCAAGGATCTCAAGGACGATCGAAAAAGCCCTCCCCAGATTCCGCAATGGGATTCCAGTGGTGCCGTAGATAGCGACGAGTCTGTAGTTGTATCTCAAAACTGGGACGAGATCAGACGTCTTATGTGGAACTATGTAGGCATTGTGAGATCCGATAAAAGGCTAAACAGGGCCAAAAGGAGAATTCAACTTCTTCAAGAAGAGATAACGGAATATTACTGGAATTTTACCATAACCAGCGATCTGGTAGAGTTGAGAAATATAGCCTTAGTAGCCAGGCTGATAATTGACTCTGCCCTGACAAGAAAGGAAAGCAGAGGCCTACATTTCAATAGAGACTATCCAGAAAGAAATGATACAAATTGGAAAACAGATACCATTGTTGATCCCAGAGGAAGAATACAATGAGTGTTAAAACAAAAAGCAATATTTCCCATGATGTTCATTCCATATCTGAAATGAGTAACAATTCCAGTTATGCAAAGCTCCTTGGATTAAAAGTAATTGAAGTTTCTAAAGGTAAAGCAAGGATATCCCTGAAGCTGAAGCAGGAGTTGCTAAATCCCTCAAAGGCTCCTCACGGTGGTGCCATCCTGTCATTAGCCGATCACACTTGTGGAACCGCAGCTATGACCTTGGGGCCGTGTGTTGGGGGTCAGTTCAGTGTTAATTTCATTTCTTCTCCCAAGATAGATGAAGATATAGTTGCCGAGGCATGGGTAATCCACAATGGGCGTAAGACAAGAATAATAGAAGTAGAGGTCAAAGACCAGAGCGATAGATTGGTAGCGAAAGGGACAGCCGTAGGTATAGTTTTAGAATAACAGTGGTAAAACTTTTTAATCCTTATGCCATGGAAGCCTGGCCTCTGGATTGCTCCAGAAAATGGATAGGTATACAGAGATCACAATTGCTCCCAGCCAGAAAGCCACTATCTGGGAAGGTTCCCATGTGTCCGTTTTGGATAAGTGCATTATCACCTCTCCAACAGCAAAGTTGATCAATCCCCAGATCACATTGGTCAAAGGACGTGACTTGCGGGCGAAGGGAGTCATGTGAGTCTTGCCACAGATCCCTTGAATGAAATGGGGAATCCCATTGAAATAAAAAATAGCTGCAAAGAAAAAACCTATTAACCTGATCATAATCCTTTCCTCCTTTCTAGAAAACCCTTAACTACTATCTAACCCCTTATCCCACCGAAAACCCCGCTTTTTAGAATCTCTTCAGCGCCATTAATAATGCTGTCTATGAGTTCCTTCACAGTTAATATCTTATCTATTCCGCTTACAGCCAGAGAGCCAGGAGCAAGTTTTAGTACTTCATCACTTTCAAACGACGTATCAGCATCAGGGTCTTCCTTCAATAAAACCCTCTCCAGCTTCATCATCCACTCACCATGGGGAATTTTTCCTCTAAGTTTCATAACCTTTTCCATGTCCAGAGGGTTAGGTGGGGCCAAAATCTTTTTCATAAGCTTAGGGTCAGACGGATCAACATCCACAAGATATTGCTTATGATGTTCTGTTATGGGACATTCTTTAGTGGCCATAAAGGCTGTTCCCATATATGCTGCCTCTGCCCCCATTGCCAAAGAAGCCAGAAATCCCCGAGCATCTCCAATACCGCCGGCTGCAATTACCGGTATCTTTATCTGTTTAACTGCCCATGTTATACTGGTAAGTGTAGGAAGTTGGTCCACACTCTTAAATCCGACCCCCTCCATGCCAACAATAACAACTGCATCAGCCCCCTGTTTCTCAGCTACTATTGCATGCTTAACAGTAGCTACCTTGTGAATCCACTTAACCCCGGCCTCCTTCAGTCGCTTTCCATGATCAGTGGCTTGAAATGCTGAGGTTTCAACGACAGGGATGCCCTCCTCAATGGCAACTTCCCGCATCTCATCGATATGCGGACACATCCCCACAGTAAGATTCACACAGATAGGCTTATTAGTCATGGATCTGGCTTTTCGTATATCTTCCCTGAGCCTTTCCGGGGTTTTCAAAGCCCCTGCAGTAATAATACCCAACCCCCCTGCCTCGGAGACAGGCGCCGCAATCGCTGAAGTGCCGAATCCTCCGTATGACCCTTGAATAATAGGATACTTTATACCCAGCATCTCTGTAACTCTAGTCTTCCATTCCATGTTTCACCTCCCCTAAGACACCTTTTCCTTTGCCTGCAGTTCAACCACGTTTGATTCTTCTCTGAACATTGAAGAACGGCCGTTAAACATTGCGCCTTCTGCAATGCTGAGTTTGCTTGTCGTAATCTCCCCTGTAACCTGTCCTTTTGCCTTAATCTCTATAATTTCTCTGGCGTTCAGATTGCCGTCAACCCTGCCTCCGACAATAATGCCTCTTGAGACGGTATCGCCTTTAAGATGCGCTGTTTCTCCAAGTATGAGCCAGTTAGCTTCAATATTGCCTTCAACTGTGCCGTCAACCCGCAGTGTTCCCTGTGTTTTTATGTCACCTTTGAAATGACAGTTGCTGCCGATAAATGATCCGAGCTTTTCTGTGTTTTTTGAAAACATTGAACCAATTGAACCCATTTCTTAATTCCTCCCTTAGATAAAAGGTTTCAGATTAACAGGACTGCCGTTTTTCCATACTTCGTAATGAAGATGGGGACCCGTTACATCTCCTGTCGAGCCGACATAGGACACGACATCTCCTCTTTTTACCCTCTGGCCTATCTTAACCGCATTCATCTTGTTATGGGCATAAACCGTTGAAAATCCAAAACCGTGCTCAACAACTACAACGTTGCCGCTACCGCCGTGCCATCCGGCAAAACTCACTATGCCGTCAGCAGTGACTGTAACAGGATTGCCCGGAGAGGCGCTTATATCTATTCCGTTGTGAAAATCTTTTTCACCGGTTACAGGATGCTTCCTTTTGCCATAGGGTGAAGTTACATTCCCTATGAGAGGCCAGCCTTTGGGTGTTGCCATGTAAAGGTCTCTTCGCTGGCTCAGGTAATCTTTTATCTCACCAACGTCTTCAACCGTATTTTTTATCTGCTGCTTCAGAGCTTCCATGTCAATTACGCCGCTGTCTGATGTATCCACGTTTTCAAGAACCTTTTCTTTGGATTTCAGAGAAAAGAGTTTTTTGAACTCAGCTTCCGCTTTTTTAAGCGCTGACATTGTTGTCTTCATTTCCAGAAACTCGTCGGAATAATACTGAACCTTCTCCTGCATCCTGTAATATTCAAGCGTGTCAATAGCTATTGAGAAGACATAACCGGTTCCAATGAGCCAGAGGAGCACTGAAATGAATATGCCTATAGAAGGTATCTTGAGACTGAACGGTTTTCTGCTGCTGTGAGGTATTACCATTATAGTTATCGGAGTAAATGCTTTTTTAAGCAGAAATCTCATTCTAAGCATATCTTCCGCCCTGACCTCCTTTCTCAATATTGCCTCTTACAAAAGAATCAACCCCCGTCTCGATTATCCTATCTCAACGATGACCTTACCTATAAGCAGTCCCTCCCTGGTTACCAAAATCTCATATTGCTTCCCTTTTTTGTCAAGGGAATACTTTTTTTGCAGACTTCCATCTAATCTTATAATACGCTTTCTGTCCTCTCCATCATCCCCATGTATATATCCCCTAAAATTTACCTTGACTCCCAAGTTATCGGCGATATTGGTACGAAGATCGGTTATTTCTATGTAATCATTATACAACGCCCTTATAACTTTACCGTTATCGTAGCACACCCCTTCTTTCCCATTGTGTTTTACCACCAGATAATACAGCTCAGGTTCCATCAAATCTATAAAAATTTGGCCCATATTTTTACCTTTATTCGATACTACTATTTGATACTGATTGCCTTTTCCGTCTGTAGAGTATTTTTTCCAAACGTCCCTTGCTGTATTTATTATGTATCCACGGTCATTTCCACTGTTATTGCTTTTATTACCAACAAAGCCAAGAAAATTAACAGTAGCATTCTTGAACTCTGAAGGATTAGTTATCACATCGATAATCTTTATCTTATCTCCTTTAACAACTTGAACTCGCTCATTATTGTAAAAAACCCTTTTAATACCATTAAGATCCAGCACAAAATATTCCACTTTTGGAATTACATCTACACTCTTTAGAAAAAGATGATCTCCCTTCTGGGAAGCCAGCGATACCTGAATTTCACCACATTTATAATTATCTTTTCTTACAATAATGGAGGTTGGCTCATCAACCACAAACTTTTTTCTATAGTCATTTTTTGTGCCCATCTTTGAAATATCTACAGAGAGCCCCCTTTCGTAGTTTGCTTCGATATGAGATATCTCAATACTATCTCCCTTCTGCAAGGTTAATCTCTTTTGATTGAAGACTACCAAAGGAAGAGAGTTGTTTATAGAGAGAACAAGGTATTTCAAGAGGGGTGGATCCAGGTATATCCTCGGATTTTCCGGTATTATGTCAAACTCTTTCATAAAGGCATTGATTACCATCGTTTGAAACTTAATCCTCAGTTTAACAGAGGGAATGTTTTTGGATGTTTCAATCCCGAACGCAGGGATTTCATGATCAGTTAATGAGTAGTATGTTGCCGACTTACGCTGCTCTGTATGGGGGGTATCAGGTGAACTGGTCCTGTGATTATTAAAATGAAAATGAAAATCGGGGTTATCTATGTGTTCGTTAACTTTGCTTGCTACCTTTCTTGCGAGATCACCTAAATAAAGGGTTTTTTTGTTCCGCTTTGAATAGAATACATCCGCATCAGCTATTATGGATTGACCATAGCGCAAGGGATTTCTAATGTCACTCTCCCACTTGGTGGAATAGAACCCTGAACCATCATGGAGATTTAAGAGATAGTCAGATTCTGCTATTAATCTCTTCAGTACGAAAACAATCTTACTATCATAGTCTTTTATGGAAGAGTCGGTGAATTTTCTGTTCATATCACCACTTGGACCACGTTGATTTAAGAGGATAGAGTAAAAATTGGCCCTGGGCACAACAATCAGATTACCACTTTCCAGAGACATGTCTGCATAAAGATCTGCAGCTAGATACCCTCCTGGTTCATCCCCTTGAATTCCGCCGATTATTAAGAGGGTTTTACCAGGCTTATTGCCATAAATCCTATATACATTTAACTCGTATTGGGTGTTAGGTAAATATATTTCGTGTTTAGTAGCTGCTATGCTTCTCTTGGGAAGGATCAACAGTAAGGAAAACAAGAAGGGTATCAAGATTTTTTTGAGGTGAACGTTATATTGTCGACTCACTGTTTATCCACCTGTAACGTCTCGGAAGTTCTACAACCCCCATTATTCCACCATTCCATTTATTAATAATATTCCAATTACGGAGCTAAGGGGAGCCAAGTTCTCCTATTATGTCTTTATTTTAAAGGATTTATTCAGCAAAATATCCCCCTCAATTGAATAAACAAAGATTACAATTTCTTTAAACTCTGCCCCTCCTTTTGGCCTTTTAATACGTCCTTTTAAGGGTTTTGAATGCTTTATTGCAAAGAACTGTCCCTTTCTGTAGTCCACGGGAACCCCGTTTTTAACTTCAACCATGGAAGATGCCCCGTAGACGGGAGAGTTAATATCTTCATTTTGCGCTATCATTGCTATGTATCCGGAAACCAGTCTATTGTCTTCAGTGTTGTTATATACTGTAAAGGTAAAATTAATAATATCCGGCTCTGATTCAGCCGTCACCACCTTAAAATCTCCTATACTGATTTCCGAGGATAAGAGTGTCGCTATCTTGGATTTTTCTGGACTACCTGGACCATCTGAAACAGGGGCACTCCTGGGATTATAGACCGGTTTAACCCCTTTTATTTCAATAGAATTTTGGTTTCTAATATCCAACTCTAACCTTTGAATCTCTTTGACCAATAAAGCCCTCTCCCGGTACAAGGAAAAGTACCCATAGGTAAAATATATAGAGGCTAATATTGAACATGCAAGCAATATAAGGAGATAAATAAACCTATCGGTTTTTATTTCAAATGACCATATCTTACCCACGTGCCTCATAAAGATAATGGTTAAAGAGTCTTTTTTCATCTTTATCTCGCTGGAAGCTTATTTTTGAGTGCTATCGTTATCAAAATCTGACTTCCAATCCTCACCGACAATTTCCCAGTTGTCCCCTTTCTTCTCTAAATACAATCTCTTTATCCCCGAATCGTCATAGCTGTCTGAACGATAGTCCTGCTGAAAAGCTGCAATTACCTTATTCTCTTGTTTAAGTATTTTAATATCACCTATCTTTATATTAATAGTACGTACCTTTTTATTGAGGGCCTTTTTATAATCTCTCCATGACTGCCAGCCCATACCCTTAGCATTGAACCCTTTAGAATAACAAGACATATACCTGTCTAACTCTTTGTTTTCCCAGTATGCCTTCCATTTAGAAATAAAAGAACGGATTGATTGTTCTTCCAACTCCAAAGTGGGTTTAATTAAAGGCTTCTCTTTTGGCTTTAGGATATTTTTCACCAAACGGGCTCTATACTTTCTCAAAGAAGGGGGCAACGAACTCCATGTCTCGCCTATGATCTCCCAACCATTTTTCCCTTTTTCTAAATACAATCTCTTCAATCCAAAACTATCAAAGCTACCTGAATGGTAACCCTGAAGAAAAAGTGCAACAACGCTATCCTTTTGTCTAAATATTCTCAAGTTCTCCAATGTTATATTGATTGTTTTGTATATTCTGTTAAGAGACCTCTTTTTGGCTCTCCACGACTGCCAGTCCATGTTCTCTGAGCGAAACCTCTTAGAATAACTCGCCATATAGTTGTCTAATTCCTTGTTTTCCCAGTAGCTTAACCATTTAGAAATAAAATCCTGAATCTCTCTATTCTCCTGTAGGAGGGAATCTTTATGTCGGTAATCTATTTTTTCTTTGATAATTATCGGTGTGCTATGGGGTTCAATATATCTTGAGAGGTAAAGCACATCCTCATTTCCCAGGGCTATACATCCATTTGTATCAGTAGGTATCAACTCCTTATTTGTACCGTGAAGCCATATCCCATTACCACCCTTATTCCTTCTTTTATCCAAGTAATTAGGGTAATCCAGCACGAAGGCCTTCACTCCATATTTGGGTGGCAGCTCCCTGCCCTCAATGATCTCAGTAACAAAATAGACCCCTTCTGGGGTTTTAAAATCCCCTTTTCTTTCTTTGTCGCCGCTGTTTTCCCCGGTAGAGGAATTAAATATCTTTGACAACATATATCCATGGTTGCCGTATGAGTATAAATAGAGCTTTTGTTTCGACTTGTCAACGAGAATAGCGTAAGATTTGTCTCCATCTCCCATGTTAATCAATGAGCTTGGGATTCTGTCTGTTATGGAACCTTTTGTCGATATACTATCGGGGGTAAATCGTTGAATTGCATGGGAAAGATTGGTTAATAAGGTTAATGGAATTAAAAGGAATGGTATGCTTATAAGGCCAGGTAATTTCCTTCTAACATTCACAATAAACGTCTCCTTGTACCTTTTTTTATTTGACCTGGTCCCGCTTCATTGTGAAATTGGAATGGTGGAATGGTGGGATCCTGGGGACATCTTGATTCATCAATCTTGGAGAAAGTCTGCTTTTGTGAATACAGCCTCCAGTTGATATCCCTCTTTTGCCAAATTTTCTCTCCCTCCCTCTTGCCTATCGACCAACGTCAGAACTTTAACTACCTCATAACCCTCTTCCTCAGCTCTATAAATGGCCTTTAGGGTTGACCCCGCCGTTGTCACCACATCATCTACTATTGCAACCTTAGCTCCCTTTCTCAGACCTTTTACCCCTTCAATCCATAGCGACGTGCCGTGTTTTTTCGGTTCTTTTCTGACGATAAATGCCTGGATGGGATTCCCTTCAGTATAACTAACCAGAGATATGGCCGTAACAATAGGATCTGCGCCCAAACTCAACCCCCCTACCCCATCTATAGGAACCTTGGACATTCGGATTATATCATAAAACATCTTGCCCACCAAATACGAGCCTTCAGCACTAAGGGTTGTCTGTTTCCCATCAATATACATATCACTTTCTCTCCCGGAAGCTAAGACAAACTTTCCCCTTTCGTATGACTTTTCCTTTAGTATTTTTAATAGCCTGCTTTTATAATCCATATCTCTAACTATATAACTATCTCTCTCTCGAACAGAGTCAGTTGCCTGGAGTCCAGATCAACAGGGGGTTCTATGGGGTATTCTCCGGTAAAACATGCATCGCAAAAATCACCTCCGCCATTTTTAACCGATCCTCTAAGTCCTTCAATACTCAAATACTCAAGGGAATCAGAAGTTATAAACCGGTTGATTTCAGAAACAGTGTGAAGAGAAGCAATAAGCTCTGTTTTTGCGGGGGTGTCAATGCCATAAAAGCATGGATGGGCAGTAGGAGGAGAGCTTATTCGAACATGGATTTCTCTGGCTCCTGCGTTTCGTATCATATTTATTATCTTGTGAGAAGTAGTCCCCCTTACGATAGAATCATCAATGACTATTACCCGCTTTCCCTTCAAAAAGTCCTTTATAGGGTTAAGCTTAATCTTTGCGCCAAAATGCCTTATGGACTGCTGAGGCTCAATAAATGTCCTTCCCACATAGTGGTTTCTTATGAGTCCCATCTCAAAAGGTATAGAAGACTCTTCAGCATAACCAATAGCGGCAGGAATCCCCGAATCTGGCACAGGTATTACAATATCCGCCTCAACTGGGTTCTCCCTAGCCAGTTGCCTACCCATTTCTTTTCTAACACCATAGACGTTTCTTCCAAATATATTGCTGTCAGGACGTGAAAAGTAGACTAATTCAAATATACAGAACTTGTTCAAAGGGCTGAATGGTTTATAGGAAGTGATGCCGTGATCATCTATAAGTATAATTTCTCCTGGTTCAATCTCACGTACGTATTCGGCCTCTATTAAATCTAAGGCACAGGTCTCAGATGATACTATATAAGCGCCCTTAAGCCTTCCCAAAACCAGAGGGTGAAAGCCATGAGGATCACGGACAGCAACCATCTCTCTTTCCGTAAGAAATAGCAAAGAATATGCCCCTTTTATCCTTGAAAGGGCATCAATTATACGCTCAACCAGTGAGCTTCCCCGGGAGGTTGCCATAAGATGCACTACTATCTCTGTATCCATTGTAGATTGAAAGATTGAGCCCCACTCCTCTAGTTCATGCCTCATTAGTCCTGCATTCAACAAATTCCCATTGTGGGCAACCGCTATACCCCCTTGAGAATAACTCACCACAAAGGGTTGCGCGTTTTTTAATAAACTTGAACCGGCCGTTGAATAGCGCACATGACCTATAGCGCTATAACCGGTTAACTTATTTAAGATATCTTCGTTGAATATATCCGCAACCAGCCCCATCTGGCGATGGGAACGCAGTATTCTGCCATCAGATGATACAATGCCGGCGCTTTCTTGCCCCCGGTGCTGCAGGGCATATAATCCCAGATACGTCAGATTGGCGGCTTCAGGATGTCCAAATACTCCAAAGACACCACATTCTTCTCTAAATTTATCAAACATTATGGGTTTCCTGATCCCTTCCTCAAACCCTCTCTTTAATGGCCATTTTCCACCTTTGTTTAAGAACCTCCACAGGACAATTAATAAGCTCGTTTATTACCAATCTCTCTCCACCAACCCTTCCAATAATTTTAAAAGGGGCTTTATTTTTTTCTGCAATCTCCTTAAAATGATCCAAATTACCCTTATCCAATGAGACTATAATCCGAGATTGAGATTCTCCAAAAAGAAGGCAGTCTCCTCGTATATTTTCACTAATAGTTACCTTTGCGCCACGATTAAA
The DNA here is from genome assembly GCA_016209225.1 of Desulfobacterales bacterium. GTDB lineage: Bacteria > Desulfobacterota > UBA8473 > UBA8473 > UBA8473 > UBA8473. The sequence continues at coordinate 40,471 of JACQWO010000020.1, forward strand.
TTTAGGGCCCGAGAAACAACATTCTGCCAGCGCAATGGCAATACCACCTTCGGAACAATCATGGGCTGATTTTATTATTCCTTTCTGGATAACCTCCAAACAGGCATTCTGAACAGCAATCTCTAAATCCAGCTCAATCCCTGGAGGCATCCCCTCTTCGATGCCATGGACAACTGCCAGGTATTCACTGCCTCCCAGCTCTTCATAACTTTTCCCCAGCATTACTATCACATCCCCATCGTCTTTAAACCACTGGGTTTGATGGAGGTTAATGTCGGGAATAATACCAACCATAGCCACTGTAGGTGTAGGGTAGATACCCTCTCCCTGGGTCTCATTGTAAAAACTGACATTTCCCCCTACCACAGGAGTGTTCAGTCTTTTACAGGCATCACTAATCCCGTTAGTAGCCTGCTCAAACTGCCACATTATCCCAGGCTTTTCCGGGTTGCCAAAATTAAGGCAATCGGTTATAGCCAGGGGCTTTGCCCCGGAGCAGACCAGATTCCTTGCTGCCTCGGCAACGGCTATCATTCCTCCTATGTAAGGATCAAGATAACAGTATCGGCTATTACAATCAACCGTCATTGCAATGCCTTTATTTGTCCCCTTTATCCTTATAACAGCCGCATCAGAACCAGGGTAAACCACAGTATTGGTTCGCACCATATGGTCATATTGCCTGTAAACCCACCCCTTGCCGGCAATATTAGGAGACCCCAATAATTTAAGGAAAATTTCCGCATATTCTGTTGGTTCAGGAAGGTTATCTATAGAAAATCTTTGGGTCATGGAAAGGTATTCAGGTCTTTCTTTGGGCCGCAAATAGACTGGGGATTCCTCGGACAAAGCCCTGGCCGGTATTTCAGCTACCATCACACCATCATTCATCACCCTAAGTAAACCATCATCTGTAACACTACCCACCACGGATACATCTAAATCCCATTTCTTAAATACTTCCTCTACCTCTTTTTCATAACCCTTCTTCACAACTAGAAGCATTCTCTCCTGAGATTCTGACAACATCAGCTCGTAAGGAGTCATTCCCACTTCCCGTCTCGGCACTTTGGAAAGATCTATCTCAATCCCCGTCCCGCCTCTACTTGCCATTTCACAGGATGAACATGTCAGTCCTGCTGCACCCATATCTTGAATACCAACTATACAATCTCTGCTCATTACCTCGAGGCAGGCTTCCAGTAAGAGCTTCTCTGTAAAAGGGTCACCAACCTGAACTGTGGGACGTCTCTCTCCCGACTTTTCATCGAATTCTTCTGAAGCCATAGTTGCGCCATGAATACCATCTCTCCCTGTCTTAGAGCCAACGTAGATGACAGGATTCCCTGCCCCACAGGCAACCCCTTTGAATATCCTCTCCTTTTTAACCAATCCCAGACTAAAGACATTGACCAATATATTTCCATTGTAGCATTTATTAAAATAAGTCTCGCCTCCAACCGTAGGCACACCAATACAGTTGCCGTAGCCTGCTATACCCCCTACCACCCCATTGAGCAAATACCTGGTTTTAGGGTGATCGAAAGAGCCAAAACGTAAAGAATTCAGGGAAGCTATAGGCCTTGCTCCCATGGTAAAAATATCACGTAAAATACCTCCCCGATATCAACTACACCTGCATTCTCTCCCGGACCTTGAATGATATGTTCTCCGCCGGTGGGGAAGTTCTTAAGAAAAACCCTTGAACTCTTATAACTGCAATGCTCACTCCACATTACTGAAAATATACCTAATTCTGTGTAGTTAGGCTCCCTTCCTAGAATCTGCTTTATCTTTTTATATTCTTCGTCTGTCAATCCGTGTTCTCTGATTAGTCCTTCAGTAATTTCAGGCTCTTTAAAATTATCCATCATATATCAATTAGTTAAAGTAAAACCATATATTATTCTTTTATCTAGTTAATATTTAGGCACAAAGTGGCAAAGACACATAGGCACAAAGAACAGGCTATTAGCCTGTAGCCTATAGGCTAATAGGCTAGAAAAATTTGTGCCTTTGGTGCTCTGTGCCTCTGTGCGCCTATTTTCATATAAACATTATGCAAAGCTTTTTATAATAGACTCGAAAATCACTCTGCCGTCTTCATTCCCCAATATCTCCTCAGCACATCTTTCGGGATGGGGCATCATTCCAAGGACATTCCGTTCTTTATTACATATCCCTGATATATTCCAGAAGGCGCCATTTGGGTTGGCATCATCTGTAATATCCCCATTTTTCGCACAATACCTGAACACTATCTGATGGTTGTCCTTCAATTCCTGCAACGTCTTTTCATCAGCATAATAATTTCCGTCGAAATGAGCAATAGGCATTTTCAAGACCCCTCCTAACTTTCCCTGATTGGTAAAAGGGGTCTCATTGTTTTCAAGCCGGAGATAAACATTATCACATACGAACTTCAAAGATCTATTTGTCATCATAACACCGGGTAACAAACCTGCTTCCAGAAGAATTTGAAAACCATTACAGATTCCTAGGATTAAGCCTCCATTATAAGCAAACTTCCTTATCTCCTTCATTATAGGAGAAAACTTTGCAATAGCCCCAGGTCTCAAGTAGTCACCATGAGAAAATCCACCAGGGAGTATCAAACAGTCAACAGGGGGTAAACTACCCTCTTTATGCCAAATAAACCCCGCTTCCTGTTTTAATATATGTTTTATAACATGGTAGCAATCATGATCACAATTTGACCCGGGAAAAACTATTATTCCAAACTTCATTGGTACTCCAAGGGTTCCGATCGTTTATTACAAGTTGAATTCAAACGGCTATTATTTATGGTTCTTCTTCCATTTGAGGGTCCAAGGATTCAAGTGTTTGTTTTCTAAGGATTTAACAAACCTCTTGTAGTTTTTTAGCATTCCACTTGAATCCTTGACCACTTGACTCCTTGATTCCCCGATCCGGTATTACTCATCACTAATCTCAAATTGATAATCCTCTATTACCGGATTCGTCAACAATTTCTCACACATCTCCCTGATCCTCGTATCAGCTTTATCCCTTTCAATATCACCGAATTTAACTTCCATATACTTCCCTAATCTTATATCTCTTACCTCTTTATAGCCAAGGGATTCTAAGGAATGCCGTACTGCCTTCCCCTGGGGATCCAGCACACCTTTCTTCAGCGTCACATATATCTTTGCCAGCAATTTTTATCTCCTTATCCAAACACTCTCTGAAAGATTTCATCTATGTGTCTTAGGTGCCAATTAATATCAAAGCATTCTTCTACTTCGTTTTCAGTTAAATGCTTCATTATAGCCTTATCCTGTAAGATTAACTCTCTAAAATAAGTACCCTCCTTCCATACCCTCATGGCATTTCTCTGAACCATTTCATAGGCATCTTCACGGTTTACCCCTTTTCTAGTAAGCGCCAAAAGCAACCCTTGAGAGAAGATCAAACCATGTGTTCGATACAGATTGTTCAGCATGTTTTCCGGGTATATCTGTAAACCGTCTATAAGACCGGTAATCCTATTCAACATGAAATCAACAAGCATAGTACTGTCCGGCAATATAATCCTTTCCACCGATGAATGGCTGATGTCTCTCTCATGCCAGAGAGCTATGTTCTCCAATGCTGCCAAAGAATTTGATCTTACTACCCTGGCCAGGCCGGAGAGGTTTTCAGAGAGGATAGGATTCCGTTTGTGGGGCATAGCAGAAGACCCCTTTTGCCCCCCAGAAAAAAACTCTTCCGCTTCCAGTACCTCGGTGCGCTGCAGGTGTCTGATTTCTGTAGCAAATTTATCAACAGAGCTTGCTATTATTGCCAATGTGGTGAGGTACTCAGCATATCTATCTCTCTGGATAATCTGGGTTGAAATAGGAGCAGGCTTTAGATCAGACCTCTGGCAGACGTATCCTTCTACAAAGGGAGGAATAAAGGCAAAAGTCCCTACTGCCCCGGAAATCTTGCCATAGCCTATGGTATCCTTTGCCTTCCTCATTCTATCAAGATTCCTTTTGGTCTCATCATACCAAACTGCGATCTTCATACCAAAAGTAATGGGCTCGGCATGAATACCATGGGTTCTTCCAACCATTACCGTGTCTTTGTACTGATATGCCTTCTTCTTCAAAACGGAAAGCATACGTTCCAAGTCAGCGATTATTATATCGGCTGCTTCTCTCAGAATAACGGCCATTGAAGTGTCAAGGATATCAGAAGATGTCAAACCCATGTGGATATATCTAGAATTCTCTCCTACATATTCTCCTACACAGGTAAGGAAGGCAATAACATCGTGTTTTGTAACCTTTTCTATCTCCTCGATCCTCTTTATGTCAAATCTGGCATTCTCCTTTATGTTTTTGAGAGCATCTGGAGGAATCTCACCCAGTTCAGCAAGGGCCTCGCATACGAGCATTTCTATCTTAAGCCACTTGTTGAACCTGTTCTCGGCTTCCCATATCATGGCCATTTCTTTTCTTGTATAACGTGGAATCAAGACTTGCCTCCTTATCTTTGTTCAAGCTTAAAGGGGAAGTTTGTTAATTAATTCAAGGTGAATCAAATATGAAAAACTCCCATAAGGTGAGGGTAAATTAGCAACTTTTAATTGAAAAGTCAATCGAAAAGCTCTAAGAAAGAGGAGAAGTCAAAAACAGAAGCTAAAAGTGCTTGACCTTTCTATTAGTTATCCCATAAAATAGAAAAAGGTTGTCATAAAAAATGCAAAAGGAGGTTTTCTAAATGACTGAAGGCTCTAAAAACGAAGTACAGGAAAAAGTAGAAAAGCTGTATGAGGAGGCAAGGTCTGCATTGAATGCCAGATACTACATGGATGCAGAGAGGATATTCAAACAGGCGCTGGAATTGTTAAAAGAAGCAAAAGACGACAGCAATACCGCCGAGTGTGAAAAAGAGATCGAAAGAGTTCAGGCAGAAAGTGCTGCTTTTTCACCTGTGCCGGCCATAGATAATCACGCCCATCCTATGTTTCGGGATGATTTAAAAAAGAATCCCGGTCTTTTTATGGCGGCAAAACATTTCAGACTTAAGGAAGAAGTTATCCCAAAAGGCCTGGATGATATGATAAAAGATATGGATAATGCCAACGTGGAAAAGGCTTTAATAATGGGGCTGGACACTTCAAAGTCAGATCATTGGGCGTTTAAAGAATCAATGTTAAGCAATGACAAGGTTGCTAAATTGGTATCACAGTATCCCAACAGGTTCATAGGGTATGGTTCGGTCGACCCCAGAAGAGAGGACGCTGCGGAAGAGACTGAAAGGTGTATAAAAGAGCTGGGTTTAAAAGGCATGAAGTTCCATCCAGCTGCTGTGAGTACATATCCAAATGACGAGAAGCTTTTCTACCCCATTTATGAAAAGTGTGTGGAGCACAATGTTCCTGTCCAGAGTCACTGTGGAACGACAGGGATGTATTTCACAAAGATCAAATACATGATGCCCCTCTACTATGATGATGTGGCGGTGGATTTCCCCACCTTAAAACTGATACTCCTTCATTTCGGTGTCGGGGGATGGCATGATCAGGCCATGTCACTGGCATTCAGGCATCCCAATGTGTATCTGGACATATCAGGTGCTTCTCCCAGGATATATCCCCAAAGCCTCGTGATATCTGCTAACACCCCCTTCTATCAGCCAAAGATTCTTTTCGGGACGGATTATCCCTTTGTAGGAATGCAATCATGGTTTAAGGCTTTTAAACAACTGAAAGGATTCGGCTGGAGTGAAGAGACACAGAAAAAGGTTCTAAGGGAGAATTTTATTCGTTTACATGATTCAGAACCGGTATCGCCTCTGGATATGCTAAGGAAAGAAGGAATTGATGTTCCCAAGGATGCAAAGAGATAGAATTGATATGGCATTTATTGAAATTCCTGGTATTAAGGGAAAGATTTATGTCCCTGATGAAAAACCAGGACACACAAAAAAGCATGCTTGCAAGGACTGTTATTCATGTCAAATATGCAGTGATAATAGATGCCAATTATGTCTCCGACAGGGTTCTCATATTATAAAAAGGCGTTCCCAAGAGAAATAAAACTTCCTGCTCTTACCTTTTTATTCTTAAGATGGAGGAGGAACAGAGGGAAAAAGAAACTGTTTCCATTGCTGAATGGATCAACGGGCAAAAATTTAAGGGGTTAGTTACTTTAACTAACCCCTTGATTTTTTTGGTGGAGCTGAGCGGGATCGAACCGCTGACCTCTTGAATGCCATTCAAGCGCTCTCCCAACTGAGCTACAGCCCCTTCATTTTTCTAATAAAAAACCCATAATTGATTGGGTTTTTTATGACGTACCATAAAATCAATTTCGCGTCAAGGTTTTTTGTTGACAGTTAGGTTGGGTTTTGCTTATAATTCCAGTCAATATTATAGATATGGAAGTGGTGCCCAAATAAGCTAACTGCCGGAGTGGTGAAACTGGTAGACGCAGGGGACTCAAAATCCCCCGCTCGCAAGGGCATGTCGGTTCGAGTCCGACCTCCGGCACCAAAATAAAATCAAGGGCTTAGCTGTCTAAAATCTCTCTTAGTTTTTCCGAAAGCTGCTTCATGTTGTAGGGCTTCTGGATAAAACCATTGCAACCCAGTCCCAGTATTTCCATTGCCTTACCGTTTATAGCATACCCACTAGAAAGAAGAATCTTCAGATCAGGATTTGTCTGCTTTAACCTATAATATGTCTCATTACCACCCATGTCAGGCATAATCATATCCATAATAACTATATGAATTTTCTCTTTATCTTTCTTACAGATATCTACAGCTTCCCTCCCGCTTGTTGCTATTGACACCTTATAACCCAAGCTATCCAACATCTCCTTGACAACATCTAAAATCATCTCCTCATCATCTACAAGGAGGACATTCTCAGAACCTCTCAATACGCCTTCCTTTAATTTCCTTTCTTCGATAACCTCACTTTCCGACGCCGGCAGATAGATATTAAAAGTAGTTCCTTCGCCCTTTTCACTGTAAACATTGATGATCCCTTTATGATTCTTCACGATTCCATAAACAGAGGCAAGTCCCAAACCTGTTCCTCTGCCCATCTCCTTAGTGGTAAAAAATGGTTCGAATATCCTTTGCTGGGTTGCTTCATCCATACCCACCCCGGTATCTGTAACAGATATTTTTACATATCTCCCGGGGTCCACCTTATAGTGCTTTCTATGGTCATCATTAATAATAACGTTCTCTGTCTCAATGTATATATCTCCGCCACTTGGCATCGCCTGCCATGCATTGATAAATAGGTTCATCAACACTTGTTCAATCTGTCCCTGGTCCGCATCCGCTGTCCAAATGTCCTTCTGATATTTCCTGTGAATATTGATCTCCTTCCTGGTACGGCCGAACATGTCGGATGTCTTTTTAACAATTTCATTCAGGTTCGTCGGTTTGACCTCGTATTTACCACCTCTGGCAAAGCCTAAGACTTGTTTGGTTAAATCTGTTGCACTCTTAACACAACCCTCTATCCCTCTTAGCTGTTCAAAATGGGGATGGGAAAGATGGGTATCCATTAGCATCAAAGAGATACGTCCCTGAATTCCCATAAGTATGTTGTTAAAGTCATGGGCTATACCGCCTGCAAGTGTACCGACCGCCTCCATCTTTTGAGCCTGCTGGAGTTGAGCTTCCAGTCTCTTTCTTTCCGTAATATCTGATAGATTGACCACCATCCCAACAGGCACTCCTTCGGCACCCTCGATGAGTGAAGCGCTTAAAAGAATATCAAGAGTACGTCCGTCTTTAGTCAATCTCCTGGTCCAAACCTTCGCAGGTTCTCTATTACCATAATAATTATCATAGAGCTTTCTTATCCTTACAGAAATTCTCTCTTTTTCATCGTCAGGCACAAAGGGAATGCACCTTCCTTTTAGTTCATCCAAAGTCCAACCGAAAACCTGGGTAAATGCAGGGTTCAGATATTGCGGATGCCCCTGGTTGTCATATACCACAACAGGATCAGGATTTGCCTCAAAAATCGCTCTTAGCCTTTCCTGGCTCTCTCGCAGCGCATTTTCTGCCTGTTTGCGCTTAATAGCCTCTATCTTTAACTTCTTAACCCTTTGTTCCAATTCCTCATAGGTTGGTTTTTTAAGCATCAGATCACCCTCCGATTAACTAAAAAATCGTTATTTTATCTCAACACCATTAAAATTTCAATCACTTTTTCCGTACATCCATACATACTGTTATTAATAGGGAGATTAAGAAAATCCTTGACTTTTTTTAGAAATATTTATAAATTAGAGGCTATCTTAAGAATCAGAGATAGGTTCCTAATCGAAAACTGATGAAAGGATAAGTATGGTAGATATAAGCAGCTTTGAACAATTGGAAGGCAGAATAGATAAATTAATCAAACAAAGCACCTTTTTGAAAGAACAAAATAAGATTTTGTTAGAAAAGCTAAATCAAAAGGATCAGGATATACAGAAATTAACCGACAATATAGAGGAGCTCCACAAGGAAAGGACATTAGTATTTAACAAGGTTGTTGATCTAATTGACAAACTAGAGCATATAGACTTATCAGATTAAACAGAGAGGAGCTTTGAAAAAAAATATAGATATTGAGATACTCGGCCATAAATATACGATTAAAAGCAATGAAGAAGAGGGTTTTGTTTATAACATAGTAGATTATTTAAACAAAAAAATAGAGGAGGTATTACGAACCACCACAACTGTTGACACCCTTAATGCAATCGTCGTAGTGGCTTTAAATATTACCAGCGATTTCTTCCGGATAAAAAATGAAGGGGGAGAGCTTAGGCAGCAGATTGAAGACAAATCGAGACATTTGATTAGTTTAATTGACTCCTATGTTGATAATGAAGGGAACGTTTTAAGTAATAATTAAAACCCAATTCCCCCTGCTATGTTCGTGATAAACATATAATTTTGAGCCAATATATCTAAAAAGGGAACCGTCTCTTATTGTGACAGGCATGCCCTCTTGAAGGGAAGTCTAAAGCAGTAATATGGTGCCCACCTAGTAGCCTAGGTTCAAAATAAACTGTTTACACGGCATTACGTGGGGGGCATTAAGTGCTTTCTCGTTTTTGCTAAAAGTTTAATTTTAAAGTCAGGAGATATTTTTAGGATAGGGGGAACGGAGTTAACTTAGTGATAATATGATAATAATAGAATAAGAGTTGGATAATACAGGTGAAAAGATATTGTTTTTAAGATTTGAAGAGAATGTGATTCTTTTTACAATAACACCATATAACTAACACGGATTGAACAACTAAAGGAAATTATCATTTTAGGTCGATTAAATGACTGTACAAATAAAGTTTTCGTGGTTAGACAGTTATATACCAATAGAGGATGCCTTTTATGGTTGTCTATCGGTCATGTAATACGTGAAAAGTTGCAACAATTATGAGTTATATGGGCTAGATATTTAAACTTAAAAACTTTTCAAGCGATTCGAGTTAGTCTTCCGTTTCACCTATCATTAATCATTCCAACCCCTGCTTTCATCAAATATCGAAATCATTGGCTAAGTTCTAAAACTGGACAATTATCTCCTGTTAGAAGCTTTTTTAATAAGTTAACCGTATAGGAGGGAGGTGTTATATAAATTGGGGATCTCTATGGAACTGTTTATATACTTTTTACTAACTTTGGGCATTGGTGCTTTGATCGGTTTTATCCTTAGCAAAAGGTTTACCGAAGGTAGGATTAAACTTGCAGAAAATACTGTAATAAAGATAGTTGACGATGCTAAAAGAGAGGCTGAAAACATTAAAAAGGAGGCTATGCTCCAAGCTAAAGATTACCTTTTCCAAGCAAAGACAGAATTTGAAAAGGAAACCAAGGAAAGAAAGACTGAACTACAAAAGCTAGAGAGAAGATTCTTGCAAAAAGAAGAACACCTTGACAAAAAAGTAAACTTACTTGACCAGAAAGAGGTTAGTATCTCTAAAAGGGAAAAGAATCTGGTTCAACTAGAAAAAGAAATCTCGGAGAAGGAAAGAAAATATAGCGCGTTAGTAAAAGAGCAAATGGAACAACTGGAAAAAATAGCTGAGATGTCATCTGAAAATGCCAAAAAAAGTTTAATGGAGTTGATGGAAAATGATGCCAAGCATGAAGCAGCCAAAAAGATAAAGAAAATCGAGGATGAGACCAGAGAAATGGCCGACAAGATAGCAAAAGACATAATTTCACTATCAATTGAAAGATATGCTGCTGATTGTGTTACTGAAAAGACGGTTTCTGTGGTGAGCCTTCCAAATGATGAGATGAAAGGACGAATCATAGGAAGAGAAGGAAGAAATATTCGTGCGATTGAGGCAGCTACTGGGGTTGACTTAATCATTGATGATACCCCTGAGGCAGTTATCCTCTCAGGCCATAACCCCATAAGACGGGAAATAGCCAAAACCTCTTTGGAAAGACTTATAAACAATGGAAGAATTCATCCTGCCAGAATAGAAGAGATTGTTGGAAAAGTTAAAGAAGAAATGGAGGTAACCCTTCGTGAAGCAGGAGAACAAGCTGCTTTCGATGTTGGAGTACATGGCATTCACTCCGAATTAATAAAACTTATAGGGAAGCTTAAATTTCGAACCAGCTTTGCTCAAAACGTATTTCAACATTCCTTAGAAGTAGCATTTATTTGTGGTATACTTGCATCCGAATTGAAAGTGGGGGTTAAGCAAGCAAAGAGAGCCGGGCTTCTTCACGACATTGGTAAAGCGGTAGATCATGAAGTAGAAGGGTCTCATGCAATTATTGGTGCTAATTTAGCAAAGAAATATGGAGAGTCTCCAGAGATTATACATGCTATATCAGCCCACCACAATGATGAATCTCCTCAATCTGTTTTAGCCGTTTTAATACAGGCAGCAGACACTCTGTCTGCCGCTAGACCAGGTGCCCGAAGAGAAATGTTAGAGACTTATGTTAAACGTCTCGAAGACTTGGAAGGAATAGCAAATTCCTTCCCAGGGGTCAGCAAATCATATGCAGTCCAAGCTGGAAGAGAGCTGAGAGTCATTGTAGAAAGCTTGGCAATATCAGATGAAGACTCAATTATGACAGCCAGGGATATAGCAAAAAAGATAGAGGATGAATTGAGTTATCCAGGCCAGATTAAAATTACGGTTATCAGAGAAACCAGAGCCATTGAATATGCAAAATAAAGGAGGATTTTTTTGAGGATTCTGTTCATTGGGGATATAGTTGGTAAACCAGGCAGACGAGCTATTTTCGAGCTTTTAAATAATATCAAAGATTCTTACAAGGTCGACTTGATTATTGCTAATGCAGAGAACGCATCGGGAGGGTTCGGTGTTACTCTAAAGATTATTAGGGAATTACTGGATAATGGTATAGATTTATTAACTTCAGGCAACCACATCTGGGACAAAAAGGAGATTGTTGAATGGTTCAATGAGGAAAAACACTTGCTACGTCCAGCTAATTACCCTGCGGAAAACCCTGGTGCTGGTAGTGCCATTCTTAGGACACCCCTAGGAGAAAATATAGGAGTTTTAAACTTGCTGGGCAGGGTATTTATGAATACTGTAGACTGCCCTTTTAAAACTGCTATAGAGGAAGTCAACAAATTAAAAGAGAAAACCAACGTCATCCTTATAGACATTCACGCCGAGGCTACCTCTGAAAAAATAGCAATGGGCTGGTTTCTCGATGGAAAAGTAAGTGCTGTTATTGGAACACATACCCATATCCAAACAGCAGACGAAAGAATTCTGCCAAAAGGAACTGCATATATTACCGATGTAGGTATGACAGGTGCTATGGATTCGGTAATAGGTATAGAAAAGGAAATTGTTATAGAACGTTTTTTAACCCAAAGACCTCAAAGATTTAAAGTAGCGAAAAGAGATATACAACTTAATGCTGTATTAATAGATATTGACCCACAAACTGGCAAAAGCAACAGTATTAAAAGATTAAAAATGGATTTAAATATTTAAAAAGGTATTAAGATGAATGTAGAACAACAATTGGAGATCATAAAAAGAGGAACAGTGGAAGTACTCATTGAAGATGAGTTGGTAAAGAAACTACGTGATTCTAAAAAAAACAGAACCCCCCTTAGGATAAAGGCTGGTTTTGACCCCACTGCTCCTGACCTTCATCTAGGCCATACTGTACTTATTCAGAAGCTCAAACAGTTTCAAGAACTAGGGCATAATGTCATGTTTTTAATTGGAGATTTTACAGGAATGATTGGTGATCCCTCAGGAAAATCTGAGACTAGAAAAGCCCTGTCTAAAAAAGATATTCTTATAAATGCTAAAACTTATCAAAGACAAATATTTAAGATACTTGATCCACAAAAGACTCAAATCGTTTATAACAGTCAGTGGATGGAGAAAATGTCTGGAGCTGAATTAATAAAACTATGTGCCCAATATACAGTTGCAAGAATGTTGGAAAGGGACGATTTTCATAAAAGATATTCAAACCAGCAACCTATTAGCATACATGAATTTATCTATCCTCTTGTTCAGGGTTATGACTCTGTGGCATTGAAAGCCGATGTGGAATTAGGGGGAACGGATCAAAAATTTAATTTGCTTGTGGGGCGAGAGATTCAAAAGGCATATCACTTGAACCCTCAGGTTATCATTACTATGCCTATCCTAGAAGGACTTGATGGGGTAAATAAAATGAGTAAATCTCTTAACAATTATATTGGTATCGATGAACCGCCCCAAGAGATTTTTGGAAAGGTTATGTCAATTTCTGACGACCTTATGACAAGATACTATGAACTGATTAGTGATATTCCCCTAAAAGACCTGGGGGCACTCAAGGAAAATATTAGAACGGGTAAAGAACACCCAAGGGAAACAAAAAAGAAGCTGGCTATAGAAATAGTTGGACGTTTTTATAATAGAGAGGAAGCCCTAAAGGCATCTGAAGAATTTGATCTTATATTCAAGCATAGAGAAACTCCAGAGAGAATGGAAGAAAAACAAATTTGCTGGAATGAAAAAAATATCTGGCTGCCCCGTCTTATAACAATGTGCTCTGAGGTTGCTAAAACCAACTCTGAATCAAAACGACTGATAAAACAAGGTGGCGTTAGCATCAATAAAGAAAAAGTTGTTGATGAAAACGTAGAGATACCTGCTAAAGGAGAGTACATATTAAAGATAGGCAAAAGAGAATTTATAAAAGTAAGATTCTCGAAAAGTAATTGTAAGGAAAATTCAAGGGATTAAAAAAAATGCTTCGTCAGTCATTTTTTTCCTTGACAAATAATAAGATGTTTACTAGTATTCTCTTTTTGCAAGTGTGAAATTTTGCTCTTTGAAAACTAAATAGTAGGTTCGATAGCTTTGTGGGCTCTTACGTAAAGTGAGATTTAATAAATTTAAATCTCTATATAAGTTTTGTATTTAAAGTGGAGAGTTTGATCCTGGCTCAGAATGAACGCTGGCGGCGTGCCTAACACATGCAAGTCGAACGAGAAATTTCCCTGAGTAATCAGAGAAAAAGTAAAGTGGCAGACGGGTGAGTAACAGGTGGGCAACCTGCCCTTAAATTGGGGATACCCCATCGAAAGGTGGGCTAATACCTAATAAGACTACAACTACTCAGGTGGATGTAGTAAAAGATGGCTTTTAAAGAGCTTTCGTTTAAGGAGGGGCCCGCCTACCATTAGCTAGTTGGTAGGGTAACGGCCTACCAAGGCGACGATGGTTAGCTGGTCTGAGAGGATGATCAGCCACACTGGAACTGAGACACGGTCCAGACTCCTACGGGAGGCAGCAGTGAGGAATTTTGCGCAATGGGGGAAACCCTGACGCAGCGACGCCGCGTGGGTGACGAAGGCCTTCGGGTCGTAAAGCTCTATCGTGTGGGAAGAAATAAAGTAGAGTTAATAGCTTTACTTTTTTACGGTACCAACAAAGGAAGCACCG
>JACQWO010000021.1 GCA_016209225.1 Desulfobacterales bacterium
CAACATGGAGTTATGACCGAGCCAAATGGATTTTATTATATGAAGGCTCGATATTATGACCCGAATGTGGGGAGGTTTATAAGCGAAGATCCGATTGGTTTTGAGGGTGGAGATGTGAACCTGATGGTGTATGTCGGCGCGAATCCGGTGAATGAAATTGATCCGAGTGGGTTATTTCCCATCATCGATTCAAATAAGCCAGGCGAAAAAATTCCACGTGGTTTAAGAGATAATGCACGTGCAATAAAGGAATTAGAAAATACTCTTAAAGGAATAAAGCGTTTTAATAAATTTACAGAATGGATAGAAAAAAAGATTTTAACCGGAGGTGTTGCGAAGATGGCCGGCTTGCCAACCCTCTTTGGTATTCTCCTGCATCCCGATACGGTCAACGAGAATGAGGATGCAATGCTCAGAGATTATTATCGTAACCTTGATAAGTCGAGGGGTAAGTAATGAGCGTTTGGTATGTAGTGCTTGTTGTATCAATCAATGTAGCTCTCGTCGTCCTTTGGGAGCTTTTTAAAAAGAGGCGAGTTTATAAAAAGGTAAATAAAGTTCCAGAAATTCACGACCTAATAATAGAAGGGAAATATGGAGAAGCATTGTCCATGCTAAAAAAAATAGAGAAATATTGTCCACCTGTAGTTTACGAAATGATGGGTGAGTGTTATTATGGCATAGGTGATAAGGGTAAAGCGAAGGAGTTTTACATAAAGGCGTTATCCTTAGATAGTGTCATGGATCTGGCGCATGCGGGGCTCGCTCAGATAGAAATAGATAAAGGCGACTATGCCAAAGCCGAAAGCTTTTTAAAGAAAGCGCTTGAGATCGACAAGAATAATTACATCGCCATGTATCATTTAGCTAGGATATATAATATTTGGGGACGGTATTCAGATGCCGCTATCCTTCTTGAAAATGCCATTACTAATGGTCTCGTTTTGCGCGATGCTTATCTAATGCTGCGTGATTATTATCAATCTTCTGGCGATGACGCGGCAGTAAAACGCATAGATAAAAAAATAGAGCTTCTTGATCAAAGACGGAATTAAAAAAGAATTGAGGGTCAAACCTTCAAAAATCATTTTTGGAAAAATGAATAAGATGCGGAGATATAGGAACATACATCGAATCATATTAATGCGAAGGCTTATTGCCTATCTGCTTATTTTGAAATATCTCGAAATGCATTTCAAAAGAATGACAATGAAGGGCAGTTGAATACAGGTTATAGTTCAACATATACATTTGATTATGAGCATCGGTTAACAGCTATCAGCGGTCAGCAATCAGCTTTCAGCTATGACGGAGCAGGAAACAGGCTAAAGGCTGTAAGAAGCGGCGTAGAGACTCGTTACATCTATGATGCAGGTGGTAATTTATTAGCGGAGGCGGATGTCAATAACGTTATAACGAAATATTACATCTACGGCGCGGGGCTTTTGGCAATGGTGACACCGGCAGGTGATGTGTACAACTATCATTACAATGCGATAGGAAGTACGGTGGCAATGACGAACCAGAGCCAGTCTGTCGTGAACTCTTATGCATATGATCCCTTTGGCACAGTTCTCAGCCAAAATGAAACCGTTCCCCAGCCTTTCAAGTATATCGGGCAGTTCGGCGTGATGGCCGAGCCGAATGGTTTCTATTACATGAGGGCGAGATACTATGACCCGAATGTGGGGAGGTTCATAAGCGAAGACCCGATTGGCTTTGAAGGTGGGGATACCAACCTCTTTGCGTACGTCGGAAATAACCCCGTGACCCTGATTGATCCAAGTGGCCAGCTTGCATTCTTCTGGCACGAAGCGATTACATATGTAGCTGCTCGGAATTCAGGGCGTGGCGTGTGGGATAGTCTTAAGTTGGCATTTAATAATGCGGCTGTAGATTTTAGTGGAACTCAGGGACAAAATGCTGCAGCGGTCGTACAACACGCTATGGCGACTCCGGTTCAAAGTCCTCAACAGGCAATTACTGCCACAAATGCTTACATTCAAGCAAGTATTAGCAGCGGCAATCTTGCTGGAGCAACCCACGCTGCTCAAGACTTAGCTACGCCTGGCCATGCTGGTCAGCCGTGGAGCGGCTTTGGTCTGAACTGGGAGACTGCTAAACACCTTTTAGGCGATACATTCCCATCCTTGAGTACAATCAACCAGGCGTATCAAAATACTAAGGGCATATTGAACCCTAAACCCTAAGGGTTATTAAAACAATTGTCTGTATTGCACGGTGTGGAGTTAGAAAATGAAAAAACGTTTGATAATTATGTCTTTATTAGTGGCTATGATACAAACGACAGGAGAAAAAGTCTTGGCTGCTGACAAAGGCGATCATCCTGTGTCTCCTGCATCCAATGAGGTAGTTATTACACCTGTTGCCGTAAAAGTACCTTTAGGTAGGATATTACTTGTTCGTAAAGATTCAGACTACTGCGCCGTGAAATTTACTGAGTTTTGGACTGGAAAGACGGAGTTGGATTGGTATGCCAATTATGAATCATATTATCAGAATGATAAGACAGGAGATTTCTCTAATAAAAACGTACAGCTCAAAAAGGACGAGCTTTCTTTTCCCAAACCTCGCGGGATTGGTCGACTTGCATTCAGCTTTGGCAATAAGGATGTTCGTTGTGGCCCTATTAAACTGTTTTGGTTTGGTGAGGGCTGGGTATGTGCTTACAGCAGTGGTCAGAAACAAGGCGACTACGGTATTGAGCTTGCTCCTACCAAATGGACTGATATATCACAAGTAAATGTTTTTGATTCACGATTGACTTGGTATAGATATGATGAAAAACGAAAGGATATAACTATTCCAATAGATAAACTATGGGGGAATAATGCAAATGCAACTGAGAAGGAGGAGAATTTGAAATAAGGGGGGAAGGGGGTCTTTGAAAGGAGTTGCAACGACTATCCGGCATAATCGTCTATAAACGAGTTAAACGTTCAGTGCAGACGAAGATACTGAAAATAAAGATAACACCCAATAAAGCGAAGTGAGAGTCATTCTTTTTTTAATATTTGCCTTATTATCATTAATCATAAGCATTTTTTGTTTTGGGATTTTAATTGTATCATGTAGCGGTCATCCTCCTTATACTGCTATTGGCATGTGGATACTGCCGTTATCAGCTTTTGGTGGAGGGACATTTTTATATTTGTCACGATTTTTCTGGAAATCAAGACATCAACAATCACCAAATGCGTTATTCAAAGAAGCAAAACTATTGTTAAAAAAAATCTTTATACTTTCCATCTCTTTTGCAGTAGCTACAATTTGTTTCTTTTTACTTTCAGGATTAATAGTATTATTAGCAACAAAAATTGAGTTGTCCGATTGGATAGTGTATATCATTTATGCATTGTGTATTGGAATATCAATTTTTATCGGTATTACAATTTCTAAGAAGTTATCTAAATAAGTTGAACGGGCCAAACATACAGGGAAATATAGGGACATCCATGATAAGTTATGTCAAGAGGAAAACGGAGATTTCCCTCAACTTCCGGCAGTGATGCCCGGCAGCCTATTTACCTTTTGCCTTTATAGCGTCTTTTCATAGGACCTTTTCATCTTTTTAGTGGTCGCAATCATATAGAATCGACCAGACATCCATTTGCTGTCTCAGGGCCTGATGATGTTCTTGCTTTGCCTCACCAGCTTTTGCGCCCATCACAGAAGATTGAGTTTGGGTCAACCGCCAGCCTCGAAACAGCGACCATGGTGCATCGCGTCCTATGAGGATCGCCGGCACAGTCCCTAATTCTGCAAGGCCTGGCGGAAAGATCTTTATGAAAATCCATCTGTTATTTTATATTGATGATGTCAAGTTTTAGTTGAAATCATCCGTGAATAGCTCCTTTTAAACCAAGTTCTGAAAAATCGTTTTTCATATATGCCCTAATTTCGCTTTTCTCAAGCCGACCCATATCTCATCATCCCCCTCAAGCAGCCTCCAACGTTGTTTCCTGTATAAAATCTGCCTTGCGTTTCTCTACTGCCAGCATGTAGGCAACAAGTTTGCGCGCCACTGCCAGGGTGGCCTTGTTACGATTGCCGCGCTCCAGTTCTCTTGCATGTATCTTAGCCAATTGTTGATTCCATCTCGGCGCAAGTTTTGCCGCCTCAATAAGCACTGTTTGCAGATGTTTATTACGTTTCTTGGAGATGGGACCTCGCTGTTCCTTTCCCGCAGATTCGTTCTGGGCGCTGCATAACCCGCAGTAGCTGATCGCTTGACGCACCGATGAAAATCTATCGGGATCGCCTATTTCCAATACCCACGTAAGGGCCGTTACCTCGCCTATGCCGTCTATCGTCTGTAGTCTCCTTACCCTTTCACGGATCAATGTGTTGTCATGCAGCGTCTCTACGAGTTTCCTCTGCACATCCTGAAACATCTCAAGTCCTGAACGGCTCAGCTTGAGAAGTTCATTAACAGAAGTCGGCACGTCTTCGACTTTCTCAAGAAGCTCATTGAAATACTTTTTCCCATGCAGTCTCTTCTTGTTATATTGCGCCCCAACTTCCATTAATAATCCTGATATTTTGTTTTTCATCTTCACCGACGTGCGCACAATCATGTTCCTGTATCTTAGTACCCTGCGCAATTCCCGAATCTTTTCGGAAGCCATGTAACATTCCGGTAAAAGATTTACCCGCAATAAATCTGCAAGCTTTTCTGCATCGGCCCTGTCGTTTTTTTTCTTAGCCGCTGTTATTGCCCTTAGCATTTCCGGATGGGCAACCTTGAGTTCAAGGGCATGAGGCTTGAGATAATCATATATCCATCCGGTAAACATAGTTGCCTCCATTGCCCCGAGCCAGGGAACCGGAAGCTCTGATAGCCATTTTAGAAGGGCTTTACGTTCAGCAGCAATCTCACCCTGCCGCACTATCTTGCCGTCCGAATGTTTAATGCAGTACGAAATTACCTTCTTGTGAATGTCCAATCCAGTGTAGTAAACTGTTTCCAAGGAAGCCTCCTTTTTGTGGTTAAATTCTGGGCGAGATATCTCGGCCCATCTGCCTTATTTTAGGCCATCTATCACCGGAAGGCTTCCTCTTTCTTTATATGTCTAACTTATACATTCTAACAGCGACTATTATTTATGAAAGAAACTAATTACATTTATGGAGAGGGCTGATGGCAATGGTGACGCCGACTAACGAAGTTTACACATATCACTATAATGCAACTGGCAGCACGATAGCGATGACGAATCAGTATCAGGATGTTGTGAACAAATACTCTTATGATGCGTTTGGGACAGTGATGAATCAGCAAGAGACCGTTCCTCAGCCTTTCAAATTCGTAGGTCAACATGGCGTTATGACCGAGCAGAATGGTTTCTATTATATGAGGGCAAGATACTATGATCCGAATGTCGGAAGGTTTATAAGCGAAGACCCGATTGGGTTTGAAGGAGGGGATGTTAACCTCATGGTTTATGCCTATAATAATCCGGTATTGTTGATTGATCCAGAGGGCGAGTTCGGAATCCTCGGAGCTGTCATTGGCGCTGGCATCGAGTTTGGAGTTCAAATGGCTACAAATGGCGGTGACTGGGGTAAAATCGATTGGGTTGATGTTGCAATGATGGGAGCAGTTGGGGCAGTAACTCCAAGTTTCCTTGGATCTGCCGGTAAAGTATACAAATCATTTAAGGCTACTAAAGTGTTAAGCTCCCAACTGTCTACAGCAAAAGCAGCCAGTAAGATAGCAAAATTGGGCGGACGTATTGAAAAGCATACAGGGGTCATTAAAAAAGAGTTGGCTACTCAGGGAGCTATAGCTGTTGGTAAATATGGAGCAAAGAAATTGATAAATGACCCTGGAACTCAGGGACATAATGGGGGTAAATAGCTTGACTTACATAGACATTATTATGTTCTTGGTTTTGATTTTTTCGGGATATGTGTTTATCAGTTTAAAAGGTCTGAAAAAAGGGATGCTATATCTATCTATTCTTCTTTGCATAGGAGCAGTAATTAGTGTTATTTCCAGGTACTCCGATGCCACAGGAAAGTATATAGTGATACTTTTAATACTCATTATAGGCTTTGTTTGGAATTACAAGAAAGGACAATTAAAGAAGAAGGGATCAGACACCCACAAGGGACATTCTAATGAATAGAATTACGGATACGATTCTTCAAAAAAGTCCTGAAAAGGGGGGACATGACAATTAAAAGGCTTTTGAGGGTCAAACCTTCAAAAATCATTTTTGGAAAAATGAATAAGATGCGGAGATATAGGAACATACATCGAATCATATTAATGCGAAGGCTTATTGCCTATCTGCTTATTTTGAAATATCTCGAAATGCATTTCAAAAGA
>JACQWO010000016.1 GCA_016209225.1 Desulfobacterales bacterium
ATAACTCCTGCACAAGAATAACTGGTGAGGGAAGCGAACATCCGCCGCTCACCTCCTGTTCCAAAAAGGCAACTTTGAAGGACAGAAAAAGCGGACAATTCATTTGCTACAAAAGCGGACAATTCTATTTACTCTTGACAGTGCTATTTGGCAATGACCTGAAAAGATTTGACCCGTTTCCTTGATTCTGTTAGACTTTGAACTTAGATAGCTTTGCCTCAATTAGAATACCGCAATGATGGGTTTAGGGGTTACAGGAAACATATTATGAGTAAAGACAAATTAATAATAACCGGTGGTGGTTTGGCGGGTTGTGAAGCTGCATGGCAGGCGGCAAAGAGGGGTATTGATGTAATACTCTATGAGATGAAACCCAAAAGATTCTCTCCTGCTCACCTGTCCAACGATCTGGCTGAGCTTGTGTGCAGTAATTCCCTTCGGTCAAGCTCCCTTGAGAATGCCTCAGGGCTTCTTAAGGAAGAGATGCGGAGGATGGATTCCCTCATTATAAGGGCTGCCGATGAAACCAGGGTTCCGGCTGGAAGTGCCTTAGCTGTAGACAGACAGGGATTTTCGAGATTTATCACCAGGATTTTGGATGGACTTGACAATGTAGAGATTATGCGTGAAGAGGTTACCAAAATCCCAGAGGATACCCTTACAATTGTTGCAACGGGGCCTCTTACATCTGAAGCCTTTGGAGATGAGGTTAAAAAGCTGACAGGAGAGGATTATCTCTATTTCTATGACGCCATAGCTCCAATAGTTGAAGCAGATTCGATCAACTTCGATATAGCTTACAGAAGCTCCAGATATGGAAAAGGTGGGGATGATTATATAAATTGCCCAATGACAAAAGAAGATTACTACAGGTTTATTGATGCCCTGATGGAGGCGGAGAAGACACCCACCAGGAATTTTGAAAAGATGGTTCCTTTTGAAGGGTGCATGCCAATAGAGGAGACAGCAGAGAGAGGAAAAGACACCCTACTCTTCGGACCAATGAAGCCGGTGGGTTTGATAAACCCTGGTACCGGTGAGATACCCTATGCCGTAGTCCAGCTCAGGCAGGACAACAGCTATGCAACCCTTTACAATATGGTGGGGTTCCAAACAAAGCTCAGATGGAATGAACAAAAGAGGATTTTCCGTATGATCCCTGGGTTGGAACAAGCGGAATTCGCACGATTAGGAAGCCTACATCGTAATACCTTCATTAATTCCAGGAGATTGCTCACCAACTCTCTTCAATTAAGGAAGAATCCCTCAGTGTTTTTTGCAGGTCAGATCACAGGTGTAGAGGGATATGTAGAGTCCTCTGCTATGGGACTGCTGGCTGGGATTAATGCCAGCCGATTGACCTGTAAACTACCGCTGATCCACCCTCCCCTAACCACAGCTATAGGCGCACTTGTTGGCTATATTACCGAAACAAGCGATAGAGATTTTCAACCGATGAATATCAACTTTGGGCTATTACCACCTCTTGGAGAAAAGGTAAAAAAAGAGTTAAGACGAAAGAGGATAGCAGAGAAAGCCCTGGCTGATTTGGAGGAATGGAAAAGGGATTTGGCAGGATAAAACAGGCTGTTGCCCAGATTCTTGTTTGGGCAACAGCCTGTCTCAGATTACAACTTCAATTCAGCTATGCTTTTCTTAACACTATCCGCGGACTTTTGAACTGCTGCCTTCTCTTCATCTGTAAGCTCGACCTCGATGACCTTTTCAATACCGTTTGATCCTAATTTGACAGGAACTCCAAAGTATATATCATTCAATCCGTATTCCCCTTCCAGGTAAGCGGCACAGGGAAGTATTCGCTTTTTATCTTTGAGGATAGCCTCAGCCATCTGAACAGCCGCTGCTGACGGAGCATAAAAAGCACTGCCTTTTTTAAGGAGGGCTACTATTTCTCCGCCACCCTTTCTTGCTCTATCGACGATTTTATCTATCCTTTCCTTTGGCATTAGCTGTGTAATGGGTACACCGGCAACAGTACAGTAACGAGGGATCGGAACCATATCATCACCATGTCCCCCCAGTATAAATGCCTGGATATTTTCCACAGATACATTCAGTTCCATGGCTATGAACGCACTGAGTCGCGCAGTATCAAGGACACCGGCCATCCCTATAACCCTGTTCTTTGGAAAACCACTGACATTTTTCGCCAGGTAAACCATAGTATCCAGAGGGTTTGTAATCATTATGATAATACAATTAGGAGACCTGGTTGCTATCTCTTTTGTCACGGACTGAATAATCTCTTTGTTCTTTGCTAAAAGGTCTTCCCTGCTCATACCCGGTTGTCTTGGAAACCCGGAGGTGATAATAACTATATCCGAACCAGCCGTTTCATTATAGCCATTTGTCCCAATAACCTTAGTGTCAAATCCCTCCACCGGTCCGGCCTCCATTAGGTCCAGAGCCTTTCCCTGAGGCACTCCTTCTACTATGTCTACCAATACAACATCACCAATCTCTTTTTCCGCTGCCCAATGAGCAGCCGTAGCTCCCACATTACCAGCTCCTACAATAGTAATCTTCTTCCTTCCCATTTTGCAATCCTCCATTACCAGTTTTAATAGTTCACACTGAAAAATCCCCTACATATTTTCTGTTACTGCCGATCCGAATTCAGAGCACTTAAGCCTTGTAGCCCCTTCCATCAACCTCGCCAGGTCATAGGTAACTCTCTTATTTAGGAAAGTCTTCTCCAAAGCCTTAACTACAATCTCTGACGCCTCTTGCCAACCCATATACTCCAACATCATTACCCCTGACAGGATAAGGGAGGTGGGATTAACCTTGTCCTGTCCGGCATATTTGGGTGCTGTCCCGTGAGTGGCCTCGAACAAGGCATTAGTCACCCCTATATTTGCACCTGGAGCAAGCCCCAATCCTCCTACCTGAGCAGCCAGGAGGTCAGATATATAGTCACCATTCAAGTTTGGAAGGGCTAAAACCTCGTATTCCTCAGGCCGAATCAAAACCTGTTGAAACATAGCATCTGCTATCCTGTCCTTAATGACCACTTTATCCCGGGGAAATTCTCCATGGTAATCCTTCAGTAGTTGACCCTCAGTAATAGTCCTATCTCCAAACTCGTCTCTGGCAACATCATAGCCCCAATCTCTAAATCCCCCTTCGGTGAACTTCATGATATTGCCTTTATGAACCAGGGTAACGCTTTTTTTCTTGTGTTCTATGGCATATTTTATCGCCATCCTCACCAGGCGTTTTGTCCCTGATATACTCATTGGCTTTACGCCGACACCGGAATCGTCTTTGATCTTTACATTCATTTCCCTCTTAAGAAAATCTATGACCTTTCTGCACTCAGGGGTATTCACCTCCCATTCAATACCGGAATAAACGTCTTCCGTATTTTCCCTGAACACAATCATATCTATCTTCTCAGGATGCTTAACAGGGCTTGGGATGCCGGGGAAATACCTTATAGGTCTGATACAGGCAAAGAGGTCCAACTTTTGTCTAAGGGCAACATTAATACTCCTCACACCACCACCAACAGGGGTTGTAAGGGGCCCTTTTATGGCTACCATATATGTTTCGATCGCCCTAACAGTATCCGCCGGCAGCCACTCTCCATAATTCTTTTTGGCCTTTTCCCCGGCGTAGATTTCATACCAGTGAATTTTTTTCTTCCCTCTATACGCCTTAGCAACAGCAGCCTCAAGTACCTTTAAGGAAGCCGCCCATATATCAGGCCCAACCCCATCTCCCTCAATAAAGGGTATTATCGGATCATCGGGTATTTTGAGAGAATTGTCCGCTCTTACTACTATCCTGCTTCCTTTCATTCCTCATCTTCTACCTTGGTCAGTTCTTCAAACCTTATGTCTATCCCAAACACCCCCACTATGTTCTCCTCTTCATCCCTTATAGGGGCTGAAACAGTAAGACACAGCACCCCGGTAATAGTTGATTTGTATAGATCCGTTACATGTATCTTTCCATCTTTTAAAGGCCCGATAAACCATTCCCTGTTTGAGAAGTCCTCATCCAACCCGAAACATTCATATTTTGCCCTGTCAACTACCTGGGTTATGTTCCTTGTAATCTTTTTACCTTCCATATCAGTAACATAAACAAACTGGATAAAGGGGTTTTCCTCTACCAGCTTTTTCATCAAAGGCTCCTGTAACTCAGAACCCATAGATTTCATCTCAGGTGCTTCTATAATCTCTTCAATCAAATGGGCAGCAAGTTCGCGGGCCCTAAACTTCAATCTATCAAATTCAGAGACAAAGAATTCCGGCAGATGTTTCCTGGCCTGCCTCTCCATCTCTTCGTGGGAAATACTGGTAACCCTTCCACTATTGTATTGGCCTGTTACCCATTTATGTATCTTTGCAATCCCCGGATGTCGCTTATCAACCCTATTATCTTCCTTTAGTCTCATATGGGTATTTATCCAATGAGCAATACCTGCTGTACCTGATTTATCAGATATAGTTACCCCTGGAGGCCTGTTGAGGATCCTGGTGGTGTTAAATATATTATATATCTCTTCATTTTTTAATGCCCCATCAGCGTGAATCCCGGCCTGGGTGGTATTGAAGTCTGATCCGATAAAAGGATAATTTGAGGGGATATGAACCCCTATTTCTTTCTCAAAATAATTGGCGATCTCGGTTATGACAGTTGTATCTATCCCATCATCCTGCCCCTTTAAAGCGATATACTCAATTACCAGACCTTCAAGAGGAGGATTCCCTGTTCTTTCTCCAAAACCTAACAGGGCACCATTGGCTCCTGAGCATCCATAGAGCCAGGCAGTTGCTGCGTTGATGTGCACCTTATGGAAATCGTTATGGCCATGCCACTCCAATAAACTCCCAGGAACTCCAGCATCATCAATCATGGCTCTAACCAGTTTGTCCACGCTCCTTGGCAAAGCGGCGCCAGGATAGGTAACACCATAACCCATGGTATCACAGAGTCTTATCTTGATGTCTATTTTACTCTCCTCCCTGAGCCTCATCAGCTCTATTGCAAAAGGAACACAGAATCCATAAACATCTGCTCGAGTTATATCCTCAAAATGGCACCTGGGTATTATCCCCATATCGAGGGCATCGGAGATAACCCTCAAGTAATCGTCCATTGCCTCTCTTCTGGTTCTGTTCAACTTTAGGAATATATGATAATCAGAGACAGAGGTTAATATACCTGTCTCGTTGAGGTTCATCTCCTTCACAAGTTCCAAATCGTCCTTCGATGCCCTGATCCACCCCGTTATCTCTGGAAATTCAAACCCCTTTTCCAAACACTTCTCTAAAGCTTCTCTATCTCTATTGCTGTACAGGAAAAACTCTGTTTGTCGTATGACCCCTTTGGGCCCACCCAATCTGTGTAACATTTCAAAGAGGTCTGCAATCTGTTGTGGAGAATAGGGAGGCCTTGCCTGCTGTCCATCCCGGAAGGTAGTATCAGTAATAAAGATATCCTCTGCAGGGCAAATAGGTATAATTTTATTGTCAAACTCTATCCTGGACACCTCATCATAAGGAAAGATTTCTCTGAACAGATTAGGTTCATTTACATCTTCTGTCTTGCATTTTGGAGGTATTTTTCTCTTATTCCAAAGAGTCATTTAAATTCCCCTTGTTTCCAGTTAAGTGCCTAAAGTGATCTAAAGTTTAAAGTGCCTAAAGTTATTTAAAATGCAAATTCCTATACTATTGAATTGCTCCCACATGCTATCTTCTGCTAAGGACGGCTGATCCTTCCATATACTTTATGTAATTTACATATCAGTGTCAAGAAAAATGAAGGTTGGGGCATTCATTACTCCTTGCATTTTAACGCCATTTGGTATATATAGAAACCTTTAGATAACCTACCGAGAGCTTTGAAGAAGCACCCCTGAGAGCTAATTCATACATTTTTGGGGAACCCATCTTAGCGAGCGTAATGTAGAAAATTCACATTGTTTGAGCCCGAAGGGTGAGTTTGTGAATTTTCAATGGAGCGAGTTTAGATGGGTCGAAAAATTCATGCTGAAGCGAAAAGGGGTAATTTTTCAAAGCTCTCATATAAAGCTTATTTTGCTGGTATGCTTGTATCTAATAAAGGGAATTTTCCCGTGGGAACTTAATTAAATAAGGACATAAATATGAAGTATTGGCGGAAACCACTGGATTATGAAGATATCAAGATTCCCAGGGGTAAGGTGTCTATTATTGAAGACCGCTGTAAGGGCTGTTCCTTCTGTGTGGAGTATTGTCCCCGGGATGTTTTGGAGATGTCCGAGCATTTTAATAAAAAGGGCTATCACACCCCTTATGTTAGGAAACCTGAGGATTGTGTTAATTGTAATTTTTGTGAGGTGATATGCCCGGAATTTGCCATATATGTTGAAAAAATGGGAGAATAAAGGAGACATAGGTTTTGGAAGGAACTGAACACTTCATTATGGGCGATGTGGCCTGTGCCGAAGCCGCCATTGCCAGCGGATGCAGATTCTTTGCCGGTTATCCTATTACACCGGCTACAGAGATTGCCGAAAGAATGGCAAAAAGGCTACCCCAGGTTGGGGGTGTCTATATACAAATGGAAGATGAGCTGGCTTCTATGGCCGCTGTCCTGGGGGCATCCTGGGGAGGGCTCAAGTCCATGACAGCCACTTCCGGGCCAGGGTTTAGCCTTATGATGGAAAATATAGGTCTTGGCATCGTGATGGAGGTGCCCTGTGTTGTGGTGAATGTTCAAAGGGCAGGACCATCAACAGGTCTCCCTACCCTATGTGCCCAGGGAGATATGATGCAGGCCAGATGGGGTTCTCACGGACACTATGAGATAATTGCCCTTAGCGCCAGTTCACCGCAGGAGCTATTTGATGTAACAATAAAGGCTTTCAACCTCTCCGAGAAATATCGTCTTCCTGTTTTAATAATGACCGATGAGGTAGTGGGACATATGACAGAAAAGGTTATCATCCCACCATCCAACCGGATCGAAATCTATCCCCGTCGGATAACGAAGCTCCCCCCGGAAGAATATCTGCCATACCTTCCTGATGAAGATATGGTTGCTCCTATGGTAGGAATCGGTGAAGGATACCACATACACTCTACGGGTTTAACGCACGATAAAAAGGGATACCCTGTTATATCCGCTCCTGTTCAGAAAGATATGATAGACAGGTTGGTCTATAAGATCCGAAACAATGTGGATGATATAGTTGAATATCGGGAGATTGAAACAGCGGATGCTGAAATAATTATTGTCGCCTATGGCATATCGGTACGACCTGCACAAAAGGCTTTAGAACTGGCAAGAGAGAAAGGAATCAAGTGCGGAATGTTAAGACTGACTACCATATGGCCATTTGCTGAGAAAAAGATCATGGAATTAGCCTCTCAGGTTAAAGGGTTTGTTGTGCCTGAGATAAATTATGGCCAGATATCTCTGGAAGTGGAACGGTGTTCGGCAGGTCATGCAAAAACTATTCTGGTAAGCCATGCAGGTGGAGCCATTTTTAATCCCAATGAAATCCTTGAAGCGGTTGAAAAATTATGAAAAAACAAATAGTTGAAGAACTAAATGGAATGCCGGGAACCCACCCTTTGAGTTCTCTCCTGCGAGAGGACAGGATGCCTCACATCTGGTGTCCCGGCTGTGATATAGGAACGGTATTTTCAAGCTGTCTTACTGCTATCCACGAATCAAAGATAGACTATAACAATTTTGCCATGGTATCTGGAATAGGCTGCACCGGAAGGGCTGCCGGGTATATTAAACTCGATTCTTTTCATACCACCCACGGACGGGCGATACCCTTTGCCACCGGTCTTAAAATAGCCAAACCCAAGATGAAGATAATTGTCTTCAGCGGTGACGGGGACCTCTTTACCATAGGCGGGAATCACTTTATTCACGCCGCTCGTAGAAACATTGATTTGACAGTTATATGTGTCAATAATTTTACCTATGGGATGACAGGTGGACAGGTAGCCTCTACCACCCCCTTTAATTCCAAAACAAGCACGACCCCACAGGGAAACTTTGAAAAGCCATTTAACCTGCCTTATATGGCAGCCGCCGCCGGTGCCGTTTACGTTTCCAGGTGGACTACCCTCGACGTAAGGCGTCTTACCAGTTCCATCGTGGAGGCATTTAATAAGAAAGGTTTCTCTTTTATTGAGGTAATATCATCGTGCCCCACCTCCTTTGGCAGAAAAAATAAACTGGGGTCACCCCTTGATATAATACAGCATTTTCACAAAATCAGTGTAATCAAAAATGGCATCCATCCCAAGGATGCCAATCTGGACATAGACAAGGAGATTGTGGTTGGCAAATTTGTAGATATGGAAGCACCGACTTTCTTTGATCTATTAGAAAAAATATATCCTCCTGAAACAGAGAAAGGGGCATGATTGTGACCGCAAAGATTTACCACGAGATTACCATCAGTGGATTCGGGGGACAGGGCATCATCCTGAATGGCAGGATGCTGGGTAAAGCAGCGGCTATCTACGATAAAACAAATGCCACTTTTGTACAATCCTATGGGCCTGAGGCCAGAGGAGGTGCCTGCTCGGCGCAGGTAATTGTCTCTGACACCGTTATCTCTTATCCTTATGTGCATCAGCCTACGATATTGATCGCCATGTCACAGGAAGGTTATGAAAGCAATATTGATTCCATTAAGGATGGCGGTATGCTTTTAACAGATTCAGATTTGGTAAAGCAAAGGGATGCGGAAAAAAGGTATCTCTCATACTCCATTCCTGCCAGCCGTATTGCCGAAAAGATGGGAAATAAGATGATGGCCAATATAGTAATGCTGGGATTCATGGCATCCTTCTCTAATGTTGTTACTACCGGGTCCCTGAAGAAGGCGATTTTTGATTCTGTTCCAAAGGGGACTGAAGAGAAAAATTTAGAAGCATTTGAAGCTGGGTATGAGTATGGAAGCAAAGAGAAGCAGGGGTAGATTTCCATGACCACAGAAAGCTATGGCGCCCTTATAATAGGGAGTAAAATTGAATCCCTTAAGGCTGCTTACGACCTGGCAACCATTGGGCACAGGGTGCTTTTAATAGAAGAGGAAGAAAAGCTACAGGCATCCCTTGAAGACACAGAGATACTGCCTTCAGGGGCCAGGTCATGGTATGCTATCCACCCTTTGCTCATGGCAGTACGCAACCACCCCCTTGTTGATATAGTCACACTGTCAGTCGTTGATGAGATTCGACATTCCAAAGAAGGGTTTTCTGCATTTATCCGCAATAAACCCTATTATATAGATACAGAACTATGTTGCTTTTGCGGCCGCTGCAGAGAAATATGTCCTGTAGAATTGCCCGGGTCTTTAAAAAAGGCTGTAGATTGTATCTCGGAGAAGGGGATCCCTCGAACCTTTTTTATAGATAAACGCAAAAATCCACCATGTCAGAATGCCTGTCCACTTGGAATCAATATCCAGGGGTATCTGGCCCTTATCGCCAGTGGGAAGTTCAGGGAAGCCCTAGACCTGATAAGAGAAAGTGCTCCCCTTACGGGAATCCTTGGTAGAATATGTCATCATCCCTGCGAGAGTCAGTGCCGAAGAAATGAGATAGACGAACCTCTTGCCATATGTTCATCGAAAAGGTTTGTCGCAGATTATGAATTGGAGAACCCGTACCATGATTCAGGTACTGAACCTAAAGAAAGGTATAAGGAAAGAATAGCTATTATAGGTTCAGGACCTGCCGGATTGACGGCTGCCTGGGAGCTAATCAGATTGGGATATAGGGTTACCATATTTGAGACCCTTCCAGTGGTAGGCGGAATGCTGCGCACGGTTATTGCAGGTTATCGTTTGCCTCAATCCATTCTGGATAATGAAATTAACGCGTTAGAAAAGATGGGGATAGAGATAATTGCTAACTGCCCCATCGGCAAAAATAAAGGCATTGGCAGTCTCTTTGATGAAGGGTTTAAGGCAATTTTAATTGCTACCGGGGCAGATGTTAATAAGAAGTTGGGGCTTGGCGGTGAAGACCTGGCAGGTGTTTACGACTCTATACCCTTTTTAAAAAGGATAAACCTTGGGGAAAGGCCCTCCATTGGGAAAAGGGCAGTTGTAATTGGCGGAGGTAATGCTGCTCTGGAATCTGCCAGAACTCTGCTGCGTCTGGGAGCCGATGAGGTAAATATCCTCTACCGACGCACCAGCGAAGAGATGCCAGGAGACAAAAATGAACTCTTACTGACTATGGAAGAGGGAATAAAGATCAATTATCTCGTAACGCCCATAAGATTTCTCGGTAAAGATAACCAATTGACAGGGGTCAAATGCACACATATGGATCTGGGGGAAATAGAACCAGATGGAAGAGGGGATGTTGTCACAGGTTCGGCTACTGTAGTAGAAGCTATGGGGGCTGCCAAAAAGGCGGCGTTATCCATTCATCGCTATCTCAGGGGAAAACCCTGGCGGGAAATAGAAGATCAGGATGAAACAAGGGGAGATTACGAACCTTTAGACTTTAATACCCCCCGTTCTTTCAGACCACTTATGCCTGTTAGAGGAATAAAAGAGAGAAAGGATAATTTTGGGGAAGTAGAGCTTGGTTATACTAAAGAACAGGCTATTAAAGAAGCAAAACGTTGTTTACAATGCGGGATATGTAGTGAATGTAAACAGTGTGAGATAGTATGTCAGAACGTAGGGGCTGTAAATCATTCAGGGATAAAAAAACACACTGAATACCGCTTTCGGGTAGTAGTCTCTCCCAGACCTTTGGCGGAAAAATTTGTATCGGTTTTGCCCGAAGAAAGGATATTTTGCGAAAGTGAATTCGGTGAAGGGAGAAGACTGGAAGAATCCCTTCTTCTGGGGGCCGCACTGGCCGGCAAGGCTGCAGCATTTCTAACTTCTCAGATGGAGGTGATTCCAAAAGACTCGAAAAAACTATCTTCTTTTAAAGAAGGGGTGAAAAGCGGGCTCTTTATATGTTCCTGTAATGAAAGTTCGGGCAATCTAGAGGTAATGAAGGAGTTGGCAAAATTTGGAGCCGGCTTTGATGAGGTGGCACACAGCGAGGTTTTACCCTCAGCCTGCCATCCAGACGGCGCCAGAATCGTGGCTGATGCCATAGAGGGAAAAGAAATTACCAGGGTAGTTCTGGCTGCCTGTTCTTGCTGTACCCTGGATATGATATGTACTGCTTGCAACGACCAGCGTTTGCGCTGTAAGGGAAATCTTTTTAATAAACAGGGGCTCGATCCCTCTATATTCGAAATGATCAATCTAAAGAATTTCATGGCTACCAGGCGCAATATGGATTTACAGGGCGTCCTTGAAGGTGGGAAAAACATGATAGAATGTGCCCTATCCAGGGTAAAATTTCAGGAAAAACTCCCTGGTGAATACGGAGCCCTGGCAAAGACTGTAGCCGTAATAGGAGTTACACTGGAGGGGCTGACAGCAGGCATTGATCTGGAAAAGATGGGATACCATGTTTATCTGATAGATGAGAGAGATCCCCTGCTTGACAAAAATATTTCTGGAGAAGACAAATTTTACGCCTCCATAATAGAGGATATTTGGGAGAGGATCAATTCAGGAAGTATTGTTTATTTGCCAGGACTCCAAATGAAAGCTTTAGAGGGTTATCTTGGAAATTTCAGGATTGAATTTCTTGGTGCCGATCAGTCCCATCTGAGGGTATCGGCTATACTATTTTCAGGTGTTGAATTAGAAAAGGTCCCTTTAACCGGTAACCTGTTAAGAAAGGGATTCGCCCGCAGAACCCTTCCCGGATTCCACAGTTTTTCTCCCTGGAGCACAGGGATTCCTGGTATCTTCAAGATGATGGTCCCTCAAGAAAACTCTTTTAATAAAAAAGGACTGCCCGGAACCGCTGCTGCAGCAGAGGTAGTAGCCCTTTTGCGAAAGTCGGAGATCAGGGCTAAAAACATAGTGTCACAAGTGGATCAGGACAGATGCCGGGGCTGTGGTCATTGTCTTGAGGCATGTCCCTTTGCAGCGATAGAGATGGTAGGGGATACCATAGAGGATAGAAAGTCAAGCATTATTGAAATGCACTGTCAGGGCTGTGGCACCTGCCTTTCCGTGTGCCCCACAGGGGCAGTGGATACCATTTATAAAACTGAAAAACAGATAGAAGAATTGATTGAAGTGATGTTAAGATGAAACATAAAATGAAAGTCCTGGCTTTCTTGTGTAATTGGGCTCCATGGTCATGCTACACGGGTATGGGGGATTTGGAAATACCTATTCCAGGAGAAGTCAATGTTATAAGGGTTATGTGTGCCGGTCGTGTTAACACTGCTCTTCTACTGAAGGCATTTGAAAAAGGGGCCGATGGGGTTTTAATTGCAGGGTGCAGGATAGATAACTGTCAGAATGGGACCGGCCCAGAAGTGGCTTTGAAAAACATTGATCATACCTACGAAATATTGAATCTGTTGGGATTGAAGAAAGAGAGGCTTCAGTTTAAGTATTATTTAGCCCATGAATCTGAGAAACTCTCTTCTGACTTACATGAGTTTGTAGAACGGATAGGGGAACTGGGTAAGAGTCCCATCGTAGGAGACCAGGGGAATGTCTAATTCTGACAAAGGGCTGCCGGTAATTATAAAAGAATCGGGTATCTACCAATGCCTCGATTGTGGTAAATGTACCGCTGCCTGTC
Organism: Desulfobacterales bacterium; assembly: GCA_016209225.1. Lineage (GTDB taxonomy): Bacteria > Desulfobacterota > UBA8473 > UBA8473 > UBA8473 > UBA8473. The sequence goes on from JACQWO010000016.1 coordinate 12,681, forward strand.
CAATAGCGGAAACAGGAAAGGACTTTTCTCCAAGACTCGCTGCGAGTAAGGTAATAGAAAAAGGCGATGACGATCCTTATGTACAGGAATTTATCTGGGCTTGTCTGACCTGTGGCAGGTGTGATGGCAGATGCCCCTCAGGGGTTAAATTTTCGGACTTTGTCCGGATGCTGAGGGGACGTTGGATTGATTCAGGGAAATCTGGCATTTACAGCCACGGTGGGGCAATGCTTTCATTAATGAGGATGATGTCATCACCTGGTATAAGGCAGAATCGCTTAGGGTTCCTTCCCCCGGAGATAAAGACCCAATCGAGAGGCAAGGTTCTCTATTTCGTTGGCTGCTTACCATATTTCGATGTGTTTTTTAAAAATCTTGGGTTACATACAGTTCAAATAGCCAAAGATTCTCTAAAAATCCTTAACCGTTGCGATATTGAACCTGTGGTATTGGATAATGAAAGGTGCTGTGGTCACGACCTCTTTTGGGCAGGAGATCAAAAGGGTTTTGCCAGGCTTGCAAAAGAGAGCTATGAGGAGATCAAAGACCATGGAGTGGAGGAGATTATTACCTCCTGTCCGGAGTGTCTCTATACGTTCAAAGAAATTTTCCCTAAGGTACTGCCAAACTTTGATCTCAGGGCAACCCATATTTATGAATTAATTGACAGGAGATTAAACAGCGGAAACAATAGTCTTAACCTAAAACCCCTGCCTTTGCAGGTCACCTTTAAGGATTCGTGTCGTTTGAGCCATTATAGGGATGTTTCTCAGATATTCAGGAAACTATTAGGACAAATCCCACAATTAAACATCAAAGAAACACCTGACTCAGAAATCGGGAATATCTGCTGTGGAACATCTGCATGGGTAGGCTGTGGGGAACATTCTAAGAAGATACAGATAAAACGTCTGAAGGAGACCATAGCTACGGGAAGTCAGCTATTGGTCAGTTCTTGTCCTAAATGTCTGATACACCTACAATGTACCATGAATGATTTTGGTTATAATGAGAGATTAGAAATAAAGGATGTAGTATCGCTTTTTGCAGATGCATTGGAGTAGCAAGAAAAATAAATAACCGCACCAGAGTGCAATTATCCCTCCAAAATAGGGTTCCTAATTGCACCAGTGGTGCAATTAGGAACGAGATACCCAAAATGTCGCTTCGCTTGAACGCCTAAGGGTGTTGATAAAGGTAGTGTGTAGGAATGCAATAAAGGCAAGTAAACTGTGATAATATATAATAGAGGGACGGCGTTCACATTTTGGCTATCGGGCTGGCGGATGAGCGATGACTTCAGCCTTAATTGTAAAAATTGAGTCCATTATCTTTAGGGGATGCTTTGAGCGAAGCACCACTTCAGCTATCAAGCGAATGAACGGCTGAAACCCAAATGCCCACAAAGGGCACTTCGCTCATCCGCCAGCCCGTTATCTGCCATGCCAGCCTATAAAAAATGTTATATTATAGTACATGTGGGAATAGGAACGATTATTGGCTATTATCCGTAAAATCAGAGAAAAGGTAGCAAAACAAGAGTATGAGTTTACTATTCCACACTTTTTTGAAGAAATGGCTGAGGACAATCTAACTTTTGCGGATATTGAAATGGCAATTTCCAAGGGTCGAATAAGGCATAAATTTACACGGGATCCCAGGGGTATACGTTATAAGGTTGTTGGCCCTGCAACTGACGGAAGAGAAATTGCAATTATTTGTAGAATTAAAAGCACAGGAAAGTTATTATTAATCACAACTTATGCTTTAGAGGAAATAATATGAAGAAAGAGATAATAGGATACGATTACGGGGAATGTGAGATTTGCGATACTCCAATGCAAGAGAAGCGAATCAAACAGGATTTCTGGATTCGGGGGGAACTTATTGTTGTGGAGGATGTTCCTGCAGGGGTATGCCCACAATGTGGTGAAAAGGTTGTTAAAGCTGATGTGGGGCGATGGATTATGAATTTAATAGAAGATTCTGAACGGATTGCAAAAGCGCCAAAAATCTCCGTTCCTGCGATTAAGTTTGATATAGAAGAAGTAAGAGTTTAAATGAAGGGTAGACATGAAGTGAGGAGATAAAAGTCAATGAAAGCAATAGATATGACACCGATCATAAAAAAGTATCCAGGTTACTTTGTGGCATTGAGTTATGATAGAAAAGAGGTGTTAGGTAAAGGACATACACCCGAAGAGGCACTCGAGGAGGCAAATAAAAAGGGGTATAAAGATCCTATATTAACGAAGATTCCTAACGAGAACAGGAGTTATTTATTATGCAGCAGATTAAATTCCCATACTTGAAGTATATAATAACACCTCCCACTCAAAAGCCAGCTAAATATGTATACAGGCCTGTCATCCCTATAAAATTATTTTTAGATAAACGCGTGATAACATTTGATTCATTAGTTGATTCTGGGGCAGATGAATGTACTTTCCCTGCGTGGATTGCAAAGACGTTAGGACATTGTTTAACTCAACTGAAAGGAGGGTTAGAATATGGCAACAACCAAAACTGAACGAATAGAGATAGACCTTCCTGAAGATATAATATTTGCGATGAGGGGATTAGAGAAACCAGAAGAGGTTAAAACCCCAAATCCGAGGAGCGATTAGATGTCTGAAATTTCGAGTTCAAATGGCGAACTGAGGATCGGTGTTTACGTCTGTCACTGTGGATTAAACATTGCAGGTACTGTTGATTGTAAGGAGGTGGCCAGCTTTGCAGAGGGGTTAGCAAATGTGGTAGTCGGGAAAGACAATGAGTACCTCTGTGCAGAACCGGGTCAGCAGTTGATTCAGGATGATATCCGAGAGCATCATCTAAACAGGATAGTGGTAGCATCCTGTTCCCCCCGGCTACATGAGCCTACCTTTAGGAGGGCATGTTCAGAAGCAGGGTTAAACCCCTACCTGATGGAAATGGCCAATCTCAGAGAACAGTGCAGCTGGGTACATACCAACCAGCACAGGGAGGCCACGGAAAAGGCCAATGACCTTGTAAAAATGGCGGTTTCCAGGGTCCGTAAACTCCAACCCCAAGAGGAGCTGAAGGTTCCGATCATTAAATCTACGCTGGTTATAGGAGGCGGAGTAGCCGGTATCCAGGCGGCTTTGGACCTTGCAGACAGCGGTTATCAGGTATATCTGGTGGAGAAAAAACCCAGCATAGGGGGAATCATGGCACAACTGGATAAGACATTCCCTACTATGGACTGTTCCATCTGAATTCTGGGACCAAAGATGATGGATGTCGGTCGACATCCCAGAATTAAGATGTTTACCCTCAGTGAAGTAAAATCCATTAGCGGTTACGTAGGAAACTTTAACGTAAAAGTAGTTAAAAAGGCCCGATTGGTGCATGAAAAGGAATGCACGGGATGCGGTGATTGCACCAGAGAGTGCCCGGTTGTTAAGCCCGATGAATTTGATATGGGGCTTAGTTCCAGGAATGCCATATACCTGCCTTTCCCACAGGCAGTTCCTTCTGCCTATGTTATCAACAGGGAAGAATGTCTGGGAAGTGATCCTATTATCTGCGGAAAGTGCATAAAGCTCTGCGAAAAGGGCTGCATTGATTTTGACATGAAGGACGAAGATATCGAATTCAAGGTAGGTACAATCGTCGTTGCTACAGGTATGGATGTATACGATCCTTCTGAGATGGACGAATATGGATATACACGCTATGAAAACGTTATTACCAGTATGGAATTTGAAAGGCTCATCAATGCAGGAGGACCTACGAAGGGAGAGATCATCCGGCTAACTGACCGCAAGGCACCTAAATCGATTGCCTTTATCCAATGCGTTGGTTCTCGCTCTGTTCATAAAGGTGGAACCTATTGCAGCAACATCTGCTGCATGAACACCGTTAAAGACACCCTGATGCTAAAGGAGCACTACCCTGAAATGGACGTAAAGGTGTTTTATGTTGATATAAGGGCATTTGGTAAAGGTTTTGAGGATCTTTTCAGGAGGAGTAAAGGGGAAGGGGTCCGCTATATTCGAGGGCTTCCCGGGCAGATAAAGGAAGACCCACATACCAGAAACCTTATCCTGTCAGTGGAGAATACTGCCACTAATAAGCTTATGGAACATGAGGTTGAGATGGTGGTACTGTCTTTGGGGGTAAAGCCCTGTGAGGATGTGAAAGAGACCCAGGAGATGTTAGCCCTGCAGAGAACCTCGGATGGGTTTTATCTGGAGGCACATCCCAAACTCCAGCCGGTTGATTCTGCCACAAAGGGAATATTTTTTGCCGGATGTACCGAAAGCCCCAAAGACATTAAGGATTCAGTAACTCAGGCTTCGGCCTCGGCTGCACGGGCAATGCGACTCATGAATAGCGGAGAAATAACGGTAGAAGCGATAACCGCTGAGGTAATTAAAGACAAATGCGAAATTTGCGGGATATGTGTCAGGGTATGTCCTTACAATGCCATTACAATGGATAAAAACAATAAAACCCCTGCTCATGTCACTCAGGCCGCCTGCTCAGGATGTGGCACCTGTGCTGCAGAGTGCCCCACCAATGCCATCTCCATGAGGCACTTCACTGACAGCCAGATAGAAGGACAGATTGATTCATTGCTGGAGGAGGAGCCGGCGGAGAAGGTTCTGGTTTTTGCCTGTAATTGGTGTTCCTATGCAGGCGCAGACTTTGCCGGTGTCTCCCGCTTGCAGTACCCTTCCAATGCCCGTCTCATTCGTACTATGTGCAGCGGCAGGGTAGATAAGAAATTTATCTGGCGGGCCTTTGAAAAAGGTGCCCCGGTAGTCCTGGTTTCCGGCTGCCACTTTGGGGACTGTCATTACATTGATGCCAACCACTGGACCAAGAAAAGGGTAGAGAAGATATGGAAAAAGATGGAGAAATTAGGCATCCGTCCAGAACGACTGCAACTGGAATGGATAAGCGCAGCGGAGGGTATCCGTTTTTCTAATATCATGAAAAGAATGGAAGAATTAAGGAGGAGTGTTACGCAAGAGGAGATAGAAGACACAAGGAAGATACTTAAAGAAAATAGTCAACTACCATCGGCTGAAGCCGATGGCTTGAGGGGCTAAGGATTCGAGGGATCAAGGGGTCAAGTGAAAACAGACATCCATTCTTGTCCTTGAACCCTCGAATCCTTATCATCGATCAACTAATTTGGAGATGATCCTCTGATTAGAACTTCTTTTTATACACATGACAGTATGGTTGCTGTTTTTTCTTGTCGTAGTAGTCTTGATGGTACTCTTCCGCCTTCCAAAAAGTGCCGAAGGGAAGTACTTTTGTTACGACTCTATATCCTTTAGTTTTGAGTATATTTATTAACTTATGAACAGTCTTTTTCTCATCATCATTTCATCATCAAAGCTTGGCCATCCACAAGACGATGAAAATTTATCGTCTGAACGATAAAGCAGTGCATTGCATCTTTTACAGTGATAAGAGCCCTTTTCAGATTTTGAACGAATGAGGGCAAAACCTTTGTCATCAACACCGCGCTCGTAAATGATACCGGATAGCTTCTTCTCGGATTTCGTCAGTTTATCACGGACAATCACACGGTCGACATCTAAAAGCCGTTGCTCTATAATTTCCTGTTTTCGGGTCTGAACCGCAAAGTAGGTCTGAGCAAAGGAAATTTCACTTTTTGCAGAGTCGCCGTTTTGAGCGATTAGATAACAGGCGTAACGGGTTAAGGCTATATCATCTACTTCTCTTCGGGAACCGCTGCCAAGTTCGACCATTTTGTTGACTTCAACAAAATGGCCCTGCACTTTGACATCGGCATTTTCACAGGCAGTCTTTGCCTTTTCCATTACTTTAAGAAAATTCCGCCATTCGGTATATCCCAATATTTCCTGTAGTTCACGCGCGCTCCAGCATTCCAGATTGTTGAAAAGATAACAGGCGCCTTCAAATTTTTCAAATAGTTCAATGATGAGTTCTTTTTTCATAGGGTTATCCTAAAATTTCGCTTAGGAGTTTTTGTTTGAGGTTTTTAAGAGTTGTTTTTTGCTAGGTAATACTTGTTGTCTGCCGCTATAATAATTTTTTGAACTCATCAATAGTAAGCCCAGCGTCCTTCACAATACCAGCCATTGTAAAAGCATCTACAGGATTTGCTCTCGGAATTGTGATGATGCGCTCACCATTAGTCATTGTGATATGCTTGACTTCCCGTGCAATCCAGAAGCCTGCTTTTTGAAAAGCTTTGACAGCGCGTTGGTGTTTTACTCCTGATAATTTAGGCATGGGCTACTTCTACATAGCGAGATTCTTTATCCTTTGTTAATTCCTCCACAGTTTCTAAATATAACTGTATGGCATCTTTAATATTTTCTAGTGCCTCTGCTTCTGTTTTACCCTGCGACCAGCAGCCCGGAAGACCAGGAACCCAGATAGAGTAACCTTCTTCTGTCTTTTTGAGATTTACCTTGTATCTCATAGTAGCACCTCCAAAATACTCATTACCTTCATTTTACTGTTTATCACCTTTGACACAAACCTTAATCATAGTATCTCCTTTCTTGGGCTAACGAGTCTGTAGAAAAAGCCCTTTGGCAGAGAATTTGTTTTACGGTTAGTTTAGCCTTTTTCATGCCGTTAATTTGATTCAGGGAATACTCAAAGGTGCCTGGTAGGATTTGTTTCTCAAAAAAGATGGGGATGAACTTCCCCTGGGTATAGGAGTAGTCTTTGTACCGCGCCACTGCAATCTCCTTGTGTAAAGGTTAAACGGTTTGAAAATAATTTATTAATTAGAAACAACGTCCCCTTGTACTTCATTTGGTTCGGCAATTTTATTAGGTTTTGAACACCATTTAACTGCTACAGGATATTTGTCAGTAAACTCAGTTTTGCCCTGAAAAAAAGGCAATCCTTCACCAGTTAAATTATATGTGGTTGATGGAGGCGATTGCCCCATAATAATGGTAGCAATTTCGCCCAACTCCTTTTTTTCCCACTCGTCCTTTCTCAACTTCATACTTCACTCTCATTCAAAAGCTCAATAAACGCCTGCTTGTCTGGCAATACGGTCTGGTAGCGGCCGGCAAAGATCTGGTCATTATCTTCCGGCAGAGTAATTTCAACAAGGGTTTCGTTTTTGTCGCGGCAAAGTACAATACCCACGGTTTTATTTTCATCGGGGAGTTTTACAAAACGGTCATAGTAATTGACATACATCTGTATCTGACCAAGATCCTGGTGACTAAGCTCACCAATTTTCAAATCTATCAGAACAAAGCATTTTAAAAGTCTGTTATAAAACACCAGATCAACACGAAAATGTTTTTCATCAAAAGTAAAACGAACCTGTCTTACGACAAAGGTAAAGCCCTTACCGAGTTCGAGTAAAAAATGCTCTAATTTGTCAAAAATTTCGTGTTCTAATACAGTTTCAGAATAATGGTGATGTTCGGGCAAACCAAGAAACTCTAAAATATAAGGATCCTTTATTGATGAACTCGTAAAAAGTCATGTCTTTTAAGTAGTTGAAATAATTACAAAAAGGTGTATTTTTTGTTTGCTTTTCTCTTTACATTTTGGTATAAAAAAGCCAGATAATCAACCAAATTGTAGGTGAAAAGCATGATA